>CAWAIY010000020.1:0-198528 GCA_963782205.1 uncultured Verrucomicrobiae bacterium | reverse complement strand
GCACAATGGCCACGCACTTCGAGCCCGGCCAGATCATTTTTCGCGCGGGCGAACCGGCCAACGGTTTCTATTTGATTGAAAGCGGCAAGGTGGTTCTGGAGGAGCCACAACCGACCGGCGAGCCGATGATGATCGACGTGGTTTCGACTGGCGAACCGTTAGGCTGGTCCTGGCTTTTCTCTCCCTACGTCTGGCAATTCGATGCCCGGGCGGTGGAGCCTTGTCGAGCCTTGGCTTGTCTGGCATCATGCTGCGGCAACACCGCGATGAAGACCTCTTTCTCAGCCATGAACTTTTCAGACGTACGAGCGAAGTGATGGTGCACCGTCTGCAGGCGGCGCGCAATCGCTTGAGCGCCGCGAAGAAATCAGCCCGCCCCGCCGGGTCATCTGCCCCCGCTTCCTGAAATGCAACTTTACGTCTCCAAGAACGGGCAGCGCTACGGTCCCTATTCATTGGAGGAACTCCGGCACGAGGTGCAGGCTAATTTTTTTCGCGCTGAAAATTTCGCCTCTTTCGACAACGGGCAGACTTGGGAGCCGATCAGCGCCATTCCGGGGATCGGCCCACTCGCCTACGCAGTCGAAGCCGACACGGCGAACAACCTGCTCGTCATCCGCTACCGGGATGGCGTCGGGTCGTCCGACGTCGAGCGTTGCGCCGTGGAAGTGAGCAAAGCCCTAACGAGTTTAGAGCCTGGTTTTCGACTCCTGGCCGATTTCACTGACCTGGAATCGATGGACGCGGCTTGCGCGCCCCATCTCAGACACATCATGCGGCTTTGCAATGGAAAGGAGGTAAGCGCGGTCGTGCGGGTGATTCCAAACCCGCAACGGGACATCGGCCTGCGCATCATGTCTTTCTTTCATTACGGCCCGGAGGTGCATATCACGACGTGTTCGACTCTGGAAGAGGCGAAGGAAATTCTCGACCACCACGGCGATCCTCTTCCCACCGCCACCGCGCCGTCCGCAGCGCAATCAGGGGGATGAGCGACAACAACCACGTTTTCACTCTCGGCATCGAGGAGGAATTCCAGATCATCGATCCGGAGACACGTGAACTGCGCTCCTACGTCCAGCAGATTCTCGACGACGGGAGGATAACGCTGAAGGAACACGTTAAGCCTGAGATGCATCAATCGGTCGTCGAACTGGGCACCGAAATTTGCCCCGACATCCGCTTCGCGCGGGAGCAGGTAATGGAGTTGCGGAGCGAACTGGCCACCCTCGCCGCCCGGCGTGGCCTGCTCATCGCTTCCGCCGGCACGCATCCCTTTTCGCATTGGATGAATCAACTCATCACCGCCGGCGACCGCTATTCCACGATCGTGAACGACATGCAGCAAATCGCGCGCTGCAATCTCATCTTTGGGTTGCACGTGCACGTCGGAATCCCGGATCGCGAAGAAGCGATCCAGTTGATGAACCAGGCGCGCTACGTCCTGCCCCACATTTACGCCTTGTCGGTCAACTCCCCTTTCTGGCTCGGACAGAACACCGGGTTCAAAGCCTATCGGCATAATATCTTCGAACGCTTCCCGCGGACCGGCATTCCCGACCCATTCGACAGTCTGTCGGAGTATGAGGATTACCTGAAGATCCTCGTCGAAACCAACTGCATCGATAACGCGAAAAAAATCTGGTGGGATATTCGGCTCCATCCTTTCTTCGACACGCTCGAATTCCGGATCTGCGACGCGCAATCCCGCGTCGATGACACGATCGCGCTCGCCGCCCTGATCCAGGCGGTGGTGGTTAAGTTGCACAAACTACTGCGGCAAAATACCTCGTTCCGCATTTATCGACGGCGCATGATCGAGGAAAATCGGTGGCGCGCATCGCGCTACGGGATCGACGGGAAGTTGATCGATTTCGGTCGCAACCGGGAGGTCGAGACGCGCAGTTTGATCAACGAAATCCTGGAGTTCATCGCGCCGGAAGTGCACGAGCTCGGGAGCGAGCGCGAGATGGCGCACATCGAGCGCATTATGCGAGAGGGAACGGGTGCGGACCGGCAACTGGCCGCCTGGGAACGCAAGCATGAGGTGAAAGACGTGGTGGATCAGATCGTGGGCGAGACCTACGAAGGCCTAACGACAACCCCGATCGACATAAGGCCGGAAAATTTTCCCGCGGCACCGTCCGACTACGCAGGGCGCGCACCCTGATCGACTTGCGTTGTTGGCGAACCGATCGGAATGCCCTTAACCGGCAGTCCTCCGACCGATGCACTCTCCCGCAGGACTCGTGGATCAATCGTAGTCGTCGTAGATGGTCGGGTCCGCGAGGTGATGATGGCGGCGGCGGCGGCGATCAACCTTGTAATAGGCATCGACTGCCGAGGCCACCCAGCAGAGCACCGGGATGATTAGCCCGATCCCGGCAGTGGCCAGGCTCAGCAAAATCCCGATCCAGACGGCGAGCGGCATTCCCAGCAACATCCAAAGAAAGCCTGGTCCGAAATGCCCCTTGTAGAGCTGACCAAGGCCAGGAATGATCGCGCTCAGGACGGCGGCAATGACATTTATGCCATGGGTGGTTTGATTATCCGGCATGGCTGATGGGCGATTCATTTTTCAAACACCTCCTCTCGTAAACCTTGATGCCACGGCCACGGCTTCGTTGCTCACCATCACTTGGCAAAATTGCATCAGATCTTGCCTTCGGGTCCGCCGCCGGATAACAAGAACTGAGGAGGAATTAGCAATTCGCGGAGAGCGGCTCCCCGGCGAGAGGGCCATAAAGAGTCATGCAAACGACAACCTCAACTCGGCCACCGGAGTTCGGAATCCAGAGCCTCAACCACGCGGAACCCGCAAGGATCTGGAAGGCGCGCAGTTTTATCCACGAACACCTGGGTGAGGAGCTTTCCCTGACAAGAGTTGCGGACTTCGTCAACATAAGCCCGAATTACTTGAGCGAAGAATTCAAACGGGTGACTGCCTGCAAGTTTGTCGACTACGTTGCCCGGACGCGGATCGAGAAAGCGTGCAAACTTCTGAGCAATTCAAATCTGCGGATTAGCGAAATCGCCTTCGAAGTCGGCTTTCAATCCTTGTCGCAATTTAATCGCGCTTTCAAAAAACTGTCGGCCAAATCGCCGACAGCGTATCGCGCCGAAGTACGCAATCAGAAACCGGCGCCGGAAGCATGGTTGCTGTCCGTTTGCTGATTAATTTTGAACATCGGAAAAAGGCGGAATTCACCTCGCCCAAACAGCCGAAGTCTTTTCCCCGTAAAAATGCGTAGTCGAGCGAAATGATTTCCGATAACACTGCGGCCACTGTGCGGCAATCAAAGCTCATCCAATGGTTCGGCGAGAAACGAAAAAGAATTCTCTGGTGCGCGGGCGGTAGCGCTCTACTCACGGCCATCCTGCTTTCCTGCAGCACCACCACCCGGACGATCCTGGCGCCGCCGAGTATTCCCGGCGCGACATATGTCGGGTCGAGTGAGTGCGCTACATGCCACGAGAAAATCACGCGTGATTTTGCCACGGCCACTCACGCGCGCCTGAAGGCGCCCGGCGACAACGCCAAAGATGCCGGCTGCGAATCATGTCACGGGCCGGGCAGTCTTCATGTCGCAAGCGGCGGCGGGTTACATACCATCGTGAACCCGGGCAAATCGCCGCAAGCTTGCTTCCAATGCCACCTGGAGGTGCGCGCGGCAATGGAACTGCCTTATCACCACCCGGTGCTGGAGGGGAAAGTGACCTGCATTGATTGTCACAATCCACACAAGGGAAACGTGTTCAAGGGCGGCGGGACCAGCGGCATGCAGTCGCTCAAGGGAGGCGGCACCGCTTTGCTTGGCGAAAACGAAACCTGCTTCCAATGCCACACAGCGCAGCGCGGCCCGTTCGTGTTTGAGCACGAAGCGCTGCGCGAGGGATGCGTCGTCTGCCATTCGCCGCACGGATCGGTCAATCAGCGAATGCTAACGGTCCGCAACCAGGCCCTTTGCCTGAAATGCCATTTCCAGCAGCAAACCGCCCCTGGCGTAATTTACATCGCAGATGTCAACCACTCCAGCTTCTTGCAGCAAGGGACCTGCTGGTCGGCCGGCTGCCATGAAGCGATCCATGGCTCACAGGTGAGCCCAGCGCTGAGGTACTAAAATGGCTAGCATTTTCTTCCCGAAAAATTCGCGCTCGCTGGCGCGCGCGTTCCCGTTCCTCATCTGCGTTTTTTTCTGGGCGAATGTCCCTCTCCGCGCAGACGATGCGACCGATGCGAAATCAGGCCCCAGTCCGACGCCGGTCGCGGGCGAGGCCCCGGCCGAGCCGCAGTATAACAATTGGATCGAGCTTTCAATCGGCGGACTGATTACCAGTGGCGATACCGCTCTTTTTGAGCAGCAGCATCATGTGTCGGGCGACGTCTTTGGCGGAATACACGATCTGCATTTGGAGCAGACGTTCGACAAGAACGGACAGTTCACGATGGATGGGCACGCCATTTTTGATACTGGCGATTATAACCTCACGCTGAGCCTGTCCAAGCCAGACCTGGGTTATATCAAGGCGGGGTATGACCAGTTTCGCAGCTATTATGATGGCAACGGCGGATTCTTCCCGGTCGACGGGGCGTTCTTGCCGCCGCCCATCCCCGAGATGTACATTACTCGAGGCATGGCCTGGTTCGAAATGGGCCTGCAATTGCCGGACTGGCCAGAGATAATCATCCGCTATTCGCACGAGTTTCGGCAGGGCCAGAAGGATTCGACCGAATGGGGCGACACCACAGTGACGGGCCTGCCGCCCGGAGGATCCACGAGCCGAAAAATTGTGCCGAGTTACCGCGACATTAATGAGGCCCGGGACATTGTCTCACTGGAGGCGAGCAAGACCTTCGGCAACACCGATGTCGGTTTGGGAATGCGCTACGAACACGAGAATAATAATAACGATTACAACTTCGAACGCGGTGCCGGTGCAGCCAATCAACGATTCGTTACGGACAAAGAAAGCCAAAATTTCGATCTGTTTAGCGGGCATGCGACAACGGAGACGCACTTCAGCGATTCACTCTGGCTAACGACGGCCTACTCTTACACGACGCTCTCAAGCGACCTGAGCGGATCGCGCATCTACGGACCTTTCTATTACTCCTCCTACAGCGACCCGATCTCCACCCTCGGCATTCGCGACGAAGGCTACCTAAACCTTTCCGGCACCTCTAACTCCCAACAATGGGTGGTCAACCTCAATCTCATGTGGTTGCCGTTGAAAGAGCTTACGGTCCTCACGGCCTTTCGTTACACCTACGAAGATACACAAAGCAACTCGGTTTTTCTCAGCACCACTACCCGGACGGCGCCTCAAATCCCGACGGCGGCGAGCAGCTTTCAAAACTTCAACACCGCTGCGGAGACATTCGAGTTGCGTTTCACTGGTGTTGCCGATTGGCTCTTTTACGCGAAGGGCGATTGGGAGGAGCAAAATGGCGATATCCACGAAAGCTCAGGTGAGATCGGAGCTCCCCTGCTTTCTGACATCAAGAATCTCGATTTGCTCCGGCAAAAATACACGGTCGGCTTTACCTGGTATCCCACGGCGCGGATGAATCTGGCTGGGCAGTATTATTACAAGGCTTTTCGATACGATAACAGCTCCAACGCTGATGGCCAGAATCTCGAGTACCAGACATGGAGCACGAACGACTTCAATATTCGTCTCACCTGGCGACCTAACCTCCCGCCTTCAGTCGGCACGCTCGCTCTGGTCACGCGCTACGACTACACGACCTCTCAGGTGATCGGCCAATGGAACATTCCCGACGCTATTTTGCTTAACTCCGAACACACTGCCTGGATTAGCAATCAAGTGATCGGCGAAAGCGTGACGTGGAATCCCCTCGCCCGCCTCTACTTTCAGGGCGATTTTTCCTATGTTCTTAACCAGACGAAGACTCCGGCCGCGAATATTGTGATTCTCCCCGGACGGGGCCCGACGGTTCTGAATTTTAAGAGCGATTACTGGACGATCGGGGGGAATGTCGGCTTTCTGATGAACGATAAGACCGAGTTTCGTGTTGGCTACAACTATTATCGAGCGGCCGATTACGTGAACAACGCCCTGGCTGGTCTGCCTTACGGCGCGGATCAGACCGAGAATAGCGTAACCGCGAGCATGAGCCGTCAGCTCACGAAGAGCGTTCGTCTGAATCTCCAGTATGGTTACTATAATTATACCGACGGCCTCTACGGTGGTCACGACAATTACCAGGCGCACTCCATCTTTTCCAGCCTGGTTTTCGGCTTCTAGTTTGCTGGAGAGCTTCATGCGAGAGATCGGGCGAAAAGCTGCATCGATCTCGCCGGCTGAGCATGCCGATTTGAATTTACCGTCTCGTTGAAGCACCAACGGGCATCGGCTTGGGCAGAATCGTGGCGGACCAGCGAACTTTGCTTTTTCCCCGGTTTTTGTGAAATTTGTTTCGGTCGGCCGAGTCTGAAAACGTGATGCGGAAATTTGTCGCCCTGATCACCTCGCTCAAGCTGACGATCACCTGCCTGATCGTCGCGATGATCCTGATCTTTGCCGGAACCCTGGCACAGGTGCATTTCGGGATTCACGAGGTGCAGCAGCGCTATTTCCAGAGTTGGCTTGTCTGGTGGCCGACGGACAGCCAAGGCTTCAGAATGCCAGTTTTTCCAGGCGGGCATCTGATTGGCGCAGTGCTGCTGATCAACCTTATTGCTGCGCACTGGAGGCGTTTTCGATGGGCCTGGAGCAAGCTCGGCATTCATCTCACTCATGCAGGTTTGATTATTATGCTCGCCGGCGGTCTCTTCACCGATCTGTTTGCGGTCGAGAGCCACATGCAACTAGCAAGAGGTGAGACCAAAAATTACTCGGAGGATTCCCAACAGGTGGAACTCGCGGTGGTCGACACAACGGCACCAGAGTTTGACCAGGTGACTGCGATCCCGGATGCGCTGCTACGCCGCAAGCGCATTATCGATCACCCCGATTTGCCATTCCAGATCGTCATCAGGCGCTTTTTTCAGAATTCGCGCGTGCAAATGTTGAGCGCAGCGGGAGCTGGCGCGAGTCCAGCTGCGACCCAGGGAATCGGCGCACAGGTTGCCGTGCAAGAAGTTCCACCGGTAACCGGCCCGGATGAGCGCGACACCGCCAGCGCACTGATCGAAATCGTGCCGCTTGGATCCGCCGGCGGCATGGTCAACAATTCGCTCGGTACCTGGCTCGTTTCGGATGCGCTGGGCGCTCCGCAGACGTTTTCCAGTGGGGGCCGCACCTGGCAAATCGTGCTGCGGCCAACCAGATACTATAAGCCCTACAGCGTCACCCTGCAGAAGTTTACCCACGAACGCTATCCCGGCACCGAAATCCCGAAGAACTTCGCGAGTAAGATCACCCTTAGTGATCCAGGGCGCGGCCTAAAGCGCGACGTCCTGATCTACATGAATCATCCGCTGCGTTACCGAGGTGAGACGTTCTATCAGGCCGGCTTCAAGAAGGACGATCAGGCGTCGATCCTGGAAGATGTGCATAACCCGAGTTTCCTCGCGCCGTATGTCGCGTGCGTGGTGGTCGGCATCGGGTTGCTCGTTCAATTCGGCTACCATCTCGTCGGATTCGCACGGCGAAGGAGAACTGCACTCGCATGAAACGCTATTTCCCCACGATTCTCTTCGTCCTTGCGTTCCTCTGGGCGGCATCGAGTTGGCGTCCATCGAAGGCTGCCCCCGGCGCTTTCGATCTTGCCAAGTTTGGCAAGATTCCCGTGCTCGTCGGCGGTCGCGTTAAACCACTCGATACCGTGGCGCGCAATTCTCTCCTGATCATTCACGGCAAACAAACCATTGGCCTAACGAACGGTAAACAACTTGGTGCCACGCCCTGGTTGACCGACATGCTCTTCAACGCGCTAGTCGCCGATCAGTATCCGGTCTTCGTCATTCAGAACGCCGATGTGCTCGGTCTCTTCGGGTGGGAACAAAAGGACCGGAAATATTTTAGCTACGCCGAGCTCTCGCCGTTTCTGAAACAAATCGACGAACAGGGCGCGCTCTCCGAGAAGCTGCAATCGGTCCAACGCTCCGCCTATCAGAATGCCGTTCTTAACCTGCGCAATGGGTTGATCTTATACCAGCGCTTGAAGAACAGTCTGCAGCCGGAAGGAGCGAAAAATTTTGCCGGTGAACTGGATTCCTTCGCGGCGGGACTGCCGGCGGCGGGTAAAGCGGCGCGCCAGCGCGAAACGGGCAAGAGCTTCGACAAGACGAAACTCGATAACACAGCCGAAATGATCGAGCGCTACCAGAAAATGGCCGAGATGGGTTATATCCTCGCCGTCCCGGCCGCTTCCACGCAGGAAGGCGATTGGCACTCGGTTGGCGAGAGCCTCCTGCAGTCGATCGCCACGGGCGAAATTCATCCGGTCGTAAGAATGTACGCGCAAATTGGCGACGCCTATCGCGCCGGCAATCCCGCAGCCTTTAATCAGGATGTCGATGCTCTCGCTGGTTGGTTCGCAAAGGGGCATCCCACCGCGATGAAACGGGCCAGGTTCGAGTCCCTCTTCAATCAGGTAGATCCATTCACGCACAGCATGGTTCTTTACGTCCTGGCGTTCTTGCTGGCGTGCGGTTCGTGGCTGGCCTGGAGTCGAACGCTGAATCGCTCCGCTTTCTACCTGCTCCTGCTCGCGCTCGCAATACACACCTTTGGTCTCGTCTCGCGGATGTATCTTCAGGAACGCCCGCCCGTCACCAACCTTTATTCGTCGGCAATTTTCATCGGCTGGGGCGCGGTCATCGTCGCGCTCATTCTCGAACGAATTTTTCGAGATGGCATCGGAGCCGCGTGCGCCGGCGCGATCGGCTTTATCACGCTGATTATCGCCCATCATCTTGCCGGAAGCGGCGACACGCTCGAGATGTTGCAAGCGGTCCTCGATACCAACATCTGGCTCGCCACGCATGTTGTCGCGATCACAACTGGCTACTCAGCCATGTTTCTCGCCGGGATGCTTGCCATCATCTATGTCATTCGCGGCCTTTTCACCCGGTCACTGAACAAGAAAACTGCTGATTCGCTCGCTCGCATGACTTATGGCGTCGTTTGCTTCGCCACTCTCTTCAGCTTTGTCGGCACCGTGCTGGGCGGGATCTGGGCCGATCAATCCTGGGGACGTTTCTGGGGTTGGGACCCGAAGGAAAATGGCGCCGTGTTGATTGTTCTGTGGTGCGCCGTGATCCTGCACGCACGCTGGGGAGGGTTCATTCGCCAGCGCGGTCTGATGATCATGGCAATCTTCGGCAACGTCATCACCAGCTTCTCGTGGTTCGGGGTCAATATGCTCGGCGTCGGCCTGCATTCCTACGGGTTCATGGAGAAAGCATTCCCCTGGCTCGTCGGATTCATTATCAGTCAACTCGCACTGATCGCCGTGGCCGCGATGCCGCTCGAACGCTGGCGAAGTTTTCGAATATCCGCCAGCGCACCGCGTCAGAAAGACGAGGCCGGCAACTTGACGTTTGTTCCCTCAGGACTAGCAGTAAAACCAACGCCGAACTAAATCATCAATCCATCGAGACCAAAAATTCCATCATGAAACTAATCGTCATCATCACCGTCAGCTTGTTCGCCGCCTCGGCCATTTCCGCCCGCGCGGCTGATGCCAAACAGAATTGGGACAGTCATTGCGCGCAGTGCCACGGGAAGGATGGGCACGCCGACACGAAAATAGGCAAAATGCTAAATGCCAAGGATCTGACCGACGCCAAGGTGCAGGCCGGCTTTACCGACGCGCAAGCGGCCGATGCGATCAAGAATGGGATCAAAGAAGGCGGCAAGTCGAAGATGAAAGCCTTCGGCGACAAGTTGAGTGCCGACGAAATCACGGCGCTGGTCGCCTACGTTCGCACCCTGAAGAAGTAATCAGGTCCAAGGTCTGATCATTTTGGGCCGTCGGAGCAACCTCGCTCCGGCGGCCTTTTTTGCATTAGCGCAGTCTGCAGTTCCCGGCGAGAGCCGTGCTCGCAAGAAATGCACAGCTTTTTGCAATATTAGACGCGCCAGTTCATCCCGGTTGCGTACCTAGGCGGAGCATGGTCCCGCGGTTGCCGTTGTCTTGCCGCGAGCAGGCTGAATTTGATATGGCAAAGGGACTCACCGTGGAAGACGCCAAAGAGTTCGTGACTAATCATGCTGCGGCAAAGGGAACCGAGATATACAAAAAATACGGTCCCCAGATTGGATGGCACCAGCTCCTGCAGATTCTCGAGGACAGAACCTGCTGTCGTTATTCTTGCAAGGTCGCCTTCGATTCCAGCCAGTTAGAGGCCGGCGAGTTTGCCTATCCCGCGCCGAAGGGGCAGCGGCCGGACGATGGATTTGTGATGCACGTACATCCGCATTTCACGGCCCAACTGGAGCGTGTCCCCTATCTCGTCCTTTATCAGCTTGCGGTCGTTAATTATGGCGAGTTCGCTGGGCCCGAAGACGCAGAGATCTTTGGAGCAAACGCGCTGGGCATTTCGAGAGATCTATACTACGAAGTGCTGTGTGCCATGGCCGATGAGATTGGAGGATGCGGGGAGCCCGGTTGCGATTGCCATAGACCGCAAAAAAATTTCTAGTGCAGCGGCCAGGGAACTGATAAACCAAGAAAAACCGACCAATGAAAATCAAAACAAAAACAGCATTGTTCATCGCACCAATTGTCCTCTACACGAGTGGCGCCTTCGCCGACGCGGCCGCGACCTGGAACCAATACTGCGCTTCCTGTCACGGGAAAGACGGCGCCGGCAAAACGATGATGGGGAAGAAGCTGGGCGTAAAAGATTACAGCACGGCCGCCGGCCAGACGTTCACTGACGCCGAAGCGGAGAAAGCAATCACCGAAGGCGTCAAGGAGGGCGGCAAAGACAAGATGAAGTCTTTCAAGGACAAGCTCTCGGGCGCCGAAATCAAAGCGCTCGTCGCCTATATCCGCACCCTGAAAAAGTAAGCGGATCGTTTGCGCAGGAAGATGTCGCGGGCCAAGGGGCGACAAAACCGCCCGTGGTCGATCGCGATTGTTCTAATCACGAAGCTGCATTTGAGACTGATATGACCCAAAAGAGAAACCTGGTCGACGCCTAACCAATGCCCGGGTTCAAGCGCCACTTGCGTAACTGGATCAGCTGGGCTGGTATCGTCCTGGCGATCGCGGCCATCTTTGCCTTCCTCTTCCTCATTGCGATCGACTTCATGGCGGGTCATCGCAATGCCTACGTCGGCATTCTCGCCTATGTTGTGGCGCCCGGGTTCTTCCTCCTCGGCCTCATTCTCATCGTCATCGGTGTTTTGCTGGAACGGCGCGCGGAGCGCCGGGCGGTGCGGGTCGCAAAGCCTCTCGTCCTCACGATCGACCTCTCGCGCCCCCGCGACCGCAAGATCCTGGCAATCTTTGCCACGGCCAGTGTCGTCTTCCTCTTTATCACCGCCCTTGGCAGTTACCAGACCTATCAGTACACCGAGTCCGTGCAGTTCTGTGGCCAGACCTGTCACTCCATGCAACCGGAGTTCGTTCCCTCGCAGCATTTCGCGCATGCCGAGGTCGAATGCGTCGCCTGTCACGTCGGCCCAGGTGCCACCGCCTACCTTAGGACCAAGGTCAACGGCGTCAAACAGCTCTATCACACGATCGCGGACGATTACCCGCGCCCGATCTACGTCAACGCGGCCAACCCGCGCCCGCCGCAGGCGATTTGCGAGCAATGCCATTGGCCGAAGCGCTATGTCGGCCACGTCGAGCGTACCTTCCGCCACTTCCTTTCCGACGAAAAGAACACGCCCTTCACCGTGCGTCTCCTGCTCTGGGTCGGCGGCGGCGATCCTTCCAATGGCCCCGAGGGCGGGATTCATTTTCACATGAATATCGCGAACAAGATCGAATACATCGCGACGGACGACCGGCTCCTTAACATTCCCTGGGTCCGGATCACCAACCCGAGAGGCGAGACGACTGAGTACCGAACGCCGGACTTCAAAGGCGATCCGGCAAAATTCAAAATTCGCCGGATGGACTGCATGGATTGCCACAGCCGGCCGGCCCACAAAGTCCACGCACCTAATGACGCGGTCGACCTCGCGCTGCTCACCGGACGGCTCGATTCCAGCATTCCCTGGGTGAAGTCGAAAGTGGTGACCGCACTCGTCCAGCCCTACAAAACCAAGGCGGAGGGTTTGCAGAAGATCGCGCTCGCCTTACACAAAGCCTATCCCAATCCGGCCCAGGGCGACCCCGTCGTCAATGAAGCGCAGGCCATCTATCGCGCCAACTTTTTCCCGGAACAAAAACTCGACTGGCGCACCCACCCCGATTTCGTCGGCCACAAAAACTGGAACGGTTGTTTCCGTTGCCACGACGGCAAGCACAACACGGCGGACGGCAAAAAGTCGATCCAGGCGAGCGACTGCAAGTCATGTCATCTCATTCTCGCACAGGGCAACGGCGAACAGCTCCAGCAAGTCAACCCGAAGGGTTACAATTTCATCCACATCGATTCGGAGTATTCGGATTTCTCCTGCGCCGATTGCCACACCGGCGGGCTCCAGAAAGAATAAAAGCGATCGTTTCCGAAAAAATGCGCAGCTTTTTTCCTCGCCAAGCCGGCGCTCGTGGTGTGGGGTCGAGATTGTTTACGAGAAGAACGATCTGCCAACGAGATGAGAGTTTTTCCCCGCTGGTGAGCCTTCAGCCTCGAGAGACCTGAAATGGAGCAACACGCCGATTCGGTTTCAAATTCCCCGACTTCTCGACGCCACTTTATCGACCTTCTCCTCGGGGCGAGCGTTCTTGGCTGGCTGGCCAGTATTGCGTATCCGGTGATTCGTTATCTCAGGCCGCTGCCGCAGAACGGGCCGACCGGACCGACGCGTTTGACCCGCGAAGAGACGGCCAAACTGGAGCAGGCCAAATTCGTCATCGTCCCGGTGAGCGGGCAACGCGTGATTGTTTTGCAAACCCCCGATCAGAAGCTTTTGGCCTTCAGCTCCAAGTGCACGCACGAAGGTTGCACCGTAACCTATTTGCCGGCGCAATCGATCATCTGGTGTCCTTGCCATGACGGCCGCTACGATCTTCACGGTCGCGTTTTATCCGGACCGCCGCCTAAACCGCTGCCCGAATATGCAGTTCAGCGGCAGCCCGATGGGGGGATTGTCATTTCTGAAGAACAAAGCTGATAAGAACGGGGCCGAACCGGCCGGAGGGCTGCTCGGCTGGGTCGATCGGCGTTATCAAGTAACGCCACTTCTCGACTTCATGCGCCACAAGCAGGTGCCGCTGGGGTCGCACTGGATGGGCTGGTACTACCTCGGTGGGATTACCATGTTCTTTTTCATCGTCCAGGTCGTCACCGGTGTGCTCTTGCTCATGTATTTCCAGCCGGGGGAAGCGACCGCTTACGAGAGCATTCATTTCCTGACGACCAAGGTTCCCTTCGGCTGGCTCATCCGTTCCGTGCACAGTTGGAGCGCGCATCTCATGATCATTGCGCTCACGCTCCACATGTTTAGCACGATGATGCTAAAGGCTTACCGGCCGCCGCGCGAGCTTACCTGGGTATCCGGTTATCTTTTGTTTCTGATCACGCTTGGGTTCGGCTTCTCTGGATACCTCCTCCCTTGGAACAAACTGGCTTACTTTGCCACCACGGTCGGCACCAACATCGTGCGCTCGGTGCCGTTCCTGGGCGACTGGCTCCTGCTCGTCCTGCGCGGCGGCCAGGATGTTACGATTAACACGCTCTATCGGTTCTTCGCCGCCCACGTCGTCATCCTGCCCCTGGCCTTCGTCGGTATCATCAGCATGCACCTCCTCTTCATTCAACGGCAAGGCATGGCGCCGCCCATCCACACCAAAGTCGCGCCGCGCGGCATGAAGTTCTTTCCGAGCTTCGCGCTGCGCGACGTCTTGTTATGGCTCGCTGCCTTGATGTTGCTCATTACCCTTGCGGTCTTCCTTCCGTATGGTCCCGGTATTCCGGGAATGGATTGGGAACTTGGTTCCAAGGCAGACCCGATGGCGCCGGCCTACGCCGGCATCAAGCCGGAATGGTATTTCCTCTGGGAATACCAATTGCTGAAGGAATTTCCGCCGCATCTTTTTGGTCTCGAAGGACCGCAGGTCTGTTTGTTTCTAATCGCGATTCTGTTGGGCATCTGGGCTGTCATCCCATGGCTCGACCGGCGTGCTGCCCGGAATAAGCCTTCACCCGCCTTCAGCGACTTCGGCTGGGCGGCGATTCTCTTCCTGGTCTATCTCACCCTGATGGGCTGGGATATCGGAGCAACCGGAACCGGCAGTGACCTGGTCTTGGCCCACAGATCGGCGCGGGTTTGCGCATGGTGGACTTTGGCTGCGGGAGTTGTCATCATTGTTTTTCGATATTTGCGATTCGAACATCGCTGGTTTGTTCTCACCGGCGCGGCGCTTCTCCAGGTCGTGTTGCACGGGTTAATCGGGATTTCCTATCTGCTCGCCGGCTCGATTTCAACCGGGCTGGCGATCATTGTCATTGCGGCTTCATATTTCATGGGTTCGCGACCGGATGAGTGAGGTTCACTTGAGAACGATCCTCATTATTCTTGGTGTTGCTTTGATTCCCTCCGCGGTCCTTGCCGCCGAGCAAAAACCCGCCAAGGCCGCTCCGACGGTAGCCGCCTTGCTCGACGCGAAGGACAAGGCTGGCAAGCCGATTATCAGCCAAGAGGAGCGGGTCTATTACAATGGTCTCAATGATAATCTGAAGGAACTGCTGAACCAGGCCGTGCAAAAGGAAGTCATTACCAAGGCGGAGCACTTAAGAACGCTTCTGGAGTTACAGCTGCGCCCGCAAAAGATGGAACTGGTCCTCCAGAACCGCTGCATCCTGTGCCACACCGATCCTGAGGTCCAGGCGCCGGAAGACCTTTTCTCGCCCACACCCGCTTCACATCATTCGCCGGGGTATATGAACCTGAAGGAGATCGTCGAGGACGTGCATTTTCGCAACGGACTCTCGTGCGCTGGTTGTCATGGCGGCGATCCCACCGCTGATTTCGGCCACGATTTCGTCAAGGAATGGCCGGATAAAGGCCGGGACAAGAACCGCGCCTGGGTCGTGCAATTCTGCGCGCGTTGCCATTCCGACCCCACCTTCATGCATCAGTTCAATCCGTCTTTGCCGACGGATCAACTGGCGAAGTTCAAAGAGAGTCCGCATGGGCAATTGCTGCTCGTGAAACATGACGACCGCGCACCTTCATGCATCAGCTGCCATGGAGTCCACGGCATTCGCCCGGCGAAAGATCCGCAGTCAAAAGTCTATGCCCAACGGGTGCCGGAGACCTGCGGCGCGTGCCACTCGAATCCCAAGACCATGGCCGGGTTCACCCTGGCGGACGGCGCGCCCCTGCCGACCAATCAACTCGCGGATTACAAAAAGAGCGTGCACGGCCAGGCGCTGCTGGTACGGGGCGACTTGGGCGCGCCGGCCTGCAACGATTGCCACGGGAACCATGCCGCCACTCCGCCCGGGGTCGCGAGTGTGAGTCGCAGTTGCAGTCTTTGCCACTCGGCCAACGCGAGTCTCTTTGATGGGAGCAAACACAAGCAGGCTTTCGACCGGCATAACTGGCCGGAATGCAGCAAGTGCCATGGTAACCATGATATCGCGAAGACTCATGACTCCATGCTCGCGACCGGGCCAGGCGCCTTGTGCGGCGATTGCCATCGCCAATTCGCCAAGGACGATCCCAGGTGCATCCCCACCGCCAATTATTTTCACACCACGATCACTCAGTTGAGCGATGCGCAGAAGAGGTTCACCACCGTCTCCGAAAAGCTGGCGGCCAAGGGTCTGGACGTAGAGCCAATCAACAACCAAATGAGCGATCTCACCGACGCTCTGAAGAAATCGCGGACCTACATCCATTCCTTTAGCCGGGATACCTTCCAGCAGGTCGCCGCACCCGGAGAAGAAGCGGTCAAGCAAACCGATGCGCTCGTCGACAAGGCGCGGAAGGAATACAAATTCCGTCAGGCTGGTCTGGCGGCCAGCATCGCCTGGATCGGACTCCTGATGCTGGCGATCTATTTGAAACTCCGTCAGCTCGAGAAATCCGAGGAGTAGCGGCATCGCCAGTGGCGTGCCGGAACTTCGATGGTCCAAAAACTGAAACGCCTGCCCTTGCTGTCGGCGCAGTTGGGAGAGACTATTATCGGTAGTTTTCCATTTATGCCGATGCAACTGACCAGGACCGCTTTTGGAATGTGGAGTGCCGGACGTTTCATGCACTTCGGTGAACCGCTGCCCGACGAACGCTTCATCGATCTCATCCATTTCGCTTACGCAAAAGGAATCCGGACGTTCTTCACCGCCGATGTTTACGGAACGGGCGAAGCCGACGCGCTGCTCGGCCGCGCGCTGCAAGGAACCCCGCGTGAGAGCTATTGCCTGGTCGGCGCGATCGGACACGATTTCTACCATGGACAGCGCGACGGCTCGAAGGGGTTTCCGCGCTTCACGAGCCCGGCGCTACGAAAGCCGAGCGATTACGCAAGCTATCTGCGTTGGGCGACGGAGAAGTCGCTCGGGCGTTGCCGGGCCGACCGATTCGATCTGCTTCTGCTGCATAATCCCGACGCCACCGGATACACCAGCGATGTCGCTTGGAAGGGAATGGAGAAGCTGAAGGATGCCGGCCTAACGACACAACTCGGCGTCGCTCCCGGCCCGGCGAACGGATTTACCCTCGACCTGATTCTTTGTCTCGAGCGTTTTCAGGGATTGGTTGATTGGGCCATGATCATCCTCAATCCTCTGGAGCCGTGGCCGGGCGGTCTTTGCCTCCCGGCGGCGGAAAAGGCGGGAACCAAAATCGTGACGCGGGTGGTCGATCACGGCGGGCTCTTTCACGACGACGTGAAGCCCGGCCACCAGTTCGGGCCGCGCGATCACCGCACGTTTCGTCCGGCCGGCTGGGTCGAGGCAGGCGCAGAAAAAATCGAAAAGATGCGCGCGATCGCCGAGGCGCATGGCCTGACGATGTTGCAGTTGGCCTGCACCTGGAATCTTCAACATGCGCCTGTGCAAAGCGTGGTTCCGACCTTGATCCAGGAATCCGGTGCGACTGCCAAACGGATTGAAGCAAAGATTGAAGAACTTGCCTCTCTTCCCGAAGTGACTCTCACCCCGGATGAATGCGCGCAGATCGCCGAGATCGGAGACAACAGAAACTGCATGCCGCTGAAAGGCGGGAGCGCCGAACACACCGGCGATCCCCTGCCCGACCGCTGGGAATTGAATGCCGAGCTGGAAGCGGTTGCCGGTCGATGGAAGATCGATCCCATTCAAGATCTGGCTAACTCCATGCACGCGGCTGGCGCAACTGGCTAGGACGGGTTGCCCAGTCGACTGGCGCGTTCGCGCAGCGCGTCATTGAGTTCGCTCGGCCTGGAATCGCCGCAGCGAGTTCCTGCGGAGGGACGACCTTCCGCTCGTCCAAGCTCTGCCGAGCAAGAAGTGCACAGCAAAACGCAAGAGCGGAGCATCGCTCCAGGCCGAGCCCAGATAAGCTTTTGCAAATCGGGAGATTCCTATGCAAACCACCTTCACTCCAAGGCAAACCAGGCCAACTCGTCTCGACGAAAACATTCTTTCATTCGGCCCGCGCCGCGGCGTCTTCATCAACGCAGCCGATCGCGTCGCCGAGGAAGGCGAACCGCTTGACGAAGCGGCTCTCGAGCATTGCGAAACGTTCGACCTCATCTACCGGACGCTCTGCGCGATCATGTTTAACTACGCGCCGCTTTCCGGTCACCCGGGCGGCTCGATTTCGTCCGGCCGCTTTGTCGCACGGCTGCTCTTCGATGTAATGGAGTATGATCTCGCGCAACCCGGGCGACTGGATGCCGACATCATTTCCTACGCGGCCGGGCACAAGGCGCTCGGTCTTTATGCGATGTGGGCCTTGCGCAACGAGATCGCGCGCATCGCCGCGCCGGATCTGTTGCCTAACGACGAGAAATTTCAGCTCCGCCTGGAAGATTTACTCGGATTCCGTCGCAACCCCTCGGCCGCCACGACGCTCTTCAAACAATTCCACGCCAAAGCGCTCGATGGCCATCCCACGCCCGCAACACCGTTTGTCAGGCTTTCGACCGGCGCGTCTGGCGTCGGCGTCCCGGCGTCGTTCGGTCTGGCCTGGGCTGCGGCCGATCTCTACGGCAAGGATGCGCCACGCGTCCACATCATCGAAGGCGAAGGCGGAATGACACCAGGACGAGTGGCCGAGGCGCTCGCCGCGGCCGGGACCGCATCGCTCGATAACATCGTCCTGCACGTCGATTGGAATCAGGCGTCGATCGATTCGAACCGGGTCTGCCGTGACGGCGAAACGCCCGGCGAGTATGTGCAGTGGACACCGGCTGAGCTGGCATACCTGCACGATTGGAATGTGATCATGGTGCCGGACGGTTTCGACTGGCAGCAGATCACCACGGCGCAACACCTCGCCCTCGAACTCAACAACGGTCAGCCGACCGCGGTCGTCTATCGCACGGTCAAAGGCTGGCAGTACGGCATCGAGGGCCGGGCTTCGCATGGGGCCGGCCATGGTCTTTGTTCGAGCGGATTTTTCACGGCCCTCGCGCCGCTGCTTCCAAAAGACGTGGTGCACGTGCCCTGCTGCGCACCGGGCGAACAACGATGCAAAGGCGGCGCGGAGGCTTCGATCGTGGAAGAGTGTTACTGGAAATCGCTCGGCCTGACCCGCCAGGCCGTCGAGGCGCGCCGGCCGATGGTGGACGCTCTGGCCGGGCAATTACGCTCCGCACAAACGCGCTTGAACGAGCGCGCGCGCCAGCGCCGGGAAAATGCACCGCGTGTCGATCTCGCCTACGTCACCGCAGAAGACGCAGACGGAGTGACGCCCAAAGAACTCGCTCTCAAACCGGGAACAAAGGCAACCCTGCGCGAGGAACTGGGCCGCATTCTGAACTACTACAACCTTGCGACCAACGGAGCATTCGTCGTGGCCGCGGCCGATCTGCTGGGATCGACCAGCATCAGCAAGACGGCCGACAAGTTCCCGAGTGGTTTCTACAATCGCCATTCCAATCCCGGCGCGCGCCAGCTCGCCATCGGCGGCATCTGCGAAGACGCGATCATGGCGATGTTGTCGGGCATCGCAGCCTTCGGCGGCCATATCGGCGCGGGCTCGTCCTACGGCGCGTTCAGTGCGCCGCTCGGTCATATCGCCGCGCGCCTCCATGCGATTGGCAATCAGGCGCGCGTCACTCTCGAAGGGGGGAGTTATCGCCCCTTCTTTCTCGTCTGCGCGCATGCCGGATTGAAAACGGGCGAAGACGGCCCCACTCACGCCGACCCGCAGTCACTGCAACTGTTACAGGATAATTTTCCGCTCGGGACAATGATCACGCTGACCCCATGGGATCCGCAGGAAATCTGGTTCCTCGTTTCCGCGGCGTTGGGGAAACGACCGGCGATCATCGCGCCGTTTGTAACGCGACCTGCTGAATTGGTGCTCGATCGCGCTGCGCTCGGATTGCCGCCCGCTTCCGCCGCAGCCAAAGGCGTTTACCGCTTGCGGGCCTCCGGCGCCGAGTCACAAGGCACGCTCGTCCTTCAGGGCACCGGCGTGACGAACGCGTTTCTTAACCAGACCCTCCCGCTACTGGGCCGAGAAGGGCTGGATCTCAATGTCTACGTCGTGACCTCGACCGAGTTGTTCGACCTGCTGCCAGCGGCTGAACGTGAGTATATTTTCCCCGAGGCGCATCAACAGGAGGCGATGGGTATCACGGATTTTACCCTCGCCACCATGACGCGCTGGGTGCGCTCGGATTACGGGCGCACCCACTCGCTTCATCCTTTCCGCTACCAGCATTTTCTCGGCAGCGGCTCGGGCGCGATGGTCATGTCCGAGGCCGGTCTCGATGGCGTCGGTCAGTTCGAGGCCATCAGCGCCTACATTCGCGATCGGGCGAAGAGCCATCATGGCTGAAGTTTCGGAAGCGCAGAGCGCGTCCGCGCAAGCAACCGAGCTTGCGCAACTCGGCTACAATCCGATCGCTGTTTTCAAGACTTGGTTTCAAGAGGCGATCGACGCCGGATTGAAGGAACCGAGCGCGATGTCGCTCGCAACGCTCGACGCCGATGGTCAACCAGATGCGCGCATGGTTTTGCTCAAGGGCGCGGATGAGCGCGGCTTTGTTTTCTACACCAACCTGGGAAGCCCAAAAGCGCACGCCCTGCTTCATGAGCCGCGAGCCGCGCTCTGTTTTTACTGGAACAAAATCGACAAACAGGTCCGCGTGCGCGGCCGGGCAGAACGCGTCAGCGACGCGGAGGCCGACGCCTATTTCGCGACGCGACCGCGCCTGAGCCAGATCGGCGCCTGGGCTTCCAAACAATCAACGCCCATGCGCGGCTACTATGAGCTCGAGGCCGAAGTCGCAAAAACGCTCGTTCGCTTCGGCATCGGCGAAGTGCCGCGTCCGCCGTTCTGGTCAGGCTTTCGCGTTGTGCCGGAGCAGATCGAACTGTGGAAACAAAAGCCCTTTCGGCGCCACGAACGGATTCTCTACACGCGCACGGCCGACGGCTGGCAGAAGCAGTGGCTCTATCCGTAGTCAGGCCCGGCTACCGACGCGGTTTTCGCAACGACAAGTACTCGTGAATGCCGGCCGCCGCTTTACGGCTGTCGCGCACCGCGCGCACGACCAGGTCGGGGCCGCGCACCAAATCGCCGCCCGCGAAGATGCCGGGCACGCTCGTCATCTGGTTGGCATCGACGACCACGCCGCCCCAGGAGTTGACCTCGATGTTGTCGGTATTTCCGGCGGCAAAAATCGGGACCGGATCGAATCCGAAAGCGACCAGGATGACATCGACCGGGACGTCGAACTCGGACCCTGCCACCTCCCGCGGCTTGCGACGCCCTTTCGCGTCCGGTTCGCCCAGCTCCATCCGCAGACAACGCGCGGCCGCCACTGAACCGTTTTCGTTGCCTAACAATGCGGTCGGGTTGGTAAGGAACATAAAGCGCGCGCCTTCTTCGATCGCGTTCAGGTATTCGCGCCGGCTGCCGGGCATGTTCTCGAGGTCGCGACGGTAAATGCAGACCACTTCGCGCGCTCCGGAGCGAATCGCGGTGCGCAAACAATCCATCGCGGTGTCGCCGCCACCCAGCACGGCGACGCGTTTTCCTGCGACGTCGATCAAGGGCTCGTCAGAGATCTCGTCGAGATTCTTCTGAATCAGGAACGGCAGCGCATCGTAGACTCCGCGCAAATCGGCGCCGGGAATCTTCAGCTCCTTCGGTTTTTGCGCGCCGATCGCGAGGTAAACCGCATCGAATTGGTCGCGCAGGGCCGAGAGGGAAATGTCGCGCCCAACTTTGATTCCGCAGCGAAAAGTAACGCCCCGTTTCCGGAGCAGATCGAGCCGACGTTCGACGATCGACTTCTCGAGTTTGAAGGAAGGAATGCCGTTGACCAAAAGCCCGCCGGGGCGGCTTTGCGCTTCGAAAACGGTGACGGCGTAGCCGCGTTTCGCCAGTTCATCCGCGCAGGCCATTCCACCCGGCCCGCTCCCCACGACCGCGACCTTGAATCCGTTAGGCTCGACCGGCGTGACGTCCACGCCGCCATGGGCGAAGGCGTATTCGTTGAGAAACTTCTCCAACGCCCCAATCGCAACCGGTTCGGAGCGCGCGTTCAGGATGCAGGCGCCCTCGCACAATCGTTCTTGAGGACAAACCCGACCACAGATCTCGGGCAGGTTGCTGGTCGAGCGCGAGACCTCCGCCGCCTCGAGAAAACGACCGTCCGCGACGAGAGCCAGCCAGACCGGAATGCGATTGCCGAGCGGACAGGTGTGGGCGCACGGCGGGTCGGGGCAATTGATGCAACGGCTCGCCTGCTCGCGGGCGGTTGCTTCATCGAAGAGGCCATAGATCTCGTCGAAGTCGCAGACGCGCTCCGCCACTTCGCGTTTCGCCGGCATTTCCCGGTCGATGTAACGCCAGTTATGTTTTGCGGGCCATGCATTGCCCGGTTGTGATGCGGTGCTGTCCGGTTCGCTTTCGTTCGCCATGGTTCTCTACGTCGATCTTCGCACAATCGAGCACGACAACCTGCGCATGGCTTGGGAATCACTGCGCATTTTTTGGGTTCCACGCGCCGGCATGATTGAAGGGCTCGACCACTCCGTGCATCGTCGACCAAACATTGTGAACAAGAACTTCAAGATTTCGATTTTCATATTCGCGCTGGTGCTCGCGGTTTCGCCCATATTTGCTGCGGACGATGCCGCTCAGGAGGCGCGATTCCTCACCAACATCCGGCAATTGATTTTCGAAGGGCGCCGGAGCGGCGAAGGCTATTTCTCGCCCGATGGCAAGAAGCTCATCTTCCAGAGCGAGCGCGAGCCGGGGAATCCGTTTTACCAGATCTACACGCTCGATTTCCAAACCGGCGATACGCGGCGCGTTTCGCCGGGCACGGGGAAGACGACCTGCTCCTTTTTTCAGCCGGGCACTGATCGGGTCATCTTCGCCTCAACCCACGGCGACCATGAGGCTGTGGCCAAGGAAAAAGCGGAGCTGGATTTTCGCGCCAGCGGCAAGGCGCGCCGTTACTCCTGGGACTACGACGAAAACTTTGATATCTACTCCGCCGGGGAAGACGGCACTGGCCTCGTGAATCTCACCCGCTCACCCGGTTACGATGCCGAGGGTTCGGTCTCTCCGGATGGAAAGCAGATCGTTTTCTGTTCGCTGCGCGCCGCCTTTCCACTCGACAACCTCACACCGCAACTGCGCGATCGCTACCAAAAGGACCCCTCGTGGTTTGGGGACATCTACCTGATGAATGCGGACGGCTCGAACGTGCGCCGCCTGACGAATGAGCCGGGTTACGATGGCGGTCCGTTCTTTTCGCCCGATGGCCAGCGCATCGTCTGGCGACATTTCGAGGAGAACGGAGCGATCGCTGACATCTGGACGATGAAGACCGATGGCACGGACAAACGGCGCATCACGGATTTCAAATCGATGTCGTGGGCACCGTATTTTCATCCGAACGGCAAATACATCATTTTTACCTCGAACAAATTCGGCTTTGAGAACTTCGAGCTTTTCATGGTCGACACAGCCGGCGCGCACGAGCCAGTGCGGGTCACCTTCACCAACGGTTTCGATGGGCTGCCTGTGTTTTCGCCCGACGGCAAAAAGCTTTGCTGGACAAGCGGGCGAACGAGCGATGGCAAAGCGCAGCTCTTCCTGGCCGATTGGAACGACGAAACCGCCCAGGAGGCGATCGCGCAGTCGCCCCTGCGCGGCAGCGAAGGCAAGCAGGCGTCGGCGCTATCGCCCGCGATCAGCAAGACTGATTTGGAGCACGAGGTGCAATGGCTGGCGGACGCCAAACGCGATGGGCGGATGACAGGCACCCCGGGCGCGCGGGCGGCGGGCAATTGGCTGGCGGATTATTTTCAAAGAATCGGCCTTAAATCATTCGGCCAAGATTACGGGTGGCCGTTCGAATTCACCTCCGGCGAACGCGTCCTCCCGGATAAGTCTCGCTGCGAAATCGCGATAGACGGAAAGCCAGGCGTCAACGCGACTCTTGAACACGATTTCCGGCCACTCGCTTTTAGCGAAAATGGAAGCGCCGAGGGCGCGGTGGTGTTCGCAGGCTACGGCTTGGTGGTCACCGAAGGAAACGGCGGCGCGTCTTACAATTCCTACAACGGCCTCGATGTGAAAGACAAGATCGTGCTCCTCCTGCGCTATGTGCCGGAAGGCGTAGAGCCTGCCCGGCGCGCACAGCTCAACCGCTATTCCAACCTCCGCTACAAAGCGATGCTCGCGCGCGAACACGGCGCCAAAGCCGTCCTCGTCGTTACCGGACCCAACTCGCCGAACGCCGGCGAGCTTCTTCCCCTAACGAACGATGGCACGGCCGCGGCCAGCGGCATCGTGGCCGCTTCCATCAGCGGAAAAACGGCTGAAAGACTTCTCGCGCCCGGCGGCAAATCCTTGAAAGAACTCCAGACCGCGCTCGACAATGAAAACCCGCACGCGGAACACGGCTTCGTTTTGCCCAAGGTGAAAGTGCGCCTCGAATGCGGCGTGGAGCACATTAAGAAAAGCGACCGCGACGTCGTCGGGTATTTGCCGGGCAGCAGCGACGAGTACGTCCTCGTCGGGGCCCATTACGATCACCTCGGGCACGGCGGCAACAGCTCGCTCGATCGCGCCGGCGAGGAAGGCAAAATTCATCCCGGCGCCGACGACAACGCGTCCGGCGTCGCCTGGGTGATGGAACAGGCCGGCGCGCTCGCCCAGGAACGGGCCGAGCATCCGGAAAAATTCAAGCGCGGCGTGATTTTCGCCTGCTGGTCGGGCGAGGAAATCGGCCTGATCGGTTCGGCCGCATTTTGCGAGCATCCGCCGGTGCCGTTGAACAAAATCGTCGCCTACCTCAACGCCGACATGGTGGGCCGTTTGCGCGACAATAAACTCACAGTCCAAGGGGTCGGTTCCTCCCACGTCTGGCGCCGGATGCTCGAAAAACGGAATATCGTCGCGGGTTTCAATCTCACCTTGCAGGACGACCCTTATCTCCCGACCGACACGACCAGCCTCTACGGCAAGAAGGTCCCGGCCCTGAACTTCTTCACCGGCGCGCATGAAGATTATCACCGGCCGACCGATACCGCAGACAAACTGAACTACGACGGTCTTGAGCGGATCACGAAGCTCGCGGACCAGATCGTGCTCGATCTCGCGCAGAGCCCGGAGCGTCCCGACCTCGCGAAAGTCGAAAGAAACGGCCCGGTCGGCGGCGGGCGAGAAATGCTCCGCACCTATCTCGGCACCATCCCGGATTACACCACCGAGGTAAAAGGAGTGAAGCTCAGCGGCGTGCGCGCCGGCGGGCCGGCGGAAAAAGCGGGCTTGAAAGGCGGTGACATCATCGTCGAGTTCGCCGGCCAGAATATCGCCAACATCTACGATTACACCTACGCCCTCGACGCGGTGAAAATCGGGAAGCCAGTGAAAATGATCGTCGAACGCAACGGCCAGCGCGTCACCATCACCGTCACGCCGGAAGCACGAAAGTAATCAGCAAAGTAAAAAGTAAGAATGCAGAAGGAAGAACCGGAACTGCAAAACCTGAACAGGTTGCCGAATGAACTCCGTTTCTAAATTCTTCCTTCATCCCTCTTAATTTTCAGGTTTTGACTTAAAACCTGAACAGTGGCCGAAACCACGGAATCCCGCCGAGCATCAGGAGCAAGGAGAGCGTGTAGGCCATGGCCGCGCCGCGATACTTTAAGAGGTCGGTGCGCCCCTTGCGCGACATAGCCGCGCCGACGTGCGCGAAGATGACTGCCAGCAGCATGAGCGTCGTGTGCTCCACCGTAAAAAAACGAGACTCGTGATTCTTCATCGCTTCGCCCAAGTTGGACAGTGCCGCGCGCGTAATCGGGCTGACGGCGAACAGGAGCAACCCGAGAAGCAGCTGGAGATCCATTACGATGACAAAGATAACGCTGAAGCGCCGCAGATTTGTTCCCGTCGCTTTTGTCCCACTCCAGCCGGAGAACGCGACGAAAATCGCGGCGACTGCCGCCGCGAGAGCAACCCAACGAAGCAATCCATGAAGTGCGAGCAGGTGCGGATAAATATTTTCGAGCATGTCGAATTATCTCTGGTTGCGACGCAGAAGTCGAGCGCGGCCCTTCGGACCTCTGATTCTGACCGACATGAAGACTCGGCCGCTGACGCGCAGTCGTTAGGGCACGAATCAGCTTCCCAATGCTTCAACTTTTCGCTCTTCTTTGCCCATGAACGAAACCGTCACCCAAGTTCGCGATACGACCGGCAACCCGGCTCCTCTCGGGTTGCTCGGCTTCGGCATGACAACCGTCCTCCTGAATCTGCATAACGCCGGGTTCTTCGAGCTCAACAGCATGATCCTCGCGATGGGAATCTGCTATGGCGGCGCAGCGCAGATCGTCGCAGGCATCATGGAATGGAAGAAAGGAAACACTTTCGCCACCACCGCCTTTCTCTCCTACGGCTTCTTTTGGTTTTCGCTCGTCGTCCTCGTCCTGTTGCCAAAGACCGGCGTCGCGACCGCGTCCAATGTAACCGCCATGGGCGCCTATCTGGCCCTGTGGGGATTATTCACCTTTATGATGTTCATCGGGACCCTGCGCCTGAACCGGGCCCTTCAGGTCGTTTTCGGATCGCTCACCCTTCTCTTCTTGCTGCTGGCGATCGGCGAATGGGCGGAGGTGAGTGCCGCCTTCAAACATGCTACGGGCTACGAAGGAATCTTCTGCGGTCTCTCCGCCTTCTACGCCGGCGTTGCCCAGGTCATCAACGAAGTCTTCGGCAAAACCGTGCTGCCTCTCGGTCTCCGAAACAAATAGCGGCAGCCATCCTCTGGCGTGCCAGCGATCAACCGCGGCCTACCCCGCGACTGAAGCACTTCGTCACGGCGAGACTTTTCTTCTCCCGAGATACCAAAGCATCGCACCGCCAATCGGAAGCCCGATCAACGTTCTCGGGTCATGTCGCACCAGAGCGCTTACTGAGTCGCCAAGGAGATTCACAATCAGGATTCCGATTGCCAGTTGCCGGCCCCACGATCTTTGGAACGCCAGCCCCACGAGCGGCGCAGGCGCACGCCGTGCCGACGAGCAGCATGAGCGTGACTGAGAATGGCCGTCCCATTTTCTGAAACCCAATCTGCGCCTCTGGATTCAACCGCCAGACCGCATCGAGCAGGCCGCCCGGCAAAAGCAGAGCAGCGACGGTAATCGTGCAAGCGCAGGCCCCGAAGGCAAAGAACGCCACGAGTAACTTCATCCCAACCGGCAAGCGCGGCGGCATGCAGATCTTCTACGGACGAAGTCCGCCTCGTGTATAGCATGGCCTCCCGAACTCTCAGCGTTGTCTCGCCCGCGGCTGCCGGGTCGGCGTTTCGCTTCGATGGAAAGCCCGGCCTCGCCCTGCGACTGCTGGGCTGCGTTACGGCACCGATCACGGCTTCACCAGTGATCAAATCGCCTCCGCGCCGTGTTGAAGTCGTGAAAAGTGAGAAGATCATTCGTGACCGGAGTCATCGTCGCGGCGACGACAGGCGGGGCCACCGCTTCAATCGATCGCTCGCGCACCCCGCGATCAGTTCGGCGATCGCGGATGTAACGGAGACGCCAGACTACGAAGGCAACCAGGCCGGCGGCCGCCAGGAGCGCGGGCGCCGCTAGCCCACTCCTGATCAGGCAGCCGACCGCAATGGCGGCTGCAGCCGGGGCGAAGCCAAGGACCAGCATGATCGTAAGGGACAACGTTTCCCCAACAACCCGAATCGTTTTTTCCACTGCCCGACGCCACGCCGTTCCGGCCCCTCCCTGCATACAGATTCATGCTGCGAATTCCGTGCCAACGCGCAGCCCGGACTTCGCAACCACGCCTGCGGAACCGTCCGTCGACATACATCGCTTACGTATTTCAGGCCTCAACCCGGCTGCACCGACCACCGGCGAAATAGGCTTTGCCATTCCCGAATCGGTGCCGTTCAAGAAACGATCGATGAGCATCTGCCAGCGCCAGAAATCAAGGCCTGCGCTGGCATTCGAATGATTTTCACTTTAGCATTTTTCCTGAATGAGCAGCGTCGTTGCACCGGACTCCGAGCTGCTTGGGTGGAACAGGATGTCGCACCTTTTTATCAGCTACAGCCATCTGGATCGCGACTACGCACACGCGCTCGCGGAAGCGCTAAAAAACGAATTCACAGTCTGGATCGACGATCGCATCGACTTCGGTGAAACGTGGCCGCGGGTCATTCAGGAAAAACTCGACGCGGCGGCGGCCGTGATCGTGATCATGACGCCGCGCGCGTATGAATCGCGTTGGGTACAGAACGAATTGGCTCGCGCGCTACGGAAGGAAAAGCCCATCTTTCCGCTGCTCCTCGAGGGTGAGCCATGGCTTTCGGTGGAGTCCACCCATTATGCCAATGTGACGGGTGGCCGCCTGCCGCCTGCCGACTTTCGCGGTCGACTTAGGAAAGCGCTCAGCTGTGGTTCGGGTTCCGAGAACATTGCTGCACTCCGCAGGTTAGGCGACATCCTGGCTGAAAGCAGGTTGGGCGACATCCTGGCTGAAAAGGAGCCGAAAGTTGATGCCCGCGGGCGAAAAGTGGACCAAGTGCTGAGGGCGCTTAGCCGTGTTCTCAATCACGGCGAAAGGTGGAGCGTTGGACTGCATGAGGTGCACTCGACCACGGTGAAAGATCTGGGAATCTACCTTTATGCCGAGGTGAAAGACCTCGATCGCCTTGCACTCTACTCACCCCAGGCCTACAAGGCCTACGATCGGTTCCGGAAAGACCGCCGTATCAAGAACGAGCGTGCCCGAATAGCCTCGACTCGGCAGCCTGATTTGTCCAACGCGAAAACCGCCATGGAATGGATACGTGAGACTAGCGCACCGACTGAGAATGTCTGGGGCGATAATGCATATCTGAGAAACCTGGGGACGGAGCTCATCTGGTATCCGCGATCGATCAGCGAGGATCTTGCGCCTATCGCGCACGAACTCGTCGACGTAAACGCGAAGCTCGGGCTGCCGCTCGAGCTGATCGGAGTCAGTTTACGGTAAATGAGGGCGCCGTGAATGTATCCTATCAAGGCCAAAACTCTCCAGACCAGCCATTCCCACGAAGGCCTACAACTGCATGCAGACCGCTTTCGTCTCGGTGTAAAGCTCGAGCGCTTCGGCGCCCATCTCGCGGCCCCAGCCGGATTGGCGGTAGCCGCCAAAGGGCAGCGCGGCGTCAAAGATGTTGTAGCAGTTCACCCAGACGGTCCCAGCGCGCAGCTCGGCGGCGAGGCGGTGCGCTTTCGAAAGGTCACGGGTCCAGATTGCGGAAGCCAGTCCGTAGATGCCGCGGTTCGTCGCCTGCACCACTTCCATCGGATCGGTGAACGGGACCGCGCAGACAACCGGGCCAAAGATCTCTTCCTGGATCACCTTCATGTTGGACTTCGTGTTCACCAGCACGGTGGGCTGGACAAAATACCCACGCGTTCCGGCACGGTCGCCGCCCACGATCGGCTTGGCGCCTTCGTTCCGCCCAGAATCGAGGTAGCCCATCACCCGATACAGTTGTTCCTCGGAAACGAGCGGACCCATTTCGGTGTCGGGTTCGTGGCCGGGACCGAGTTTGATTTTTTTCGCCGCCGCGGAAACGCCGCTCACGACTTTGTCGAAATGCTTCTTGTGCACGAAGAGCAATGAGCCCGCGCAACAGCACTGGCCGTGGTTGAAGAAGATCGCGCTGGCCGCGCCCGGGATCGCGGTCTCCAGATCCGCGTCTTCGAAGACGATGTTGGGTGATTTGCCGCCCAACTCGAGCGAGACTTTTTTCAGATCGTTGGCCGCCGCCCTAACGATCAGCTTTCCGACTTCGGTCGAACCGGTGAAGGCAATCTTGTCGATACCGGGATGGGCCGCGAGCGCGGCGCCGGCGGTCTCGCCAAGACCAGTTACGACGTTCACGACGCCATCGGGAATGCCGGCTTCCTGGAACAATTCACCGAGCCGAAGTGCCGTGAGTGGCGTCTGCTCGGCGGGTTTGAGCACTACGGTGCAGCCGGTCGCGAGCGCCGGGCCAAGTTTCCAAGCCGCCATGAGCAACGGGAAATTCCACGGGATGATCTGGCCGACGACGCCGATCGGCTCGCGCAAAGTGTAACTGAAAAACCGCGCGCCGGGCGCGTAGGGAACGGAAACTGGAAACGTGTTGCCGTGAATTTTGGTCGTCCACCCCGCCATGTAGCGGAACAAGTCGATGGCGAGCGGAACGTCGGCCACGCGTGCGACAGTGAGCGGTTTGCCATTGTCCAAGGATTCGAGCCGGGCAAACTCCTCCAGATTCTTCTCCAGCAAATCGGCCAGCTTCCAAATCGCCCGCCCGCGTTCGGACGCCGTCATTCTGCGCCACGGCCCGGACTCAAAGGCCCCGCGCGCCGCCTTGACCGCGCGGTCGACGTCTCTCTTATCACCGGCCGCGACCTCGCAAATCACATCGCCCGTGGCCGGATCAAAAGTGGCAAAGGTTTCGCCCGAAGCCGCCTCGACCCACTGGCCGTTGATCAGCATGCGTCGCGCTTTGCTCGAGACGCTTTGCTCGACGCGATGAGCGCCGTTGCCCCTGACACGATTTTTCCGAGAAGGAGAAAGTTTTGTTTTCATAGGTCTGCTCAATTTTGGTGATGCGATAAAATGCGCCCACGTCCGTTGAAAGGCGAAGGAAAAAATGCCGCGATCGGAAGTGTGGTTATCTGGAAGCCATGGATCCAGGAAAGAAAGAATCGAAGCAGGAAAGGAAAAACACCTCGCTTCCCGGATTTCTTCCCGCTTTCCTGATTCCAATCCGACGATATGGAATTCACCTCAATTCGTCACCGAACTAGCGATTGAGCGATCGGATGGCAATCTCGTCAAGCTTGCCGAGCGATTTCTTCGATATCCCGGCAATTCCCGACTTTTTTCCTTCAATCCCAGACAAATGGCCGCCTTGGAACCCAAGAATGTTGCGCCACCGAGGCCCCGTCAGGTAGAATTTTAGTGCCGTAGAGAAACTTGTGAAACGAACATTACCAATCTTCGCATTCCTCGCTCTCAATATTCTGCTCGCAGTCGAGCTGAGCAGCTGCGGTAAGCCATCGAGCGAAGCCACCGTTCCCGCCGCCCCTCCTAACGAAGTCGACATCAAGCTCAACGAGTACGAAAAAGTCTCGAACGAATTGGTCCGGGTAGCGAAGCAGATGAAGGAGGGCGACGTCAGCGTCACCATCCGTTACATCGATCTGGAGAAACGCACTCGGGACGGCTCCGCGAAGCTCCAGCAGGAAGCGGCGAAGATGACCCCGCCACAGGCCCAAAGACTGGCCAGTATTTCGGCCAAGACGGCTCCTTACTTGCAGGACTGATCGCACGGATTGAGATCGGCGCGCTGCCGATAATCCCGGCGGTTCGGGATTCCTGTGGCTAACACAGCCGCCTCTCCACTTTCGCGCGTGGAAGCTACGCACCGATGCCATCGCTTGCGGCTCGCGCCGGCACCTTCCAACCACGTTGTTTGGCCACTTCCAGGCCGATCCTCGCGAGCTGGGGGCTGATGTCGTCGCGGGGAACCTTGACTTCGATTACGGTTAGTTCGCCGGAGTCTTGCGCGCGACGGATGGCTTCGTCCAGCTCGCCTTTGGTGTTCGCAAGGACCGCTGCTCCGCCGCCGACCAGCTCGCAGATTTTTCGGTAGTTCCATTGGGTGATGATGTTGAAACTCCCCTCGTGGATTCGGCGCATCGTGCCGTAGCCGTCGTTGTTCAGGACGAAAACGATCGGGTTCAGTCCGAGACGAACGGCCGTCGAAATCTCGGTGCCGGTCATCTGAAAAGCGCCGTCGCCGACCACGACGTAGGGGCGAAGTTTTTTCGCGGCCAGCGCCACCCCGATGCTCGCGGGCACGGCAAAACCCATCGACATGTAATACGCAGGAGCGATGAATTGCGCCTGTCGTTCACTGCGAACCCCGACCGCGCCAAAAATCGCATCTCCGATATCGGCAATGACGCAGCAGTTCTCATCGAGATGAAGCGAGAGAATGCGAAAGAAATCGACGACCGTGAGCGGCTGGGAGCGTTCCCTGTTTTGCAGCGGTTTGGGCGCGGCGTGCGGATTGGGGTGACTGAACGTTTTTGAGCGAATTTTTGCCTTCGCCAGAGCCTCGAGAAAATCGCGGAACTGGATCGATTCGTAGCGATGATATTGCACGCTGACTCGTTCCGTGGTCGCGAGCACGGTCCGCTCGCGATCCAGTCTCGCGGTGTAGAAGCCCATGCTCATGTCGGTGATAAAGGTGCCGAGCATGAAAACGAGGTCGGAAGATTCCAGATACTTCCGCACGTGCTCATCACTGCTCATCGCGCCGCCGTAAACACCAAGGTAAAGCGGATGGTTTTCCGGGATCGCACTCTTGCTGAGAAGATCGGTCGCGATCGGGATATTGATCCGCTCCGCGATCTGCACGACGAGTTGGGCGAGGCTATAGCGCGCCAGTTCGACTCCCGCCAGAATGACCGGGCGCTTGGCCGTGCGCAGGAGCGCGAGCGTCTCCTCCACCGCTTCGGCCAGCGCCGGCGGATCGGATGACTCGGCGGCCGCAGCCGGCGCGAGCGCGATGGGAATTTGCCGACCCGCCATATCGTGGGGCACTTCGATGTAAACCGGACGCTTATAACGCAGGCAGGCATCGACGCAGCGCACGATTTCCGCCGCGGCGCGTTCTTCATCGAGCAGCACTGTGCTGGCGACCGTGACCTCATCGTAGACGCGCCGCTGAGTTTCGAAGGTCTTCACCTTGTGATGGAGCAGCGGATCTTTTTCGCGATCCTTGCGACCCGGCGCGCCGCTGATCACGACGACAGGTGATTTTTCCGCATATGCGCCAGCGATGGCGTTCAAGACATTGAGCCCGCCCACGCAGTAGGTCACACAGACCAGGCCAACGCCGTTGATGCGCGAGTAGGCGTCGGCCGCGAACCCGGCGCCGGGCTCGTGCGTCATGGTCACACTTTTAATTTTCGATTTCTCGAGCCAGGCAAAAGTCGGCAGCGCAAAGTCCCCTGGAACACCGAAACTATGGCGAACGCCGCAACGATGAAGATATTCGAAGAGAAACTCGCCTAGCGGCATCGTGGCCGGAAACGAATGACTGGGTGGGATCCTGTTCTTGAGTTGCCTGTAGGCGGCTCGCCCGTTGGATGTTGTTGCCGTCGGACGCCCTGCCTTAAGCATGATTCGCTTCATGGCGAATTGTGGTCGCACCCGAGCGGCTCGACTCATCGTCGTTTGGCAAAGACGCGGCGGATTTTGCCACAGAAAGATGACTTCATCCGAAACCGAAGTCCAGCTGCAGGAGATCGGATGCGCCGGGGAGTGCAGAGTCTTCCCGGCCGGACGCACGGCGCGAAATGAAGTGGCGAACCACGACTGCCATCGCAGATTAGGTGGTGCACGAAATTTTCCGCGCTTCCGTCGACTGGCCCGCAGTCCGTCAGGATTTCCCGATCCTGGGCGAAACGATACACGGCCAGCCCCTGATCTATTTCGACAACGCAGCCACCTCGCAGAAGCCGCGTGCGGTGGTCGATGCCCTCCGGCATTACTACGAGCACGACAACGCCAATGTGCATCGCGGCCTGCACGAACTGAGTTCGCGTGCGACCGACGCCTACGAGAACGCGCGGCGGGTCGTCGCCGATTATCTCGGGGCGACGAGCGCGGACGAAATAATTTTCACCCGTGGAACGACCGAGAGCATCAATCTCGTGGCGCAGGCGTGGGGCGGAAAATCTCTCAAGGCCGGCGACGTCATTCTGCTCACCGAGATGGAGCATCACAGCAATCTCGTGCCGTGGCAGCTGGTGGCAGAACGAACCGGCGCGCGACTCCGCTTTCTCCCCGTGCGTGCGGACGGCACCCTCGCGCTCGATCAGCTTCCACAATTGCTCACGCCGGAGGTAAAGCTATTCGCCTTCACCCATGTCTCCAACTCGTTAGGCACGATCAATCCGGTGGTCGAGCTTTGCCGGCAGGCGCGCGCCGTCGGTGCCTTGACGCTGGTCGATGCCGCGCAAAGCGCCGGTCATTTGCCGATCGATGTGCGGGAGTTGGGCTGCGATTTCCTCGCCTTTTCCGGACACAAGATGTGTGGGCCGACCGGGATCGGCGTGCTCTACGGTCGCGCCGAGATTCTCGAAGACGATGCCACCGTGGCAGGGCGGCGGCGAAATGATCGTCAGCGTCACTTTGGAGAAGAGCACCTTCAAAAAGGCTCCGCACCGCTTCGAAGCCGGCACGCCCAATATCGCCGGAGCGATCGGGTTGGCCGCGGCGGTCGATTATCTTGAAAGCCTCGGGCGCCCGGCGATTTTTGCTCACGATTCCGAGCTGGCCGCTTATGCCGCGGAGCAGCTCGCGGAGCTGCCGGGGATGCGCGTGCTTGGGCCGCAACACGAGCGCGGCGCGCTGGTCGGTTTCGTCATGGAAGGCGTCCACCCGCACGATCTCACGACCTTCGCCGATCAGCATGGCCTGGCTCTGCGCGGCGGGCATCACTGCAATCAACCCCTGATGCGCAAGTTCGGTTTGCCCGGGACGACCCGGGCGAGTTTTTATTTTTACAACACCATGGCCGAGATCGATCGCATGATGGAAATCCTGCACGCCGCGGTCGGTTTCTTTGCATGAACGAACTCGAAGAGCTGTATCAGGAAGTGATTCTCGATCATTCGCGAAAACCGCGAAACTTCGGCGAGCTCACTGACGCTTCGGTCCATGTGCACGGCGACAATCCGTCATGCGGCGACGAGATTGATCTGGGGGTGAAATTCGGTCCGGATGGAAGTTTGGCGGAGATCAAATTCAGCGGCCACGGCTGCGCCATCAGCCAGGCCTCCGCTTCCATGATGACGATGAAACTGAAAGGGAAATCGCGCGCCGCGGCCGAGGAAATGCTGCGCGCTTTCCACGATCTGGTCGCCGGCAAAGGCGATGAGGGAGCGCCGACCCTGGGCGACCTTCGCCTGCTGCGTGGGGTACGAAAATTTCCACAACGGGTCAAGTGCGCCATGCTCGCCTGGCGTGCACTCGAGGAGGCGCTGCGGCAAAACTCGGGCGAAGTCACGGTTTCGACGGAAGGCGATCAAGAAGAAATGTGATGCTCATTAGCCGGCGGCTCTCCGAGACACCGTCCGCTCTTAAGCCGGACATCTATCGCACCAGTCCCCGGCGTCCATTTCCCAGGGTGCGGAACCGCGCATCAAACAGGCGGCTGAAGCAAAGCGTGAGCAGATAAGAAGGCCTAATCTTTTTCCAGGCACGAGCGTCAGGTTCATGCTCCATCGGATGCCGTCGACGCCAGCATGGTTGTCCAGACGAAGTCGTCGACCGCGTAACTTTGGGCGTGCGCCTTCTTTTCGCGTTGATCAAAATGCACGGGATGACTCGACCTTGGAGAACTCTGGACGCGGAATCGCGTCCCTTCTGATTTCTGATGCAACCGATCCATCTTGGCCTGATCGACGGCGCGATTCTTATTATTTATTTCGCCTTTGTTCTCGGCATTGGGTTCGTGCTCAAACGCTACATGCGCACGAGCACGGATTTTTTTCTTTCCGGCCGCTTGATTCCGACCTGGGTGGCCGGCCTCGCTTTTCTCTCCGCCAATCTCGGAGCGCAGGAGGTCATTGGCATGGCCGCCTCGGGCGCGAAATACGGAATCATGACGAGTCACTTCTATTGGGTTGGCGCGATTCCAGCGATGGTCTTTGTCGCGATCTTCATGATGCCGTTCTACTACGGATCGAAAGCGCGCTCCGTCCCGGAGTATCTCAAGATGCGCTTCGACGAGAAAACGCGCGCCCTCAACGCCTGCACCTTCGCGGTCATGACCATTTTTTCCTCGGGCATCTCCATGTATGCGATGGCGCTACTTTTGAATCTGCTCCTCGGGTGGGATTTCAACCTCAGTATCTGGCTCACCGCCAGCATCGTGCTGCTTTATATCTCGTTAGGCGGTTTGACCTCCGCCATCTACAACGAGGTGATGCAGTTCTTTCTCATCGTGGCCGGTTTCGCTCCGCTCGTCTTTCTGGGGCTGCGCGATGTCGGCGGTTGGAGCGGATTGCGAACTCGTCTGGCGGAAGTCTCGACTGCCCAGGGCTTCGCCCCGGGCGCCTTTACCAATTCGTGGAAGTTCATGGGCAGCGCCGCGGATAATCCGATGGGCGTGCAATGGTTTGCCATGTTGATGGGGCTCGGCTTTGTCCTTTCCTTTGGCTATTGGTGCACGGACTTCCTTGTCATGCAGCGTGCGATGGCGGCGGAGTCGATGACCGCGGCTCGTCGCACACCGCTGGTCGCGGCCGTTCCGAAAATGTTCTTTCCTTTTCTCGTCATCCTGCCTGGGATGATCGCCATCGCGCTCACTCAGCGCCATGGCGCGAGCGGTTTTACCCTGCCAGCGAAACCGGATGGATCGCCCAATTACGACCTCGTCATCCCGATGATGCTTGGGCACTACTTCCCTTCTGGCATTCTCGGCCTTGGGCTGACGGCTTTGATGGCTTCCTTCATGTCGGGGATGGCGGGCAATGTAACCGCCTTCAACACCGTCTGGACCTACGATATCTACGACGCCTATCTGCGGCCCGACGCGAGTGACTCCGCGCTCCTTTGGATGGGGCGGGCGGCGACCGTTGTCGGCATCGCAGTCAGTGTCGCCGCCGCCTATTTCGCCGCCCACTTCAATAACATCATGGATTTGCTCCAGCTCGTTTTCGCTTTCGTCAATGCGCCGCTTTTCGCCACCTTTTTGCTTGGGATGTTCTGGCGGCGGGCGACCGGACATGGCGCCTTCTTCGGCCTGGTCAGCGGCATTCTCGCCGCCGCGCTGCACCACGGCCTGACCCAGCCGCACGGCGCCATCACCCTGGCCAAGGGCGGCTGGCTCGGGCACGTACTGCATGTCTATCCGAGCGAAATGGCGCAGAATTTCTGGACCGCGATCTTCGCCTGGACGACCTGCTTCGTGGTGACGATTGTTGTTTCGTTAGGCACGCGCCAGCAGAAATCCGAAGAACAACTTCGGGGCCTGGTCTCTTCTCTCACCCCGCGCACGACCGAGGAAGACATCGTTTGGTACAAGCGTCCCGCCGCCTTTGGCGGGTTTGTCCTTTTCCTCGCTTTGATCTTGAACATCATCTTCTGGTAATCGGCATGCGCTTCTTTGATCTCCGTCTTCCATTGGGCTGGCTCTTTGCCGTTGTCGGCCTGCTCCTCGTTGTCGCCGGACTGCGCGCTTCGCCGGCGGCCGATGCCCGGTCGTTAGGCATCAACGTCAATCTCATCTGGGGCGTCGCGATGATTGCCTTCGCCCTCTTCTGCCTCTGGCTCGCCCGCCGCGAAGCGCGTCGGCGAATGGCCGCTCCGCCCGAACCGGGTCGCCATTACAAAAATAGTAACTCGCCCGACGTGGAACCATGAAAACAACTTTGCTCGTTGCCACCTTCTTCCTCACTCTTTCCTGCGGCCTCCATGCGCAAAATGCGCCAGACGCCCCCGAGCTCACCAGGCTGCTGCAAGATTTCCTGGCCGGCGCCTCGCGCAACGACATCGCTACGCACGATCGTTTCTGGGCCGACGATCTTGTCTACACTTCTTCGAATGGCAGCCGGATGGGCAAAGCGGACATCCTGCGCGGCGTGCGCCAGGAAGGCCCGCCCAAACCAGGCGACGAAACGACGATCTTCAGCGCTGAAGACATTCGCATCCAACAGTACGGCACGACCGCCATCATCGCTTTTCGCCTTGTCGGCACGACCAAGAAGGGAGAGAAGACCGAGGTCGCAAATTACCTCAATACCGGCACCTTTCTCAAACGAGACGGGAAATGGCAGGCTGTGAGCTGGCAGGCGACGAAAGTGCCAGCGAAAGATGAGACGAAGAAATGAAGCGACCCGGCTGGGCTGGCCGCGTCACATCGTTCCTGTTTTTACGGCTGGTCTCCCGCACAGGAAAAGATGGTAGCGCGCAATGGCTCGACCGTGATCGGTTACGGTCGTGACTCCGAGAGGTTGGATCCAGGTCGAACGCGATTTTACGGACCGCGGGACTCGCCTCCGCTTGGTCACAAAAAGCGCGTTGCCGGAAGGGTGAATCTGCTCGTAGTTCGGCCAGACCTCGATCTGATTCAATGGATGTTCGGTGATCGGAACAAAGACCTCCGGTTGCCCTGGCAGATAAAAGGAGAGCAGGGCGGCCGTCATATAGTTATCCGCGATGATAAAGTCCGCAGCCGTTCGCTGTTTGATCTCTCCCACCGAGGCGGCGAGATTTTTAGATCCGCGAGCGCGATTAAGGGGGTCCACCCGAGCGGGTAGGTGCAGCCAGCGCGTCTCCAGCAGCACACCGCTCTCAAGGATGGCAAGACCCACGACAGCCACCGCGCCCCACTTTATCCAGCGATGATTGTCGGACAACTCGGTCCCCTTTGCAGCCAGCAGAATGACTCCCCCTATGTAGGCTGCGGCCGGCCAGTTAGGCGGCTCCAAATAATGAATACTAAGCAGCAGATAAAGTCCGAAGAGTGGCAGGAAGAGCGCGACTGTGTAACCGCAGGCAGGCTGGCCGGTACACAGGAGCCCGGGGCGACAGAGGATAAGGATCAAAGCAAGGAACAGAAGCGGCGATGCGATTCCAGCCTGGTTCCCGAGAAAGGAAAGCACATAGGAAGGATGAAGGGAAAAATGTTCGTTCAAGGCGCCGCGTTGCATGAGCCAGTGAGTCGTCGGCCACCCTTCTCTAATATTCCAAACGAGGGCCGGAATGAGGAAAAGCAACGCCACAAAAGTCATGATCCAAAAAGTAGGACGTCGAAAATGTTCGCGACTCGGCCGATGCCAAAGGCAAAAAGCGGCAAAGGAGAAAAGCTCCAGTGCAGCGGTGTACTTCGATAAAAGCCCAAGGCCGACCAGCGCGCCCGTAAGCACCCACCAGCGCAGACGGGTCTCGTCCTTGGCGTGCCAGAATGCCCATGCAGCCCAGGTCCAAAAAAAGACATAAACTGTGTCAATGGTCATGAGTGATGCGCCGACGAAGAACAAGGGCATCACGCTCGCCACGACGATCGCCCAAAATCCAACCCGGGGAGAAAAAAGCTCCTTGCCTAACCAATAAAGACCAATCCCTGTTCCGCCCGCGAGCATGGCCGCAAAGAACCGGACTCCAAACACTGTCTGACCGAACAGACTCGTACCGGCTCGAATGAGCCAGGCCACCATCGGGCCTTTGTCCACATAGGAGATATCCGGACGGCGCGACCAGAGCCAGTAATAGGCTTCGTCACCCACCAGTTCAAGGTGGGTGCTGTAGGTCAGGTGCAGCGCGATTCCCACCAGCACCAGAAGCAGCGCGGCTCGAGGGTAGGCACGCTCGGAGGCGTCGACCGTCATGGAAGATGGCGACCCGAACGAGCCGGGGCATCTTCAGCGACTAACTCGCGTTTTTCCTCCTCCGGAGACTCGGTTCGCGTGGCGATCATCAAACCGGTCACGGCGTCAATATCAATTTCAGTTGTGTTTGCAGACTTGGGTCGCCGAACATCAACCTGCCAGATCAATCTACCTTCCTCCTGGCGCAACTCCATGGCGGTCAGCTGCCCATGTCGCACCTGGCGTAAGGCGATGCGCTCTGCCCGAGCCAGGCTAACGCGGTCTGATTCAGGGCCGGATGGGACAGTTCGCGAAGGAAGCAGTGAAGCCAGCAATATCCCCAGCAGAGCCAGGATGGAAGCGATGGCCAACGCCTTGCGCATGGCACTTCTGTCAAACGCTTCGATCAATCCCGCGGCATCACCATTCAACTCGCGATACGATTTTGCTTTGCAGCGCCGGGTCTTGAACCAAATAAGCCCAATGAAGTCCACAATGGGTAGAAAGAGGAAACTCCGCAAAGTATACCTGGAGTTACCATGCTCACGTGGACGATGGGCGACCGGTACCTCGGCGACGCGAAAACCCCCCGCGACGGCTAGCGCCGGCATGAAGGAGTAAAGCGTGCGGATTGGGATGAAAGCGTTTGCTACTTCGCGCCGGAAAATCTTTAAGGCACAGCCCGCATCAGACACGCCGTCACCCAGCCAACGCGACCGAATGCGATTCGCTATCCGAGAGACAACACGTCGTCCCCAGGAGTCCTGTCGCGAGACGCGAGCACCTATCACCATGTCGACCTCGTCCAGTCGTGCGAGAAGCTTTGGAATATCATGCGGATCATTCTGGCCATCGCCATCCAGGGTCACAATGAAGGACGCAGTTGTTTTTCCGAAGCCGAAAAGCAACGCCGCTGATTGCCCCTGGTTCTCTTCCAAGTGATAGACCCTGCAGTTGGGCCAATGCCGCGCCAAATCATCGAGCGCCGCAGCCGTCCCGTCGCTACTCCCATCATCCACCAGGACTACCTCGCAACCTGGCAATTCTTTCTCGACGACTGTTTTCAACTCCAAACAAACGGCCTCGACGTTGCTCCGCTCATTGAAGAACGGAACCACAACAGCGAAAGTCGGTTCCCCAGTCATAAACAGCGCCTGCCTTGATCCACCTGACGCCCGGGAAAGTCAAGCCATCCTTTGGCAGGCGCCGCTTCACGTCATCATATTGTCATTCTAGGATCAGACTACAGCAAGTCACGCCTGCTTCAGCTTTTTGCAATTCCGACACATCGATTGTTCGAACGCGAAACCCGTGCGCTTCAAGCGCGACGCGGGTCTTCGGAAAAGAAGCTGGCATGATCAGCTCGTTCCCCAGCAGGAGCACATTTGCCGCAGCCGGTTCATCCTCGGCAACGTCGAGCAACTCAAAGCCACTCAGCGGCCCGAGATCGATCCAATCTCGATTCACCAGCAGCGTCTTGTTGCCGAGGTAAGAGCAGGCGCTCTTAAGATGGAGGCAGTCTCTTAGCTTGACCGATCGCACCTGGTAGTCATAACCCTCAAGCAGATCACTGAGTTGATCGACGCCCTCCTGGTTGGTGCGTTGCGACAAGCCGACGAATAGCCAGCGGCCTGCCCGCAGCACGTCTCCTCCGTCCAATGTTGCCGGTTCAGTCAGAAATCTGAGCGGCCGGTATTTTGCCAGCGCCCGGGCCAGGCTTTGAGCCTCCGGGCGCCGGCTTGGCGCGCCCATATTGGAGATGACTGCCACCTCGTCTACAACGACCGCTGGATCCTCGACGAAAACTGCGTCCGGGAGTCCCGTCTCGGCGGGAAGAGAAACCACCTGCGCACCCAGTTCGGCGAGACAAGCCTCATACGCCTGATGCTGCGCGATCGCCCGAGCGACGTCGATTGGCTGCCGCGCATGAAACGAGAGCTCGCAATGATTGATGCTCGAGCTCACCTCACGGGTGATTGCGATCAGCGACATGACATCAGCATCTTGCTAAAATCTTGCAAAACCAAGCGCAGACCAAGCGCCGGCAGCGATCGGGAAACCTCAAAAAATTACCGCCCCCCACGCCCGAAGGGCATGAAGGGCGGCTGTTCCCCCCAGAACAATCGAATCATGAACCAGCGGATCCACTCTGACAAGAGAAAGCTGCCGAAAACTGCAAAAAAGAGCGCGGTTGGCGCTCCACCCCGGTGAATCGAATGACAGACGAGGCTTTTTCGCGAGAATAGCGAATGCATTTGGAGCGAGATTTGAGGCACGCCGAGCTGCTGAGCAAGGTTCCACAGGTCACTTTCATCTTCTGGTTGATCAAAATTTGCGCGACGACGCTCGGCGAAACCGGCGGCGACGCGCTCTCGATGACACTGAAGTTTGGGTATGTGGCGAGCACTGGTATTTTTTTCGCCATTTTCCTCGTCACCGCGGCGGCGCAGGTAGCGGCGCATTCGTATCACCGGTTTCGATATTGGGCGGTGATTGTTACGACGACGATGGTCGGAACGACGATGTCGGACTATCTCACGCGCAGCGAGGGACTGGGCTATCTCTGGTCCTCCATTCTGCTCTTCGCGCTTGTGCTAATCGTTCTCGCGGTGTGGCATTTCACACTCGGCAGCGTCTCGGTAAATCGAATTACGAATCGCAAAGCGGAGTGCTTTTACTGGACGGCAATCCTTTTCTCAAACACGCTTGGCACGGCGCTGGGCGACTGCGTCGCCGATACCACCGGCCTCGGATATGAGGGTGGCGCCCTGGTTTTCTTCGGCGCTCTGGCGTTGGTCGCGGCAGCTTACTTCTGGAGCAAAATTTCGCACACTGCACTCTTTTGGTCGGCCTTCATTCTCACGCGTCCGCTCGGGGCCACGCTCGGGGATTTGCTCACCAAGCCGGTCTCTCACGGCGGGCTCCATCTTGGGCGCATCGAGTCGTCGCTCGTCATCGCGCTCTTTATTGTTGTGGCGATTCTTTTTTCTTCGCGTGAAGCCGGTCAACACCCAGGCGCGGAAGGCTCGATGGCGGAGGGAAACTGGGAAGATTAGAGCGCACAGGCCACGCCCTGCCTAACGAGTTACGGATTCCTTCGGGCCGTAGACCAGTAGCTTGAGACTGCCGGGCACAATCTTCGGACGTTGCGGAGTCGCGCCGGGCGATGCGGGTGGTGCCGGCTCAAACTTCGCCGAAGGCAGATAAATCCGATGCGTCGAAGGATCGAGCGCCATGGTGCGCGCACCTCGCGCGGTCTGGAGCGTTTGCACGACCGTTAGCTTCTCCGGCGTTTCCTCTTCTGCGATCGTGGTCGTGCCCTCGCCGCAGGAAGCAAAGGCAAGCCTGGTCGCTTCATCAAAAGCGCAGCCATCGACTCCGGAACCGATCGGAACGTTCCCGACGACCTTGCCGCTCTCTGTGTCGAGCATCACCATCATCTTGTTGTGGCAAGCGGCGAACAGGCGATGATGCGCCGGATCAAACGCGATGCCGCCCGGCTCTTCGCCCGGAGCGACCGGCCAGCGCGCCGTCACCTCGTGCTTCGTGGTATCGATCGCGACGACTTCATTCTTCTCCTCGATGTTGCAATAAACACGGCCGGCCGCGCGATCGACCGCGGCGAACTCCGGACTTCCACCGAGCGGAACCGTGCTTACCACTCTGGCCGTCTTCGCATCGATCACAGTCGCGGAATTGCCGGTATGGTTAAAAACATAAACCTCACCGCGGCCCGGATCATAGACCAGCGCGTCCGGATTCGCGCCCGTCTCAACTTTGGTGATCGTCTGGAGCGTCTTCAAGTCGACCACGCTCGCCTTCGATTCCTTGCCATTGGTGGAAAAGCCACGCCCCAACTCCGGCACGGCGACAAAACCGTGCACGCCCGGCGTGTCGGGGATCTCGGCGACGACCGCGTTCTTCTCCAAATCCACCACCATCACCTTCGTCGAGTGGGAAAGATAAAGGCGATGGGCCGCGGGATCGATCGTGAGAATATCCCAACCACCCTCCCCGCCAATCGGGATCTCGCTGAGAAATCGATAGGGTGCTGACCCCGCGGCAACCAGGCTCTGCTGAGCACAGGCGCATACCGTGATCAGCAGCAAAGTACGGAAACGCATTCGGCAACGCTAACAGAGTTTCCGCGAGACGCAGGCGCGAACCTTCCACAGTCGGCTAGGCCTCGCCTGCTTTTGCCGAATGTCGCCCGTCGATGCCTAACGAGAAAAGAAAAACGGGCAGAATCAGAAGAACGAGCGGAAGCTGCGCGACCAATCCGGCAATGATGGCAATGGCAAGCGGTTGCTGCATGGCGGATCCCTGCCCGATTCCAAGGGCGAGGGGCAGGAGCGCTAGAATCGCAGCGAAGGTGGTCATCGCGATTGGCCGCATCCGATTCTTCCCAGCCGCGATGAAACGCGTGCGGCGATCGTGCTCGTCCTTCAGATCGTGAAATTCGGAGTAATAGAAAAGAAAACCATGGCAGGCTGGCCCTGGGTTCGTGCCGCTTCGTTAGGCAAAAGCGCGCCGGAAACTGGCGACTTACTTCCGGCCGTTGGCTTTATCGGCTGCGGTCTCTTTCGCCTGATCAGTCGGAGTCTCCTGACTGACAGAGACGACCTTGCCGCTCTTCGCGTTGACCAACACTTCAGTCACGTTCTTCGAACCCGGGGTGACGATGTCAAACGACCAGACGAGTGCGTGGTGCTCGTTCTCGATCTCTGCGCTCTGGATTTTCCCGTTCGGCGCCTTGGCCAGCGCAACTTTTTCTGCCTGGGCCTTGGATATCCTGGCCTGCTTTGCCAACTCTGCCTGGCTCGGCTCCGAGAAGGCAGACGAAGTGACGGCCAGAAATCCGGTCAAGGTAAGCGCTAAAATCAAATGAGGTTTTCGCTCCATCTCGAATTCGACCGAGCGCGACAGCGTCCGTTCAGAATAATCGTCCCCACAGGTCGCGGAAACCGGCGGGAATTTATCGGAGCAGGAAAGTTGGCGTCGGCTACTTCAGGCTTCCCTTTTCGACATACCATTTCAGGTACTCGGCTTTGAGGCGGCCGGCCTTTATCAGCGGATCAGTCGCAACCCAGGTGCGCGCTTCCTCAAGCGAATCGGTCTTCAGAATGAACATGCCCCGGACGTTGCGGCCGGAATAATCCTCGAACGGTCCGGCTTTGAAAATCTTCCCCTCCTCTGCCAAACGACGAATATTCGCGAGATGCCTTTCCTGGAGCTGATCGAGTTCGGCTCTCGTGAACTGCGGCGGGTTCGGTGGTCGAACGAGCAGGACGACAATAAACGAATCAAACTCGGTTGGGGCGACAGAATGGGCCGATCGTGACGGGGTCGCGGCCGGTTCTTCAGCGGGAGCAAAAGGCACCAGACCGAGAAACACAAGGCTGCAAAGGAATCGAACGATCATGGCCCGAGCCTGAGCGCAGCGACGACACTAGCTCAAGGAAATTCCAAGATCTCATTTTGCCTAAAGATTGCTCCTGAAACTCGCCCACCACCGCAGGGCATGCACCGCAATTTCAGTTGTTTTTGCGGCGGGTGCTCCCTAGCTTCTGCGCCAAATGCGCCGTCCTTCGCCGTGGCTTCTCCTCGTCGTCATCCTGCTCGGCGCGTTCATCCTGTGCGACCCTCGCCTGCAACAGGTGGAGGGCATCTTTCTCGACTGGTTCCTGCAGCATGCGGAGCCTGTGCTGCCCACCGCGCAGGTGACCCTGGTCGAACTCGGGCGGGACGACATTCTACGCCTTACGCCGCCCGCCGAGTTAAAACCAATCCCAAAAGGTGAGGCGGTACGCCGCTCGCTTTCGCCGCTCGAGTACGCGCTTTTTCTCCAGGCGATCCTCGAGTTTCAGCCAGCCGTGATCGGGATCGAACCGATCCTGATCTGGCGCAAGCGCGACAAGGCGCAGGAGCAGGTTTTCATCGACCAGGCGATGCGCGTGCCCAAGCTACTTGTCGGTCTCGAGCTGGGGGGAAGGGGCGAGCACGATCCCGAGCCAGAAGACCTTGGCGCCCTGCCAAACGTGACGGGAAATCGCGGCGAACTCCCGCCCTTCACAGGCGTCAGCCGGGGGCCGGACGACGACATCCGACTCATCTCGACGCCGGGATTCATCAACTTCCCTAACGAACTGAGCAACCGCCTCCGGGTTCCGATGCTCTTTGAATATCGCGGTGAAATTGTGCCCTCGTTTGTCCTCCAGGCGATCATGCTCTGGCTTCGGGCCACCCCCGCGGACGTGAAGGTCGAACTTGGCGCGCGGATCAGTCTGCCTAACGGATGGCAAATCCCGCTCCATCCCGATGGGACGATGACGATCAATCCAGCCGCCTGGCAAGGTGTGCACCACCTGACGTTGAACGAGCTGCTCCTTGCCGCGCAGGATCACGAGAAGAATCGCCCGATCTCAAGCACGGTGCAGAATCTGAAAGGACAAATCGTCCTTGTGCGCATCCCGGAAGATCCGCTGCAGCCCCCGAATATTTTCTCGACCGCGATCGCAACAATTCAAAACAACGCCTACGTGCATCGTGCGCCGACTGCGATCGGCTGGATCATCACTCTCGCGGCGGCGCTGCTCGGTTCTTTTGTCTGGCTGATCTCGAAAACGAATCTCGTCCTCGGCGCGATCATTTTCAGCGCTGGCTACATGCTGATCGCCCTGGGCTTTCTCGCGCGCGACCGGCTCTGGCTGCCGACCTTTCTTCCTCTCGCTCTGCTCTGGTTTCTCGTCGTTGTCAGACTGGCAGGCCGCGAGCAGGCGGTGAAACATGGGACGGCAAAGACCGGTTAGGCGCGATCCTCGAGGACGAGCAGGAGGACGAAGAGAATGCTCGGGGGGGGACTTGAACCCCCATGCCTTTCGGCATACGCCCCTCAAACGTACGTGTCTGCCATTTCACCACCCGAGCGCGGTGAGGAACGTTGAATAGGCCGCGGCGGAAAGCAAGCCGCGTGTCTCCCTGCTCCTTTCTTCCTGCGATTGTAATAAAGAAGTCACAGGCAAGGCGCGAAATCTGCGTATAGCATTCTGCCAATGCGGAGGGCGCGACCAGAGCAGGAACAGGAAACCCGGCGGGAGTGGATCAAGCTCGATTTGCATATTCACACCCTCGATGATCCGCGAGATCATCTTGATTATTCCGCCCAGCAGTTGCTCGAACGCGCTCGCGAGCTCGGCTTCGGAGCGCTCGCGATTACCCTGCACGACAAGGTCTTTGATCGCGCGGAGGTCTTCGCGCAGGCCGCGGAAATGGGCATTTTGCTGATCCCGGCGACCGAGCTGCGCCTGGAAGGTGCGGATGTGGTCGTGCTCAATGCCCGGCCTAACGAAGTCGCCAACGTGCGCACGTTTGCCGATCTCCGCGCCCTGCGCGCCCGCCGCGGCGACTCGCTCTTTTGTTTCGTCCCGCATCCATTCTTCGTCCTGGGCGCTTCGATTGGGAAACGCCTCTTCAAAGAGATCGATTGCTTCGATGCGATTGAGATCTGCCATTTTCACAAGGGCTGGTTCGACCTCAATCGGCGCGCCCGCAAAGTGGCGGCAATTTTTGACAAACCGCTCCTTGCCACCTCGGACGCGCACCGGCTCCGGGCCTTTGGCAGCCATTACACCAGCATGCCGCGCCCGCGCGAGCTGACGGTCGAGGCCGTGCTCCAGGCCTTGCGCGCCGGGCCGCTTCGCCTAACGAGTCCGTCGTCGAGCTGGCGCGATCTCTGCAACGTTTTCTATTTCGTCTTCATCAAACATCCGCTCCGGAAACGCCTCCGCTCTCACCGGGTGCCGGACTGTCAACATGAGGCTTCACTTGTTCCGCGGGCCTGATTATGTCAGGTCTACAGACTGATTTCCTGACGATGAAAACGCGAATCTCCGGCTGCCTTCTCCTGCTCACTGCCCTGGCCTTTACCGCTTGCCCGACGACCCACCCGAAGAAAAATCCCAAGAAGCCGGCGACCACCGCGGAGTCGCAACCGGAAGAAAATGCAAACGCCGATTTCCAGGCGTTTATCGGACGGCTGCGCAAAGCGGTCAAGGCACACGACATGAACACGATCGCCTCGATGATGACGCCGGACTTCGCTTACGTTCTCGGTGCGACCCCGGCCGAAGATCGGCAGGGCCCCGGCGTCTTCAAATACTGGGATGACAACGGTCTCTGGATGGAACTCGACGGCATTCTCTCGGAGCGTTTCGTGCCCAAGGATTCGTTCATGGTGGCTCCACCACAATTCGCCAATCCGAGCGCTGATTACACCGGCTACCGCGCCGGATTCCGGCGGGTGAATGGGAGTTGGAAATTTGTTTACTTCGTCAATGGCTAGGAGGAAGTGAATGGCGATCCGTGAGGGGTGAATAGTCGCACCACGGACCGAGGGATTCACTTGTGACCTATCGACGATCACCTCGCCCAGCTGCCTCATCGACCGCCATTCGTGTTCGTCAGGCAATTGCTCCACTGTGAGCCGGGCCGGCGCGCCGAGTGTTCCGCCCTTTTCCCGAGCGACGATCCAATGTTTGCCGGGCATTTTCCCGGCAATCCGCTTGTCCCCGGCGTAATTCTGACCGAGGCGCTCGCGCAAACTGCCGGCATTGCCGCCGCCTCCGGCTTCCCAGAGAATGCACGTCCACTCTTTCTGCTCTCCGCGATTCGAGCGATGAAATTTCTCGCGGCTGTCCGGCCGGAGGAGGAGATCTTGCTCCGGGCCGAGAGGCTCGCGCAGGTGGGCAAGCTGTGGCAGTTCAAGGTCAGCGCGAGCGTGCGCGGCCAAACGGTAGCGGAAGGCCAGATCGTGCTCGGCCTTGCGCCGGAATCTTCTGCCCGCGCATTGGAATAGCACCGGCTTGCGCTACTCTTAGGACTTGAAAATCGACGCGATGCGGCTGCCCGAGTTCGCCATCATCATTCCAGCCTGCGACGAGGCCGCCTGCATCGGGCCGGTGCTCGATGAATTTCTCGGGCTGGTCAATCCGGAGAAATTCGTTATCGCGGTCGGTGTGAACAGCACCACGGATCGCACGGCGGAAGTAGCGCGCGAACGTCCCGTGCTCGTCGCCGAAACCGAGCGGCGCGGCTACGGTCACGGTTGCCAGGCGGCGATCGACCTGACGAAGAATCTTTTCCCGTCGATTCGCGCCTACATCTTTTGCGCAGGCGACGGTGCGACCGATCCGCGGGATTTGCGCGCACTCACGATCGCGTTCGAGCAGGACTATGATCTCGTGCTCGGCAGCCGCACGCGGCGGCTGCGCAACTGGCGCGCGATGACGCTGCAACATGTGATCGCAAACGCGAGCCTCGGACTTTGGGCCGGATGCCTGGGCGGCCGGTTCTTCAGCGATCTCGGTCCGCTGCGCGTTATGAGTCGTAGCTTGTTCGAAAAAATTGCCCCGCAGGAAATGACCTTCGGTTGGACGATCGAAGCGCAGATCATCGCGGCCAGACTCGGGGCCGCGATATGTGAAATGCCGGTGACAGAGCGCCGACGGATCGCCGGCCGGCAAAAAGTTTCCGGAGTGTCCTGGCGGCGCACCTTCGCGATTGGCTGCCAGATCGTCGCTGCGGGCTGGCGCGCGCGGCGAAATCTTCGACTGCCGCTGGTCATAACCCCGCCGGTTTTTGCCCGTCCGCAGAGCAGCCGTCGTCGCGAAGCGTGAAGCGGTTGTGGTTGCTGCTGGCCGCCGCCCTGACGAGCGGCTGCGGGACGCCCGGCAAACCGCCCCTGCCCAGGTTTGCGGTAAGCGTCGCACCCCGCCCACCCACCGCCGAGGAAGCATCCGCCGTCCGGCTGCAGCAGGCCGACGTGATTTATTTTGGCCGAACGAAAAGGTCAGCCACCAACAGTTCGCCCGCCTGGCGTGTCGTCGTCGAGACCCTGCAAAGCCACGCCGACCGGGTCGCGCTGGGCTGGGCCGAGCTGCCGGCGACGCAGCAACCACTCCTCGACCAATGGCAGCGTCAGGAGATCTCCGCGTCTGAACTCCTCGACCAACTCGCGGTGTCGTCCCGCGACAATTGGCTGCGCCAGGCGCTCCGACCGGACCTACTCCAGGTCGCACTCGGCGCACCGCGAGATCTTTTGCATAGGATCCGCACGGGTGAAACGCTCTCGGCCGAGGAACGCGCGCTCCTTCCGCGGGATTACCATCCGCCGCGTCCGGAGGCCTACGACGACTTCGCCGATCGCGTCTCCACTTCGCCGCGACTCCGGCGCTATCGCCCTTCGCGTCTTTACCGCGCTCACCTCGCAGCGGAGCAGATCATCGCGGAAAACATTGTCCGCTTCGTGCAAGAGCATCCGGGCACGAAGCTGCTCGTTTTTCTGCCGGACGACATCATGATTAACCCGCCGGAAGTCGCCGCCTACGTGGCGCAAAAAACATCCCTTCGGCAGATGATTCTCGATCGATCGCCCGGGCCCAACGACTCGCGTCCCCAGTTATTGGCGCGCGGCGGGCGCAGCGCTTTCCAGATCGTAAATCGTGCCCCAGGACCCGCTCGCCACGACTGCAGTTTTCTCCCGCCACGGCTGCGAGCTTGAAGCGTAGGCGCGGTTCTCCTCGCGGCCCCAAAAAATGTAGCGCGCATGCAAAGCCCGCGCTCGCTCTCGCCAATCGGGCGCGCCGAGCATGAGGGCCCGCAACTGTTGCTCGACCTTCCCATAATCGCCGAAGCCCTGGGTCCAGAGATGGCCGGGATAACCGAGCACAACCTTGCGACCATCGAGGAGAAGGGGATGATTGAAGGTCGGGAAGGCCGCGAAGCGTTCCTTGATTGGGATGTCACGCAAGACGGTCGCGACGGCGTTGATCTCCGTGCGATCGGCGATATCAAAACCCGGCGAGCCGACCTTGAGTCCACCGATCAGACAGACGAACCCGGAGGCGAAAAGGAGGAAGCAAACGCCGATGCGCTCGGTGATGAGCAATTTCGCGATCAGCTCCTGCCACAGGAAAGGCAGGCAGATAAAGTAAGCCCAGATGATGAGTTTGGTGTTGTCCCATCCCCAGGGCGCAGTCTTGACGAAAAGCGCGAAGAGAAAAATCCCCGCCGCCGGCGCGACGAAAGCAAAGGCGCGGAGCGTCGCAGGATCGAGCACTCGCTTCTCGCTCGCGCTCGTGCTCGCTTCTTGAGTCGGAGCAGGTTCAGAATCAGGAGCAGGAGCAGGATTACCTGCGTTTGCGGGGGCTTTGAGGCTCTTCCACATCCGCCAGCCGATCACACCGACGAGCGCGATCATGAGGGGTAACATCAGGCCGAAGTTGTAAATCCAGAAACCGAGCTTTGACGGGATCTTGACGAACCAGAAATCAAGCGACGGAACAGCGAACCCCGGATCGCTTTGCAACCAACCAGGCGCCCAGGCGAGAATCGATTTCGCCTGAAAATGATCGGTGATCATCCACACGATCGCGGTGGCAGGGAGAAAGGCGGCGGTGAGGAGAATCGCGATCTGCTTCCGCATTTCCCACGTGCCGATGACCAGCCAGAAGGCCAGCACGGCCGAGAGGGCGAGAAAGGTGTGCACATGGAAAAGCGGCATGGTCGCGTAGATCGACCACTCCACCCACCAGGGTACGAGTCCGCGTTGGCCGCCGACGGGTTCATCGCCCTTCCCGGGATAATATTTTCGTCGCCAATGCAGCAACAGCAGGAGGCCAGCGGGAATCGCATAGAGCAACCCGCGCTGCGTGACGAACATCGTGAGCGGAATGCTTTTCCACGCGATCTTTTCGCCTTGGTAATCGGCAAATTGGAAGTGGCGGAAGAACTCGAAGCCGGCGAGGCCGCCGTTAAAAAGAAATCCGGCAACTCCGAACGGGCCACCCCAGCGATAGAAGCCGTAGAAGGTCGCGGCCGAGCCGAGCAAGCCGGTCCAGACTAGTGCGCGAACCAGATCGATGTGCTGCAAGACGCAGAGCGAGTTGAAAAGATCGATCCCGGCCGGGTAGCGTAGCTTGCTGAAAACGTAGATCGGGTTGTCCGGCCAAAGCGCAACGCCGTTGGCGAAGTATTTGATGTAGGTGATGTGGAGCGCGAGATCGCCGAGATTGTTAGGAGACTGGATCTTGAGATTATTTCCATCCACCCACAGGACCCAGCAGAACGAGCGCACCGCGAACAGCGCAAAGACAATGCCCACCGCCCAGGTCCAAAAATGCCAGCGCCGTGGCGAGGCCGGAGGCAATGCGACGGGCTGCGCCTCCAGTTTGAGCCGCCGCCGTGCGCGCTTCGATTTCCGCTCTGCAGCAGCCGGTGTAATCAAAACCTTCTTCCGCGCGGAAAAGTTTGAGGTTCCAATCCAGGCCCAGATCGCGGCCGCCGTCCCGAGGACCAGCGCGAGTCCGGCAAAGCCTTCATCGAGCCCGCCACCAAGGATGCCGAGGATCAAGCCGGCGATCGTCGCGACGTTGACGAAAGTCAGCCCCGCCGAGAACCACTTCATTGCGGTGGCGCGGGAGTCGAAGCTGGTTGCCCGACGAAGTCCGGTTTCCTGCCAGGAAAGACCTTGCGAAAGGTTTTGACGTTGAGATAGAGCCGCGAGGGGTCCTGGTAGGGCCGGATTGTCATGGGCGCGGTGAAATATTTTTCATGCAACTTCTTTTCCACCTGGGCAATGCGGTCCGATTGCACGACGAGGAAATCCGCGTCCATCTTTGCGGGGGAATTGTTCGACTCGTAGTAGCCAATATTTGGGAAATCGCCCAGCAGCCATGGAAAAGGATAGGTGCTGGTACGAATGAAGTTACCCGTTATGCGATAGTTCAGCGGATTACTCCGCACCAGCTGCATGACCGGCTTCATCAGCTTCTCGATGTCATTGTAGGTCTGCACGTAGACATAAGGCTCGGTATCAGTCGAGCAGTGGAAATAATTCAGCCAGATCGCCATACCTAACGACACGAGAAGCGACAACCCGACCGCGCCGCGCTGTGTCCCGCGCATCACCCTCTCGCTCGGCCCCGACGAATCACCCAGCCAGAGCCCGACCCCGGCGCCGAGGAGAGTGCCGGCCACGGCGCAGCCAAACAAACGCCAGCCCATATCGCCGCAGGTTGGGCTGGTGCTGGCGGCAGCGAGCGTGACTTTCACCGCTCCGCCCAGGTAACTCCCCCACGAACAAAGCTGATGCACGGCGTCGGCCTGAATCAGGTAACTAAAGACCGCGCCCAGGCCAAATCCCGCCAGACCGAGGCCGACCACATAAAACGCCTTACGCGGAATCTTGCGCGCGGCCGCACCCGCGGCGAATACGAAGAGGAGCGGCCAGACGATGCTGATGATAATCCACGGCGTCTTGTAATGAATGATGCTGTAAGCGGCAAAGATCCCCACGCCGTAGATCGCGAGATAACGGATGACGTAGTTCCTGAAGAATTGACAGACCAGGCAAAGCATCAGCCCGATGAAGACCGGCCATTCGTAGCGCATGACCAGCTCGAGCCAGTACGGCCACGGCTTTTCATGGCCGTTGCCCTTCGAGCCCGTCTGGTACCAGGTCGCAAAAGTAAGGTAGAGCCCTTTCACACCCGACCAGTGGAGGAAAGTGCCGGAGTAGAAGAAGACGATGAAGAAGATGCCGGTGCCGGCCACGATCGCGAGGTCCGCCAGATCCCATTGCTGAGGCGCCCGCTTCACTTCCGGCATCGGCGTCAGGCGATGCGAAACCCAGAGCACGCCCGCGGCGATCACTGCGCACCCGATATGGATGATGTAAGTCTCCTTTGTCAGGATCATTCCCGCGATGCCAAGCCCGAAACACCAGAGGTAGCCGCGCGTCCCGAAGCGCCAGAGCCCGAGCAGGCCAAGGACGAAGAGCATCGAGAAGAGCAGGAGCCACACTTCATGGATCGAGTAGCGCCCGTAGAAAATGAAACCAGGCGAAACCGCCATCGCCAGCGCGGCGATCCGGCTGACCCGGCGGCCGACCAGCGGCTCAAATTTCAGTGTGACAAAAATCGACCCGATGCTCGCCAGCACCACCGGCATTCGCAGCGCCCAGATGTGGCGACCGAAGAGTGCCTGCGAAAGAAAGAGAACGTAGAAATGGAGCGGCCCATGGTAATTGGTCGGATCATAGCGGTAGAATCCGGTCTTCATCATCTGGTCGACGAACCAGCCGTTGATCCCCTCGTCGAAGTGCGGCGGCTTCATGCTCAGGAGGAGGAAGCGGAGAAAGGCGCCCAGTGCGATGATCCCCCAGAAAGTCCAGTCAAGCCGGGCGAGCCGCTCCCCGAGCGGGGGCGCTGGCGTCTCAATTTCTCCTCGCGCGGCTTCCTCTCCGCTGTTAGGTAGCGCTCCGATGCGCATCTTGGTCACGGGCGGCTGTGGATTCATCGGGAGTAACTTTATTCGTTACATTCTGCAACATTACAAGCCGACGTTCATTACAAACGTCGACGCCCTCACCTACGCCGGCAACCTCGCCAACCTCGACGGCATCGTCGAGCAGCACGGCGATCGCTACGAATTTTTCCAGGCCGACATCGCCAATGCCGACCAGATGGAAACGCTTCTGCACGAGGAACAATTTTACGCCATCATCAATTTTGCGGCCGAATCGCACGTCGACCGGAGCATTAATTCGCCGCAGAATTTCATCCACACCAACGTCGTCGGCACGAGCGTGCTGCTCGAGGCCGCCCGCCGCCACGGGGTGCAGCGCTTCATCCAGGTTTCGACCGACGAAGTTTACGGGTCGTTAGGCGCGACTGGGCGCTTCACCGAGCAATCGCCGCTCGCGCCCAGCTCCCCCTATTCCGCGAGCAAAGCTGGCGCCGATCTCCTCGCCCTCGCCTGCCACCACACTTTTGGCCAGGATGTCATCGTCACGCGCTGCTCAAACAACTACGGGCCCTGCCAGTTCCCGGAAAAACTGATCCCGCTCATGATCATCAAGGCGCTGAGCGATCAGCCGCTGCCAGTCTATGGCGACGGGATGAACGTGCGCGATTGGATTCACGTGGAGGACCACTGCGCCGCGCTCGTCGCCGCCCTTTTCGAAGGGAAGCCGGGCCGCATTTACAATCTGGGAGGCGAGAGCGAGATGGTGAACCTCGAAGTCGTTAGGCTGATTCTCGATCGGCTCGGCAAACCCCACAGTCTGATCTCGTTCGTCACCGACCGGCTCGGTCACGATCGTCGTTATGCGATCGATTCCTCGCTGGCGAAGAGCGAACTCGATTGGCACCCGCAGCACAATCTCGGCGAAGGTCTCGCCAGCACCGTCGATTGGTATCTCAACCATCGCTCCTGGTGGGAAACGCTCCTCCACCGCACTGAGCGTTTCGATTAGCGATTTTCCGACGACACATCGCCCGATCGAAACCAGTCGTTAGGCGGGACCGGACGGGAATCGCACCGGAGCGTGCGCCGCCACCCAGATCGTCTGGGCACGCGCCAGGAAGGTCTCAAAAAAAGTACCGCCCCCCACATCCGAAGGATATGAAGGGCGGCTGTTCCCCCCAGAACACCTCACGGATATGACGCTCCGCGCGCAGCTGCAAGAAGAAAATTCTGAAAATCAAGAATTGGCCGGAAATTTTGCTCAATTGGCACGATCTGGCCCGGGAAGGCGATGACAGTCTCGACTTTCTCAACACCGCCCGCAGCCAGTGCAGGCATCGCGGTCCCCCCGGTGAGCGTTGAAGTGGTCCGTATTTTTTCAAAGGTGAAAACAGGTTTCGGCGAACGCATCGTCGGATTTTTCTGTGAAAATCCGTGAAATCTGTGGACGAATTCACGAACTGAAGTTCTCCGACGTCTGCTAACGCGCCAGCCGCTCCATCTCGGTCACGACTCGATCCAACTCCTCGATCAGCGCGCTTGGCCCATGCTCGCGGAAGGCGGTGACCAGCGCTCGATAATACCAGAGCGCACCTTCCTTCCCGGCCGTGAATCGCTCCCATACTTCGTCGCCATCTTCCCGCAGGTTGTGCACGATCGCCTGCGCGTTATGCAGCTTGTCGGACGCCGAAACGAGCCGCGTCGAAGCGGAGGCGGTATTTCAAGTGTGCGATGTAATTTTCCTTCCGCGCCCGCCACGGCGGCTTGGGTGTTTGATCGGTGTCGGTGCAGCCGGCCACGATTTCTCCCACTTCCTTACCAAATTTCTTCTCGATCTCCCGCTGCCGCTCCGCTCCGCCGCAATCCTCCACCGCATCGTGCAGCAAAGCCGCGATCGCCTCCGTTTCGTTCGCGCCATATTCCAGCGCGATCGCTGTCACGCCGAGGAGATGACCGATGTAAGGAATCTTGGTTTTCTTGCGCATCTGCCCACCGTGGATCCGCGTCGCGTAAACCAGCGCTTGTTCAAATTTCGGAGAAAGCGTCATACGCGTTATCGTGACCGCGGATTAAGAGGATGTCACGGATTCTGGGGAAGAGCGGCGCTAATATTGTGGTACCGGTCTGTGACCATCGACTCGCAGCGATGCGAGCAATGATGGCGACGCAGAGGAGCTCGACGACGCCCAAGCATGGTTCGCCGGCGGAAAGGAACCTTGCCGCGAATGGACGCAGAGGAGCGTAATCTCCACATCGAATAGATCTGGATCTGTGGGCGTCCGCCAATCCCTGGGAGCCTCCATTCCTTTCTCAGACCTCCAGTGACAGGAAATCTCGCCGCCGGTTGTCCCCGCCCGGGATTCCGGTTTGTCCAGGGTGTTCCGGCTCGATTTGCCAGGGATGCTCAGCTGAAGTCTTGCTGGCGGAACCTATTCCAGTCCCAGACACCGCCGGAAGCAAACAGCGGGTGTGCGCCGGAAGCGCAGCGTTTATGCCTTGTCGAATTCCTCCTTGATCACTCCGGCCAGGTCGATCAACAGCTGGTCACTCAGGCCGATGTAGGAGGATCCATGCATGACAGCCAACATTTCCGGCTTGAGATCAGCCAGCGAACGCAGGACGCCTTCGGTCTGTCGCGTGTAAGGCATGTAGCTGGCGAGCGGTCCCTGCTCCATTTGCTTCATCGCTTTCTGCGTCGGCTCAATCAGGTCCGACGTCGTTACGGCCGCGACGTTGCCGAAATGATGAAAGAGATCTGAGCAGAACAAGGTCTTGCGCGTTTCCTCGAAGAGCACACCGGCGTCCCATCCGTGCGGGATGTGCGGCGACCGATAGAACCGATAACGATACTTGCCCGTGCTCAGAACGTCGTCGGCCGTCATCCCAAACGCGGGGCGGATGGCGAAATCATCCACGCTCACCAGCTTGCCCACGAGTGTGCAGACGGGCTGAGCCTGCGGCGCAAGTTGCAGCCAGTCGTTGAGTGCGCCGCATTCGTCCGATTCAAAATGGCTCCAGGCGATGTGCCGGAGTGTGGCCGGATCAATCAGTTTCGCCACCGCTTCGCGCATCGCTGGAAACATGCCCTTGAGTCCGGCGTGAAAGAGCAGCGGCTCTTCGTCGCGCACAAGGAAATGGTTGAACTGCATGTCGAAGTCCGGGACGTAAAGCGATATCCGGAAAAGGTCGGGCGCGATTTCATCGATCGTCGTCATCGCCATCAAGGTATCGGCCCGGAGACGATCCTGTAAAGCATTGGCTGGATCGCCTTGAAATCCGCGGCTGGCGCGTTTTTGGATCTGCGAACCGGGCGAATTTAAGGACGTGAGCGCGCAGCTTGAGAAGCAATGACCTGCACGCGGATTCGTCGCATTGCGACCAGTAGGCCCAGTCGCAATGCTACACTTAAATCGACGTCACGCGGGAGCCGCTCGATGAGTGTCGATTCTCCTTTGTTTCGCGCAGCATGCGACGGCCATAGACCGTCGCTACATGGGCAAAGTTATTTCACGGGCTTCATGTCGAGCTGGGCGAAAAGGAAGCTGAAGATGTCAGCCTGCTGTTTGATCCGTTCGCTCAGCGCGGTGCCGATGCCGTGGCCGGCACTGGTCGAGGTGCGCAGGAGGACGGGATGATCGGATTTGTTCGCCGCCTGCAGGCGGGCCGTCATTTTGCGCGAATGGTAGGGCGCGACGCGACCGTCGTTGGCGCCGGTCAACATCAGGATCGCGGGATACTTCCTGCCGTCAACAACATGATGATAGGGCGAGTAGGCGTAGAGCGCCTTGAACTGGTCCGCGTTCTTGACCGTGCCAAACTCGGTTACGTTAAAGGCGCCGTTCGGCGCCAGCTCCACGCGCAGCATGTCATAGATTCCGACCGCGGAGACAACGGCGCGCATCAGGTCCGGATGCTGGGTGATCATCGCGCCCATGAGCAGGCCGCCGTTGCTTCCGCCCAGCAGGGCCAGCTTGCTTGAGTTCGTGTATTTCTTGTCGATGAGATACTGGGCCGCGGCCGCGAAGTCATCGAAGACGTTCTGTTTGTTAGTGAGGTTGCCGGCCTTATGCCATTCCTCGCCGAACTCGCCGCCGCCACGGATGTTGGCCACGACATAGACGCCTCCACGATCAAACCAGAGCCGGCGGGTGAAGTCGAAGGTCGGCGACATGCTGATGCCATAACCGCCATAGCCATAGAGCAACGTCGGGTTGTTGCCATTAAACTTCATTCCTTTGCGATGCATGATGTTGAGCGGGACCTTGGTTCCATCCTTCGAGGTCGCAAACTCGCGCGTGACTTCGATGTCGGAAAATGAGACCGGCGAAGTGCTGACGAGCGCGGTTTTCTTCGGCTTGGTCTGATCGGCGCCGACTTCAAACCAGGCCGGCGGTTCGGTGTAACTCTGATCGCGAAACAGGAGGGAACCATCCTCCTGCGCCACCAGTTCCTGCACATTGGAGATCGCCGGAATTGGGATCGTGGTGGGGTTTTTCCCATCGAGATCAAAGCGGCGCACCTGGGATGGCCCGCCTAACAAATCAACGACATAGAGCGCCTTGGCCGCCGGCTCGATTTGCTGCACGACCGCCTCACTCGCCGGGACAATCTCGACCGCTTTCGTTAACTCCGGCGTGTCGAGCGGTAGCCGCAAAATCTTGCCCCGCGGCGCGTCCGCGCGCGAAAGGAGATAGAGCGCGCTGTCGCGCCCGAGTCGCGCCAGCTTCACTCCGTCACTGAACTTCGTGATCTGTTTCCAGGCGCCATCCGGGCCCAGCAGATAATGGGCAAAGTCCCCGCCGTCTCCGTTTGCCACCGTCGCCAGAACATATTTGCCGTCGGCGGATGACTCGAGATGGATCTCGGCAATGCGGGGGAAATCTTTTCCGATCGAGTAAGTGTCTGCGCTATCCGGAGTACCAAGCTTATGGAAATAGACCTCCTGATAGAAATTCAGGTCTGCCTCCGGGCGCTCGCCCTTGCGCGGGAAACGCGTGTAATAGACGCCGGTCGCATCTGCGTTCCAGGCCGCGCTGCCGCCGGCAGTGGGATATTGGACGTGCGCGATCGTGTCGCCGAGTTCTTTCCCGTTGGTCGCATCGTAAAAGTGAAGGGTGCCATCCTCACTCCCGCCTTTCGAGAGGGAGACGGCGACCTTTTTCCCATCCAGGGAAGGCTCGAACCAATCGATCGCGGTCGTACCTTTGCTGTCGATCTGGTTGGGATCGACCAGCACCTTCTCCGATTTCAAGTCGTTCGCTGATTTGAGCCGGACGAGCATCGGCTGCTGCTTGGGGGGCTGGAACTTGATGGCGAACAATGCCCCCGGTCGCGCCGTGATCGAGGAATAACTGGGCGACGTTTTCGCGTACCAAGCTTTCAACTGCTTCTCGACGGCCGCATGCGACGGGAGACTGTCGAGATAGGCGCGGGTGCGCACGTTCTCGGTGTCCGACCAGGCCTTGACCGCCGGATCGTCATCGTTCTCGAGCCATTGATAGTCATCCTCAACCTTGGTCCCGTGATATTCGTTGAAGACCGGCTTCTTTTCGGCCACCGGCGCCGGCTTCGGTTCCGCGGCGCGCAGATTGATGATGAGTAATCCCAGGAAACAAAAGACGACAAACGACCAGCGAGGCAATTTCATAGTGACCGAGAACAACGTGCCGATCGCCTGTGCGTGCAACCGGAGGCCGCACCAAATCCTCGGGAAGTCCGGCAGTAGAACTGAATGGATTGTTGCCGCGCTCTAACCCACCGCTTTCGCCTGGTTCCCCTTCTTGATCGAACGCGGCGCCGGCGCGTCGCCTACCTCGCTTTGCACCCGTTGCACCATGGCGACTGAACCCATGAGAACAATCGCGGCGACCACCTGATGCGGATGAAGCGCGGCGTGAAAGAATCCCCAGGTGATGCAGACCGCGGCCAGCGTTTGCATCATTTCAAAGTAACCGGCGGTGGAGGCTCTCGTTAGGCGAAGTCCTTCGAAGTAGATCAGAAGCGGGATGCCGCCTGAGAGCGTGGCGAGAAGGACGAGCGCGCCGATCGCCTTCGCGGGTTGGGCCTGAGCGGCTGCCGGCCAGAGGGAGACGCCATGCAGCTTGCCCGCGACCAGGAGAATCATCGTCATGCAAACCAACCCGACCGCCACCCGCAGACTCGAGGCCAACCGGAGCGACATGCCAGTCATCACGCCGCGACCGGCAACGGTCGAGAGTCCCCAAAAGAGCGCGCAGATGAGCGCGTAGCCCGTGCCAAGATTCAGCCCCGCCTCCTTGAAGGAGACACCGATCAACGACGGATGTTCGACGGAGACAAAAATCCCAGCCACAACCGCGATGCCGGCGTAAAGAAAGAATTGCCGCGCCAGCCGATCGCCGAAAAGCAGGCAGGCGGCCGTGGTTGAAAGCACGGGCTGGATATTGAGGACGACGTTGACTACGGTCGGGTTCCCATTCTTGAGCGCGAGGGTGAAGAAGATCGTCCCCACCGCCGAGCCGGCAAAGCCGGAGAAAATGAGATAGCCCCAGGTCCGCCGGTCGATCTTTGGAATTTCCGCCAGCCGGGCGATGAGAAGCGGCAGAAAGGTGATGAGAATCAGAACGTGTTCCCAAAAAACGATGACCTCCGCATCGAAGAGCTTGTTCAGCGGAATACGCCACGCGCTCTCCGTGCCCCAAAGCGCCGCGCCGAGCCCGACGAGCCAGGGACCATACCGCACGCTGCCTGCCTTGCGCTTTGTCATGCCGAAGGGTGTATCGTTCGCCGGAAAGTGCGTCAACCGCCGCGGCGCAGGGGCCGGGAAGAAGTCGCTTCCGAGCAGATGAACACGACAGATGCGAGATGGATCCGATTGTTAGGCGAAGCCGAGCTTCTTCTGCCCCGCTATCTCGAAGCGACCAGCGGATTGTCGCACGAGAGCAAGGGGATTCGACGCAGCGAGCTGTTCTTTTTTTTCTCCCTGATCGCGCCCTTGCGTCCGACAAGGATCATCGAGTCGGGCCGCGCCCGCGCGCAAAGCACGCTGGTCCTTTCGTGTCTCTTTCCCGAAGCCTCGATCGTTAGTCTGGAGTCGGACGCGCACTCCCCTGATGTAGCGGTGGCCGCGGAGCGTTTGCGCGACCGCAAGAATGTGGAATGTCGCTTTGGCGATTCGCTTCTTCTCCTCCCGGAGTTAGTCCAATCCGGCGACGTCGTCCTGATTGACGGTCCGAAGGATTTTCGCGCCTTGAAACTCGCGTTCCGGCTTTTAAGGGCAAGGAAACCGCCCGCCGTTTTTGTGCACGATTTGTGGCCGGGTTCGCCGGGGCGTCGATTCGTCGATCATCATCTGCCATCGGCGCTGCTCAGCGATGAGCCACGCTGGGTGGAACGCTACGCGCGACTCGATACCAGCAAACCCCTGCCAGCGGCCGCGCCCGAAGCTGCGCGCCGGGCCTACGGCGCCACGATGGGTTGTTTCGAGGCCGACCGGGAAAGCTATCATCGCCAGCTCCGCGAATGCGAGGCCGCGCAATTCCGCGATCGCATCCGCGAAACAGCTCGCAAACTGCTGCGGCGACCACCCTTGGAGAGACCGAAGGATTTCGAAGTTGTCTCGACATGATTCATTCGGCTCCTGGCTGGATGCGATAACTCCGGTTGCGCTCACGACCATCACGAGAGGATGACGATCTCGTGAACCGTCGATCCCGGGTTGCCTGCGCCTCGCCCGCCATCATATTGCGCGGGGCAAAACAGGAACGATGCGATTATCACACAAGGTCGGGAAACTAAGAAGCGGGCAGGCTTTCGAGAGCGCACAGCGTCATCTCCGTCGCAAGCTGCTCGACTGGCGGCGGGGTATTCGACTGGACCCCGACGGCTTGATCAAAGCGATCGACGCGGAACGATTCGAAGAAATCCGCAGGCGCTACGTGACTGAAAAGCCGGGCAGCGCCTGGCTCAAATATCTCGACCTGCAAACCTGGATGGCGATCAACCTGCGGCGAGTGCGCGACCTCGAATTGGATCGCGGGTCTCCCAAGCGGATCCTCGATCTCGGCTGCGGGGCGGGATATTTCCTCTTCATCTCCCGCTGTCTCGGGCACGATGTGGTTGGTCTGGACATCGATGAGGCACCGATTTTCGGGGAACTCATGCAGATGCTGGACCTCGAGCGGGTTATCTGGCGGGTCCAGCCTTTCGTGCCACTGCCGAGAATGGTGGGGAAGTTTGATCTCATCACCGCCTTCATGATCTGCTTCAATGGACATAAGTCGCCCAACCTTTGGGGAGTAAAGGAGTGGGAATTCTTCCTCGACGACCTGGAAACTCAACTCACGCCCCAGGGCCGGATCTGCCTCGGCTTCAACCGGGAGAATGACGGCAGCCTTTACACGGAAGAGTTACGCCAGTTCCTCGAAAGCCGGGGAGCGAGGATTTTTTCAGATAATGTCGTTCTCTCCATGCGGCACGCTCGCCGAGGCGTCGCAAACGCCGCCTAGCTGTGATGTTTCAATAGGTTGTTCATGCGGGGAGGCATTTGGCAGAGTGGTGGGTGTGAAAACATCCAAACTTCCAAAACCAACCCACACATGAACGTGCATCATGATGCGCGCCTCACGGCTCATGGTCGAGAACGAATCGTGCAGGCCATCCTGAAGCGAGAGCTCAGCGTTAAAGCCGCCGTCCTCCAGAGCGGGCTCTCCGAACGCAGCGTGCGCAAGTGGCTGGCGCGTTATCGCGCGGAAGGCCGAGCCGGATTACGCGATCGCTCTTCTCGGCCGCAGCGCTCGCCCAGAGAGACGCCCCCCGCCCAGGTGGCGGTCGTGCTGGCTTTGCGTCGGTTGCGCCTCCCGGGCTTCCAGATCGCTCGCCAGAGCGCTCTTTCCCGCGCCACTGTCTCCCGGCTCCTGCGCCGTCATGGCTTGGCCCGGTTGCGCGATCTCGAACCGGCCCCTCCGGTGGTGCGGTATCAACGTCAGCTCCCGGGCGAGCTGCTCCACTTCGACATCAAGAAGCTGGGCAAAATCGTGCGCCCCAGTCATCGTGTGACGGAGTCGCGACTGGATTGGAGGGCGGCCCGCATGGCCGCCATCGGTGCCGGGCGATCGAACCACAGCTCGAAGGCGAGGGCGCCCTGGTGCAGGAGCATCGTTAGGCCGCTGGCGCTCCGCGCGCCGGCCTCAGCCGCGGCCGCGAGCAATCGCGTCGGGGTCTTCTTGTAAAGAAGATCGTAAACCATCAGGTGCGGCGCGAGCAGACCATGCGGCAGAGGCGATGGATCCGATTGATGCAGGCCGATCGTGGTCGCGTTCACGACCAGATCGGTGCGGCCGAGCTGCCGGCGGAGCGATGGATCGCCCCATGGAATCGCCTCGAGCCGTGCTTCCGGACCGAGGACGCGCGGGCCGCTGAAGTAGCTGGCCAGCTCGCGCGCCAGCGCCTGCGCTTTCTCGAAGGTGCGGTTCACCAGCACGAGACGCTCACAATTTTCCGCGGCGCATTGCCAGGCAATCGCGCGGCCCGCTCCCCCACCCGCTCCGAGGAGGAGGACGCGCAGATCCCGCAGGTCAACCGAGAAGACTTCCCGGATGGCGCGCTCGAAACCGGGCCCATCGGTATTTCGGCCTAACGACTTGCCCTCCCGGAAGACGATCGTATTGATCGCGCCGATCTTGCGCGCTCGTTCATCCACCTCGTCGACCAGAGTGAGCGCTGCGATCTTATGGGGCACAGTCAGGTTGCAACCGACAAAACCCAGCTCGCACATCAGTCGGAGGGCTGTTTCCAGTTCGTTAGGCGCGATTTGGAAACGCGCATACTGCATCGCCAGGCCGGTCTCCGCCAAAGCCGCATTCTGCATTGCCGGCGACCTGGAATGCGCCACCGGGTCGCCCAGCACGCCGAGACGAATCGGTGGTGAGATCTCGCGTGTTGCATTTTCCCACTCACGCAGGTCGTTAAGATCGAAAAACTCTTTCATAGCGATTCGTCCCCGGGATGACAACGGGCTGCGGCGTGGTTAACGTCGCGCCACCGCATGTCTGAACCAGCCAACGACCCGGCCGCTCCTTCCGATTTCATCCGCGATATCGTCGCAGAAGATGTGCGCAGCGGAAAGCACACGCTCATTCACACCCGTTTTCCGCCCGAACCGAACGGTTACCTTCACATCGGTCATACCAAGTCGATCTGTCTTAACTTCGGCATCGCGCACGAGTTCGGTGGCATCTGCAACGTGCGGATGGACGACACCAACCCGGAGAAGGAGGAAACCGAATTCGTTGATTCGATCATGGCGGACATCCATTGGCTGATCGACGGCTGGGCAGAGAAGAACCTCGGATTGAAAGCCGACAAGACGCCAATGTTCGCCTCGGATTATTTCGATCAAATCTACGAGTTTGGCCAGCAGCTCGTGCGCAAGGGCAAAGCTTACGTCTGCGACATGACGGCGGAGGAGACCGACGAATATCGCCGTCTCGGCAAAGACGGACCCTTTCGCAATCGCGCGGTGGAGGAAAATCTCGACCTGCTCGAGCGGATGAAAGCAGGCGAGTTCCCCGATGGCGCGCGCACCTTACGCGCTCGAATCGACATGCAGGCGCCCAACGTCTGGCTGCGCGACCCGGTGCTCTATCGCATCCGGCACGCGGCGCACCACCAAACCGGAGAGAAGTGGTGCATCTATCCGACCTACGATTTCGCGCATGGCCTGAGCGATTACCTCGAAGGCATCACACATTCACTCTGCACCTTGGAATTCGAGGTTCATCGGCCGCTTTACGATTGGATTCTGGAAGCGCTCGATCTCCCGCGGCCGCTGCCGCATCAATACGAATTCGCCCGCCTCAATCTCACCTACACCGTGATGAGTAAGCGCAAGCTCAAGCAGTTGGTCGATGAGGCGCTGGTCAATGGCTGGGACGATCCGCGTCTGCCAACCATCTCCGGGATGCGCCGGCGCGGCGTGACCGCGAGCGTGCTGCGCGATTTTGCCTACCGCATCGGGATCACGAAATATCCGTCTCTCACCGAGGTGGACGCACTCGAGTATGCGATGCGGGATGAGTTCAACCGGACGGCGTTGCGGCGACTCGCGGTGCTGAGGCCGCTCAAAGTCGTCATCACCAATTATCCTGAGGGAAAAACAGAGGAACTGGACGCAGTCAACAATCCGGAGAATCCGGCCGTGGGGACGCGCAAGGTGCCATTCAGCCGCGAGGTTTATATCGACCGCGCCGACTTCATGGAGTCGCCGCCGCCGAAATATTTCCGGCTCAAACCCGGCGGAGAAGTGCGTTTGAAATACGCCTACATCATCAAGTGCGATGAGGTGATCAAGGATTCGGCAGGCCATGTTACGGAGCTGCATTGCACAGCCGATCTTGAGAGCAAATCGGGCGGCGCCACTTCCAATCGCAAGATCAAGGGAACGATCCACTGGGTGAGCGCGCAACACGCCATCGAGGCCGAAGTGCGGCTTTACGACCGGCTTTTCACCGTTCCGGAACCAGACGCCGAAGGGAACTTCAAATCATTCATCAACCCAAACTCCCTCGAGATCGTGACCGCGAAGTGCGAACCGTCGTTAGGCGAAGCGAAGCCGGAACTGCGTTATCAGTTCGAACGTCTGGCTTATTTTGCGCTCGATCCCGATTCAGGGCCGGACAAGCTCGTTTTCAATCGCACCATCACCCTGCGCGATACCTGGGCGAAAGAAGTGAAGCGCGGCTAAGAACCAGACACGAATGCGACCCCTGCCAAAAGCCCTGGCCCGATGGAAGAACAGTCATGATTCTTAGCCTGACCCCATTTCCTTTCGATCGCACGAGTGGGAACGAATTTCAGCCAAGAAACCCGACCTTTCCGACATCTAAACCTGGGTGGTGAAAGTTACAGTGAGATTTCGGCGCTGGTTTGTTCGCTCTCTTCGGCAGGCAGCAGCCCAGCGCGCTGAAGTAGTCTACCGTCGAGAGCGTGCGGGACTCCAGGACGCACACGTGGATCGGGTAATGATTTATTGGGAGGCTTGTTTCATTGATGATGTCGTAACCGCTTTGTCGCTGCTCGAACGTGCGTACCCGCATGGATATTCTTTAGTCCAGCGATACATCCGTGCGATTGTCCAAAGTAGTGCCGATCCACAAAAGGGAGTTCCTATTGGTGTGGTGTATTCCAGTGCAGACGAAAATGGCGGAATCAAGGCACCCCACAACTGGTTTGCTGCTGCTCTCGTCCGTCGCGCCGTTGCCACGCGAAAATTGATCGCTTTCAACGTTTGGCGTTCTCCTCGTTCAAGCGTTGGCACTCTGACCAAGGAACTCCACGCAATGAGACTGCTCGGAGTCGAACAAAAGTACTTGCACCAGCAAACGCGAAGGCTTTTGAAAATGGAGCGACTCGCGCGCGGAGGGGGAAATTAGATAAGCAAGGAGGGGGATGGGGGTCAGGCTAAGAAACGTGACAAAGTTGGCAACTAATCTGGAGGTGCGACGTGGCCCGCAGCATCCGGATCTAATCACCCTGCGCGATACCTGGGCGAAAGAAGTGAAGAAAAAGTAGCTCGGCCTGCTGGACATTGTATACGTTCAACCGAACGTGTCTGATGTCGGAGGAGGAAAAACGGCTAACGCCGCCCAAACCGATCCACGGCCGCGGCGCCTCCGGGAATCCGGCCAACCGTTTTGAGGCCCTTCACCTCGAGCCCGATCCAGAAGACGAACACGACCCGGAACGGCCAGCCCGCCGCACCATCTACTACCGCGATTTCACCCGGACGATCATTGCGCATAACGACAGCCCTGATGTCGGCTTTGAATCGAGTATCAACCCGTACCGCGGCTGCGAGCACGCCTGCATCTATTGTTACGCGCGGCCGACGCACGAGTTTCTTGGCTTCTCTGCCGGGCTCGATTTCGAGAGCCGTATCATGGTGAAAGAAGACGCGCCGGAGCTGCTGACGAAAGAACTTTCTTCGCCACGCTGGAAACCGCAAACGCTGGTGATGAGCGGCGTGACCGATCCGTATCAGCCGGTCGAGCGCCGGTTGCAGATCACCAGGCGTTGTCTCGAAGTGCTGGCGCGATTTCGCAATCCGGTCGCGATCATCACCAAGAACCAGCTCGTGACCCGCGATCTTGATTTCCTGGGTGAACTCGCTCAGCACCAGGCGGCGGCGGTCAACATTTCCGTGACCTCGCTCGATCCCAAACTCCAGCGCGTTCTTGAGCCGCGCACCTCGACCCCGCGGGCCCGGTTGGAAGCGATCGCGCAACTTCGGAAGGCGGGCGTGCCGGTCGGGGTGATGGTCGCGCCGATCATCCCCGGGCTAACGGACCACGAGGCACCGGGCATCCTAAAGGCCTGCGCCGAGGCCGGAGCGCAGTTTGCCGGTTACATCGTCGTGCGGCTGCCTTACGCGGTCGCGCCACTCTTCGAGCGCTGGCTGGAAGAGCGTTTTCCCGACCGCAAGGAGAAGGTGCTCGGACGCATTCGCCATCTGCGCGGTGGAGAGCGGTTGAACGATCCGCGTTTCAAATCGCGCATGCGCGGCGAAGGCATCTTTGCCGAGCAGATCCGCGCGCTTTTCGAGGCGGGCTGCAAACGCGCAGGAATCGGCGCACGGCCGTCGCTCTCCACCGCCGCCTTCCGCCGGCCTAACGAGCAATTGTCGCTCCTCTAGCTGCTCGTTTTAGCTGGGCAAGCTGGAGGCACTTCGCACTGCCAAGGGCGGGAACGGGCGTCACCCGTTTAGAGGAATTTGATCTAACGAATCCGATGCGCGGCCTCGTTCCGTTCCCGGTAGCGCACGCTTCCAGCTTGCGCCGAGTTATCCCGCAAGCTGGAAGCTTGCGCTACCCTATCCGCCGGCGGCGACGCGCAGGATTTCAAGACGATCGTTTTCTTGCAACTTCCGTCCGGTCCATTCGCGACGATGCAGTGCGACCCCGTTTAATTCGATCAGCGTCGTCTCCGGCGACAGTGTGTGACGCCGGACCAAATCTTCAACGGTCAACGCGTCGTCGTAATCGGCGGACTCGCCATTCACGAAAATCTTCATGACGCGACCAGCGCCTGATCCCAGTCCTTCCAGACGGGGTCGAACCCGCGCCGGCGCAGAACGCTGGCGACTTCCGCCGGGGAACGTTCGTCGCTGATTTCGAATTGGCCGGTGGCGAGCGCGTCGATACCGGCATCCGGCGGCAGAATGCGGCCGCGCACCGTCTGGTGCACCGCGTGCCGCCCCTGACCGGTGTAGCCCCCGGGCTCGGTATGGCTGCCGGAACTCATCATGGTCACGCCGAACGACACCAGCGCGTCGCGCAATGGCGCCGGCTCGCGCGTGCTCAAGACGATTCCGACCTGCGGAAAGCAAATCCGGAAGGCGCAAACGAGCTGCGCCAGGGCGCGCTCGCCTAACGAGTAAGGCGGCACGAATTCCCCCGCCGCCGGCCGGAGCCGCGGCAGGCTGACGGTGAAGTTGGCTTGCCAGCAGTGCTTGAGCAAAAATTCAAGGTGGGCCGCGAGCGCCATCGCTTCCGGCCGCCAGGGCGCCAGGCCAAACAAGGCGCCAATTCCAATCCGGCGGAAACCAGCCGCGTAAGCGCGTTCCGGACAAGCAAGCCGCCAGTTGAAATCGCGCTTCGGTCCCGAGGTGTGCATCTCCGCATAGACCCCGCGGTTATAGGTCTCCTGGTAAACGACAAGACTTTCCGCGCCTGCCTCGACCAGCGGCTTGTATCCCGCCGCTTCCATTGGCCCAAGCTCGAGCGAGATCGAGGGAAAGAGCGGGGTGAGCGCCCGAATGCAATCGGCCAGATAGTTCTCGTTGACGAGCTTCGGATGTTCGCCGGCCACGAGCAGCACATGCCGGAAACCCTGGGTCGCGAGATGGCGCGCTTCCGTCACGACCTGCTCGACCGTGAGCGTGACGCGCAGGATCGGGTTGTCGCGTGAGAAACCGCAGTAACGACAGTTGTTGATGCACTCGTTGCTCAAATAAAGCGGCGCAAACATTCGCATGGTGCGCCCGAAGTTTTGCCGGGTGAGCACACGCGCCTCCTGCGCCATGGCTTCGAACCGAGCATCGTCGGCAGGCTCGAGGAGCGCGGCAAATCGCCGGAGCAGGGGCGATTTCGCCGCCGGCAACTGATCGAGAATGGAGGCAAATGACATCCGGTTAATTTCGCGTTTCGCGCCGGAATCGCAATTGCGCCCGCCTCAGCATAGGATTTTGCCCGTGAGCAAACCGAACTTTATTCCGTTGCCGCCGCGGGAATTTCTGGCGGACGACCAACTGATCGCGCGAGCGAAACAATTCCACGAGAAAATGGCGCGGCGACGCACGGTGCGCGACTTCTCCGATCGACCGGTCCCACGCGAAGTGATTGAGCACTGTTTGCGCACGGCAGGGAGCGCGCCGAACGGGGCCAACCTGCAGCCGTGGCATTTCGTGGCGGTGAGCGATCCGGCGCTCAAGCATGAGATCCGGGTCGCGGCAGAAGCAGAGGAACGCGAATTCTACGAGCACCGCGCCCCTAACGAATGGCTGGAGGCGCTGGCCGCGCTCGGGACCGATGCCCACAAACCTTTTCTCGAGATCGCGCCCTGGCTGATCGCGATCTTCGCGCAGCCCTACCGGTTGCTGCCGGACGGTCGGAAACTGAAGCATTATTACGCGACCGAATCGGTGGGAATCGCGACCGGATTCCTCGTTGCGGCAATCCACGAAGCGGGTCTGGCTTCACTCACTCACACTCCGAGCCCGATGGGATTTCTGAACAAGCTTCTGCACCGGCCCGCGCATGAGAAACCGTTTCTCCTCCTCGTCGTCGGGCACCCGGCGGAAGAAGCGCGCGTGCCCGACATCCAACGCAGACCACTGACCGAGATCAGCTCGTTTCTGGTCTGATTAAAAGGCGAAGCGCAAGCCCGAGCGGACGATGCCAAAGTCGTTGTGGTCGCCGCCCACCACGTTCCAACTGAAGTCGTTGATGATCCCGATGTTTGGCGTGAGGCGGAGCTCGATCCCAGCACCAAACTGACCCATCCCTTCGGTATCGCCGCCGCGCCGAATAGCGCCGGGGCGGTCAACCAGGTCCTCGATCCGCAAGCCGTTGAAGAGGACACCGCCGCCGGCATAGGCATAGGGCGCGAAACGAGTACCCTGGAACCGGGTAGCGAAAGATCAGATTTGCCGCGGCCTGTCCAATAGCATCAGCGGCCGCGAGTCCGTAGCCTTCGACGCCAGCGCCGAGGTAGCGGTTGAACATATAATTGACGCCCAAGCCGCCGCCCCAGGCGTGATCGACCCCGAGATACTGGTCGCCGCGATATGAATGGAAGGGAAAAGCATAGGTGCCAAAGAGATCGAGGTTCCATTCGTGATCGCGATACCATGGCTCGGCCGCCTGAGAGCTCGCCGGCTGCTGCATTTTTTGGTCGCTCCCATCCATCGGTCCGGCGCGGCTGACGACAGCAAAGATCGTCAGAGCCAAAATGCCAACGACGAGTTTCTTCATTCCTCTTTCGCTTCTACTTCCAGCGCCGGAGTTCCTCTGGCGCGCTGGCTAAAGTGGATACGGAAGCAGGTCTCCTTCCGGATGCCGTCATTCTTCCATTTGAAGACGACGACAGAATTGATCCGGTTACAGACCCTTTCTGATCGCGCTTGTGCGGCCGACGCTTCGCAGAGCGAAGCGTCTACCTCATGCTTTCAGCTCGGCGCCGGTGTTGGCGTCAGTCACAACGAACTTTTCGTGGTGAAAGGTCGGGTCGGCGCGGAACATGAGACGTCCGGCATAACGACGCTCCAGTTCGACGAGCAATTCTTCGTCCTCTTCCTTCAACCGCTTCAAGACGTCCGGGTTCAGGATCACCCGAATGTCGTGAACCGTGTCCTGGTATTTCCGCATCACGGTGTTCAAGGCCCGATGCACTTCCACGCTCGTGCTCATGGTCGTCTTGACCCGGCCGCGGCCTTCGCAATACGGGCAGTTTTGGTAAATCGAATCGCTCAGGCTTTCCTGCGCGCGCTGCCGCGTCATCTCCATCAGGCCTAACGACGAGATCGGCAGGACGTGCGTCTTGGCCTTGTCGCGCTTCAGCCTCTCGCGCATCCGGGTGTAAACCTGTTGCTGATCCCGACGGTTTTTCATGTCGATGAAGTCGCCGATGATCAAGCCCCCGATGTTGCGCAGGCGAAGCTGGCGCGCGATTTCGTCGGCCGCTTCGAGGTTGGTTTGCAGGATCGTTTTCTCCACGTCACGCCCGCCCTTGTTGCGCCCGGTGTTCACGTCCACGGCAACCAGCGCTTCGGTTTCGTCGATCACAATGTAGCCGCCGCATTTCAGCCAGACCTGGCGGTGAAACGCATCGTCGATCTGTTTCTGGACGCCGAAGGTTTCAAAAATCGGCGCGGTGCCATCGTAGTATTTGATCCGGCTTTTGGAGCGACGCGAGATCTGGCCCACCATCTGGACCATGCGCTCAACCGCAGCCTGATCGTCGCAGACGACCTCGTCGATTTCGTCCGTCAGGAAATCGCGCACGGTGCGCTCGACCAGATCCGGTTCCTCGAAGACTCTGGCCGGCGCGGACAGGTCCCTGATTTGTTGTTCGATGCGCGACCATTGTTCGAGCAGGAATCGAAGATCGCGCACGAAATACCGGGCACGCTGACCTTCCCCGACGGTCCGGATGATGACACCGAGGCCTTCCGGAATGTCGAGCTCGCGCAGAATCTTGCGCAGGCGGGTGCGCTCCTTCGGTTCTTCGATCTTGCGCGAGATGCCGCTGCGATCGCTGAACGGCATCAGCACCAGATAACGGCCAGCAAAGCTGAGATTGGTCGAAACGCGCGGCCCCTTGGTTCCGATCGGTCCCTTCGTCACCTGGACGATGACCTCGGAGCCCACCGGATAAATGTTTGGAATGTCCTTGGCCGTTAGCCGTTTTTTGGGCTGCTTTCTGTCGGGCCGCTCAATCTCCTCAACGCCGCTGTCGAGCGCGGCCGGAATCGCATCCCAGAAGTGGAGGAAGGCATTTTTTTCCAGGCCGATGTCGACAAACATCGCCTTGAGGCCGGGCTCGATGTTTTTTACCCGGCCCTTGTAGACACTGCCGGCGATGTTGCGAGAGCCGTCGCGTTCAACGCTATATTCTTCGAGCTGTCCGTCCTCGAGCAGGGCGACGCGGCGCTCGAGTTTTTCGACGCTGATGATCAGCTTGTTGCCGGTCTTGCGACGCAGGCCAAGAATCCGTTTCACGTGTTCTATCATAGAAATGCAAATTGTTCGAAGTCATCGCGGTCATTCCGGTTCTAACTTCATGGGTTCATCTAGGAAGCCGGTCGCGCGCGTCTCGCGGGAGGCGGCGTAGGAGCGGCAGGGCGCGGACGAACATTAAACATCCGCTCAAAAAAACCGCGGGGACGTTGCGGTGGAGGGGTTGCGACTGGGACGGCCCGCAGAGCTTTGGCCGGGCGTGCATTATTTACTTTGCCCCGGGCGTCCGCTTCCGGTTCGACGTCGGGGGCATCACCGGCTTTCGCCATGTCGGCGCCCTCGATCACCTGGGCGGTGCTGCCGCTGCCATTCTCCTCATCATCCCCGCTGTCAGACAGCGTGTCCCTGAATTTAATCGCCTTGATCATCGCAAAGGGGTTGTCCTTGTGGGCCGGGGCAACCCAGGCAAGTTGCGGTTCGAACTTGCCTTCGTCCATCGCGAGCGTCCGCTCGAGGATGCGGGTGGCAATCGGGGCCGCGACCGAGCCGCCGTGTTCGCCACCCTGCACCATGACCGCAATCGTGTAGCGTGGGTGATCGTAAGGCGCAAAACAGCAAAACCACGAAACGGTGTCCTTCTTGCCATTTAACATCGCCTGCGCCGTGCCGGTCTTGCCAGCGACCTGCACATTTTCCAAGCGCGCCACGCGGGCGGTCCCGCCGTCTTCGTTGACCACTTTCCAAAAACCGTGCCTAACGAGTTCGATGTCCTCTGGAGAGAGCGTATTCCGGAAATCGGCATGAATTTTGGGCGTCTGGGGGACGGCAATCTGGCCGTCGGAGTTCAGGACCGGCGTGCCATCCTGGTTGAGAACGCGATCGACGATCCGCGGGTAATAAGAGACGCCGCCGTTGGCGATCGTCGAGTAGGCCATCGCCATCTGTAGGGGAGTGGCGAGATCGTAGCCCTGACCGATCGAAACATTGGCGGTGTAGGCCGATGACCACTTCTCGTTAGGGTGTTCGAGCCGCATCCAATCCGGTCCGGGCAGGACGCCGGACGATTCTCCGGTCAGTTCTACGCCGGTCGGTTTGCCCAGACCAAGCGCATCGCCGGTCGAATCGATGGCATCGATCCCGGCGGCGTTCCCGTATTGATAGAAGAACGCATTGCAGGAGACCTTGATCGCATCGCTCAAGCCAAGAGTGCCGTGCTGACCGCCCTTCTCGTTGATCCAGCATTGGAAATAGTGATCGCCGTAAGTGACCCCGCCCGTGCAGGTAAATTTCGTTTTTGCCAGGCCTTTGCTCAGGCCGGCCAGTGAAGTCACGATTTTGAAAGTGGAGCCCGGCGGGAAGGCGCTGATTGCGCGATTGATCAGCGGATGAGCTGCGTCGTTACACAGTTCTTTCCAATCTTTTGCCTTGATGCTGGGGATGAAAGTGTTCGGGTCAAAGGAAGGCACCGAGGCCATGGCGAGGACGTTGCCATTATTAGGGTCGACCACCACTGCGGCGCCCCGTCCTACGACGCGCAGGGCCTCGTCGGCGATCGCCTGGATACGGGCGTCGATCGTCAGGTAAACATTTGCGCCCTGCTTTGGCGGTTCCTCCCTAACGACGCCGTCGATCGTTCCCTTGGCATTGCGCCGCAGGACCCGGATACCGGGCTGGCCGCGCAGATATTCGTTCATCGTCTTTTCGACGTTCGATTTCCCGTCCACGTCACCCTGATAGAAAGTGTATTTGCGTGCTTCTTCCGTATTGGTGTCGTCGGGCGCACCGACGTAGCCCAGGACATGGGAGGCGAGCGCGCCGTAGATATAGGAGCGCACTGGTTTGATCGCGATGTCGACACCCGGCAGACCAACATCATGCTCGGAGAATTTCGCCATCGTCGCGAAATCGATGTCCCTGATATAGGAGAACGGCACCTCGGTGTCGTTGCGATAATGCCTCTGGAGTTGGTTCGCGTTGTAGTCGCGCGCCAGGTCGAGCTCCTCAAGTCGCGGCACCACGCCGTCGTTCACGATCCGAACAATGTCCGGCTCTTTCAGATCCTTCTGCATCCCGCTGATGGTGGCGCGGTACTGCGTTTCCGGCGGGCGACCGTAGCGTTGCCGGTAGCCCTTGACCATTTCCGGGAGATAGAAATCGACTTCGTAACTGGCGCGGTTCTGCACCAGAGGAACACCATTGCGATCGCGAATTTCGCCCCGCACGGAGGGAATGCGGACGGTCGCTTCCGAGCTGCTCTGGATGCGCGCGGTCCATTCGTAACCGCGCGCCACCTGCACCCACCAGAGCCGGAGGAGAAGGGCGCTCAGACCAAGGAGCATGCAAAACCCGAGAAACTGAATGCGCAGGGTGGGCTTAGCGCGGCGCATATTCATTGAAATCGTCCTCCTGCGGAAGATACGGATTATTCGTTAGGCGCGCAAGCCAGTGGAGCGACCAGAAAATGAGCGGCGCCATCAACATGGCAAGCAGACCGGGGCCGCCGATTTGCCACCAGACTTCGCGGTTGAAGAGAATCGAGCCACGCCGAAACGAGATCATGAGATATTGAGAAAGGAGGATGAGAGAAGTGCAAACGCCGCTGAGGACACAATGCACTTCCCAGCGACCCCGACTAAACAGGGGCTTGAGACCGTGCATGATGGCGGCGAGCACCGCGTAGAGGAGTATCGTCCATCCGAATGAGATTTCAACATGGGCGTCGAGCACCTGCGCAGTCATGGCGTCCCAGAGGAAGCCGGCGATGAAAGCAAGTGTGAGCATGAGCGGAAAAGGGAGCGCCATGGCGCCGTAGAAGACGATAATCGGCACGATGTAAACGTGTGCGTTAAACATCCAGCCGAGAGGCGGAATGAAGATCTCGACGATCTGCGCGACGAAGACGAGCACGACGAGAAGGAGGAAGAAGATCAGGGCTCGCATGAGAATGACCGGCGTCGAAGGACGAAATCAGAATCACCAGTTTGTCCGGCAATCTGCGTGCAGATTGGAGATTGGTCCTTCGGAATCACTTCGGATTTCGTCATTTCCTTCCGACGACCACAAACACATCTTCCAGCTTCGCCAGATCCACCGCGGGCGCGAGCTTGGCCTGGCTGTCAAGCGCCCGGACCTGAAAGCTGCGCACGGTTCCAACGAAAAGGCCTGAGGGAAAAACTCCCCCGACGCCCGAGGTGTAAACCTTCTGCCCCGGCTTCAGCTGCGCCTGTTTCGACAAATAATTCAGATCGAGCATTGGGGCCACACTTCCTGCGACGCGCTCGCCGGTCACGATCCCCTGTTCGCGCGTACCTTCTACGCTCACTGCTACCCGGCAATTTTCATCCGAGACGAGCAGGACGACAGAGACGTTTTTGCTCACGGTCGTGGTACGCCCGACCAGGCCTTCATCGGTCAGCACGGGCATCTCGGGTTCAAGGCCATCTTCCTCCCCGCGATTGATCGTAACGGTGCGCCACCAAGTCGATGAATCCCGCGCGATTATTTCGGCCGGAACCAGCTTGAAGAGCGAGCGCTCCCGGTAATTGAGGGCGTGCCGGAGACGGTTGACTTCGTGCTCGACGTCGAGCAGCGCCGCGTTCGTCGCCTTGAGCGAACGGTTTTCGACCTGCAGTTCCGCGTTTTCGCGCTCCAACTCGTCGAGCGATTTCAAACCCGCGCGTACTGAAGTGATTTGCCGTTCCAGGCCAGAGCCGGTCTTGAGAAAAGGTGAGACCAATTGGTAGAACGTCGCCTGGATCATCCGCGTCGCCTGCGGCCCGAGGCTGAACAACGCAAGAAGCGCCGCGGCGAAGATAACGATCGCGACGATGCTACTGCGACTCATGCCATTTCAGATTTCAAATTCTCGATTTCAGATTTGAGCGACCGGCTAATCTGCAATCTGAAATTTGAGATCTGCAATTCTCTCACTGGCGCCACTGGCGATCAGCAGTCGCGACCTGACGGAGAAACTTGATCTCGTTCAGGCATTTGCCGGTGCCTTCCGCGACTGCGCTCAACGGATCTTCCGCCACGTGCACCGGCAGGCCGGTTTCTTCGCTCAGAAGGCGATCGAACCCGCGGAGCAAAGCGCCGCCGCCGGCGAGGACGAGCCCGCGATCGACCAGGTCCGCCGACAGCTCCGGCGGGCAGCGCTCGAGCGTGATTCGGACCGAATCCACGATGGTGGAAATCGGCTCGAGCAGCGCTTCGCGCACTTCCTGCGAAGTGATCGTGAGCGTTTTGGGCAGGCCGGCGACAAGGTCGCGGCCTTTTACTTCCACACTCGTTTCCTTGTCGCTCGGATAGGCGGAACCGATCCGGATCTTGATTTCTTCCGCGGTCCGTTCGCCAATCATCAGGTTGTAGGCGCGCTTCATATATTGCACGATCGCTTCATCGAGCTCGTCGCCCGCCACTCGCACACTGCGGCTGAAGACGATGCCGGAGAGGGAAATCAGCGCCACCTCGGTCGTGCCGCCGCCGATGTCGATGATCATGTTGCCGGCCGGGTCCTGCACGGGAAGTCCGACGCCGATCGCCGCCGCCATCGGTTCTTCGATGAGATAAACTTCGCGCGCGCCGGCGTGAGTGGCCGATTCGCGAACGGCGCGTTTCTCCACTTCGGTAATTCCGGAGGGCACCGCGATCACAACCCGCGGCCGGGCGCGCACCCGACTGTTGTGCACCTTCGTGATGAAGTGACGCAGCATCGCTTCGGTCACTTCGAAGTCGGCAATGACGCCATCCTTCAGTGGCCGCACCGCGACGATATTAGCCGGGGTGCGCCCGAGCATGCGTTTCGCTTCGTCGCCGACTGCGAGCACTTTGGACGTGCCGGCCTGGACAGCCACAACCGAGGGTTCGCGCAGAACGATCCCCTGGTCCTTGACGTAAACGAGCGTGTTGGCGGTACCGAGATCGATCCCGATGTCGCTGGAGAACCAACCGAAAAGTCTGTTTAACATGAGAGAAGCCTTAGAATTGCGTCAACGCCGGCCGACCCTTCCAAAGCGAAAGCTATGCCGCACGTCGGGACAGGCGAAAAACCAAGTATCTTGGAACGGCGCAACCGCGCGTCAAGGGATTTGACGGCGCCCGCGCCACGCGCCGGAGTTGACCGCGAAGTCCTGCCGGGCTGAGAATCGTGCCAGCATGTCTACGCGCAAGGTCCTCGTTGCTCCTTCCATTCTCGCCGCGGACTTCGCTCATCTGGCGGATGATTTGCAACGCGTGATCGAAGCGGGCGCCGACTGGCTGCATCTCGACATCATGGATGGCCTATTTGTCGACAACATTTCTTTCGGCCCGGCGATTGTGCAGCTGGTGCGTGGCCTAACGACTCTGCCGCTCGATGTGCACTTGATGATCGAGCGCGCGGATCATTACGTGCCGCGTTTTGCGGAGGCGGGTGCGAATTCGATCACGGTGCACGTCGAGCCGGAGGCGAAGCACGACGTCGCCGGAACGCTCGGCGCGATTCGCGAACACGGCTGCCGCGCCGGCCTGACTTTGAATCCGGCGACGCCTTTCGCCGCGGTCGAACCGCACTTGCCTAACGTTGACCTGCTCCTTGTCATGACGGTGCATCCCGGCTTTGGCGGACAATCCTTTCGGCCCGAGATGATGATCAAGGTGCGGCGCGGCCGCGAATTGCGCGACTCGTTAGGCGCGAATTACGACATCGAAGTCGATGGCGGGATCAATGCGGAGACGGCCCGGGTGTGCCTCGAAAATGGCGCCAACGTTCTCGTCGCCGGCACGTCGATCTTCAAAGCGCACGATTATGCGGCCGCCATCCGCGGCTTACGCGCATCCTCTTGAAAAAATCTTATGAACGAAAATACTATCCAGCTCAGCGTGGTTGAAGATCACGACGGCATCCTGACTATTCGCGGCGGCGGCTCGCGCCGCGATTGGAACGGCATTCATTACAAGCAGGGCATGTCGGCGAAGAACGTCGGCACGACCAAACTCTCCGCCAATGTCGCCACCATCCCGCCGGGCGGCGTGGCTTACGCCCATATCCACGTCGGTTTCGAGCTCATCCTTTATATTCTTGAGGGAAAGGTGCGGCACGAATTCGGCCCCGGCTTGAAACAGGCTATCGAGAACGAGGCAGGCGACTTTATCTACATCAAACCCGGCGTGCCACACGAGGTCTTCAACCTGAGCATTACCGAGCCGGTCGTGGCCTTCGTGGCCCGCTCTTCCGCCGATGAGTGGGACAACATCATCCCATACGATCGGAACCAGGGATAACTGAGCGGCCGAGAATTGTCCCCGGCATGACCCATGCTGATTTGGAGCCATGGCTATGCTTGCGCTCCTTGGCTTCCTGGTTATCGGGCCGGCTCTCGTCGGGTTCGCTCTGGTGGGTGGCCACCCCTTTCCTGGGCGGCGCTTGTTGCGGCGAAATCTCGTAGCCGGCGCTCCGATCGTTTATCGAATGAACGAGACCTCGACCTGTCCAAGCCGCGACGCCTACGATGTGCATCCCGCCAGGCACGGCGAGTTTTACTATTACCTGACGAACAAGTATTGGCGGGTGGAAGAAGTGCGCCAGGACGGGTGGATCGTCGCCCGCAGTCCGCTCATGGAACAGCACTACCTGCGATGCGACGATCCCAACCTGCGCAAGGCGAGCCTGCTCGAGCGCCTCCGGCACGGGGCGCGATTCCCCCACCCGGCCTAACGACGCCCGTTCGACACGGAGCCGAGGAGGGCCCGTAGACCGTTCCTTAACCTCCGGCCAATACTCTAAGGAGTGTCGATTGCCGCGAATGCTCATCGCTCGGCGGTTTCATTCTCTGGAACGGCGGCGGGGCGAAACCGGGCAATGAGAATGTCTCTTGCTGGCAAAATTGACGGGCCCGGCTTAGAGATGCCGCGTGAATCGGCTGCCACAACATCTCCATTTCCTGGGAATTTGCGGCACGGCGATGGGCTCGGTCGCGGCGGCGTTGCGCGAGCGCGGCTTCGACGTCACCGGCTCGGATGAGAGGGTCTATCCTCCGATGTCGGATTTCCTGCGCGCTAAGGGGATCGGATTGCGTGAGCCCTACCGGGCGGAGAATTTGCCGGATGATCCCGCGGCCGTGGTCGTAATCGGCAACGTGATCAAGCGCGGCAATCCCGAGGTCGAGGCGGTCCTGAATCGCAAGCTCTATTACCTCTCGCTCCCGGAAGTGTTGAAGGAATATTTCCTGCGCGGTCGGCACAATCTCGTCGTGACTGGCACACACGGGAAGACAACCACCACCGCGCTCCTAACCTGGATGTTGACCGTCGATGAACTGGAGCCTGGCTACATGATCGGCGGCCTGCCACGCAACCTCGGGCAGGGTGCGCTCTTCAACGACTCGAAGCATTTTGTGATCGAGGGCGACGAGTATGACACGGCGTTTTTCGACAAGCGTTCCAAGTTCGTTCACTACCTGCCGGAGCTGCTCGTGATCAACAATATCGAGTTCGATCACGCGGATATCTTTCCTGATCTCGAGGCGGTGAAATTGAGCTTCCGCCGGCTGGTCAACATCGTGCCACAGAACGGAATGATCCTCCTCAACGGCGACGACCCAAACTGTGTCGAGGTTGCGCGCAATTGCCTCGCTCCCATCGTCGAGGTCGGCTTCTCGGAAAACTGCGCCGAGCGAATCTGGGATGTTTCCTACACGCCGCAGGGTTCCCATTTCACCCTCGGCGAGACCCCCTTCGCCTCACCCCTGATGGGCGAGTTCAATGTCCGCAACGCGGCGATGGCGGCCGCGGCGGCACGCTTTTACGGCGTCGCCCCGGAGGTGATCCAGACCGCCCTGACGAGTTTCGAAGGCATCGCGCGCCGGCAGGAATTACGCGGAGTGGAGCGCGGCGTGACTGTGATCGACGATTTCGGTCATCATCCGACGGCAGTCCGCGAAACGCTGAGCGCCCTGCGGCGGCGTTACCCGGGGCAGCGGCTCTGGGCGATCTTCGAGCCACGCTCGAACACCACCCGACGCGCGGTTTTTCAACGGCAGTTGTCCGAGGCGCTGCAGCTCGCAGATGGCGTATTTATCTCGCAGGTCGCGGCCGTCGAACAAATCCCGGTCGCAGACCGCCTCCATCCCGAAGCCGTGGTCGCGGCGCTCACGGACGCAGGCCGAATGGCGTTCTACGAACCGGGGGCCGTTGCGATCGTAGAGCGGATTTTGCCGCTCTTGCAGCCTAACGACGTCGTGACCATCTTCAGCAACGGCGGCTTTGACGGAATCCACGGGAAGCTGCTGGCGCGGCTGCACGATGGGCGGAAGGAATCGTGAATCGGGGCCCTTAACCGTCACAGGGATACCAGACCACGGTCCAACCAATCTCGATTCTCGGATACCTCTCACTGCAGCGGCGCAGCCGCTGAGGTATGATCCAGTACAATCCGCCAGCCCTCCGGAAGCTTGCGGAAGAGCAACGTAAACTTCCCCTGTGGATGATCGCCTTTGCGCTCCAGACTCCAGCTCCCGAGGACGACCGCGGCATCGTCGCACAGCGGGGTGATCGTTAGGTCGGAAAAGGTCAGCCGGCCCATTTTTTCGCGACTGTCGTATTTTTTGGCATAACGATCGCGGACCGTTTGCCAGCCGTGGGTCACTTCATCGCCCGAGACGAACGCCGTTTGGGACGAGCGCGCATAGCCTTCCATGAAGCCGTCGATATCGCCGAGATTCCAGGCTGCGACCTGCGCGTCAATTACGGCGCGAATGGCGTCGGGCGCGCCGCCTGCTCTCAACATCGCCGGCTGAAGGGAGACGATGAGCAGGAGGTTGAAAAGGAATACGGAGGCACGCAACACGCTCCAACTTTGGGCCAATCTGTAGCGCACGTCGAGCTTCGGTTGTGCCGAACTAGTTGACCTTAACATGCCGACCAATTACATAAAGCGCGTGTTGCGCCGCCTCTGTCTTCGCCTCGTTCCGTTGGTCGTTCTCCCTTTTACCGCATCTGCCCAAATCTCCGGGCCGACACCTTTTGTTCCGCCAGGTGCTGTCGGTGGACAAGCGCGACCCGGCAAGCCAACTCCCGCCAGCGACATGGTGACGATGCAGTATCCCAACAGCGACGTGCTCGACGTCCTGCATCTCTACGAAAATCTCACCGGCAAAAAGCTGGTCATGGACAACAATGTCCAGGGCAAAGTAAACATTTTCATTGCCAAGCCCATCCCGCGCGAGGAAGCCATCCGCATCATCGAGATGAACCTGGCCTTGAACGGCTACTCGCTCGTTCCGTCAGAGGGCGACATCATCGAGGTTATCGGGATCAACAAAAACCCGCGAGCCGCGGCCGTGCCAATCGTATCCGACCCCGCCGATCTTCCTTCAGGCGCGACGGTCGTGAGTTACCTCTTTCACCTCGATTACGCTGACCCACTGGAATTGCAGCAGGTCCTGGCACAATACCTCGCCGGCATCGGTGGCCAGGCACCGATCCTTGCCCTGCCGAAATCGTCGAGCCTCCTTGTCACGCAGAGCGCGGATGTGTTGCGCAAGCTGGTCAAGATGGTCGAGCAGATCGACGTCGCGCCCGCCACGGTCACAAGCAAGTTCATCAAACTCGAGCGCGCCGATGCGCAAAAAGTCGTCGACATGCTGAAGGATATTCTTGAGAAGGACGACCAGACGTCGCAACCCGGCGTAGTCCGCCGGGTCCGCGGCATCATCCCGCCAGCCGGCCAGAAGCCAAGCGAGGATGAGGGAGGCGCAGTGCTTTCGGAGGAATCGCTCATCGTGGGCAAGATCAAGCTTGAAGCCGACGTGCGCACGAATCGCATCCAGGTCATAACCCGGCCGATTAACCTTCCCTTCATCGAGAAGCTGATCGCGGAATTCGACGCGAACGTGGAGTTCGGCAAGCCGGTGGTGCGACCTTTGAAATACATCGCAGCCGGCGATGTCCTGCCGGTGCTGGTGCAGGCACTGACGGAGCCGGGAAGCGAGAACCAACAGGGCCAGGGCGTAACCCCGCAGCAGCAGCAGCAAGGGCGCAATAATCCGCGCGCCAATCCAACACCGGGCTCTCAAAGCAATACCGGGACAACGGGAGGCGAGAGTACGCTACAGGTGAGCGAGGAGCTTTCCACCGAACCGATCGACACTGCACCGCAGGCGGTCACCGTCGGCAATACGAAGTTAATCGCCGACTCGCGCGCCAACACGATCATTGTGCTCGGCAATCGCGAGGTGGTGGTGAAGGTCGGGAAAATCCTCGACGAAATGGATGTGAAATCGCCCCAGGTCGCGCTCAGCACGGTGATTGGCGAACTGACCTTGAACAACGACGAAGAGTTCGGCGTCGATTACTTCGCGAAGTACCGAAACAAGGTAGTCGGCATCTCGCGCAACACTGGCGTGGCCATCCCGGTTCCTGCCGCCTCCCCTGTCGGGTCCGTCGCTCCTGTCGCCGGTGGAATTGTTGACCCAGCCGGCCTGATTAACTTCAATAATATTATTCAAAACGTCGCTACCGGTACCAACGTTTACGTCGCGGCCGGCAATTACCTCTCAGCCATCGTGCACGCGCTCGATGAGACGGGGCGATTCAAAGTGATTTCCCGGCCGATGGTTTTCACGAGCAATAACAAGAAGGCGATTATCGCGTCAGGAACGGAGATCCCCGTTCCCGTGAGTACGATTTCGAATACGACCGGCGGCGGAATCCTCAATACCGGGCTCGCACAGCAATCAAATATTGAGTTCAAAAAAGTGGCGCTCCAACTCGAGGTAGTGCCGCTGATCAACTCCCAAAACGAGGTCTCGCTCGATATCTTGCAAAAGGTGGACAGTGTCGCCGGTTCCACCGTGGTCTCCGGCAATGCGATCCCGAACATTGCCACCCGCTATATCCGCACAACCGTATCGGCGCCGAACAATTCCACGATTGTTCTGGGCGGGCTGATCATGGACAACAAGCAGGACAATCGGAGTGGAATCCCAATTCTAGGCCGCATTCCGGTGGTTGGGGCTCTTTTCCGGAGTACATCCAAAACCAAGATGCGAACTGAGCTGATTGTCTTGATGCGACCCGAAGTCTCCCTGACGAAATTGGACTTGTATCGCCTGCGCCAAAAAAACGAGGACCGGACACATTTCGGGCCGGAACTGGAACAAGACGATTGTCCTGATTGCCCGCCGCTGGCCGATGGAAAACAATTACCGCCGCCCGATCTTCCAATCCAAAGATAGTTACGCTTCCGCATGAAACGCCTCTTAATTCTTGCCTTTGCTTCAGTTTGTCTCCTGCCGGTCTTTTCCCGGGCTGACTCGGACTCGCCCTTTTTCGTCTACGATCCCTACGCGGACCCGCTGGCTCCGCGCGATGAATACGGCCTTCTACACCAGGGGCGTTCGCTTAATCGGACGGATTTCGAGCGCCGCCATTCGTATCGATTCGCTTATTATTTTGATTCGGGAACCAGCCTGATCTCCAACCCGGGCTATGTCGGCGCACTCCAGACTGCTCTGAGCCGTCAGGGCTACTATTGTGGCCCTATCGATGGAGTCTTCTCCAACAGCGTCCAGGACGCGATCGCACGGATGCAAAAGAACTACTCCCTGCGGGTCAGCGGTACGCTGACTCTCGCGGTTCGCAGGGCACTGCATTTACCTTAGAGGGCAGAATGAGTCCCGCGCTCAGCAAATCGCTCATCGATATCCTGCTGGCCAGCGGCGTGCCTTCGCGCGAAGACGCAACCGCGCTCACCGCCAATCTCAATGGCAACTCATGGACGGAGGAAGTCCTCAACTCCGGGAAGGTAGATGAGCAGAAATTCCTCAACGCGATCGGTGATTTCTTCAACGTTCCGGTCGTCTCGGTCGATTCAAAGCGTATCGAGCGGGCAACGTTAGGCGTGCTCCCCAGCCGGTTCGTTTTCCAGCATCAGATTTTGCCGATCGAGATCAAAGAAAAATCGATCGTGCTCGCGACCTTCGATCTCTTTAACTCGACCGGGCGCCAGCTCGTTTCACAACTGCTCGACAAGCCCGCCGAATGGGTCCTCGCGCCCCGCGGACAAATCCTCCGTGCCATGAAAACGCTCTACGGCGTTGGCGCAGAAACCTTTGACGAAATCCTCAAGACCAACCGCTCCTTTGAAGCCCTCCAGGATATCGAAGTGAGCACCGACCTCAACGCCGACGATCCCGAAGCGTCGGTCGTCAAGTTCGTCAACCAAATCATCCGCGAAGCGATCCACGAGCGGGCGACCGACATTCACGTCGAGCCGCTCGAGAACGATCTCCGCATTCGTTACCGCATCGATGGCATCCTGCACGAGGTCGCCGTCCCTCCGCAATTGCGCCTTCTGCAATCGGCCATCATCTCGCGCTTGAAAGTCATGGCGCACATGGACATCGCCGAGCGCCGTCTCCCGCAGGACGGCCGGATCAACCTGGAATCCGCCGACCAGAAAATCGACGTCCGCGTTTCGACTATCCCGACCGTCAACGGCGAGTCCATCAGCCTGCGCTTGCTCAGTCGCACCGAGCAGCAGTTCGGCTTCGACCGCCTCGACATGAGCCCGCAGCAGAGCACGATCATTCGCAACCTGCTGGCCCAGCCTAACGGAATCATCCTCATCACCGGTCCGACTGGTTGCGGCAAATCGACCTCGCTTTATTGCTTTCTCAGCAGCATCAACTCCGTCCAGCGCCGTATCATCACGATCGAAGAACCGGTCGAATATCGCTTGCCCGGGGTTTCACAGATTGATGTGAAACCGGAAATCGATCTCACCTTTGCCAAGGGTCTCCGCCACATTTTGCGCCAGGACCCGAACGTCGTCATGGTCGGAGAGATTCGCGATGTCGAGACCGCCGACATCGCGATCCGCGCCGCAATGACGGGTCACCTCGTCTTCAGCACCCTGCACACAAACGACGCCGTTGGCGGCATCACGCGCCTTCTTGACATGGAGGTGGAGCCGTTCCTCCTCGCCTCGGTCGTCAAGGCGTTCCTCGCTCAACGACTTGTCCGCACGATCTGCCCGGATTGCGTCGAGACAATCGAGTACCCGAAGGAATACCTCGATGAGATCATTTTTCCCTACGAAAAAGGGATGACCTTCCGGCGCGGCGCAGGCTGTGAAAATTGCCGGCAAACCGGCTACCAGGGCCGGCTCGCTATCTACGAAATCTGTCTCGTGACCGAACCGCTCAAGCGGCTCATCATGCAAAAGCGCGACGGCGGCGAGCTGAAACAGTGCGCCATCAGTCAAGGCATGTTGACCCTCCGGCAGGACGGCTGGCGCCGTGTCGTGGAAGGCAAGACAACGATTGAAGAAGTCGTCCGGGTCACGCAAACCGACGAAGTCATGGCCGAAACCACCGGGTTCGCCGAGCCGGTCGTAGCGCGGTAAGACTTCAGGTTTGCGTGGTCGAAGTTCAAAACCACCCAGGCGCACGCGAGTAGATGTCAATCTGGGCGTGTCGCAGAAATCGCGCGGGCCAATAAATAATAGGTCGCAAGCGAGGGGCGATTTGGTAGAGCTCTTTTCTCATGATGGGAGGACAAAAGAGCGAGCGGGAGTTACGGCGATCGCCCTGGGGGTCGCGTCAATTTCTGACTTTGCTGCCCCGTTCTTGCCAGCGCTTCGAAGCCTTGCTCCTGGTGCTGATGGGGAATCATTTTCATCCGGTGGCCTGGACGCACCGGGGCAACCTGAGCCCTCGGACGCGCTGGTTGACGGTTTCTTCCATCACTTGGTTCAACTGGCGCTACGCGGTCATTTATTCCAAGGCCGTTAACTCTACGAAACGCTCCTCGAAGCCAGGGCGGGGGGCGTCGCCATTCGCGGTTGAAGCTTCCCCGGCAAACGTTGAACATTCCAGCACAAATCATGCGTATTCTTTCCGGCATTCAACCGAGCGGCGTTCTTCATATCGGAAATTATTTCGGGATGATGCGGCCGGCGATCGAGCTTCAGACGCAGGGCGAAGCGCTCTACTTCATTGCCGATTACCATGCCCTGACGAGTGTGCGCGATCCAGAAACGCTCCGGGAAAATTCGCGGCGCGTCGCGCTCGATTTCCTCGCCTGTGGGCTCAATCCGGAACGCGCGGCACTTTTTCGCCAGTCCGATGTGCCGCAGGTAACCGAGCTAGCCTGGATCCTGAGCACGGTCACGCCGAAGGGTTTGCTGGAGCGCGCCCATTCCTACAAGGACAAGGTGGCGCGCGGCCTGGCTGCTTCTGCCGGGTTGTTCACCTACCCGGTGCTGATGGCAGCGGACATTTTGATCTATGACAGCGATGTCGTACCGGTTGGGCGCGATCAAAAGCAGCACGTGGAGGTGACGCGCGATCTGGCGACGAAGATTAACGAAATCTACGGCGAAATCCTGAAGGTGCCGGCACCACGGATTCGCGAGAAGACCGCGACCGTGCCCGGCCTCGACGGCCAGAAGATGAGCAAGAGCTACGGCAACACAATCGACATTTTCGCCGAGGAAAAAGAGATGCGGAAACGCGTCATGAGCATTGTGACCGACTCGACGCCGGTCGACGCGCCCAAGGATCCCGATGCCTCGACCATCTTTCAACTCTACACGCTCGTTGGCTCGCCGGATGAAACCGCGGCGATGCGCGCCGCTTTTGAGAAGGGCGGGAGCGGCTACGGGGACTTCAAGAAACAGCTTTTTACAAAGCTGTGGGAGTTCTTCGCGCCAATGCGGAAACGGCGAGGGGAAATTCTCGCACAATCCGGCTACATCGATGAAGTGCTGGCCAATGGCTCGGAACGTGCGAACGCGATCGCGGATGGAGTGATGGCGCGGGTGCGGCACGCGGTCGGGCTTCGTTAGGCACGAGGCGGCGGGCATATTGCCTGCCGACTCCAAGAGCTGACAGGCTGGAACCGTGTCAGTCGGGTCAGCCAGGATGGCTGACTTCCGAACCGCTCGCCCTCGCCTGGAGCGGTGAACGCACGCGGGCGTTTTCTTTCAACTCGGCGAAGATCAGCCGGCCGCTCGCAGTTTGCAGGGCACTTGAAACCACGACCGTGGCCACGCGCCCCATGTGCGGGCGCGCGTGATTCACGACAATCATCGTCCCATCCGGCAGATAGCCGACTGCCTGATGCGAATCGCGCCCTTCCTTTACGAGATTGAGTTCGAGCTCGTCACCCGGCACGACCACCGGCCGCAATGCCTGCGAGAGATCGCTCAGGTTAAGCACCGGCACCTGCTGCAAACGTGCCACCTGGCAGAGCGCCTGGTCGTTGGTCAGCAACCGCGCCTGGAGCACTTTGGCAACCCGCACCAAGCGCGCATCGGTCGGCATGTCGCTTTCGCCCACGCCGCCATCATGAATCGTCAGGTCAACCTCGCGCGAGCGTTGCAGTTGATTCAAAATCTCGAGCCCGCGTCGGCCGCGTTCCCTCTTAATCTCGTCACGCGAATCGGCCAGGAGCTGCAATTCGCTCAGGACAAACCGTGGAACGATGAGCGAGCGGCTAAGAAATCCGGTCGCGCAAAGATCGGCGATGCGTCCGTCGATAATGACATTCGTGTCGACCACGAGCGGCTCGTGTTGCGTCGTCTCACGCGCAAAACGGACATAGGGAATGATGAGCGAAAATTCATCCCGGTTGCTGCGCATCGCGAGCATCGTGCCGAGGTAACCGAAGGCGCAATAAACTGCGAGGCCAGCGATCCATTGCGTCTCCTCCGGTTGATAGCGTAAGACCTGGGAGGCGAGGAGCAGATTGGCGAAGAAAAGCCCAAGGAGCAAGCCAAGGGTGGCGGAGGAAAACGCGCGCAGCGACACCCCCTTGAGCAGCCGATCGGCCAGGACCAGGCCGAGCCCGAAGACGACACCGATCAGCAGACCAGGAACCACATTACCCTGCGCCTCGGCCGAGATAAGCGACCCGACCAAACCGCAAAAGGTGACATAGAGCACCCGCAGAAGATTGAGCGTGAGCTGCGGAGTCATGCTTGCCTAACGAGTGCCGCGGCGGCGGGCCGGCGTGCTCCGGGGCGGCGGAGGCGACATTTTCGCCGCGCTGTCCCGGTAAAAGAGGATTCCATGGCGACGGAGATTGCTAATGAGAGCACGCAGATCGTTAGCCAATTGCTCGTTTGTCAGCAACATGGCAAGCAAACCGTTCCCGGACGTCGCTTGGTTGATGAGCCGCCCGGCGGCCTGGATGGTCTTGCGCGCGTCGCCCGCGGCGAGCTGCAATTTGTCGGCCGCTTCCTTTGCGGAGCCCATCGTGCCATCGGCTTTCTCGATTACGCCATCGATTTTTTTCGACGACTCGGCGAGCGCAGCGGTCGTCTTGCTCAGGTTGTCGAAAGTTTGCTGGAGATGTTCCATGTTTGTTTTGGAAAGAGCGTCATCATTCAGACGGCTGACCAGAGTGTCGACCTTCGCCACCGTCCCGCGCAGATCCTTGATCAGCGCGCCGCCTTCTTTCGTGACGTCATCGAGACCTTTCTCCCGTTCTCCCTCGATCCGCGTGCCCGGGGCGATAAAGGCCGTCTGTTTTCCGGGCGGCGGGGTGATGGTGACGAAACGATCCCCCAGGAGGCCTGTGCTACCGATCGTATATGAGCTTCCCTTCGCGATGTGCACGTAGTCGTAGATGCGCAACGGCACGTCCACGCCACGGCCTGTGGTCACCAATCTCGGGGCGCCCGAGACGCGCCCGATCTTCGCACCGCCCATCAGGACATCGGAACCCTTGAGCAATCCGCTCGCGTCGACGAAGTGCACTGTGACGTCGTAGTAGGTCTTGTAGCCTTCGCCGAGCCGGCCGAACTCCACCACCAGCGCGGCCAAAATCGCGAGCCCGACGAAGACGAAAATCCCCACCTTTAGTTCCAGCCCATGATCTCCTTCGTTCATTTCTTTAGTCCGCGAGGGTAGAGCGCCCGATCAGGAAATCCTGGATGAGCGGGTCCGACGAAGCCTGAAGTTCCGTCGGAGTGCCGTAAAAGTAAATCCGACCTTCGTGCAGGTAGGCGATGCGATCGCCCACATGAAAGGCGCTCTTCATGTCGTGGGTGACGACCACGCTCGTGACGTGATAACGCTCCTGCAGCCTGCGAATCAGCCGATTGATGCTATCGGAGACAACAGGATCGAGGCCCGCCGTCGGCTCGTCGTAGAGAATGCAGGACGGCTGATTGATGATCGCTCGTGCCAGACCAACACGCTTCTTCATCCCGCCGCTCAGGTTGACCGGCATTTTCTTTTCCTGTCCTTCGAGTTCGATCACCTCCAGCATCTCGGCGATCTTGCGCTCGATCACGCGCATATCGCGCTCGCCCGCTTCGTAGAGAGGGAAGGCGATGTTTTCCTCGACAGTCATCGAATCAAAAAGCGCGCTACCCTGGAAGAGAATGCCGACTTTGCGCCGGATAGCGGCGAGCTGACGCTCGCTCAACCCGATGATGCTCTGGCCATCGATCCAAATTTCACCCTCGTTAGGCTGCATTAAGCCAATCAGGTTTTTCAGGAGGACGCTCTTGCCGCCGCCGCTGCGTCCGATGATAACGAGCGTCTCGCCCGCCGCCACGCTCATATCGACTCCCCGCAGGATTTCCTGCGCGCCGATGCGCTTTTCGAGTCCCCGGACCGCGATCATCGGTGCCGGATGAGACCGAGTCTTGTTCGCGCGTTCGTCGGACGCCGGAATCGGTCGGGCTTCGATCATAGCTGCATTTTCATTCTCAATTCTCATTCTCAACTTCGGCTGCCATTACCACCCTGCCGGGAAGAAGATGTTCAACAGCATCGTGAGGAAGAAATTGAAAATCAAAATCGCGAGGGAGGAGTTGACTACCGCCTCGGTTGTCGCCCGCCCCACCCCCACTGCGCCTTCGCGGCTGTTCAGCCCTTTGTGGCAGCTGATAAAGACGATCAGAATCGCGAAAACGGACGCCTTGGTCAGACCCATGACGATGTCACGCATCATCGTCCAACGCTCCATGTTGGCCATGTAATAGGGCCCGCTGATGTCAAGCAAATGGACCGAGACGAGATAGGACGTGACCAGCCCGAAGCCGATGCATTCCACTACGAGCAGCGGCATCGACACCATCATGGCGAGCATCCGCGGCACGACCAGGTAATCGACCGGGTGCACCGCGAGGGCCCGTAGCGCGTCAATTTGTTCGGTCACTTTCATCGTCCCGATCTCGGCCGACATCGCGGCCCCCACCCGGCCGCTCACCATCAGCCCGGTCAAGACCGGACCGAGCTCACGGAAGAGCGCCGCCGACACCACCGAGCCGACTCCAGAGGCAACGCCAAGTTTGTTAAACTGAAAATAGGTCTGGGCCGCGAAAACCGCTCCGGTGAATCCGCCGGTAATGACCACGACCAACTGCGAGAGCAATCCGATGTCGACCATCTGGCGGAGGAACAATCGCCAGCGCAGCCGGTGTGTGACCGCCGAGCGCATTGTCTCGGCTGCGAGCACGACAAGTTCGCCGAGATAAATGAAAAACGACAGGACGGCCGCTCCGATGGCAATGAAGAAGCGGGCCAACATAGGTTTCAATCCTGAGCGCGAATCACGGCGCGCGCCAGATCAGGCAAGCAGAGACGGCGTTTTGGAGCGCGGGCGCGACCCGGGAGGACGTGCGCCGGCGAACCGTGGCCTGAAGCCAAGTCTGATGAGAATGCCGCGGATTTCACGGAAGATGGTGGTCGGTTCATCCAGCTCGAGGAGCTTGTTCAGGCCGCGCACACCGGCGGCGCAAACTTCCAGTTCGATCATGGTGGGTGGAAGAGTGTAGCCAGCGCGCACTGGCGATGCAAAACGTGAATTGAAACACGAATCTTCGCGAACCGAGGGCCGACCTCGTTGCCAGATGAGAGAAGCTGCGATAAATGAAGCCGTCCGCTGCGCCCAATGAAATTTCGCTCGCTCCATTACCTGTGGTTTTTCGTTAGTCTCGCTTTTCTCGCCGGCTGCGAGACGATGCCGCAAGGCATTCAGCAGGCGCAGCTGGCGATGGCGGCCCATATCCAGTCGGAGCCGCCGGGCAATTACTACATCGGCCGGCGCTATTACAAACCGGACTATCACTTCTGGGGCTATGTCCGCCGGCCCGGGCAGCCTTGGAGCACGGCGCAACTCGTGATGTTGAACGAAAACCAGAAACTCGCGCCCGACCGCCAGCAGGTGAATTTCGGCTTCGACAACAATTACGAATACAAGCTCTATGGCTATTTCAGCGGGGACAAGGTTTACGAGCCAGCGAGCAACAGCATTTATCCGGAGTTTGTTCTTAAGGGTTATGAGCTGATCTCGACCAATCCCGGGCCAATTTTCAAAAGTCAATACCTCGGCACAGGTGCCAACCGCTACCAAATCGAAAAACCGGAGTAGCGCACGGACTGCTTCCGGCCTAACGAACGCGCGTCCGGCGAAGGACAAACTGGCCGAAGAGTTTCTCGGCTTCCTCGAGATCGAGCGCAATGCGTCGCCGCGCACCTTGCGAATCTATCGGGACGCGCTGCGCGATTTTCGCGCGCAGACCAACGCCCCGGACTGGCGGAAATGCAGATCCCAACACTTTCGCGATTATCTCTTCGATTTGATGAAGCGGAAACAGGCACGCTCCTACATCCGGCTGCAATTCTCGGCCTTGCGCAGTTTCTACCGTTTTCTGGTGGCGCGAAATCGCGTGACGAAGGATCCGGTCCGCGAAGTCCAACTGCCCAAGGTCGAGAAGAAGCTGCCGCTTGTCCTCACCCAGACGCAGATCAGCGAGCTGCTTGCCGCGCCTCTTCAGGTGAAAAAGCCGAAGAGCGCTCCGGTCTGGATGCCGCAACGCGACGCCGCGATCATGGAAGTTTTTTACAGCAGTGGCCTCCGCCTGGCCGAACTGGCCTCGCTCGATGTGAACGATCTCGACATTTACACCGAGTCGGTCCGCGTAATGGGGAAAGGCCGCAAGGAACGCGTCTGTCCGGTTGGCGCGCCGGCTTTGCAAGCCGTTTCGCGTTATCGGGCCGCCGCCAATGTGCACAGCGGTCCCCTTTTCCTGAACAAGGCGCGCCGGAAAATTTCGCCGCGCTCGATCTGGTTGATTCTGAAACGCTATCTCCGCCACACGTCGATCCCGATCGCACTCAGCCCGCACAAGCTGCGGCACAGTTTTGCCACCCATCTGCTCGATAACGGAGCGGACCTGCGGAGCGTGCAGGCGTTGTTAGGCCACGCCAGTCTTTCCACGACCCAAATCTACACCCATGTCACGACCGAGCGGCTGAAGAAGGCCTACGCCGAGGCCCATCCTCGTGCCTGAGGCGGCATCGGGAGACTGGACCTGCGGAAGCAGGTCCCTCCGGAGGGAGGCGCTTTTGCGCGTCCCGGAGTCGCGTCCAGCGGGAGCGAGTCCCCCGCGCGATTAGCTCGCGTTCGCGGCCGCGTTGTCGTGCGGCTCGGCGACTTTGAAAACGAGCTTCCCGTTTTCGACCGTCACCTGTACCATGTCGCCGCCTTTGACGCCTCCGCGAAGCAGTTCCTCGGCGAGCGGATCCTCGAGATAACGCTCCACTGCGCGCCGCATGGGACGCGCGCCATAGGTAGGATCGTAGCCTTTTTCGATCACAAACTCGTGCGCCGCCTGATCGAGCGAAATCTCGATTTCCTTCAGCTGCAAACGGCGCTTTACCTTGTTCACCTCGAGGTCGACGATCTTCATCAGGTCGGGTTTCTCAAGGGTGTGGAAGACGATGATCTCGTCGAGCCGGTTAAGGAATTCCGGCTTAAAGACGCGCTTCGTTTCCTCGAGAATCTTATCGCGCATCACGTCGTAGTTCGCTTCGTCGCGCGGCGCGCCGAAGCCCATCGTCGTCTGGCGCTTGATCAGCTCCGCACCGACGTTTGAGGTCATGATGATGATCGTATTGCGAAAATCGATCTTCCGGCCTAACGAGTCGGTGATTTTTCCTTCCTCCAGGATCTGGAGCAGGAGGTGCATCACGTCGGGGTGCGCTTTTTCGATCTCATCGAAAAGCACCACCGAGTAAGGCCGGCGCCGGACCGCCTCGGAAAGCTGTCCGCCCTCTTCGTAACCGACGTAGCCGGGAGGCGAGCCGATCAAACGCGAGGCGGTGAATTTTTCCATGTACTCCGACATGTCGATCTGGATGAGCGCGTCGGAGTCACCAAACATGAACTCGGCCAGGGTGCGGGCGAGGAATGTTTTGCCCACACCGGTTGGGCCGAGGAAAACGAAGGATCCGATCGGGCGGCGCGGATCTTTCAGATCGGCCCGGGAACGGCGCAGCGCCTTGCTGATCGCGCCGACGGCTTCGTCCTGGCCGATGACGCGCTGCTTAATGTCGGCTTCCATCGCGAGCAGCTTCGCGGTTTCCTTTTGCTCCATTTTCTGGAGCGGGACGCCCGTCACCTTGGAGATGATGTGCATCATGTCCTCGGCAGTCACGAGCACTTCCTTTTCTTCGCGCTGCTCGCGCCATTCGGTCAGAACGCGCTCGAGTTTTTCTTTCGCCTGCTTCTCCTTGTCGCGCAACGCGGCGGCTTTTTCGAAATCCTGTGCTTTGATCGCGGCCTCCTTGTCGACCCGGATCTCCTCGATCTCCTTTTCGATTTCCTTCACGTCGGGCGGACGCGTCATGGCGTTGATCCGCGCGCGCGCGCCGGCTTCATCCATCACGTCGATCGCCTTGTCAGGCAGGAAGCGGCCGGTGATATAACGCTCGGAAAGTTTGACCGCACTCTCGAGGGCTTCGTCAGTTAGTTTCGCTTTATGGTGCGCCTCGTATTTCGGACGCAGCCCTTTCAAGATCAGAATCGCTTCGTCGATCGTCGGCGCTTCGACTTTAACCGTCTGGAAACGCCGTTCGAGTGCCGCGTCTTTCTCGATATATTTGCGATATTCGTTCAGCGTGGTCGCGCCAACGCACTGGAGTTCGCCGCGGCTGAGCGCCGGCTTGATGATGTTCGAAGCGTCCATCGCGCCTTCCGCGGAACCGGCGCCGACGATGGTGTGCAGCTCGTCGATAAAAAGGATGACGTTCTTCGAGCGGCGGATTTCGTCCATCACCGCTTTGATCCGCTCTTCAAACTGACCGCGATATTTCGTGCCCGCGACCATCAGGGCGAGGTCGAGGGTGACGACTTTCTTTTCCCGCAGAAGTTCCGGCACGTTGCCGTTCGCGATCTCCTGGGCGAGGCCCTCGACGATCGCGGTCTTGCCGACCCCGGCCTCGCCTAACAATACCGGATTGTTTTTCGTCCGGCGGCAGAGCACCTGGATGACGCGCTCGATTTCGTTATGCCGGCCAATCACCGGATCGAGCTCGCCCTTTTTCGCGAGGTCAGTCAGGTCGCGGCCGAAGGCACGCAGGGCCGGTGTTTTAACGTCCTTCTTGGACGGCTCGCCGGTGGTGCCCAGTTCCGGATCGCTTTCCGGCGGCGTGAAATTCGGATCGAGCTCCTTCAGAATTTCGTTACGGGTCCGCTCGATATCCACTTCGAGACTCTTCAAGACCCGGGCGGCGACGCCTTCGCCTTCGCGCAGCAACCCAAGCAAAATGTGCTCAGTGCCGACGTAGGAATGATTGAGCGCGCGCGCCTCCTTGCCCGCGAGCGCAAGGACTTTTTTTACCCGCGGGGTGTAGGGAATGTTGCCGACCATCTTCGTTTCCGGACCGGAGCCGACCTGCTTCTCGACTTCCATCCGGACCGTTTCGAGGTCGAGCCCCATCTTTTGCAAAACGTTGACGGCGACGCCCTGTCCGAGCTTGATCAACCCGAGCAGGAGATGCTCGGTCCCGACGTAATTATGATTGAAGCGATCTGCTTCTTTGCGGGCGAGCGCGAGGACCTGCTGCGCCCGAGGTGTAAAATTATTCATTATGGTTGGGCTCGGCAGGCGTGTTCCCATCGGGCTCCCGCGCCACTTTACCCATATCAGGTTTAGGAAAGAGTTTCAAACGACCGCGGATGATTTCGGCCCGCAGAAAGTCTCGTTCTTCGGCATTTAGTTTCTGTTGCGAAGTCTTTTGCAGGTGCGCCGGCTGCGTTTCGATGAAGAGCTCATCGACCGGCAACCGCCGATCTTCCGGGAACGCTCCGAGGTCCACGCCGAGTTTCATCACCGAAAGCAGATTAAGCGCCTCCTTCGAGGTCATCGCATGTGCATAAGTGAGCACACCATATGCCCGGCCGATCTGATCCCAAAGGGTATCGGGCTTTTTCTGGATCAACATCTGGCGGGCGTCGTGTTCCTTTTCGATGATCGTTTCGATCACTTTCGTCAGGCGAGCGATGATTTCGTCCTCTTTTTCGCCCAGCGTGGTCTGATTCGAGATTTGGAAAAGGTTACCCATCGCCTCGGTGCCTTCGCCATAGAGTCCGCGCACCGCGAGCCCGATTTTGTTCACCGCCTGGATGACCTGGTTAATCAGGTCGCTCAAGACCAGGCCGGGTAAATGCAGCATCGCAGAGGCCCGCATGCCCGTGCCGACATTCGTCGGGCAGGCGGTCAGGTAACCGAGTTTTTGGTCGTAGGCGATGTCGAGTTTGCTTTCCAGTGTGCTGTCGACCTTGTCGACCAGTTTGAAGGCGCTTTTTAATTGCAGCCCGGAACGGATTGACTGCATCCGGAGATGATCCTCCTCGTTGATCATGATGCTGAGCGTCTGCTTGCGATTCATGATCACCGCGCTGCCAACCCCCTTCGCGGCGTGTTCGCGACTGATCAGGTGACGCTCGACCAGCACCTGCTTTTCAAGCGCGGAAAGGTCCTGGAGCGATTCCGAAAACGAATCCTGCATTTCCGTCAGCCCTTCGACGTGCGGCTTGATTTGCTCGAGCACCTGGGTCCGCTCAGCCTTTTTCGCCCAGCCGGGAAAAGCGTGATGGCGCAGGTTGCGCGCGAGTCGCACCCGGCTGCTTACCACAATCTGGTGATGAGGGCCTTCGCCGCGGAGCCATTCCCCGCCGCTCGACATGATCTGGGAAAATTTCATCGTTAGTTCGCCATCTCGTGTTCGAGCTGCCTGATCTGATCGCGCAGGCTGGCTGCGGTTTCGTAATTTTCTTCCGCGACGGCCTTCTCGAGATGATTGTTCAGCGCCCGCATCTTGTCGCTCAGCTTCACCTGCCGAGCGGCGCGCTCCGGCCGCTTGCCGACGTGCTCTGTTCCCTTGTGCATCGCCTTGAGGAGCGACTCGAGGCCTTCGGCAAACGTTTGATAGCAGGCGCTGCAACCGAGGCGTCCGGTTTTTTTGAAATCAGCCTGCGTAAAGCCGCAGACCGGGCATTTCTGGCTCGGCGCTCCCTTTTCGATCTCCTCGGCGGCGCCGATGCCTAACAATAAGTCGGCCAGGGCGAAACCGGTCGGATCCTGCACTCCCTTCTCCTTGGAACAGGCGTCGCAGAGGTTCACCTTCTGCATTTTGCCCTCCAAAATCTGCGTCAGAAAAACTGACGCGTCATTGCATTTACAAACGTCGCACAGCATGGCTGATCAATTAGACCACAAATTGGCCAAAAGATTCAATGGGCAGTGTATGCGCGCACGGCGCCCTCTCTTTTCCGTTGCGCGGCGCGTCGGTCACTCCGGAAAAATCGGCGTCCCGGTCTCCCGGGTCAACTCGCGGAAACGCGCGATCGTGCGCTTCGTGATCTCCCCCGGTTTTCCGTCCCCGATCGCGCGGCCGTCGACCTTGACCATCGGAATGACCTCGGCCGCGGTGCCGGTCAGAAACGCCTCATCCGCGATGTAGAGGTCGTGGCGGGTCAGCTCCGGTTCGGAGATCTTGATATCGAGTTCGCCTGCGATGTCGAACACGACCCCGCGCGTGATTCCGCGCAGCGCGCCCGCGCTGATCGGTGGAGTCATGATCTGGCCGCGTTTCACGACAAAAAGATTATCGGCGGTACACTCGGCGATGTTGCCCGCGTCATTCAACATCAGCGCTTCATCTGCGTTCGCGAGGTTCGCTTCAATCCGGGCAAGAACGTTGTTGAGATAATTCAGCGACTTGATCGCCGGATTCAACGTCGCGGGGCCCATCCGGCGAGTCGGCACGGTCACCACCGTAAGGCCGCGCCGATAGGTTTCCTCCGAGTAGAGCGCGATAGTCGACGCGATGATGATGATGCTCGGCCGCTTACATTGCACGGGATTGAGGCCGAGGTTGCCCACGCCGCGCGTCACGATGAGCCGCACGTAGCCGTCGCGCAGACCATTTTGCCGAATGGTCTCGAGAAGCGCCTCATCCATTTCCTGGCGCGAGATCGGGATCTCAAGGCAAATGGAGCGGGCCGATTCCCAGAGACGATCGATGTGCGCCTCCATCTGGAAGACGCGGCCGTTATAAAAGCGAATTCCCTCAAAAACACCGTCGCCATAGAGCAGGCCGTGATCGAAAACCGAGACCTTGGCCTCCGCCTGATCGAAAAATTCTCCGTCGACGTAAATCTGGAGCGATTTCGTCGCCGATGTTTTCGTCGCGGCGGCCTTCTTGTCGGCCTCAGGTTTCGACGGAGGCGTCGCGACGGCGGTGTCTTCAACGGCTTTGGTTAGCATGGAAAATCTTCCGGTGGTTCAGAAGGCAATTCAAGCGGAGAAACGGAAACGCGCGAACCGCGGACACTAGGCCAGCAATCCATCAACGATTCGCAGGGTCCGATCGCCGCGCTCCGCGAGATTGCTGTCGTGCGTTACGACGACGAGCGTTTTGTTGCGAGAGAGGGCCAGGTCGAGGAGAAGATCCATGATCGCGTCTCCCGTCTTGGAGTCGAGATTGCCGGTCGGTTCGTCGGCAAAAATGATGTCGGGATCATTCGTCAGGGCACGGGCGATTGCGACTCGTTGCTGTTCGCCGCCGGAAAGTTCCGGTGGGAGATGATTCTCCCGCTCGCCGAGGCCGACCGCCGCGAGACTCCTGGCGCAGGCTTCCCGGCTGGCGTGGCGTCCGATCATCCCCGGGAGCATGACATTCTCGAGCGCGGTCAATTCCGGGAGCAAAAAGTAGCCTTGAAAAACGAAGCCCATCTTCTCGTTGCGCAGCCTGGCGAGAGCCGATTCGCCGGCCCGATACAGCTTCCGGCCTTCGAACTCCACTTCGCCGGATTCCGGCCGCTCGAGACCAGCGAGGGTATAAAGCAAGGTGGTCTTGCCCGCGCCCGAGGCGCCACAAAGGAAAATCCTCTCGCCGCGCTTCACCTCGAGGGAAACGCCCCGCAGCACCTCGATGCGGCGCGGGCCGATCTGGAAGGAGCGGCGCAAATCGCGCGCGACAAGCTGTGGATGCGACATCGGGCTGCAGCATTGGCCAACTCATTCGTGGCTGCAAGGGAGAGGCGCCGAGCAATCATCGCCGCACAGAGGCGGCTCCCACATTTTGGGCGAAGAAAAAGCCGCGCGGATCGGAGTCTCCGCGCGGCGAGTTTTGCGACCGGCTCTTCGTCAGGCTAAACCGAGCGTGACGAGGGTCGGCTCGTCGATCGCGGAGGTGACGATGAGGCCATGGTCCCGCTGGTAGGCCGCGAGTGCGGCGCGGGTCTGCGTACCAATTATGCCGTCGATCGCGCCGGGGTAATATCCCTGATCGCGAAGAGCGAGCTGGACGTTTTCGATTACCTGGCCGGGGGCGAGATTGTTATAGCCGTAGATCGGCTCGTTGTAGACGTAGTTATTATAGAACGGGCTGTAGCCGTAAGCCGGATACCAATAGTTGTTCCACCAGTAATAATAGCCACCACCGAAGAGGACGTAGGTCGTGTTATAGTGGGCCCTCCACCAGGCGCGGTCGTGCGGCGTGCGGACGATATAGCGGCGCGCGACGTAATAGCTGTTGCGATTATAGTTGTAATGTCCCCGGGACCGCTGGACCGAGGTGGTTGACCGCGCGCGGTTGATGTTGGCCTGATTGGAAGCCGTTGTCCGCTGGTGATTGCGTCCTTCCAGGCTGGCTTCGCTTTTCACGGGCTGGCGGTTCACCGGCGCGACGGCATGTGGGGCGACGCCTCCCGCGGTGTGCGGGGCGGGCGCAGCTGTGTGGTGCACCGGTCGGACCGCCTTGTTAACGGTGCGGTGCGGCGCCTGCGCGGCCTTCCTCGCCGCCTCCTCCCGCTGTTGTTCCTCGGCCGTGCGTTTGTGCTTTTTCTGGTTTTGATTTTCGTCCGCTCTTGCGATCTGCGCCAACGGGAGGGCAAGAGCGAGGATCAGGAGTATGAGCTTTTTCATGGTTTCGTTGCCTTGTCCTGAATTCGACATTGTGGTCCCGGGGTTTATTCAAAACGATCCGCTCTTTTAGACTCGAAGTCCGTTCTGATCCTGCTGCCGGACGGCTTCAAAAAGAACGATTGCCACCGCAGTGGCGAGATTAAGACTGCGCGTCCCGTACATTGGGATGGTCAGCAGGTGCTCGGCATTCGCCCGCAGGAGGGCCTCGGGAAGTCCCTTGGTTTCGCGTCCAAAAACCAGGAAATCTCCCGGCTGGAATCGGGCTCCGTGATATGGGCGATCGGATTTCGTCGTGAGGAAAAAATATCGCGTCGCCGGGTCCTGCGCGGCTTGCAATTCACCTAAGGAATCCCAGTAGCAAAGACTGACCTCCGACCAGTAATCGAGGCCAGCGCGCCGCAGAGTTCGGTCGTCGGTCGAGAATCCGAGCGGGCGGACGAGATGCAAGGTCGAGCGGGTGGCGAGGCAAAGTCGGCCGATGTTGCCCGTGTTGGGCGGAATCTCCGGCTCGACCAGGACGACGTTGAACATGCTTCTATCACGGCGCTCTACGAAGGGTCGATCGCGTCGCGCTATCTCGTTCTGGCCTGGACGGTCACAGAATGCCGCTACAGCTTCGACGCGACAAACTTCTCTAGCTTCACGATGTCGGCCGCGAATTTCCGGATTCCTTCGGCCGTTTTCTCGGTCGCCATCGCGTCGTCGTTCAGAAGATAGCGGAAGGTCTTCTCATCCAGTTCGAGCCGTCGCACCTCGGCCTCTTTGGCTTTCGCGGGATCGAGCTTCCGCTCGATCGGCTCCTGCGATTTCGACAGCTTATCGAGCAACTCCGGACTGATCGTGAGCAGATCGCACCCGGCCAGTTCGAGAATCTGCCCGACATTGCGGAAACTCGCGCCCATCACTTCGGTCTCGTATCCGAACTTCTTGTAATATGTGTAAATCTCCCGGACCGACTGCACGCCGGGGTCTTCCGCGCCGGCATAGTCGCGCTTGTTCGCCGCTTTATACCAATCGTAGATCCGTCCGACGAAAGGCGAGATGAGTTGCACCCTGGCCTCCGCGCAACGCACCGCCTGCGGGAGCGAAAAGAGGAGTGTCAGGTTGCAATTAATCCCTTCCTTTTGCAGCTGCTCCGCGGCGTTGATCCCCTCCCAGGTCGAGGCGATTTTGATCAGCACTCTTTTGCGATCGATGCCCCGCTTTTCGTAGAGCTCGATCAAATGGCGCGCCTTGTTGATCGATCCCTTAGTGTCGAAGGAAAGCCGCGCGTCAGTCTCGGTCGAGACACGGCCCGGTACGATCTCGAGAATATCGCAACCGAACTGGACCAGCAGATGATCGATAATGTCCTCGATCTTCGCCGCGCCGCTCAGCCCGTTGCCCTTCCGGTCGGCGACCACTTCCTCCAAAAGATGCGCGTATTGCTCCTTCTGGGTAGCGGCGAAGATCAGGCTTGGGTTGGTCGTCGCGTCCTGTGGCTTGAAGTCCTTGATCGATTCAAAGTCGCCCGTGTCAGCCACGACCCTGGTGAACTTCTTGAGTTGATCGAGCTGGCTCGGTTTCGTTTCGGTTTTCGTGCCTTCGGCAACAGCGGTGCTCATATTGGAAATTACCGTCCAACCATCCGATCCACAATGGTAAAAAAGTTCGTGCGCGGTCCGTCGATTCCATCAGTGGAAGTCCCGAGGCAATCGGGAACGACGAAGCCGGGTTCGTGCAGCGCGCCTATCGCAGAGAGGGCCGGAGTATCGTTGCCACGCTCGTTCACGGGGCGGTCAAACGCCGCGTTTTCAGCGAGTACGCGGGGAAGGCACCCTTTGATGCCCAGCTTAGGGCTTGTTTTGGACACGGAAGCGAACGTCCTGACGATCACCAAAGACTCGTGTTGCAACGCCTGGGACGGAAAGATGAGCTCACCCACGCCGGGGTAAAGGAACGGGGTATTGAACGAAGGCTCCAGCTCTCGATGCGACGCAAGCTAGCAACTCGCGCTACAGGGCGATTTCTAGTCGACGACTTCGAGGCCCATCTGGCGGGCTGTGCCAGCGATGATCTTAAAGCCGGCCTCATCATTGCGCGAGTTCAGATCCTTGGCCTTCGTTTTCACAATCTCCATGATCTGTTTGCGCGTCACTTTGCCGACCTTCGTTTTGTTCGGTTCCTTCGAGCCGGCGGCGATGTTCGCGGCTTTTTTCAAGAGGACGGCGGCAGGTGGGCTCTTGGTAATGAAGGTAAACGATTTGTCTTTGTAGACCGTGATAACAACCGGAAGAATGTCGCCGGCTTGCTTCTGGGTGGTGGCGTTAAATTCCTTGCAGAACGCCATGATGTTGACGCCGCGCGGTCCGAGCGCGGTGCCGACGGGCGGTGCGGGGTTCGCCTGGCCGGCCGGGATCTGTAATTTGATGTGAGCAATGATTTCTTTAGCCATAACAAAAAAAGGGTTCAGGGTTCAGTAAACAGGGTTCAGAACTGAACCCTGAACCTTGGGCACTTATCCGCGTTCGACCTGCCAATATTCGAGTTCTACCGGGGTCGCGCGACCGAAAATCGTGACCGAGACGCGCAGTTTTCCGCGCTCGGGATCGATCTCTTCCACGATCCCACTCTGGTTTTGGAATGGACCATCCGCCACCTTGACCGTCTCGCCAACTTCGAAACTGACCTTCGGCTTGACCTTCTCTTCCCGCTCCCGCATTTGCGCCAGCATGTTGTCGACTTCGGCCTGACGCATCGGGATCGGACGATCTTTTGTCCCGGCGAAGCCGATCACTCCGGGCGTTTCGCGAATGAAATACCAGGTTCGGCCGATGAGCTGATTTTCCTCATCGAGCAAATGCATGTTAATGATCAGGTAACCGGGGAAAAATTTCCGGGTTGTCTCGCTTTTCTTCCCGCGCTTGATCTCGGAGACGCGTTCCGTCGGCACGAGCACCTCGAAAACGACGTCGCCCATTTCTTCGGTCTTGACGCGTTTCTCAATGTTGTCGCGCACCTTGTTCTCCTGTCCGGAGAGCACGTGCACAACGTACCATTGATCTTTGGCGGCGAGAGCGTGGGCCATGATTACAGGCGGGTGAGGAAGTGGATCACGTTGACGAGAATGAAATCGAAGAGCGCGACGTAACCACCGAGCAGCAGCATGGCAATGATGACGACCATGGTGGAGTCGGTCAGCTCCTTGTAGCGTTTCATTCCCCTCTCCTTCGGGTCCCAGGGCCAGGAACATTTTTGCAGCTCCAGCCGGACTTCGGAGAAGAAGGTTTTTGTTTTAGCAAGCATGGTTTGGTGAATCGTTAGGCCGAGAATCGAGACTGGTAAATCGGTTGCCGCTTCTATCGATGGAACAATTCACAATTCTCGAATTACGCTTTCCTAGACGGTGCCAACCACGCCAGGAGGGACTCGAACCCCCAACCGACGGTTTTGGAGACCGCTACTCTACCAATTGAGCTACTGGCGTAAATTGCCTCCGACAAACTAGTCCAGAATTTCGCTCACGCGACCCGCGCCAACGGTTTTGCCGCCTTCGCGAATCGCGAACCGGATCGTTTTCTCCATGGCGATCGGCGTGCCAAGCTCCACTTCGACGGCCACGTTGTCACCGGGCATGACCATTTCGACGCCCTCGGGGAGCTTCACGCTGCCCGTCACGTCGGTCGTGCGGAAATAAAATTGCGGACGGTAATTGGTGAAGAACGGAGTGTGACGACCGCCTTCTTCCTTGCTCAGAACATAGACTTCCGCCTTGAACTTCTTGTGCGGTTTGATCGTGCCCGGCTTGGCGATGACCTGGCCGCGCTCGATATCTTCCTTCTTCACGCCGCGCAGCAGTACGCCCACGTTGTCGCCGGCGCGCGCTTCGTCGAGCAGCTTGCGAAACATCTCGATGTCGGTCGCGGTCGTTTTGGCGGTCGGCTTGATGCCAACCACTTCGACTTCCTCCATTTTTTTGAGGATGCCGCGCTCGACTCGACCGGTCGCGACCGTGCCGCGGCCTTCAATGTTGAAGACGTCTTCCACCGGCATGAGGAACGGCTGATCGATCGGCCGGTCCGGCACGGGGATGTAATCGTCCACCGCTTTCACCAACTCGAGAATCTGCGCTTCCTGTTCCGGATCGCCATTCAGCGCCTTAAGCGCGCTGCCTTTGACGATCGGAATCTGGTCGCCCGGAAACTCGTATTGGGTGAGGAGATCGCGCACTTCCATCTCGACGAGGTCGAGCAGTTCCGGATCATCGACCATGTCGACCTTGTTCAGGAAAACAACGATCGCCGGCACGCCGACCTGGCGCGCGAGCAGAATGTGTTCGCGGGTCTGCGGCATCGGGCCGTCTGCAGCGCTCACGACAAGGATCGCGCCGTCCATCTGTGCGGCACCGGTGATCATGTTCTTGACGTAGTCAGCGTGGCCCGGGCAATCGACGTGGGCGTAGTGGCGCTTTTCGCTCTGATACTCGACGTGCGCGGTATTAATCGTAATGCCGCGCTCCTTTTCTTCCGGCGCATTGTCGATCGAGTCGTAGCCGCGCACTTCGGCCATGCCCTTCTTGGCGAGCACGGTAGTGATCGCGGCCGTCAGGGTCGTCTTGCCGTGGTCGACGTGTCCAATCGTGCCGACATTGATGTGCGGCTTGTCGCGTTTGAATGCTTCTTTAGCCATCTGGAATTTCTCCTTGGGTTTTACTTAATCTTGGGTGCTGTCTTTTCGTTAGGTTATTTTTCGGTCGCGGGCCCATTCTGGAGCCCATGACCGGGATTGAACCGGTGACCTCGTCCTTACCAAGGACGTGCTCTACCAACTGAGCTACATGGGCCGCTCATCATCGTTAGCCTGTCCCCGCCGGTGCAGGGCCAAACCGGTTTGCTCGCCGTCGTAAGAAGCGAAAGTCCCAGAGCCGTCAAACTGCTTGAACGACCATGGGACTCGCCTCGTTCTCCGAAAAAGCGTCGGCAAACTAACCGCGGGCTCTGCGGTGTCAAAGAAATTTCTCGCTCGGGCGCAGCTCTGATCAATCAGCCGGGCGCTTCCTGGCACGGACCACAAATACAACAATGATCAGGAGCAGGACGAGCGTCCCGGCGCCGATGCCAATCCAGCCGGTCGGGCTGATGAGGGGCGGAACTGGAGTCGGCGCTGGAGTCGGCTTCGGAGTCGGCGTGGCGGTGGGCGGCGGGGGAATCTGCCGCTGAGCGAAACGCAACCGAGCCACCGTATCGGGGAGATCGGGTTTGATCGCCAGGGCCGATTGATAATCCGCGACCGCTTTCTTCCATTGGTCGATCAAGGAATAACAGTAGCCCCGCTTATCGAACGCGTCGTAATCATTGGGATTGATCTCGATCGCTTTGCTGTAGTCCGCCAGCGCATCCTCATACTTGTGGTCGCTTCGCTTGGCGAAAGCGCGCCAAATGTACGCTTGTTCGTCCTGAGGATTCATCTCGATCGCCTTGTCGTAGTCGGCGATGGCGGCCTTCCAATCGGCTTTCCCGATATTGGCGAAGCCGCGAAAGCGATAAGCATTGGGGTCGTCCGGCTTGAGCTCGATTGCCTTGCTGAGATCGGTCAGCGCGGGCTCAAATTGTTTCAGCTCAGTTTCCGCCTGGCCCCGGCCGAGATAAGAGGTGGTCTGCCCAGGCGCCAATTCGATTACTTGCGTGAAATCCGCCACCGCTTCGGCATTTTTTTTCAGGGCAAGATACATGTAGGCACGGTTTTCGAGCGCGGGAATATCTTTTGGATCGATCTCGATCGCCTTGGTGAACTCGATGACTGCCTGGTCGTACTGCTGCTGATCTGCCGCCTGCACCCCCGCCTTGAAGTGCGCCGCCCCTTCGTCCGTTTTTGCTTTTTTCTTGGCCCAGCCCGCTGGACAGAGCAGTAAAAAAACTATCGTGACAGCTGCCAGCGCTCTTTTTGAATTCTTCAAAATGTTCATGGTTTTCCCTTTTTTGAAACGTATCTGAAGAACAATTCGTTTGTCACTCAGGAAATTACGCGGCTCAATCTCGGTTTTTCCATGCCTTCGATTGAGACCAGACACCGGGTGCGATCCCCGCGCAAAGATCAGGGTTACGCTGCGGTCTTCGCCACCGTCCTCATCTGGTCGACGCCATCGCTCTTCCAATTTTACCTCAACCGCTTTTACGATCCGTTCGCGCAAAATTTTTACCGCTACTCGATCGCGTGCCTTGCCATTCTGCCGCTCGCTCTCCATCGCTTTCGCCGAAGCGGGCTGCGACTCGACTGGAACGTCTTCGGTCTCTGCCTCCTGCCTGCCTTGCCTAACGTCGTCCACCAGATCACCCAGGTCCTCTCGCTTCATTACATGGGGCCCGGCGTTTACGCCGTCTTCATCCGCTCCTCAGTCATCATAACCGCCCTCCTTGCGCTAATTTTTTTCCCCGAGGAAAGGTGGATCATCCGGCAATGGCAGTTCCAGATCGGGACCTTTCTCGGATTGTTAGGCGCAGTTGGCGTCTTCTGCTTTCAGCCGGGTTGGCAGACGCACCCCGTCTCGTTAGGCGGACTCGCCATCGGCTTCACCGCCAGCTTTTGCTGGGCGCTTTACGGCGTGCTCGTGAAACGGCCATCGGCCCGCTTCGGCAGCATCCGAAGCTTCGGCGTAATCAGCCTTCTTACTTCGCTCATGCTCCTCCCACTCACCTGGATTTTCGGCCGCCTCGACACGCCGCTGCACGTGAGCGCGCACGTTAACGGTATTCTCATCGTCTCCGCGGTCACCTGTATCAGCATGGCACACGTTCTCTATTACGTGGCCATCCGGGAGATCGGGGTCGCGCTCTCGCAAACCTTGCAGTTGCTCAGCCCGCTCGGCGCGCTCGCACTTTCGGCGTGGATCTTTCACGAGCGCATCTCCCCCGCGCAAGGCTGGTGCGCAACTATCCTGCTCTTCGGCGCCTTCCTCGCCACACGGGTGAAACCGCAGGTCGCAGCTGAGACGGCGGAGAATATTTGACGCGGTCTAATCGGCCGGGCAAACACGGCGCGTCCAGCTTGCAAGCGAGATCCCTTGTCGTCCTCCGGGGAGTCGGGATGAAAAGACACGATTACATTCGCGCCTTCAGCTCCTGCGCTGTCAGGTCATTCTCGGCTGGGGCTGGTTCGGCCGCATGCATCTTCACCAGTTCTAACCCGCCCGCGCCGCTTTTACCAAGGGGAAACTGCTTAGTGCGGGAATGCTACGAATGCGGCGGCCGCCGCGGCAGGATGAACGTTTGTCGCGCCATGTCCGATTGCAGCACGGCGGGTTCGTAGATTTCCGCGAGTAATTCTTTGCGAAACAAATCCGGATTGCGCGCCGCGAAATCTTCCCAATTCGCATGGCACTCGCGCAGGCGCCGTTCCGCGATGAGAGCGAGAAAAGCGGCCGTGATGGTTTCGTGATACACCTCCGGTCGCCCCGATTTCGCCGCCAGCCGGCGCAGCCCGCGCGCCAGATGCAGCAGGGCTTCAGGGAAAGCGTGGCGCTCCAGCAATTCGTAGCTCACCCGCACATGCTCACGATGCGGAAATCGCGCCGGATTGATCCGGTCCTCCTCAAAGTCGGCCAGGAGGCCGGTCGGGTCACTTCCCGACATGGTCCTCCTCCACCAGCCGGTGGCTGTCGCTTGCGGTCAGATCGAGGCCGTAGATCGTGCGCAGCTTTTTGATGTGGCCGAGCGTTTTGGGACTGAAGGCGGACTTCCCTTCCAGAGCGTGGAGGGTGATGCCTTCGAGCAGATCGCCTAACGAGAGATCGAGGTATTCGGCCAGCGCCTTGAGCACCTTCACCAACGTCTTTTCCATCCGCGCGCCGATCTGGACGCGCTCCACTTTCTTCGAGGCAGGTTGCTGTTTCATTGTGATAATGTTACCAATATCACAAGGTAGCGCAAGTGCCCGACGGATGGGGGAAAACCCTCCGGCCAGCTCGCGACCTACGAGCGCTTCGTGGCCATGCCCCAGAAGAGGAGGAGCAATCCGCAAGCGGCAAAGATTGCGGTGACCACGAGAAAGCTGCGTGTCTCGGGGATGTGGAAGACGGTCTTATCGTGGCGAACCCCGTCAGCCCAGCCGAGCATGAAGGAGAGCACCGCTCCGCAAAAAAACATGATGCTAAAGGCGAACATCGATTCGCCACGGGTCCGGCGCGGAGTGGGATCAGAAGAAGTCATGAGAAAGGTGTTTGATTGGTAAGCGGCGCCCGCCCCCGCGGTCAAATGATTTTCGTGTCGGACGTGAAGCCGAAAACAATATCGCCGATGGCAATTTGTAGCGCTTTCTGGAAAAGCTCGACTTTAGATGCCGGCACCCGGCGCGTGATTGCGAAACCAGGTCATGAAGCAGAGGAGCGGATAGATTTGCTTCCGATGATCGCGCCGCTCCTGGAAGTGTTCGTCGAGGATTTGCCGGACGAAACCCGGGTCGAAAAGGCCGGTCTGCGCGAGCGCCGTCGGCGAGCAAAGATCCTCGACCGTTTCACGCATGTTCTGTTTCAGCCAGAGCGCCACCGGCATCATGAAGCCGGCCTTGCGCCGGTTGATAATTTCGTTAGGCAAAAGGCCTCGCACCGCCCGCTTCAAGACATACTTGGTCGTTAGACCGCGCAGTTTGTCCGCGGGCCGAATGCGTGAGGCGTATTCGACCACGTCCCGATCGAGGAACGGAGTGCGCACTTCCAGCGAATGCGCCATGCTCGCCCGGTCGACTTTGAGCAGGACGTCGTCCTGTAGGTAAAGCTTCATGGCGAGGTATTGCAGGCGCTGGAAGTCTCCCTTCAATCCGCTCCGGCGGATGTTTGCGGTGATATCTTCGAAGGCGTCCTCGCGCAGCAGGAGCTCCTGAAAGCCGGTGGAGAGAAGCTGTTTCTTCTCCGAGTTCCCGTAGCACCCCATCCAGAGGAGAAAACGCACTTCGGGCGATAACCCGAGACCTTTGACAAACTGCTGCATGAGAAACTCGGCGCTGGCATAGCGATGCGAGACCGGCAGGCGCTGCACGACATGACGCAACCCATCGCGCCAACCGGCCGGCAGGAATGACAGGTTCTGCACCAGCTTGTGTGCCTGGAAAGCTGCGTAACCCGCGAAGAGTTCATCGGCGCCGTCTCCGCCCAGCACGACCTTGACGTGCTCCGAGGCCAGCCGGCTCAGCACATAGGTTGGCATGATTGAAGCATCGGCCAGCGGCTCGTGCAGGCCCTGCATGATCTTGGGAAACAAGTCCGCCGCGTGCTGCAAAGTCAGGACCTCTTCGTGATGCTCGGTGCCAAAGATGGCCGCGACGCGCCGCGCGTAGGGCGATTCGTCGTGACTCCGGTCATCGAAACCGATGGAGAAACTGTGCAGCCGGCTGCCGGATTGCTGGGCGGCAAGCGCGGTGACCGTGCTGGAATCGATTCCGCCGGAGAGAAAAAGGCCGACTGGCACGTCGCTGCGCAGCCGCTTCTTGACCGAGTCCCGAAGGATGGCGAGCAGATCCTCAGCCCACTCATCGACGTTGCGATCGCTCATTGGATTGTCCTCGAGCGGGATGTCCCAATAGCGATCGAGGCGCAGTCCGTTGCGATCGAAGAAGAGATAGGCGCCGGCCTCGAGCTTGTAGATTCCCTCAAAAATCGTGTGCGGCGCCGGCACGTAACCGTAGGTGAAATACTTGCTGACCGAGAGCGGCTGGAGTCGGCGCGTGACGCGCGGATGGGCCAGCAACGCTTTGAGTTCCGAGGCGAAAATCAATTCGCCGTCCCGCACGCAATAATAGAGCGGCTTCACTCCGATGCGGTCGCGCGCCAGGAAAAGCCGCTCCTCCGCGCGGTCCCAGATTGCGAAAGCGAACATGCCGTTGCAGAGCTGCAAAGCGGCCACACCATCGAGCGCGAATTGCTGAAGCAGCACTTCGGTATCGGAATGAGTCTGGAAAACGCAGCCACGCTTTTCGAGCCCTGCGCGCAGTTCGACGTAATTATAGATCTCGCCGTTATAGATGATGTGATAACGCCCATCCCGGCTGTGCATCGGCTGGCCACCGGTTTCGAGATCGATGATGCTGAGGCGTCGATGACCAAGCGCGATGCCTTGCTCAAGGTAAAATCCCTCGCCGTCCGGCCCGCGCGGCGCAAGCGGAACGGTCATGCGCTGGAGTATTTCTTCGCCGTCGACCGCTGGCCCGTTGAGCTGTGTGAATCCCGCAATACCGCACATCTTTTATTTTCCGCTCCGGCAGACTTTAGCCGTGCGAGATAAAGAGCGCGATGCTAACGAGCAGGCGACGCGCAGGATAATCCGATGACGTTCGATACAACATGGGCCAAAAGTTTCCTCGAGAGCCGGCGCACGGTATGGCTGATCGGCGGCATCGCCATCTGCTTTTTTGCCCTGACGAATCTCCCCTGGAACCTGGACGATTACGATCAGGCGCTCCAAGCCTACACCTCTTTTGAGATGATCAAAGGTGGCCACTGGTTCTTTCAGCATACGCCCCATGGATTGATCGCGCAGAAGCCGCCGCTCGTCGGCTGGGCCTCGGCCGGCACGTTTCTCATCACCCGCTCGTGGAACGTAGCCTGGCGGCTCCCCTGTTTTCTTTCCGCCGTCGCGATGGCGATCGTATTATTTCGTGCCGCGCGAGCCGCCTACGGAGCGGCGGCAGCGTTGGTCGCTCTGGGCGCAATCTGCTTCAACCTGCTCAGTCTGCGTCTCGCGACCCTGGTACGGACCGATATGCCGCTCGGACTTTTCCTTTTTCTTCCCGGTCTTTTGATCTGGCACAAGATCCGCCTCAGGCAAGCGTGGGAGCGGAGCGATCGCTGGGAAATATTCGCGCTCTTTGCCGCCTCCATGCTGATCAAAGGGCCGATGAATTTCGCCTTCATCCTGCCCGGCATCGTGCTCTTTCAATTGCTCGTCGCGAAACGGAGCGCAACAAGCGCATGGTGCGGTTGGTGGCCGTGGCTGGCTTCGCTCGGAGTCATCCTCGTTTGGACCATCTTTGGCATCAAATTCGTCCCGGCCTTTTATCACGTGGTTTTCGAAAAGGAATTCCTCGGGCGCTTTGAGAGCACGGTCCATCGCGCGCAGCCGCTCCTCTTCTATCTGCCACATCTGTTACAGAAGTTCGCCCCATGGTCGGTGCTCATAATCGTCTTCGCCTACTTCGCCGCGCAGCGAGCGAGCGGCAGTGTGCGCCATTTTCTCCGTAACACCGCGCCAGAAACGCTCTGGTTGCTCTTCTGGAGCATCGGAGGGCTCATCCTGATGTCGCTCGTCCCCTCGAAGCGGGTCGATCGCATTTACCCGGTGCTGCCGCCGCTTTGCCTGCTGCTCGCGGCGCAGGTGGCGCACCTCCTGCAGCACGATGAGACACGGGCGCGGGCCTTGAAATGGAGCGCAGCCGGATTGCTTTTTTCGATCGCCTTCAGCGGCGGCTACGCGGCGAGCAAGATCGTTTCAAATTATCGCGACCACGCCGATAATCTGGAAAACTTCAGCAACCTCGTGAACGCCGAGGTCGCCGCTCATCACTGGCGTTTCGAGGTGATTGAAGGCAAGGGCGGCGGCAGCCAGGGAATGCTCCTTTACCTGCAGAAGCTCCATTTCATTCCGGTTAATCAGGCGATCGAGCAGTGGAACGCCGGCGCGCTTGATGCCCTCGTCGTGCCCAGGAACCAAATCGATGAACTGCTGCCGCAACTGCAAAATGCGTCGGTCGCGCCTTTCCGGACGGTTAAACGCCCGTCGATTCCGCACGTCGGCTATCTGCTTATAACGCGACGAGCAGGATGACTGCTCGAAAAGCAGCGACCAACGCTCTGGCAGGACTCAAAATCCTTGACGGACTGCCTCAGATGGATGGTGAGGCCCCCTCGTGGTCCATGCTTTCGACGGTTGCGATTGCCGCTTGGATCGCAGCTGGATCAAGAGTGAGCGAGATGTGGTCGATTCCGGGAAGCACCGTCACGGGAACATCTTTACCCGCCGCCTTAAAAACGTTTGCGAACTGATCGGCGTAAAACACCTCATCATTCTGGCCGACCAGCACCCGCAGCGGTTGCCCGACCGCACGGATGTTAGCCTGGTAGTCGCGCTCGGGCCCAAAGTTCTGCGCGAGGGAAAATGAATATTGCGGCGTGAGAAAATCCCTCGCCTCCTCGGAGAGTGCGAACCTCGTGACCGGGAGATCGTTAAACGAACGTATCCCGAAGCCGTTGAGCACGGAGATTGCGATGATCCGCGGAACTCCCACGCTGACCCACCCGCCGCTGCCTGGGCGCGATGTGGCTGCATCCAGGCTGATGAAGGGAGAGAGCAGAAGGTAGTTAGAGAACAGCTTCTGTCGCCCGCTGCCCGCGAATCGAAGCACAAAACCACCACCGGAAGAGAACCCGATTAGCGTAGAAGGTTGGGCCAATTTCGTCGCATGGACGAAATCTTCCATGTCGTCCTCCAACTGCCCGATATAGGCGATGAGGCCTTTAGTGCCTGATTTGCCGTGTCCGCGGATGTCCAGCGCGTAAGCTGCATAACCGGCCGCGGCAAATCCCTTGGCCATCAGGTGCATGCTGCTGCTACTGGCAGACGAGCCGTGCACGAGCACCACGCTGCCCTTGACCGCGCCACCTGCAGCCGGGTAGACCCGAAAGGCGAGTTTGGCGCCATCGCGAGCCGTAAAGTAACTGACTTCCGGTAAATCGGAGAAATCCACCTTCTCGAATGGGTTATTGATGCTCGCCATCGGCGGCGGCGAACCCGGCCCGCCGAAAGCGATGACAAGGCCAAAGGCCGCCACCAGCACCGCAACAATAACCAAGACCGTAACGAGAAGACGCTTCATATGATGGGCCTAGCGACCCAAGCTCAGCGACGGTGGCCGAGAGATGCGCCGATTGCAACCACGAAGGCACGCCGCCGTTCGCTGCAGCCCGTTTGGTTAGGCTAATTCATTCATTTGCTTGATCGAGATCCAGGCGAAGAATGTATTCTTCCGTGTCTTCGCCTCTGCCATTGGCGAAATCTTTGTTTTTTCCGATGATTTTAAAACCGCATCTCTGCAGCACTCGTATCGACCCGATGTTGTCCGCTGCCGCCCTGGCGAATATCGGCCGATCTATAACGAGCTGGAGCATCCTATTGAGCGCTTGAGTCGCTAATCCTCTACCCAGAACTCCCTTCCAAGCCAATAGGTGACTTCCATGATTTCTCCCTGCGGATAGCACGATATGCGGCGAGCGACTTGTCCCTCTGCAACAATCGTTCTCTTTGTAATTTGTGACGAATTCAAAATTTTATCTCAATGGGCGTCGAAAGCTACCTTGTCCTTTCGGTCTTCACAGACGAATGCTGCCATCCTAATCGCTTCCGAGTCGAGTTGATGCTCATAGAAAGTTTCGAGATCGGAAGACTCGACTCCCCTAATCGTGATACTCTCAGATCTACTCATTGTTGGCATCCGGTTATTGGTCGTAGCCCTTTTTAGCCGACTTTGGCTCTATCGCCGCGCGCAGCCGTTCATATGTCGCTGCCACACTGTCGATCTCAGACTCGTCGTCCAGCAGATTGATTGACCCGGCGAAGGCTCCCTCGACTTTAGGGCTAATCGAATCGAGCAACCGAACCCACTGCTGCCAGATCGCAGCCTGTTTGTGCAACTTGTTTCCATAGAGGCGGTCAAATTCGTCGACCAGGTAATGACGTGTCCGATTGATGGTGAAGTTGCCGTTGCTGTCGGCCGCGAAGATCGCGAAGGGAACAATCATCTCCGGGGCATCAGGATTGAGGCTCGATCGCGGACCAAACCAGACGCGAGCTTTCAGCCAATCTTCTATGCCGACTACTCCGCTCCAAGGATCGGCTGGAAACCAATCCTTGGCTTTTGAATCGTAAACCTCGAGCCAGACATGATCGTTATGATGCCTGCCGAAAACTGAATAACTGTCCCCCTTCTCCTTCACCAGCGCATGGGCCCGTTCCCCACGCCCGACCGACTCAGTCCTGATATGGACATCATGAACCCGGCGCACCTGAATGTTTAATTCCTTCATCGCCGCGAGAGCGACCATAGCGAGGTCGTTGCAGTTGCCACCGCCTCGCTCGATGATCTGTTGTACCGTTCGCTTTTGGTAGTCGGTTTCCTTCCATTCAAAGTGCTGGGTCAACCAAAGAACGATGGCGTGCGTTTCCCCTAACTCAGAGCTTGCTCCTGCAGAGACTTCCTTTGCAAATGCTTTCAAGTCCGTCCGCGCCAATTCGTATAGGTGTTCGTCATGCAACGTGCGCGGCTTTTGTTGCGCGCCAGCCGGAACGAAACAGGCCAGAACGAAACCAGCCAGCAAAGCGTACGAGAACCTCATGGTCTTCTCCCTTTTCGCATTAACACCCTTTCCTGTCCACATCCAACGCGCCGGCGAATCTGTGCGCTCGAGTTTTACCCAGGGAGGATCCAGGATGAGCGACCGCCAGCGAGGTCGCGCGTCGCTCCAGGTTGCGTGTGGAAGTCGTCGAGAGCGGGTAGTTCGGCGGTCGTGGTCAGTTCTATCGCACTGTCAGACGGCGTCCCGTGGTTCGTCACGATGTTTTCGCACGTGGTAGCACAGCCCCACCATCCCGCTTTTGTAGGCTTTGACCTCCGCCAGATGGAGCGCGATGTCCCGGTCGAGCTTCTCGAAGAATTGGATTCCATCGCCAATCAAAATCGGTAGGATCGAATAGCGAACTTCGTCGGCCAGCCCGAGACGAAGGCATTCGCCGGAAACTGCCCCGCCTCCAACAAACCAGATGCTACCGAACGCGGGCCGCAGGCGCCCGTTCACCAACTGTGCGAGATCGCCTGAGTAGAACTCAACGGTATTCCGGGTTCGCGGCAGATCGCGACTCGTGAGGACGAAAGTGGGTTTGTCGCCATAGGCCCACCCCAATCCTTTCGCCTCAAAACTCAACGCCGTCTCATAGGTTCGCGACCCCATGACGTAGCAGTCGATCGTCTTGAGAAAGGCCTCGACGAATTCCGGGTCCAGGGTCTCTCCGCCTGCAAATTCGTCCGAGGTTTCCATCCAGTCGACGCGCCCATCTTTTCGAGCAATGAAGCCGTCGAGGCTCGCCGCCATGTGAATCGTTACGCGCGAATCAGGCTTTGCCATCATGTCGTCCTCTCGTGAAGGGTCATGGCTCGGAGTATTGCCGGTGCCGCCACTGGAGTTCGCCTAACGACACAAGCTCAGCGCCGCTTGCCACGACGCACGCCGTCGTTCGCTCCAGCGCTTGGTTCGGGCGCTGGCCTCTTGTCGTGTTCAAGTTGATCGGGATCGCCAACGCCTTCGTCGGTGATCGAGGGCTCGTCTTCCGTGACCGCAGCCGGGGTGTGCCCGTTATCTTCGGTGGCAATGAGCGGCTTGCCATGCGCCAGCCCGACTTTGGTCACATATATCAGTGCGAGCGGCTTGGCAGCTTCCTTGCCCAGCGCGTTGATGCGCGCCTCCATCGCAGCCACCTTGTCGGGATGCGCGGCGGCGAGGTTCTTCGCTTCGTAGGGATCATCGGCGAGGTTGTAAACGTCAACGCTCGTGGGAATCAACGCGCGCCAGATCAGCTTCCAATCGCCCTCGCGCACGGCGCCCCGGAAGGGCTCGATGTTATAAACGATTTCCGTCCGCGGTGACGGCTTGTTCTCGCTCATAACCGGCCAGACATCCATGCCGTCGAGCGGCAGGCATTTGGCGGTCGAGGCGCCGGCGAGATGGGCGAGGGTCGGATACATGTCCACGACGTGAATCATCCCGGTCGCCGTGCTGCCGGGCTTGATGTGGCCGGGCCAATTGGCGCAGGCGGCCACGAGGCAGCCGCCCTCGAAGAGCGTGCCTTTGCCGCCGCGATAGGGACCGTTGTCGCAGGGAATCTTGGTCTTGGACAAGTCAGTCATCTGGCCGGCGAACATCGCGTTTTCCGTCCCGCCGTTGTCGCTCTGGAAAACGATGAGCGTGTTGTCGCGCAGACCTTTCTGGTCGAGCGCAGCAACCACGCGACCGATTTCGTCGTCCATGCACGTCACCATGCCGGCGTAAATGCGGCGCGTGGGTTCTTTGATGTTTTTGTAGCGATCAATGTAATCCTGCGGCGCCTCATAGGGCGTGTGCGGGGCGTTGAAAGCGAGATAGAGATAGAACGGTTTGTCCGCGCTTTGCTCATTGATGTATTTCACGGCGTCGTTGCCGAGGAGCTGCGTCGTGTAACCCTTTTCGTGGACGGGTTTGTTGTTGCGGAACCAGTCGAGCACGCCGGCGTCGGTGTGCGTGAAATAATCCAGTTCGCCGATCAGCGGGCCATATTGGTAATCGAAGCCGCGCTGCCTGGGCCAATATTTCATGTCCGCGTGGCCGAGATGCCACTTACCGATGATGGCCGTGGTGTAACCGGCGTCCTTAAGGCATTGCGGCATGAGCCATTCGTTGGTAGCCAGGCCGTAATTCGCCGGGCCGGGAATGACGATCGTCTGCAACCCGTAGCGGAACGGGTAACGTCCCGTCATCAACGCGGCGCGCGTGGGCGTGCACATCGACTGCGCGTAAAAGTGGGAAAACTTCACCCCGGTCTCGGCGAGCTTATCAATGTTCGGCGTCTTGATGTCGGTGCAGCCGTTGAAACCCACATCCTTCCAGCCGAGGTCGTCGGCTACGATGTAAACGATGTTGGGTTTGGCTGCCGCATGAGCGCTTGCCCCGGCCAACGCTAGTAGCAAAAAACAGCAAACGAAGGTGTGTTTCATTCAGTTGTATCTATGTCTTAGTGCAAAGTGGGTGAACAGTTTCCAGCTGAATAGCGGTGAGACGTCAGATATTGATAGTCGAATCCATGTCTGCAACTCGTGGCTGTCAGGATTTGCTGTCTGATCTCTAATTTTCTTTTCTCCCGTTTCGAACCACTGTGCGCGCCAGGCAGGGGCCTCGAGCAGGATGCCGCCAACGATCTGCACCACGACGAGCGGCGCGTAATATTCCGTCCGGCCCAGCCGCCAAACCAGATAGGGCACGGTGAGGATGATCGTCATCGCGATCAGGAAAATTTCGGATGTGCTCATGATTGGTTAGGCCGAATGATTTTCTGCCGGTCGCGCGCGATGAGCTGGTCGATTCCGGCCAGAATTCGTCTGTTTTCAGTTCTGTGTCAAACTTGGTCCGACGGAGCTGCCTGGCAGCGACCGGGCGATCCCCTTCAGGTCTTTCGAGCGACGAGAACTTTGGGGGTCCAAACAGCGCGTCCCGGACGTATATTGAGCGATGAAGAAGGAAAAAATTGAAAAGATCACCCGGGAACTGAAGCGAGCCTACGGGATGGAACTCGAAACGGTGCAGAATTATCTGGCCAATTCCGTCGACCTCGACGGCGTGCGCGCGGAGGAAATCAAGAAATCCCTTGGCGCCGATATCCAGGAGGAAATCGGCCACGCCCAGATGCTGGCCAAGCGCATCAAGGTGCTGGGCGGCCGTGTGCCGGGCTCACTCGATCTGGAGCGGGATCAGAAATTCATGCAGCCGCCGGAGGATTCAACCGATCTGATCACCGTGATCAAGGGCGTGATCAAGGCGGAAGACGGTGCGATCGCACAATACGAGAAGATCATCGGTCTGTGCGATCAGGTCGATTTTGTAACGCAGGATCTCTGTGTGAAAATTCTCGGGGACGAGCAGGAACACCGCCGTGCATTCGTCGGTTACCTGACCGAGTTCGAACGCAAGAGCGACAAACACTAACCACTCAACCTACAATAGGAGAATACGTCACTATGCCAGCAAGAATCGGATCAGCAGTTTGGGAAGGCACTTTGAAAGAGGGCAAAGGAACGATGAAACTCGGGAGCGGCGCCTATGAAGGACCGTACTCTTTTCAATCCCGCTTCGAAAGCGGAAGCGGGACCAATCCCGAGGAGCTCATCGGCGCAGCCGAAGCGGGCTGCTTTTCCATGGCCCTTTCGTCCAACCTCGAAAAGGCCGGCCATCCGGCAAAACGCATCAGCACGACCGCCAACGTGAAGCTCGAAATGGTGGAGGGCGGACCGAAGATCACGACGATCGATCTCGAGGTGGAGGCGAGCGTTCCGGGCATGGACGACAAAGGCTTCCAGGAACAGGCCGAGAAAACAAAGAAGACTTGCCCCGTATCCGTGGCGCTGGCCGGGACGCGGATCAACCTGGCTGCCAGGCTCGTGTAGGAGCAGGGACGCGGAGTCGGCGCCAGCCTCCGGCTCCCGGGACAGCTTGTTAGTCGGCCGCTACGATGTATTGCTCGAGCTTCCCATCAGGCACGATATAGGTGGAAACAGTAAGAGCTTTCTTGGCAAACTGAACCCGGTATCTGTGGAAGGTCATACCTCCCCGCAACCCTTGGGCGACTTCGCTAAACTCGGTTGGTTTGCCCAACGGGGCGAGACTGGAAGCGAGGTCTTTCAAGGCCTGATCGCTGAAGTAGGCGTTTGCGTTAGAAGTGAAGCGCGAGCGGTCGATCTTTCCCTGCTGTAACCCGGTGAAAATTGCTTTGGCATCGCCCAATGGTCCTTCGCTGCCCGGGGGGATAAAAAGGATTTCAGCGATCTTGTTCGCCATGTCCTGAGAAGCCCTCGTCGCGTCGAGATTGGTCAGCACCACGACAGCCGCGCGGTCATCCGGGTAAACCGCATTGCGCGCGGTAAAGCCCGAGACTTCACCGCCGTGCGAAATCAACCTGTGTCCGTTTACGATGCTGACACCTACACCCAGACCGTACTGCGTCCCCGCGCCGCTCTCTAGCAGCACGTCCTTTTGCATCCTGGCGTAGGAGGCTGGCTTCAACACCTTCTGATCGATCATGGAAATATCCCACCTGGCAAGGTCCTCCGCGGTCATCGCCAGTTCGCCAGCCGCAAACAGCCAGCCCTTGCCTTCCTTCGGTGCGGGCCGCAACGGGCCCAAACCGAAACGCTGATAACGCAGTGGCTCTCCTGCCGGGAGCGCAGCGGCATCGGAGTCAAAGACGCTCTTCATTTCCAAGGGGAGAAAGATTCGCTTCTGGAGAAACTCGAAAAGCGGCATTCCGGCAACCCGTTCCACGATCAGGCCGGCAATGATGTAGTTGGTATTACTGTACTGCCACTTGGTGCCTGGCTCGAAATCGAGGGGCTTTCGCGCCCAACCATCGAGGATCGCTTGCGCAGAAGTCGGCTTGATCATCTCAGGCATCACGTAATCCTGCGGCCAGTAATCCTGGTAGCCGGAGGTCATGGAGAGAATTTGACGGATGGTAATCTCGTTGGCCCGGGTAAGATCCGGCAGCCATCGCCCCACCTTGTCGTCAAGTGATAGCTTTCCTTCTTCGGCAAGCAACAGAATGGCGGCGGCGGTGAACTGCTTGCTGATCGAGCCGATGCTGTAACGCATCGTGCTGGCCGCCGCCGCGCGCGTCTTCACATCGGCCATTCCATACGCATGGACACAGGCAAGCTTTCCATCTCTCACCACGGCGATCGAGGCACTCGGTGCGCCGCTTTTCTTCAGAAGGTCGAGGACTATCTTATCAATCTTGTGCTGAGTATCGGCCGGGAGCAGATCCTGCTCGGCGCTCGGACTGGAGCCAGTGGATGCGGTTTGTTGCGGAGCGGTCGCGGTGGATGACGACGCGACCAGCGCCAGCATGAAAAACTGCAAAAAAGGTGTGATGAATTTCATGTTCAATTTCCCTGGCTGATTAGATCAGGCGGCCTCCCGAAAGCGAGCGCGAATTGGCAAAGGCCCAATAATGGCAGCGAGGTGGTCGACCGCAGGACCGCGCCAGCCTAATCCTTCACGAAGTGGATGCCGTGCTCGGCGGCGATTTCGAACACCCGGTGCATGTCGGGGCCACCGGGCTTGGCGAATTCCTCGGCGCAGCGACCGATGAAAACATCGAAGCCCGCCGGGGTGGTCGACAAGAGCATGCGCGATGGCTTGTCGCCCATGTTCTTGAAGGTGTGTAGCTGACCGCGCGGGACGAACACCGACCCGCCCGGACCCACTTCTTCCCATTTTGAGTTTTGGAAAAATCCGACACGCCCCTCCAAAACGTGAAAGGTTTCGTCGTCGTTGATGTGAAAATGGAGCGGCGGTCCGCCGCCCGGCGGCGTTGTCTCGAGCCACATCGTGAGGCGGCCGCCGGTCTGTTCGCCATCGAGCAGAATCGTAACTTCTTCGCCAAAGGCGTGCAGCACTCGCCCTGCTCCCGGGCCGACAACGATGGCCGATTCGCTGCTCACATTATTTGGCCAACTGATAGAGATATTCGACGTAAGACATGACCGCGTCGTCGAAGCCCGCGATTTTCGGATTCGAAGATTCGATCACGTAATACTCGTCGGGCGCGTGCGCACCACTGCCGTGACCTAGCCCAAAATGACCGGCGCCGAGACTGAGCGGCGGATTGGTGAAAACGTAGCCCGGCCATGAGCCACCGAGGCGCGGCAGGACGACCGGATCGATCCCGTGGTCCTTGTAAACGGCTTCCTCGGCTTTGATGACCGGCGCATCGGGCTTGGTCGTCGTCGGGTCGTAGCCTCCGGTCATGTTTACCTCGATGTCGCCGTAACCATGCTTGGCGAGATGCGCCTTCAAGGCTGCCAGAGCGCCCGCCGCCGTCTGATTCGGAACGAGACGCAGATCGAGCTTCGCGATCGCCTGATGCGGCAAAATGGTCTTGCCGCCCGGACCGGTGTAGCCGCCAATAATTCCCTCGATGTTTACGGTCGGCGCGTCGGCCATGCGCTGGAGCGCCTCCGTCCAGCTAATATCGCGGACCCATTTCTTCACGCCCATGATCTTCTTTGCATCGGATTCGTTCAACCGTTTGGCCGCCTCGGCAATCATTGACTTTTCCGCCGGCGTGAGCGGACGGACATTTTTCGTCAGACCTTCGATGGCGGGCTCGTTGCCGTCCGGAGTCACGAGCGTGTTCAACGCCTGGACCAGATGCCAGACCGGGCTGTCGACGCGCGCCTTATTGGAGGAATGAATATCCTTGAGCGGACCGCGGCCCCACTTCTCACCATTGGAGGTCATCTCCACCTCGATCACACCCTTGGCCCCGAGAGTGACCGTCACCATGCCGCTGAGGTCCTGGCTCGCCATCGGCATGAAAATTCCCACGCACTTCGAGAGCGCCTGCTCGACTTCCGGCTTGTGCACGACCTGGCCGAAATGCGGCGAGCCAATTTCTTCTTCGCCTTCCGCAACGAAAACGAAGTTGACCGGCAGCTTGCGCCCGGCGGCCTTCATGGCATGCAGCGCTTCGAGGAAGGTTGCCTCGGGGCCCTTCTGATTCACCGCGCCGCGACCGATCATGATCTTGCCAAGACCCGGCCGATCAACAATCGCAGCCGCCGTCGGCGGCGACGACCATTCTTTGGGATCGAACTGTTTCACGTCGTACATGAAATAGAGCCCGACAGTTTTCGGCGCGCCGGCGTCGAGGGTCGCGAAGACGCCGGGCTTGCCGTCGGTCTCGACGCGTTCCGCGCGCTGAAAGCCGGCATCCTTTAGCAGCTTGATCATGTAATCCGCGCCTTCCGGATAACCGCGATTCTCTGCTGCGATCGAGACTTGGCCAATCCAGTCCTGCAAGCGCTTGATCGCTTCGTCGTGCTGCCTGATGACCTGCGCTTTGACGTCGGAGAGATCGTTCCCGGCCGAAAAAGCGCGCGACGACGCGAAGGTAATCGCGAAAAGAGTGAAGAAGCAGATGAAGCGTTTGATCAAAACCATCCCATGCCATCGCGTGGGAAGACCGGACAGGCAACCTCGAATCCGCACGTCAAAAAAATTCCCGTAATTGTGAATTCATCCGCAAAAGTTTGAATCCAATCGCCGCCGCAGCGCATCTCAAGGGAAGATGGGTGGGCTCCTGCAGGACATTCGTTTTGGCTGGCGGCAATTGCTGAAGCATCCCGTCTTTACCACGCTCGCCATTCTCTCCATGGCGCTCGGAATTGGCGCCAACACCGCCATCTTTAGCCTTGTCGATACTGTCCTGCTCCGACCGCTGCCGGTGCGCGAGCCTTCGCAATTGATCGCGGTCGACGGGCAGTTGCGCAATGGAACCGATTTCACGCTCCAGTCGTACCTGAACTACAAGGATTACCGCGACCGCAACCAGGTCTTCTCCGGTTTGCTCGCTTATCGTTTTGTCGTCGCCAGTCTTAGTCACAACGGCGTCAACGAGCGCGTCTGGGGCTTCGATGTTTCGGGCAATTACTTCGACGTTCTCGGAGTAAAACCGGTTCTCGGGCGCGGCTTTTTGCCCGAAGAGGATCGGACACCGGATTCGCATCCGGTTGTCGTCCTGAGTTACGCCTGCTGGCAAAAACGCTTTGCGGCCGATCCGGCCATCATCGGCCAGACGATCCTGCTCAATACCCATCGTTTCACCATCGTCGGAGTCGCGCCGGCAGGTTTTGTCGGGACGGAGGTCGCGTATGCGCCGGAGTTTTGGGTGCCGATGATGATGGCGAAGGAAATCGAGCCGGGCAGCACCTGGCTCGATGCGCGCGAGAGTGACAATCTTTTTGTCATCGGCCGCCTCAAGCCGGACGTCACGGTCGAGCAGGCAAAGGCGCAACTCGATGCCCTAACGACGCAAATGGCAAAAGAGCATCCGAAAGAAAACGCCGGCCGTCGCGTTCTCCTCATGCCGCCCGGGTTGTTCATTCCCGACATTCGCAATTCGATCTTCGCCTTCTCCGGTCTGCTCGCAGTCGTCGGCGCGCTCGTGCTGTTGCTGGCCTGCGTCAATCTGGCCAATCTCTTGCTCGCCCGTGCCACCGAGCGGCGAAAAGAAATAGGCATCCGGCTCGCGGTCGGCGCCAGTCGCGCCCGACTCGTCAGGCAATTGCTCACCGAGAGTGTCATGCTCTCCGTCGCCGGCGGCGTCTTTGGTCTGCTCCTTGCCAGTTGGACCAATCACCTCATTTCCTCAATCAAGTTGCCGACGGACATCGCGCTGCTCTTCGACCTTCGGATCGACTGGCGCGTCCTCGTTTTCACCCTCGCCCTTTCGATTCTGACCGGGATGATCTTCAGCCTCATTCCCGCACTCCAATCTTCGAAACCGGAGCTTGTCCCGGCTCTCAAAGACGAAAGCTCGATGGCCGGTTTCCGCCGCTCGCACCTGCGCAATGCGCTCGTCGTCGTGCAGGTCGCGCTCTCGCTCGTCCTCTTGATCAGCGCGGGGTTGATCGTGCGCAGTCTGCAGGCCGCGCAGCGAATGCGGCCGGGGTTCAATCCGCAAAATGCAGTCGCACTTTCCATCGACCTTGGCCTGCAGGGTTACGACGACGCGAAAGGCCGCGCCTTTTATGAGCGGATGATGCAACGCGCGAAAGCGATTCCGGGCGTGCGCTCGGTCGCGGCGACCGATGTTCTCCCGCTCGCGCTCGATTACAGCTCCAACACGATCTACATCGAAGGCCAGCCGGTCCGGAGCAGAAGCGATCTGCCGCTCGCGATTCCTTATTCGGTCAGTCCGAAATTCTTCGAGACCATGGGGATGAGTCTGCGCGGGCGCGATTTTCTGCGTAACGAAAACAAAAAAAACACACGGGTCGCACTCGTCAACGAAACCTTTGCCCGCCGCTTTCTTCCCGGCCAGGATCCGATCGGCAAACGCTACAATCACACTGGGCCTAACGACCCTTTCTGGGAGATCATCGGTGTCGTTCCCGATGGCAAATACAACACCCTCGGCGAAGAGCCGAAGGCGGTGGTCTATCGACCGCTGCGCTATTTCGATTCGCAATTCACCTTCGTCGCGCGCACGGAAGGCGATCCGCGGGCCGTGCTCGCTGCCTTGCGCCGTCTCGTGCAGGAACTCGATCCCACCCTGCCGATTTACGACGCCAAAACGCTAACCGAACACATGAACATTCCGCTCTTTCCCGCCAAAATGGCTGCGGGAATCCTCGCCAGCTTCGGTGTGCTCGCGCTCCTCCTCGCGGCGGTTGGTATTTATGGAGTGATGTCTTATGTCGTTGCCGGGCGCACCCGCGAGATCGGATTGCGGATGGCGCTCGGCGCGCAATCCGGCGATGTCCTTCAATTGATTTTGCGGCAGGGAATGTTGCTCGCCGCAATCGGAGCGATCATTGGACTAACGATCGGCTTCGGCGGTGGACGGTTGCTGAAAACGTTGCTTTACGGGGTGAGCGCAGCCGATCCGATGACGTTTGCGATCGTCACGCTGTTGCTCGGGTCGGTCACGTTTCTGGCCTGCTGGCTGCCGGCTCATCGCGCCACCCGGGTTGACCCGATGATCGCGCTGAGAACCGAATAGCACGCGCCCGTCTTCATCGTTAGGCGCTGAACAATCCGTCCGGAGGGACACGCCTCCGCATGTTTTCGCAATCGTTTTCCTCTCAGCGAAAGGGAAACAAAAGGACGAATCCTTCGACGAAAAAAGATTGGAAAATTTCGTTTGACCTGCAATACCATGTTGCACATACTGTGCGTTACATAGTGTAGAGCACACGGTAACTCCAGATGGATCCAAATTCCGACCTCTTCAACAATCTCCGCCTCGAACTGCGCCGCGGTTTGCTCATTGTCGCCGTTCTCGCACAGCTGCGGCGCGAGCATTACGGCTATACCCTGCGCAAGGATCTCGCCGCGCTCGGGATCGAAATCGACGAGGGCACGCTTTACCCGCTCCTGCGCCGGCTCGAGACCCAGGGCCTGCTCGAGAGCGAGTGGCGCGAGGAAAACAACCGTCAGAAACGCTTTTACAAACTCTCGCGCGACGGTCGCGCCATTCTCAAGCAACTCCTGACCGAACTCGAGAAGATCAACGCTTCGCTCACCCGCATTATCTAAACCCACGACGACCAAACAACCATGCAACTACTCGATCGCTATCTCACCGCCGTAAAATTCTGGCTCCCGAAAAAGCAGCGCGAAGACATCGCGGCCGAACTCGCGGCCAATCTGCAATCCGAAATCGACGACCGCGTCGCCCAGCTCGGTCGCCCGCTGACCGACGACGAGATCGCCACCCTCCTCAAGCAGCACGGCGCGCCGATCCTCGTCGCCTCGCGTTATCAACAAGAAACCCGCACCGTGTCTTTCGGGCGACAGATCATCGGTCCGCTCCTCTTTCCGTTTTATTGGACCGCGATGAAAGTCACCCTCGTCCTGCTCCTCATCCCGGCCACCGTCCCCGCACTTGTCCTCAGCCCGCATCTCAATCCCGCGCGCGAAATTGCTCAGGTCCTCTATCGCACGATGGCGCTCGCGCTTCCGGCTCTCTTCCTCGTGACCGCTATCTTCGCTCTCATCGACGCCAGCCTGCGCAAATTCCATTTGCTCGAGAAATGGCAGAGCGATTGGGATCCGCGCACGCTGCCATCGCCCGCGCACCAGGCGAAGCAAGTGCGACGCTCCAGCTCGATCGCCGGCATCATCATCCAATCGCTCTTTATCCTCTGGTGGTGGAACCACGGGAGCATTCCGTTTCTGGTCTTGAATGACTCCGGAGCCCGGATCCATTTCGCGCCGGTCCTGACTGCGCTCCATTTGCCGATCCTGATCATCGCGTTCATTCACCTCGCGCAGCATTGGATTAACCTGGCGGAACCGGATTGGCGCTGGCTCCCTCCCGCGACTGGCGTAATTACCAGTGTCATCGCTCTTGTCGTCCTCTTTCCCCTGCTCGGCAGCTCGCCGCTGATCTCGATCAGCGAAGCAAACGGTTTCCCGATCAAGCCGGCGGAGGCAGCGCAAATTCAAAACATCATCGCGATCGGACTCACCTGGCTCTGGATCGGGATCGTCGTCGGCGGCGCGATCTACGCCTGGCGGCTGGTCTCGATCCTTTGGCAAATGCTGCCGCGCCCTTCCTCCGGCGCGACAAAGAACGGCATGGCGCGAATCTGAATTTGAAAAACGGAGATAGATCGCCCTGTTTTGAGCCTGAAATTGCCCGCGCCTGGCAAATCAAACTGTGGAATCTTCGCGAAAAGATGCGCAAAGGCTGTGAGATCCGCCTCGCCAGTGTCGCCGACGCCGAAATCGTATCGCATCACCGCGCGCGCATGTTCCACGAGATGGGCCTGGTCCCGGATCACCTCTTCGAATCCTACCGGACCCAGTGCGAAGCGCGCCTCCGCGAAATGCTCGCGACCGGTGAATACATCGGCTGGCTCGCGCACCCGGTTGCACAGCCGGACAACATCGTGGCCGGTGTCGGCGTCCAACTGCGGCGCACCCTTCCATATCCGGTCGGCGAACCGGGCGGTGAAATCGTCATCGCCGAAGGCCGTCACGCCATCGTTATCAATGTCTTTACCGAAGCGGATTGGCGACGGCGCGGGCTCGCCACGTTGCTGATGAAGTGCCTCATCGCGTGGGCACGCAGGGAGCGTCTCGACCGTCTCGTGCTTCACGCCTCCGACGAGGGCCGCCTCGTTTATGAACGCCTGGGCTTCATCCAGACCAACGAGATGCGTTTTAAAGACCGGCTCGACCTTCCGGAAACCGGCCAGAGTTGTTAGGCAGAATAGATTGATCCTCGAGCGCCAACAGGGTCATACTGTCGGCCATGGAGCCTGCCCGCGTGAGCCAGTCCACCTTTCGAATGACGTTCGTTCTCATTCTCGTCCTGGCGGTCTCCTTTGCCTTCCTCGCGGTGGCGTGGCCATTCCTGCTTCCTTTGCTCCTCGGTGCCTTGCTCGCGGGATTGTGCGAACCGCTCTACCGATGGGTCACGCGCCTGCTCGGCGGACGGAGGTCGCTCGCAGCCGGGCTTACGCTTCTGATTCTTTTTGTTTTGATCGTTGGACCTTTGAGCGCGTTCGTCGGAGTGGTCGTAAAGCAGGCCTTGGGAGTAAGCAACCAGGCCCTTCCGTGGGTGCAGGAGCATTTCGGGGCGGTGAGCGCCTTCAATGTGCACGACTGGCTTGCACGGCGTTTTCCATCACTGGCGCGCTACGTTCCGGAACAGAGCGAGATCGTCGGCAGCGCGGCTCAACTGGCCAAAGCTACCGGCTCGTATCTGGTCGGCGGCGCAACCCAGCTGACCGCGAGCACTGCCACATTTCTGCTCAACCTCTTCGTCATGCTCTACGCGATGTTTTATTTCCTCCGCGACGGTGGCGTCATTTTGGAGAAAATTTTATATTACACGCCGCTCAGCCACGGAGATGAGGTGCGGGTTCTGGAAAGGCTCCGCTCGGTCACGCGCGCAACGATCAGAGGCACGCTGGTCATCGGGATTATCCAGGGAACACTGGCCGGGATCGGGCTTTGGTTTGCTGGGCTGGGGAGCGCGGCCTTTTGGGGGACAATCATGGCCGTGCTTTCCATCGTGCCGGGGATCGGCGCGGCTCTCGTCTGGCTACCCGCAGTGGTTTATCTTTTCGTCATCGGCCATAAGCTTGCCGCCCTTCTGCTCCTGATCTGGTGCTCAGCCGTCGTCGGGACGATCGACAACATGTTGCGCCCAAGGCTCGTCGGGAAGGATGCCAAAATGCCCGACCTTCTCATCCTCATTGGTACGCTCGGTGGGCTCTTTCTCTTTGGATTCATCGGGTTCATCATCGGGCCGCTCATCTGCGGGCTGTTCCTGACCGTCTGGGATATCTATGGCGCGACCTTCAAGGACGTATTGCCGCCAGTGGGCGAGCTCGCTTTTGGGCAACCCAAAAAGGTTGACGCGAATTTGTCGACTAAGGAAAAAGGCGAAAGTAAAACGCCTTGAATCGAACCGGATCGGCAGCCCGAGCGAGCCTGGGCCATCTGAAATGAGAGAAATGTTTCGGCAGAGTATACTTTTCAAAAAACTGCGCCATTGATGCCTCCTATGTCGCGGATCGACTTTATCGGGATTGGCGCACCGAAATGCGGGACCACCTGGCTTTCCGCTCAGCTCGAAGCCCATCCGCAAATCGGCTTTGCCCCGGACAAGGAGGTTTATTATTTCGCCGACACGCTTCTGCGGCGGATGGCCGGGAAGGAGCTGCGCTGCTTCGAGCGGGGCGAGGCTTGGTATCACGAACAATTTCCGGCTGCCGGCGGAGCGGTTTCCGTCCGGGGAGAATTTTGTCCTTCGTATCTCTACCTCAAAGAAGCCGCCGATCGCATTAAATCCTATCGCCCCGACATCAAACTCTTGCTCTGCCTCCGGTCGCCAGTGGAGATGATCTACTCCTGGTATTGGTACAATCGAAACGCTGTCGTGGCGACGTTGCCGGAAACGTTTGCGGAAATGATGGAAAATCCGTTCCTGCGCGACATCGGGTGCTACGCGCGCCATCTCAAACCATATCTCGATCGTTTCCCGGCCGAGAATTTCCTGGTTGTGCAATTCGACGCGATCCGGCGCGCGCCCAACGACGTTCGTCGGAGGGTCTACGAATTCCTCGGAGTCGCGGCGAACTTCAAACCGCAGCTCGAGGCAGGCAAGAACGAAGCCCGGGCACCGCGTTTTCCTCTTCTGCAATCCGGCGCACAACGACTCTACGAGGGTGTCTCCGCGCTACCCGGCGTGGCCAAAGTCCTGAAATCGCCCGTCGTGGCCAAAACGCTCCAAAGCGCCTATCACCGCCTCAACAGCAAGGCGCGCAAGTACGAGCCGCTCACGCCGGAAGAGCGCCTCAAATGGGAAGCGTATTACGTCGCGGATCAGGAGGAACTTTCGCAGCAATTGCAAAATCTTCAGGTAATTGCCTGAGGTTCCTCCGCTTTCAACCTGGACATGCGGAAGCATGTCCCTCCGGAGGGACGCGCTTCTGCGCGTCCAGTCTCTCACGAGCGATGTTGGCCTTCGCTTGAAACTGATTGATTCCAGCTAAAGCGCCAGGCTCGCCTGCTTTGCGGAGGAAGCCCCGGTCGCGATGCCGCTGAATTTCTTCACCAAATCGTCAAGCTTGCCCACGTAGTAATCGACGTTCTCATCGCGATTCTGCGGATCGAAATCAGTCACCAGTTTGGCGGCTTCGTAAGCCGCGACTTTCTTCGGGGTCGCTTTCACGTAGTAACTGATCTGGTCGCCCGGTTTGTAGTTGCGGCCACTTGTTAGGGCAAGCTCGTAGACGGCGGCGCGGTTCCGGCCGCCAGCGGCGATCTTCTGACGATATTTCTCGAGCGAATCCTGAAGTGTGTCGGTTTTCATCAGCATCTCGATCGGCCATGCGCGGTCGCGGATTTTTTGCGCGAACTCGTCGCGCAAACCCGGGATCGCTTCCGGTTTTCCTTCCATCAGGAGCTTGATCATTTCCTCGAGGAATACGCGTTGGAATTTCTCGAGCCCGCGCGACTTGAGCGCGCCGCCTTTGATGACCACTTCGCCATCCTGGGTGAGAAGCGCGTAGTTCTTGGCCTTGTAACTGAACATGGCTTCGAATTGCTCGTCGAATTCGACCTCGATCCCCGGGGGCAGCTCTTTCGCCAGGCCGCGTTGCAGCTCGTCGATTGTAGGGCGGGCATTTTGCCCGCCGGGCGTGGGGGATGGCGGCCTGGTCGCGGCAGACGGCGGCCTGGAAGGCCGCCCTACAGCGTCGCTCATTACATCAGGCGGGACGAAATAGATCCCATCGGTATCGACTTCGATGACCTGCGCACCCTGCCCTTTCAGCCAATCGATCATCTGCTTGAGCAGATCGCGTCCGGTCTGGGTGACGCGGGCAGCGGCTTCGAAATCGGCGAAGTTCCCCTGCGCGAAACCGAGGTAGCCATAGAAGCTGTTGATCAGAATCTTGAAAGTGTTTTGCAGGGCGTGGAAATAGCGGCGGATCGGCTCATCCTTCGCGTCGCGCATGTTGCTCTTCACCTGCAGGCGAAAGGTACGCAGGTCGGTGAGCAGATGGCGAAAGATTTGGAGCTGATCGCTTACCGGAAAACAATCGAACTGCAGCATGATCGACGGATAAAGGGAGGCGACGTCGCAATGCCAAACGTTGTGCGCCACGCCGGTGAAAAAGATGTCGGTGTAGCCGCCCTCGAAACCGCGCGCCATCGGCATCTCGGGAATGCTGTGGCGTTGCCGGAAATATTCGCGGAGGAAGAGGGCATTGATCCGGGTGGCGTTGCCGCGCACGATCACGTCCTGATAGTTGTAGGGGAAAATTTGTGCCTGGATGAAGTAACTGGGGCTGAGCAAATCGGCCACGGCGCGCGTCTCGCGCACCGCGCAGAGGGCGCGCTCGCGATAAAGCTTCGTATCCTCCTGCCAGGCGCGCTGCAATTCCCTGCCGGACAACTGCGAGACCTCCGCCGCGTTCGTCAGGCCAAAATGCTGCGCGACATCGCTCCGTTCGAAACCAGAAAGGCTGCGCATTCCGACATCGTAAAACTGCGCGAGCAGAAAAGTGTCGACGAAATGCCGTCCCTCAACCGTGAACTTCGGGTAATCGATCGTCTTCTCCGCAATCTGGAGCCGTGACGGACGCGAGCGGAGAAACCCGCCGCTTCGTCCCCAATCGAGCTTCGTTTTCGCCTTGCGCGCCCGCGCGACAAGAAACGGAAGATCGAACTTGAACAGATTGTGACCTTCGATCACGTCGGGATCGCGTTCCCTGATTAGACTCGTCAGGCGTTTGATCCCCGCGTGCTCGGACTCTTCGATCGCTCTCGGATCGACTTCGATCAATTCCTCCCAGCCGGTGTTATCGGAAACGGCGATACTGGCGAGGTGATCGTCGGCGCCCGCCTCGAGATCGCCGCCGGCGAACGAGAGAACCTCGATCTGCATCCGCTTCAGTTCTTCAAACGGCAACTGTTTGAAGAGCGTGCAGCCGGTGTGAGTAAGGTAATGCTGGACCGGGTCGCTCAACGCGAAAAAGTTGCGGCCAGCCTTTTTGAGTCCGTTGCGAAGCGCGATCAATTCCTTCCAACTGTCGGTCGTGACCAGCCAGTTGTATTTCAGGTCGCCCGCCAGCTTCTCTGCGTTCGTCAGGCCAAGATCGGCTACGTCGCCATCCGCCCAGACGAACGGATGAAATTCTTCAATTTCGCAAGTTGTCGCGCCGTTCTTCGCCCGGCGGTAAACCTTGACCGTGCCGGTATCGCCCAGCTCGATCGCAACGATGCGCGGTGCCGGATCCGCGCCGAAGAGCAGTTGGTTGTCTTCGAAAGCCACAGCCTGAGATTGCGCGGTTGCGACCCGACTGGCAAGTTCCCGAACCTGCCGCACGGAATCGCGTGATGATCATTTTTCCCGGAAATTGCTTTCTCAAAGCGCGACGACGAATTTCGGGAAACAAGCGATGAATTCCGAAGCGCTCAAATCTTTGCAGGCGCCGATCAAGGCGAAGTATCGAGAAGAGCCGGATGCTGCATTGGTTACTCTGCGGGCGGAAGGACGCATAGGCGAAGGGTTGACCTGCAAGCTCGAGACGGGCCAGGCGCTCGTCGCAGCCGGTTTGCATCCCGCCACGGGTGGAGATGGGCTCAGCGCGTGCTCCGGCGATATGCTGCTCGAGGCGCTGGTGGCCTGCGCAGGAGTGACGCTGAATGCGGTCGCGACGGCGCTGGGCATCGAACTGCGCGACGCGACGATTCGCGCGGAGGGCGACCTGGATTTTCGCGGCACTCTCGGTGTCTCCAGAGAAGTCGCGGTGGGCTTTCAATCAATCCGCCTGGAATTCGAACTCGATACCGACGTCGGCGAAGAACAGGTTGCCACGCTTTTGCGTCTGACCGAACGCTACTGCGTTGTTTATCAAACTCTGCGCCAGCCGCCCGTGATTCAAGTCAAACGCCGTGTCACTTCACCCTAAGCGAGGAGACATCTGATATGCCGTTATACATGGACATTCACAAACTCGGGCACGTCACGCCTGAAGACGTTGCCAGGGCGCACGCTGCCGACCTCAAGACGCAGGCCAAGTACGGAGTCGAGTATCTCAAGTATTGGTGCAATGAAAGCTGTGGGACGGTGTTCTGTCTGGTTAATGCCCCCGACCCGGAGTCAGCCCGCCGCGTGCATCGCGAAGCGCATGGCCTCGAGGCCGAGAAACTGATCGAAGTTGAACCTGAGGTGGCGGAGGGATTTCTCGGCGGCACCGAGGTGAATCCTTTCGGTGCGGTCTTGCTCCCCGGGGGCAAGCCGGATGAACGTGACCCCGGCATCCGGACGGTTTTGTTTACCGACATCGTCGGATCCACGCCTTTGACTCAGTTGCTCGGCGACGAAGGAGCGATGGAAATCGTGCATTTGCACGACCAGATCGTGCGCGATGCCTTATGTGATTCAAACGGCCGGGAGGTCAAACACACCGGCGATGGAATCATGGCGTCGTTTGTCTCGGCTGCGGCCGCGATTAGATGTGCCGCCCAAGTTCAACGCGCCATCGCGAAGCACCGGGAAGACAACTCCGGTTGCCCGTTGCAGGTCCGTATCGGGATCGCCTCAGGCGAGCCGGTCGAGCATCACAACGACATTTTTGGCTCGACCGTGCAATTGGCGGCGCGACTCTGCACCTGCGCGAACGCCGAACAAATCCTGGTCTCCAACGTGGTCGCCGAATTGTGTCTCGGCAAAAAGCTTCGCTTCGAGGATTTGGGAGAAATGACTCTAAAGGGCTTCGACCAAACAATCCGCGCGCATGCCGTGGCGTGGGCGGACGTCTGAAGCCGCCTTTCTCCCTAGCCTGATTCTGGTCGCGGCCGGGCTCTCCGCCTTTCTCAATCATGATATCGTCCGCTTTGTTTTCGCGCCTATCGTTGCGACCGCATTGCTCTCGCCCGCAGCTCAATCCCGTCCCGTTCCTCGTCGCGAGCAACATCGGCGCCGCCGCCACCGCGGTGGGCAATCCGCAGGACATGATGATCGCGCAGGTCGCCGACTTGGATTTCGGGTCTTAGGTGCTTTGGTGCATTGCGCCGGTCCTGTTCGCTCTCGCTTGCGCCTACGCGATCATTCTGGCCAATGTCGCGCCACCACCTAACGAGTCTAACTCCATTGCCGGCTGACGACGGAGAACGCTTTGCGCAGCCCTTCGACCGCCGGCGCACGATCAAAGGATTGGTCATCCTCGTCCTGTCTCGAACATCATCGTCGTGCAGCAAACGCGCCAACTGGGAACCAAAAGATCGTTTCGCGACTTCGCCCGCCTCGGCGTGCTCGTGACCTGCGCGGTGATGCTCGGCCTGCTCGGCTGGGCGAAGCTGTTGACTTAGACTGGATTCGACGCCGCCATATGTCCGGGCGCTGTCCCCCGACCTATCCCGCGCGCAGCCTGCGCTCCTCCGCGTAAGGCAGAATCTCCGGCAGATGGCCGGCGCGCAATTCCTGCTGCACACCTTGCCAGTATTCGGGACGAAAGAGATCGCCATGCCGGTCCATCAAGGCCCTTCGCGCCGGTTCCGGGAAGGCGAGAAAGCGCGGGAATTCTTCAGGAAAAATGTCGTTAGGCCGGACCGAAAACCACGGCTCGGCCGCCATTTCTTCTTCGTAGCTCCGCGACTCTGGCAATTCCCGGAAATTGCAGTCCGTCAGCAGACAAAGCTCGTCGTAATCGTAAAAGACCACCCGGCCGCGGCGAGTGAGCCCGAAATTCTTCGTCAGCAAATCGCCCGCAAAAATATTCGAGGCGGCCAGATCCTTGATCGACTGCGCGTAATCGCAGGCCGCCGTGATTGCCGTCGCCTCATCGCACTCACGGAAGAGCAGGTTGAGCGGGCGCACCCGTCGCTCGACATAAGCCTGCGCGATCAAGACATCATCACCCTCGATCCGCACCGTGCTCGCGGCACCGCCTAACAGATCTTGGAGGAGAGACGGCTCAAAGCGATCACTCGCGATCCGCAGGTGCTCAAACTCATGCGCTTCCACCAGCCGACCGGCGCGATCGTGCTCGAAGACGAGGCGGTAACGGCGCATGACGTCGCGCCGGTCGCTCTCTTTTGGAGCGTCAAACTTGTCGCGAATCAGTTTAAACACCACGTCGTAACTTGGCAGCGTAAAGACGAGCATGACCATGCCGCGGGCGCCTTCCGCCGCGAGGAAGTGGTCCCTCGAGAGCTGGAGGTGCCTGACGAAATCACGATAGAATTCGGTCTTGGCATGCCGGTTATAGCCGATCGCGTTGTAAAGATCGGCCACGCTCTTGCCTGGCATGAGTGCGCGCAACCATTGCACCAGGCGGTAGGCCGCGGGCGCGTCGACCCGGAAGTAGGCACGAGTATAGGAAAAGAGAATCGCCAAGTCGCTTTCCCCGATCAAAACGGCATCGAGCGCGAGTCCGCCCGCGTCGGGGTGCCGCAGGCAGAAAGCGAGCGGCGTCGCCTCGCCTTGGACAACGATCCGGCCGACCAGGTAGGCGCCGCGCCCACGGTAAAAAACGTGACGCAGGATCTCGAGCCGGTCGAAATCGCGCGACGCCCCGGCTGCCAGGATACGATCCGCGGCGGCGTGGCTGGCTTGGTTGAGGTCGCTCCAGCGATTGAGCGGAAAGCCGGCGCCCTTCGCATCGGTCAACGCCTCCCTGAGCAAAAACGCCAGGGGCGCACCGGAATAATCCTGGGCCAACTCCTCGCCGTGCGCACTGGGCGGTGCATCGAAATCGGTATCGACAAATTCGATTGCCTGGTCCACCCCCTCGGTCGCAAAGACGCGGCGGGTAAGCGAGTTGAAAAAACTCTCCGCCACTTCCCAGCGGACCGATTGCACGATGAGAGAAGAATAAACCGCCTTGGTCGCGCTCCAGACCGCGCGGGCCTGCAGCCGCGGGCCCATCAGAGCCTCCACTCGACTCGTTAGGCCATCGAGCACGAGCGAGTAAAGTCGCAACCGCTCGGCCGCGTCCTGGTAACTGCCGTGCCAATCGCGCGCCAAAAATCGATCGCGCGCCCGCCGCGTGATCGCATCGAAGCGCGCCTCATAGTCGTCGAGCGCTTTGCGCGCTTCCTCCGCGCAAAGCGCCGCCAGCCGGCTATCTGTCAGCGACGGCGACGGCGGCAACATGACTTAATGAAACTGCTCTTCCTCGGTCGACCCGTGCAGCGCTGCGGTCGAGCATTCACCGCCCGCAATGACCCGGGCGACCTCGTCAAAGTATCCGGTGCCGACTTCGTGCTGATGTTTGGTCGCGGTGTAGCCGTCGGCTTCGGCGGAAAATTCCTCCTCCTGCAGTTCCGAGTAGGCCGCCATGCCGCGCTCGCGATAGCCGCGCGCCAGCTTAAACATGCTGTAGTTGAGCGCATGGAACCCGGCGAGGGTGACGAACTGGAACTTGTAACCCATCGCGCCCAGCTCGCGCTGGAATTTCGCGATCGTTTCGCGGTCGAGTTTCGCCTTCCAGTTGAACGAGGGCGAACAATTGTAGGCCAGCAGTTTGCCGGGAAATTTCGTCTGCACGGCTTCGGCAAACTTCTTCGCTTCTTCGAGATTGGGCTGCGCAGTTTCGCACCAAATCATATCGACATGGGGCGCGTAACTAAGCGCGCGGGCGATCGCCTGCTCGATACCGGCGCGCACCCGGAAGAACCCTTCCGGCGTGCGTTCACCGGTGAGAAAAGGATGATCGCGCTCGTCCGCATCGCTCGTCAGGAGCGCGGCGGCGTTGGCATCGGTGCGGGCGATGAGCACGGTCGGCACGTTCGAAACATCGGCCGCTAGCCGGCCGGCCCTGAGATTGGCAATCGCGGTCCGGGTCGGGACCAGCACCTTGCCCCCCATGTGGCCACACTTTTTCTCGCTCGCGAGCTGGTCCTCGAGATGAACGCCGGCCGCGCCCGCTTCGATCATCGCCTTGATCAGCTCGAAAACGTTGAGCGAGCCGCCGAAACCCGCTTCGGCGTCGGCCACGATGGGGGCAAACCAGTCGATCTCGTTTTTGCCTTCGCTGTGCGCGATCTGGTCGGCGCGCTGCAGGGCCTGGTTGATCCGCCTAACGACTGCGGGGACACTGTTCGCCGGGTAGAGGCTCTGGTCGGGATACATCTGGCCGGCCAGATTGGCGTCAGCCGCCACCTGCCAGCCGCTGAGATAAATCGCCTTCAACCCGGCGCGCACCTGCTGCACCGCCTGGTTGCCGGTGAGCGCGCCGAGCGTCGGCACGAACTCTTCAGTTTGAAGCAAGCTCCACAATTTTTCCGCCCCGCGCCGCGCCAGGGTCTGCTCGGGAATCAAACTGCCCTGAAGCCGTTGCACATCGCCTAACGAATAGGTGCGCTCGACGCCTTTCCAGCGCGGATCGGTTTCCCAGTCGGGCGTCGATTTATTCATGATGCGTCGCGGAGATCCTCCAGGGAGCGCCCGCGCCTCGCCGGAAACTGCGCCCCGGTTTTCAGATTATGGAAGCTTTTCATAGCCGGGCAGAGTCAGGAACTCGACGAACTCGTCGTCGGTCGTGATTTCGTCAAACAGTTGGCGCGCCGTATCGAACTTGTCCCCGGCGAAACGCTTTACCTTTGCCAGTTCTTCCTCGAGCACACCGCGGAAAAGTTCCTTCGTCACTTTGCGTCCGTCGTCCAGCTTGCCGTCGGGGTGGCGAATCCATTGCCAGACTTGCGCGCGCGAAATTTCCGAGGTCGCGGCGTCCTCCATCAGATTAAACAACGGGACCGCGCCGTGACCGCGCAGCCACGCTTCGAGATATTGCATGCCGACGCTGATGTTCTGGCGCAAGCCCGCCTCCGTGATCGGCCCGCTCGGATCGAAGTCGAGCAGGTCGTTCGCTGAGACATTCACGTCGTCGCGTTTGCGATCGATCTGGTTAGGCTGCGGCATCTTGGCGTTAAAGGCCTCGAGCGCGAGCTGCACCATCCCGGGGTGCGCCACCCACGTGCCATCGTGGCCATCGCCTGCTTCGCGTTCCTTGTCGGCCCGCACTTTCGCAAACGCCTCTTCGTTCTCGGCCGGATCATTCTTGACCGGGATCTGGGCCGCCATTCCGCCCATCGCAAAAATGTTCCGCCGATGACAGGTCTTGATGCAGAGGAGCGAATAGGAATGCATGAAGTGCGTCGTCATCGTGATAAGCGCGCGATCGGCGAGCAGGAAATCGCGTTTGTTCCGAAAACGTTTGATGCAGGAAAAAATGTAATCCCAGCGGCCGCAGTTCAGTCCGGCGGAATGCTCGCGCAGCTCGTAGAGGATCTCGTCCATCTCGAACGCGGCCGGGATCGTCTCGATCAAGACGGTGGCGCGGATCGTCCCCTGCGGGATGCCGAGCTCGTCCTGCGCCAGTTTGAAAGCGTCGTTCCAGATCCGCGCTTCGAGATGGCTCTCTAGTTTCGGGAGGTAAAAATAGGGGCCGGTCCCGCGCGCGAGCAGCTCCTTGGCGTTGTGGAAAAAATAGAGCCCGAAATCGAAGAGCCCGCCCGCCACCGGCTCGCCGTCGACCAGCACGTGCTTCTCGACCAAATGCCAGCCGCGCGGCCTCACCAGCAGGACCGCGAGCTTCTCGCCGAGCCGGTATTCCCTCCCGTCCGGATTGGTAAAGGTGATGGTGCGTCGGATCGCATCGCGCAGGTTGATCTGCCCCTCGACCATGTTTTCCCACGTCGGGGAATTCGCGTCCTCAAAGTCGGCCATGAACATCTTCGCGCCGGAATTGAGCGCGTTGATCACCATCTTGCGATCGGTCGGACCCGTGATCTCGACGCGGCGATCAAGCAAATCCTCCGGGATCGGCGCGCAGTTCCAAGCGCCTTCGCGGATCGGCTTCGTCTCCGGCAAAAAATCGAGGGTGCCGCCGGCATCGAGCGCCGTCTGGCGTTCATGACGGCGGGCCAGACATTCCAGCCGCCGCGCATTGAAGCTGCGGTGCAATTTCGCCACGAACGCAAGCGCGTCTGGAGTGAGAATTGCGCGGAAAGCGGGAGTGATCTCGCCGACAACGCGGATGCGATCAGTATCTGTCATAACAACCGAATAGATTTCGTCGCGGAAGTTCTGCCTTCCGCACGCCTTAATACGAACACGTTTTCGAGCACGCCGCCAGCTTGGGTGTTCGATCCGGCGGCGCGGATCGGCTTTGCATTGCCGCTTGAGAATTTCGTTCTAGTCTGCGGGATGAAATTTCTGCCGATCGCCACGCTCCTTCTCACTTTGGCCGCGGCGCCGGCCGCCCGTGCAGACGAAACCCTTGCCAAACTGGCCGACCAGGAGCTGCCGTCGTTGCTCACGATTTACAAGGACGTGCACAGCCATCCCGAGCTTTCGACCCAGGAAGTGCGGACTTCGGAGCTGGTGGCAAGGGAACTGAAAGCGGCCGGATGCGACGTGACCGATCACATCGGCAAATACAAGGATTCCCGCGAAAAGGGCTACGGCGTCGTTGGGGTAATGAAGAATGGCGAAGGGCCGATCGTGCTCGTGCGCACCGACATGGACGCGCTGCCAGTGCAGGAGGAAACCGGCCTGCCCTACGCGAGCACGGTGACAACAAAGAACGAAAAGGGCGACCAAGTCCACGTGATGCACGCCTGCGGTCACGACGTGCACATCGCCACCTTCATCGGCGTGGCGCGAGCGCTCGCGAAGCTCAAGGATCAATGGCACGGCACGATCCTCTTCGTCGCGCAGCCCGCGGAGGAACTCGGCACCGGCGCGCGCGCCATGTTAAACGACGGGCTTTACCAGCGTTTCGGGAAACCGAATTTCGCGCTCGGTTTTCATGACAATGCACAGATCGAGATCGGTCACATCGGCGTCACGCCGGGCTACACCTACGCCAACGTCGATTCGGTTGACGTGACCGTGCACGGCGTCGGCGGCCACGGCGCCTACCCGCACAAGACAAAGGACCCGATCGTCCTTTCGGCCGAGATCATCAACATGTGGCAGACGATCGCCAGCCGCGAGGTCAACCCGATCGATCCAGTCGTGATCACGGTCGGCTCGATCCACGGCGGGACGAAGCACAACATCATCTCGGACGAAGTGAAGATGCAGCTCACCGTCCGCACCTATAAGAAAGAAGTGCGCGACCAGGTGCTGGGCGCGATCGCCCAGATCGCCAAAGGCTGCGCGATCGCGGGCGGCTGGCCGCACGACAAGATGCCGGATGTGCACGTCCGCGAGGATGAATTTACTCCTTCCACCTACAACAACCCGGAGCTGACAACCCGGCTGCTCCTCGTCTGGAAGAAATCGTTAGGCGAAAAGAACGTCGAGATCGTCGACCCGACGATGGGCGGCGAGGATTTCTCCGAATACAGCCTGCCGGATCATTCGATTCCGGCGGTCGACTTTCATGTCGGTGCAGTTTCTCCAGAAAAAATTGCGGCCTCGAAAAAACCCGGCGCGGTGCCCCTCCCGAGTCTGCACTCGAGTAAATTCGCGCCAGTGCCCGAGCCGACGATTCGCACCGGCCTGATCGCGATGACAAGCGCGGTGCTCGACCTAATGAAGAAGTAGGGCCGCTCGCTATTTCCGGGGAGCCTGCTATTTCACACGCACATTTTTGCGCAGATAGGTCGGCACATCGAGATCCTGGCCTTCCACGATTGTCGGCTCGCTTTTTTCGAAGCGCCCTCGCGTGACCGGCTCGAACTGCATCACTTCCTGGCGCGCCTGAACGTATTTGTCTTTCTTTGCGGGTAACGATTTTGGCGCAGCGGGCTCGAGCGGGACGACCTCCGGTTCGCGGATCGGCGCAGGCTTTCTCTCCTTCCGAGCCGGTGGTCTCGGTGGAGCGATTTCCGCTGCCGGCGGCGTAACTTCCGCCATTTCCTCCGGCAGGTCGTCGGCGATCGTTTCTGTCGGCAACTCTGAGTTGCTTGCGGCAACTACCTCTGGGGGAACCGGAGTCGCATATTCGGTCGCCGGCGAAATCATTTCCGGCATGGGCGGGGCCGGGGGCTCGACGCGAGGCGGCGGCAGTGCGGGAGCGACGGGCCTCGCTGTTCGCATGGGCGGCACGGAGGATGCGGATTGCGCCGGGTCCTCCGCGGAAATTGAACTGATCAGCGTTACACTCAAACGGTTCCCCATTTTTCCATCCACCGAGGTGCCGAAGAGAATCTGGGTATGATCTTCGACATGTCGGTTGAGTTCCTGCATCACAATCTCGACTTCGGTCAGGGTCATACCCGGGCCTCCGGAAATTTGCACCAGCACATGGTTGGCATCGCTCAGCATCTTGCCGCGATTCATGAGCGGATTTTTTAGGGCAAGAGCGAGCGCTTCGTGCGCCCGGTTGTCGCTGTCGGATTCTCCAAAGCCGAAAAGGCAGCGGCTGTTTTGACTGCGCAGCGCGGCGAGCAACTCGTCGAATCCGATCCGGATCAACCCAGGGCGCCTGACGACATTGATGATTGAGCGCACGCTCTGACTGATGGTGGTGTCGGCGAGAGCGAAGGCCTGATGAATCCCCGCTTTGGGCAAAACGATGTCGCCCATCCGATCGTTCTCGAAGCAAATCACCGCGTCGGAAACGCGCTGCAATTCCTGCAACGCCTCCATCGCCTGCGCGACGCGGCGTTTGCCTTCGAAGGCGAAGGGCAAAGTCGCGAAAGTAAGGACGAGCGCGCTACTCTCACGCGCCATTTGCGCGACGCAGGGAGCCGCGCCAGAGCCGGTCCCGCCACCGAGCCCGGCGCAGACAAATACCATCCGCGCACCCTGTATTGCTTCGCGCAGTTCGTCGGCCGATTCCTGCGCGGCGTTGAATCCCAACTCCGGATCCCCGCCGGCCCCGAGACCGCGTGTAACCTCGCGGCCGATCTGCACCTTGTGGGTGGCGACCGAGCTGGCAAGCGATTGCACATCAGTGTTGACCGCGATCATTTCGGCATGCTCCATCCCGTCGAGCACAATGCGATCGAGCGCATTCGCGCCCGCACCTCCCACGCCAATGATTTTGATGGCGAGATCGTCTTCTTTCTTTTCCGGCAGGCTGTAGTTGCGGCTGAGTTGGATCATAAGTTTGGCTGTTCGTTAGGCAGACGCGTTTGCCCTGGGAGGACGCATCCGAACTTCTGTCATCCCGATCCGCCGACGGAGGGAGAGGGACCTCGCAAGCGACGCGCGGCGTTGCAAATTCATGCATCGCCCGAGATGGCTTGCGAGGTCTCTCGCCGCGCTCCGCCGGCTCGGGATGACAGAATGAGAGGGCGCTGTCAGGTTCATCGCATTCCCTGGAAAAATCTCCCGAAGATCCGGCCCAGACCGCTGCGCCGCGGACGATCAGCCTGCACCGCCTGGGCATACTTGATCAGCCCAATGGTAGCGGAGAACTGCGGATTTTCGAACGCGCTCGTTAGGCCGGACATGGTCTGAGCGTGGCAGACGCGGGCCGGGATGCTGAAGACATCCTCCGCCAGGTTGTCGATCCCGTTAAGCTGGCTGCAGCCGCCGGTGATGAAAATTCCCTCGCCGAGATAATTGAGAAACGGCTCGTCTTCGAGGCCGCGCTTGAGGAGCTCAAAGGTTTCGCGCAGCCGCAGGTGGATGATCGTGTTCAACGTTTCGCGTTCGACTTCCTTCCCGGCAAACCCGGAGTCGTCCTTCAGCAACACGGTCTCGCCCGGGAGGCAATTGCCCAGAACCGCGCTCCCCTCCTCGATTTTTAGTTTCTCCGCGCGCGTCATCGGAATGCGCAGGCCCATCGAAATGTCGTTCGTAATGTGATCGCCGCCGACTGCAAGCACGCCGCTCTGCCTTACCGCGCCGTCGACATAGAGCACGTAATCGGTTGTGCCGCCCCCGATATCGATGACGAGCGCGCCGAGATTTTTCTGGTGCTGTGTGAGGACAACCTGGGCGGAAGCGAAAGCCGTGAAGACCACATCCTCGACATCAAGCGGCAGCTCTTTCACACACCGGATGGAGTTCTGAATTCGGTTCCGCACCCCATGAATGATGTGGAAATCGGCCTCCAATCGCTGGCCTAGCATTCCCACCGGACTGAGCACGCCATCCTGTCCGTCGACGTGATAACTTTGAATGATCGAATGCAGGAACGCGTTCTGGGCCGGGATGCTGACCTCGCGCGCGTTTATCTTCACATCCTCGACATCCTGCTCGTCGATCTCCTCGCGATCTTCCGGGAGCGTGACGCAGCCGCGATTGTTGAAGCTCTGAATATGGGCGCCGGTGACGCCGACGTAGACGCTGCGAATCATGATGTCGCTTTTCTCTTCCGCGTCGACGACCGCTTCATGGACGCACTTCATCGCGGTCTCGAAATCGACGATCTCACCCTTGCGCACGCCGCGCGAAGGCGCCTGGCCGACCCCGAGAATCTTGATCATGCCGTCGGGCTTTCCTTCGCCCACGACGACACAGATTTTCGAGGTTCCGATTTCGAGACCGACCATCAAGTTGCTGCTAGCCATGACCATTACCTTCCTGATTAAAACGCTGGACTGGGATCGCCTTCCGTACCGGCATCGGCGCAGGCCTGGAGTGGAATTTTTGCACGCCCGGGCTGTAGGGCAGTGCCTTTCTGATCGGCGGGTGTACAGCCTCCGCTTTGCGGATTTCCGGTTCGTGCGCGGTATCTTTGGCTTCGTCGGGTGCGCCTTTCGTTTCGGCCTCTGATTTTGGCGCGGGCCCCGGCTGCAGCTCGGAGATAATCTCGGCGGCGGGCTGGGCAAAAGTCACCGGCGTATTGCGCGCCACGAGCAGGTTCACCGTTTCGATTGGCCGTCCGGAATCATCGCTGTAAACAAGTAACTGCTCGAGTCGCTGCATCTGGGTCTCGAGATGATCGAAACCGAACATGACCTGGGTGTGGTTCTTGTCCGTCACTAGCAGGCAATAACCTTTCGAGACATCCACGTCCCGAATCTGAAAACGCGTCTGCATGAAGCTCGTTGTCGTTAGGCGGAGAAGCTCGAGCGCTGCTTTTGCTTCAAAAGAATCGACCGCCTTGCCGGGGACAAGCGCCTCGCTCGAACAGCCCGTGATGAGGGGCAGAGCAAGATATTCCGGGAGCAATTTCTTTTCCCTCATCAGGATCCCACGCGCGTCGACCAGAAAAGCGGCGTCGGAAACGAATGGATCGACCACCGTCTTTTCACTCGTGATCCAGGCGATCGGCTTCCGCTCTGTGATTGTGATATCGATCTCGTTAGGCATCTTCCGCTCCACCTGCACCTCATCGACCTGGGCGAGTTGCTGCAGCCGGTCGTGCACCCGGGCGAGATTGACGGAAAAAATGTTCAGCCCTTCATGCAGTTCCGCGGACTTCAGGACCTGATCGCGCTGCAGCGTTCCGTCGGTCCGGATCGCGATTGTGCTCAGGCAATAATCGGGGTTATCGAAAAAGAAGCGCTGCAAGCCCGCGCGCACGCCATAGTAGCATCCGGCGACAAGCGCGATCACAAGCACGACCCGGGAGAGGGCGACAAGGATGCGGCGGTTGCGATGATGCGAGGCGCGGCGGGCCCGCACCTTGACGTCGAGCAGATGCTGTTGCCGGCGCTGGCGCGGATTGGAGACCCGCCGGTTTCCGTTTCGAGGCTGATTCTTCTTTGGTTTCGCTCTCATTTTTTCGGCGGTCTCGCGGCCAGCGAAAGCTCAATGATTCGCGCACAAAGCTGCGGATAGGTGATCCCGGCGACCGCCGCGGCCTCCGGGAGGAGGCTCGCCTCGGTCATGCCCGGAATGGTGTTGATTTCGAGAACAAACGGTTCGCTCCGCTCCGAGAGCATGATGTCGACGCGCGAGTAAACCTTTAAGCCTAACGATTGGCAGGCGAGCAAGGCGAGGTCCTGAATCCGGCCCGTCAGGTCGCCCGGGATTTCGGCCGGGCACACATGCTGCGCGCCGCCGCCGCCCTGCGGGTTGAGGAACGGATATTTGTTGTTGAAATCGTAGAAGCCGCTTTTGGGAATAATCTCGAGAACCGGGAGTGCCAGATCGCCGAGCACGCCGACGGTCAGCTCACGACCGGGAATGAATTGCTCAATCAGGAGTTCGTTGTCGTATTTCGCGGCTTCGGTTAGCGCGGGCGCGACCTGGCTCTGTTCCTTGACAATGTAAACGCCAACTGTCGATCCCTGGCGCGGCGCCTTTATCACATAGGGCAAGGGAAGGGTCGGCCGCTGGCCACCGTGGATGACTTCCCAGGGAGGCGTGGTCACGCCGTGCTGGGTGAATTTTTCCTTGGAGGGTATCTTGTCGAAGGCAAGGCGGCTTTCGGCCACGCCTTCGCCGGTGTAAGGGACGCCACGGTCTTCCAGGATCTGCTGCACCTGGCCGTCTTCGCCGAAGGTACCGTGCAAGGCGATGAAGGCCAGCTCGGTCCCGTCAGGCAAGACCAAGTCGGCGTCCTTGACGTCGACTTCCGTGACTTCCGCGCCTAACGACAGGAGCGCTTTTGCGACACCGGCGCCGGTCACAAGCGAAACGGCGCGTTCCGAACTCGGGCCGCCTTTCAGGACGGCGATTTTTTTGCCACGAAGATCGATCATGCTTCCTCCCCTACGATTTGCACTTCGGTCTCGAGTTCGATTCCGCGCCTTGTTCGCGCAGTTTCCTGAATCTTGCCGATCAATTCCAAAATCTCGGCCGCAGTCGCGCCCCCTTCGTTAATGATGAAGTTGCCGTGCACGTCCGAGACCCTGGCATCGCCCACAAGCGAACCTTTCAAGCCGAGTTCGTCGACCAGTTTTCCCGCCGGGCAGCCAGCTGGATTTTTGAAAATGCAGCCGGCACTCTTCGCGCTCGGTTGGGTTGTGCGGCGCTTCTCCTGCGATTCTTCCAACCGTCTGACGATCTCCTCCGGTGAACATTTTTCGCCGCGAAAAACGGCCGCGACCGCAAAGTTTTCCTCGAGCGCCGGGACGTGCCGATAATGCACTTCCATTTCCGCGGGAGTCTTTTCGTGCGCCACGCCTTCGCGGTCGAGGTAGCGCAGCCGCACCACCTGATCGAATGTCTGGACGCCCATCGCGCCTGCATTCATCCGCAGCGCGCCGCCGACCGCGCCGGGAATTCCCTCCATCCATTCGAACCCGCCAATGCCCGCGGCCTTGCCGGCGTAGGCGATCTGTTTCAGTTTCGCTCCCACTCCGGCAGTCACCTCGAGCCCTGACACTTCTACTTTGTCGAATTCACCACCGCTCGGATGCACCACGACGCCGCGAATTCCACCCTCGCGCACGAGCAAATTTGAACCACGCCCGATGACGAAGAGTGGCAGATTTTCCCGGCGACAAAACCGGATGATTTTGGCAAATGCTTCCTCAGTTCGCGGCTCAACCCAGAACTGCGCCGGGCCGCCGACGCGCAGGGTGGTGTGTTTCGAGAGCGGCTCGGACAACCTGACCTCGCCCTCCGTCCCGACAATCTCCTTCAACTTTTCCGCGACGACCAGTTCGGCCGCCAACTTGGCCAGTTGCTCGTGCACGTTGCCGGCGCCGAGGCTAAGGACGAGATCGCCCTCGGCGAGCATCCGGCCGACGTCGCGATGCAAGCGGTCGAGCCGCGGCTGATACGAAACCGCGCGATGACCATGCTGTGAAATCGCGTCGGCAATCGTCTGCCCGGTGATGCCCGGCAACGCAGCCTCGCTCGCGGCGTAGACGTCGGTGATGACAACCTGATCGGCGTCATCAAACGCCCCGCCGAACTCCGCGCGCAACGCTTTGGTGCGCGAATAACGATGCGGCTGGAACATCGTCAGAACGCGTTTCCGTCCAGCCGAACGCGCGGTCGCGAGCGTGGCGCGAATCTCCGTTGGATGATGCGCGTAATCATCAACGAGGAGAAAGCGATCACTCTGATACTTGATCTCAAAGCGGCGGCGCGCGTGACGAAATGTGCCTAACGACTTGGCAACTTTCTCGAACGGGACACCGAGCTCCGTGGCGAGGGCGATGACGCCAAGCGCATTGCTCACGTTGTGCCTGCCTGGTACATTCAAAGTAGCCTCGCCAAGTTTTTCGCCGCCACGCTGTACGGCAAAGGTCGCCGCAAAATCGTGCAGCTCGATTCCGGTCGCCCGATAGCGCGCAGCATCGCTGAAGCCGTAGGGGATCGCCTGCCGGCGCGCGCCACAGATGCGCGCTGCCTGCGGATCATCCGCACAATAGAAAACCGTGCCTTTCGTCTGGACGAGCAACTTCAGGAAGACCTCCTCAATCGCGGCGAGGTCCTGATAATAGTCAAGGTGCTCCTCCTCGATGTTAAGGATGACCGCGTGTTCCGGCTGGAAAAGCTGCAGGGTGCCATCGCTCTCGTCGCCCTCCGCGACAAAATAATCGCCTAACGGATCCCAGTGCGCGTTGCTCCCGAGAATCGGGATTTCTGCGCCGACGTAATGCGACGGATGCAATCCGCCACCGCGCAAGACGTGCGCCGCCATCGCCGCCGTCGTCGTCTTGCCGTGCATTCCGGCAATGACGATCCCACGCTTGCCGAGCATGATTGCCGCCAGTGCTTCGGCCCGACGAATCGCCGGGATCTTTCGCACCTGCCCTTCGACCAGGATCGGGTTGTCCGGCTTGATCGCCGAGGAAAAAATAATCAGTTCCGCGTCTTGCACCTCCTCCGCCTGATGGGGCGAAGAGAAACGCAATCCAAGTTGCGCGAGCCGTTCCGTCTCCAGGGTGCGCACCTTATCCGATCCGCGCACATCGTGCCCGAGCTCGAGCAGGAGGGCGGCGATACCGCTCATCCCGCTGCCAGCTACGCCGATCAAATGGATCGCGTGCCGTTCCGCGGTCAGGAATCTCTTAAGATCAAGCTCAGGCGGCAAGGGCGTCATTGGGCTGGCTGTGTCTCTCTATCGTTTCAACGATCAAAGCGGCCGCGTTTTTGGGGGCGAGCGCCGCGGTGCTGGCTGACATGGTACGAAGCGCGTCGCGATCGTTCAAAAGGCCGCGAATCTTTGCCGCGAGAAGATCGCCGGACAATTCCGATTCTTTTACCATCACAGCGGCTTTCCCCTTCACGAAAATCTCGGCATTGCGCGTCTGGTGATCGTCCGCCGCGTAGGGATAAGGCACGAGCAGAGCGGGGAGAGCGAAGGCCGTGAACTCGGCAAGACTCGAAGCGCCGGCCCGGGCGATCACGAGATCCGCTGCGCTATAGATTTCCTCCATCTGATGGTGAAACGCGACCACGCGCGCCGGGATGTTTTCGCGCCGGTAGTTGTCCTCCAGCAATCGCGCATCCCGGCTGCCGGAAAGGTGAATCACCTGGAGCGAGAGACCCTGCAATGACGGCATTGCCTTGATCAACGCCTGATTGATTCCGCTGGCACCCTGACTGCCGCCCATCACGAGCAAGGTTGGAATTTCCGGCTGGAGGCCAAACTTTTCGAGCGCTTCAGTGCGATCGATTCGCCGGAGGCTGGAACGAATTGGTGTGCCAGTGAATTCGGTATGCGCTTTCGGAAAAAACTCGGCGCACTCCTTGAAACCAAGCAGCACGGCACGAACGAAGCGCGCGGTGTGACGATTCGCCCTGCCGGGGACGGCATTCGATTCATGGATGAAAGTTGCGACGCCGCGCATCCGTCCGGCAAGAATCGGAGCGGTCGAAGTAAAACCGCCCATCCCGAGCACGACATGCGGCTGAAATTTGCGGAAGATCGCCCGGCAAAGCGAAAGGCTCTCGTTGAATCGCCTAACGAAGGCCAGAATCGCGGGCGAAAAGGGCGATGGCAACGCCACGGTCGGAAGTTTCTCGTAGCGGAATTCCGTCCGCCCCTCGACCGCGAGAGTGTCCACTTCCTTCTCGGAGATGAAGAGCATTACCTCGTGCCCGCGCGCCCGCAATACTTCGGCTACGGCCAAACCGGGAAAGAGATGCCCGCCTGTTCCGCCACATGCGATTACCGCGTTCATAAGCTGCTCCGCTGAAGTGCCAACACGAGGGACACGAAGAAAGGCGAGGTTCCGACGAAGAAACCCGCCGTTCCTCTTCGTGAGCTTCGTGTTCTCCGTGGTGACGATTCCATTTCAGATCCTCGGCGTGACGCGGACCCGCATCGCCATTTCCTTTCTCGGCGCGGGCTCGAGCACGCCCTGTCGGTAGATGTTTAAGAGAAGCCCAACTCCAAAAAGCGCCACCACAAGATTGGAACCGCCGTAACTCACGAAGGGTAGCGGCAGGCCCTTGTTCGGCAGGAGCGAGGTCACGACCCCGATGTTGATTGCGGCCTGGAATCCAAGCAGCGACACGATTCCGCTCGCGAGGAGCATTCCAAAGCGGTCGCGCGCATGCAGCGCGATCGTCATACCGCAAACGATGATGAGAACGAAAAGGAAGACGACCAGCAGGCTAAAGCGCAGCCCGAGTTCCTCGCCGACAATGGGAAAAATGAAATCGGTGTGTGCATACGGCAGGTAGGACATCTTTTGCCGCCCGTTGCCGAGCCCGAGACCTTCGATTCCTCCGCTGCCCCATGCGATCAGGGCCTGCATCTGCTGCAGGCCCGCCGTTAGCTTGTACTGTTCGGGATGGAGAAAGGCAAGGAGCCGGCTGTTGCGCTCTGCGATATGGGTCGCGAGATAAAGAATGGCACCGATTCCGCCTAACGAGAGCGTGCCCAGAAAGGCGAGGTTGGTCCCGGCAATGAACATGACGACAAAGGAAGTGGCGCCGATCAAGACGGTGGTGCCGAGATCAACTTCGGTGATGATGAGGGAGATCAGCAGACCAACGATTGCCATCGGGAAAACGAAACCGCGCCAAAGCTCTTTGCTTTCCGTCTCATAGCGGGAAAACCAGAAGGCGAGAAAAAAGACCGCGGCGATTTTGGCGAACTCCGACGGCTGACAGGTGATACTGTGATAGGCCAGCCAGCGCCAGGAGCCATTGATTTTGTGCCGGAAAGGCGGGAGAAAACAAAGCGCCAGACCAAGCAACGCGAGGGCGAACCAGACCCACCAGGTGCGCTGCCAAAAGTGATAGTCGACCAGCGCGGCGACCACACAGGCAACCATCCCGATCCCGAGCCAGATGGCGTGCCGACGGAGGAAATAATAGACGTCGTTGTGGCTGTCTCTGGCGAACGCTCCCGTGCTGAAAAGAATCACGATGCCCAGAGCGAGCAAGCCAAGGACAGCGAGAAACAGAATGTAGGCGCTCTTGCGGTGCATCAGTAGTACGTTCGTTAGGCGAAGCCCGTCGGATTCGGCCTCATTGCTGGTCCGATTTGCGTTTCATCGTCGCTTCCTGCTCCGGGATGTGCAGCTTTTGGCCGATCTGTAGTTTCCGCGGATCGGTGATTTGGTTCAGCTCGAGGAGCGCTTCGTATTTAACGTGAAGATGGCGCGCGATCGTGACCGGGTTATCGCCTTTCACCACGGTGTAGATCTTGCCTGAGTCAGGCACCTTCGTTGTCCTCGCGGTCGGTTTGGGCGGATCCGCGGTTTTGGCCGACTCGACGGCTTTCGCCGGCGCCTTCGTCTCGGTCTTCGCCGCGACCGTCGTGATTTCGTTAGGCGCGTTCGTCACCGAATCAGTCGTCGTGCTTGCTGAAGGTGGATCCGCCGGCGCGGGGTCGGCGGTTTCCGCGACACCAGCGGTCACCCCCTCACGGGTTTTGATCGTGTTAAAGGCAATGATCCCGGCGACGGCAACGATGTGCAGCACGAGCACGATGAGCAGAGCGCGCGACAATTTCATGTTCGGCTCCGACATCTCTTCGTAATCCATTCCGTCGGGAAGCCCCATGGCGCGTGAGCGCCGCGCCGTGGCAGCGTGCAGTTTCTTTCGCTTGATGATCGATGGCATTTTCATGGTTTTTGGTCGGGTAAGCCGCGCACCAGAGCACGGAATTGATCGCCGCGGTCGGCGTAGCTTTTAAACATGTCGAAGGAGGAAGTGCCGGGGGAGAAAAGGACCGTCTCGCCCGGCTGAGCGATCGCCTGCGCGCGTTCGACGGCCGCGCCTAACGATGAAGCGACCTCGCATTCCGTCGCTTCGCTCCAGTCGCGCGCGACGCGCTGCCCAATCTCGCCGATTAGAATCGCCCAGCGCACCTTGCGCGCCACGAGGGGTGCGATCGAATCGAAGGCAAACCCCTTGTCCTTCCCACCAGCGACGAGAACGATCGGTTTGGTCGCGCTGAGGAGCGCCTTTTCCAGCGCATCGAGATTGGTCGCTTTCGAGTCGTTAATGTAATCGACGCCGTCAATCGTGCGGATGAGCTCAAGGCGGTGCAACTGCGCCCGGTAAGCGGAAAGCGGCGGCACCATTTCCTCGAAGCTGAGCCCGCGCGCGCGGCCAATGGCGAGCGCAGCCATCATGTTCTCGGCGTTGTGCGGCCCGCGGAGCTGCGCCTCCGCCAGGTTCAGCACCGGTTTTTGTCGATAGAGAATCCAGCCGTCGCCCAACGAAAAATCCCCGCCGTTTCTCCAGGCGCTGAAGGTGGTGACGCGCGCCTTCAAACCCGGCAGATCTTCGGAAGCGTTGATCACCGCGGTGTCGTCAGCCGTCTGATTTTCGAAAATGCGCAGCTTGGCTTCGCGGTATTCGCGGATCGAGCGGTAACGATCGAGATGGTCGGGCGCAAAATTGAGCCAGACGCTGATCTCAGGATGAAATTCGCGAATCGTCTCGAGTTGAAACGAACTCACTTCCACGGTCAGGACCGCGAGATCGTCGCTTTCGCGCGCCGCTTCCACGAGGGGTTTGCCGATGTTCCCACAGGCGACGGTGCGTTGCCCGCAGGCGTTGAGCATTTGGGCGCTCAGCTCGGTCGTGGTCGTCTTGCCGTTGGTGCCGGTGATACCGATGACGGGGACGCGACAAAACTGCCAGCCCAGCTCCAGTTCGCCGATTGTCGGAATATTCTTGCGCGAGAAATTGCGGGCCAACGCCAGCTCGGGATCAATCCCCGGGCTGTAAACCCCGAGATCGTAGACCGTCGGATCCTCCTCCGCCAGCGGACCGCAGAGCAGGTACACACCGCGCGCACGCAGCGGCTCGAGACCGGCCAGTTTTTCCTCCGGCGCGCTGTCAAGCATCGTGACCTTTGCGCCTTCCTCAGCAAGCAAAAGCGCGGCCGCTTTCCCGCTTCGGCCGGCGCCGAGGACTGCGACGTTTTTGTTTTTGTAATCGTGGCTCATCGCAGTTTGAGAGTGGCCAGGCCGAGGAGCGCGAAGACGATCGAAAGAATCCAGAACCGGACGATCACGGTATTTTCCTTCCAGCCACTGAGTTCGAAGTGATGATGGATCGGCGACATGGCGAAGAGGCGCTTGCCGGTGAGTTTAAAGCTCAACACCTGGAGGATGACGGAGACGGCCTCGATGACGAAAACGCCGCCCACGACCGTGAGGAGCAGTTCCTGTTTACAACAAATCGAAACGACTCCGATCGTCCCGCCGATCGCGAGCGAGCCGGTGTCGCCCATAAAGACTTTCGCCGGATGGCAATTGAACCAGAGAAAGCCAAGCCCGGCTCCAACGAGGGCCGCGCAAAAAACCGCCAACTCGCCGGAGTAGGTATAGAACGGGACCTGGAGGTATTGGGCGATGCGAAAATTGCCCGCCGCATAGGTCAGCAACGCATAAGCAAATGCAACCGTGATCGTGCAGCCGATCGCGAGTCCGTCCAGACCATCAGTCAGGTTGACTGCGTTCGAGGCGCCCGTGATAACGAAGGCGAAAAAGAAAAACGTAAACGGGCCCATGTTCACGATCACGGGAAGTTTGAAAAACGGCAGATAGAGCGAACGGGCCTGCACTTCGATAAGGGGATTGAAGAGGAAGAAAACGGTCACGATCCCGGCGAGCACGATTTGAAAAAACAGCTTCAGCCGTCCGCTGATCCCGTCCGATTTCTTCTTCGTCACCTTAAGGTAATCATCGACGAAGCCGAGCGCGCCGAGGTAGGCCATGCAGAAAAGGGCCAACCAGACGAACGGATTGTCGGGCCGCGCCCAGAGGAGAGAAGCGAACACAACCGAACCGATAATGAGTACGCCCCCCATGGTGGGCGTGCCTTGTTTACCACCGTGCAGCTCGGCCAACTGGCGAACCTCGGAAGCGTTGCGGATCGGCTGCCCGATCTTCAGTGAAACCAGCTTCCGAATGATGTAGTTGCCAAAGAGAAGCGAGATCGCGAAGGCCGTGATTGCCGCCAGGACCGCGCGAAAGGTGACGTAGTAGAAAACATTGAAGCCTTTGAATTGCTCCGTCAGACGATGCAGATAAAACATCATGACGCGCAGCGACTTTCCATCTGGCGTTTGGCGAATTCGTCCAGCACCCGCTCGGTCCGGGCGGAGCGACTACCTTTGACGAGGACGAGATCACCCGGGCGCGCGGTCTCGCAAAGCAGATCGGCCGCCGCCTCAGCCGAGGGAACGACGGCGATGTTCGTCAGGCCGGCAGCTTCTGCACCAGCTGCAATCTCTGCCGAGCCTTGGCCGAGTGTGATGAGGCGATTGATGCCTAACGACGCGGCCGCTTCGCCGACTTCCTGGTGACCTTTTTTGGCTTCCCTCCCAAGCTCGGCCATTTCTCCGAGCACGGCGATGCGCTGGCCCTCGGTGTCCAGTTCGGCCAGAGTGCGCAGAGCTGCCTTGGCCGAGTCGGGGTTGGCGTTGTAGCTGTCGTCGATGAACTGGACGCCATGGATCATCTTGATCTGGAGACGCGCCTTGGCGAGGGGCGCTGCGGCAAGGCCGGCGGCACACTCCTCCAGGGAAAGCCCAAAGACACGTCCAGCCGCAATGGCGAGGAGGGCATTCTGCACCATGTGCAGGCCGGGCACAGGGAGGACCGCGTGACAGTGATGCGCGCCTTCCAAAATGGAAAATTCCGCGCCGCTCGCCGTCTGCACGATCTCGCGCGCCTGCAATTCGCCCTGGTCGATACCGGCGAAAACCACGCGGCCACTCGTTCGTTGCGCGATCGTCCGGGCAAAGTCGTCGCTGCTGTTCAAAATCAGGGTGCCGTTGGTGCCTAACGATGCCGCGAGATCGCCTTTCTCCTGCGCGATGGCGGCGCGCGATCCCAGGAATTCGATGTGTGCGACGCCAATGTTGGTGATGATCGCGACGTCGGGTTGCGCCAGTTGCGCGAGGCGACCGATTTCGCCCGGATGATTCATCCCGATTTCCCAGACCCCAATTTCATCCTCGGCAGTCGCCTCCAGAATTGTACGGGGCAGGCCAACGTGATTATTGAAATTACCTTCCGTCTTTGTGACCCGGAAACGCCGGGCCAAAACCGAGGCCGTGAAATCCTTCGTGCTTGTCTTGCCATTGCTACCGGTGATCGCGACGACCTTCAGACCCAACGAGCGGCGGTAGTGGGCGGCGATCTGCTGATAGGCCAGCAGCGTGTCCGCCACGCGCAAAAGCGCGAAATCGGGCGGAGTCTTGCCGCTCCATTTCGGCTCCACGACCGCACCAACGGCACCGTGCACGAAGGCATCGTTGACGAACTTGTGGCCATCAAAGTTCTCTCCCGCCAGCGCGACGAACAGGTCGCCGGGCCGGGTGGTGCGCGAGTCCGTACTGAGATGATTGATCGGCATTTCTCCCCGGCCGTTCTGTCTCTCGGCTCCGGCAAACCGCGCGATTTGGTCGATTGGAAGCGAGTCCATGATTAGAACGGCGTTCTCCGGATCTTGTTGCGACGCGTTGCGCTAATATTCATCGCCTAAAATTCCAATGGCCGGTTTTCCAAGGCACGAAGGGCAATCTGACAATCGTCGAAGGGGATCGTGTGGTCGGCGAATTCCTGATACGTCTCGTGGCCCTTTCCCGCGATGAGGATGATGTCGCGCGGTTGCGCGAGGGCGATGGCGCGGGCGATCGCTTCCGCGCGGTCTGCGACGGTTTCGAAGTTCGAGGAGCGAAATCCCTTTTTCACATCTTCAATAATGGCCAGCGGATCTTCTTTCCGCGGATTATCAGAGGTGATGATGCTGTAGTCGGCATTCTGATCGGCGACCCGCCCCATGAGCGGACGCTTTTGTTTGTCACGGTCGCCACCCGCGCCAAAAACCACAATGAGACGGCGCGGTCCGAGCTCACGCAGCGTCCTGAGAACATTGAGGAGCGCGTCGTCGGTGTGCGCATAATCGACGAAGACCTGGAACTGGCGTTTCGCGGGGACAGCTTCAAGCCGCCCGGGAACCTGCGGCGCCCTGGCCAGGCTGAGAACAGCTTCGCGCAGATTGATGCCTAACGAATTGGCGGCGCCGAGCGCAGCGAGCGCGTTCAAAACGTTGAAGCGACCGATGAGCGGCACGCGCACGAGATAGATCTTGCCCCGCGCATCGAGCTGGAAGGACGTGCCACTGAACTCCGCGCGGTAATTCGAAGCGCGAAAATCAGCCCGTGCGCTCATACCGTATGTGACGATCGGCACGTCGTGGCCGAGACGGCCAACAAGCTTTTCGCCGTAAAGGTCGTCGATGTTGATCACAGCGCTCGCCTGCTTCTTGTTAGGCTGATTCTTCAATCCCTCGAAGAGGCTCGCCTTGGCCTCGAAGTAATTCGCCATCGTCTGGTGAAAATCGAGATGGTCCTGCGTCAGGTTGGTGAAGACGGCGACATCCCATTCCAGCCCGCGCGTGCGCTCCTGCGCGAGAGCGTGCGAGGAAACCTCCATGACGGCCGCTTTGCAGCCGGCGCCGGTCATTTGCGCGAGCAATTCCTGGAGATCGAGCGACTCGGGCGTCGTCCGCGTCGCAGGTAAAACCCGCTCGCCGATTTCGTAGCGGACGGTCCCAATGAGGCCGCAGCGGAGCCCGGTGGTTCCGCAAATGTGCTTGATGAGAAAGGTGGTGGTGGTCTTGCCGTTCGTCCCGGTGACGCCCACCATCTTCAACCGCAGCGCCGGTTTCTTAAAAAAGGTGAAGGCGAGATCCGCCAGGGCCACGCGGCTGTCCGCCACCACGAGCGAGGTGGCGCGGGAATGGGTCTCCGGGCGTTCCACCACGATCGCCGCCGCGCCTCTCTCGATCGCCTGTTCGGTGAACTTGTGGCCATCAAATTGCGTCCCCCGGACCGCGACGTAGAGACCGTTCTTTTGCACCCGGCGCGAATCGTAAAAGATGCCGTCGATCTCCCGATCGAGCGGACCGAGGATTTCCCGGACTGGAATTGATTCCGCAAGGAGTTTGAGCTGCATGAGGCGTGGACACGCGAGGCGCGGGAACTTAGCGGCGGGCATTAGTTAAGGCGACTCGTCCGGCCGCGTCTGGCGTTCCGATTTCCTCATGCGGCTCAAGATCGAGGTACCGCGCCGCCTGTTCCGCGACGCGGGAAAAAATGGGTCCGGCGACCGTGCCGCCGTAGTTGAGATGCGGATCCTTGGTGTGGGCGTCGTCCAGTACGACGAGACCGACAAAGGCCGGATTCTCGGAGGGAAGAAAGCCACTGAAAGAAACGATGTATTTGTCCTTTTCATAGCCGCCTCCGGGCGCGGCCTTTTGCGCCGTGCCAGTCTTGCCGGAAACGGTGTAACCGGGCACGGCGGCTTCCGCGGCCGTGCCGTGTTTGCTCACCACGCCCCGTAAAGCGTAGGCGACCTCGGACGCAACCTGTGGTGAGACCACTTGCCTAACGACGATTGGCTTGAGCGTGCTGATGGCGTGTCCCTGGTCGTCGACGATCGACTTGACGATCCGCGGTTGCACGAGCTTGCCGCCGTTCGCGATCGTCGCCATTGCCACGATCATTTGCAGAGGAGTAACGCCGACTTCCTGGCCCATCGGAATGCGCGTGATGGAAATCTTGCTCCAACTCCTCGGCGGATGGACCATCCCACGAATCTCTCCCGGCAGCTCGATTCCGGTGCGATCGCCAAACCCGAAGCGACGGATGTATTCGTAAAACTTCATCTCGCCCAACATGCAGGCCATCTTGGCCGCGCCGATGTTGCTCGAGTGCACAAGGATGTCCTGGACGCTCAGGTCGCCGTAGCCTTTGTGACCGTGATCGTGAAGTGGCCGGCCACCGATGTTCCAAACGCCGTTCTCGCAGAAGATCATGGTGTCGAGCCGGACCTTGCTTTCGTTGAGCGCGGCCGCCGCGGTGACAATCTTGAAGGTCGAGCCCGGCTCCATCATGTCGATGATGGCGCGGTTCTTCATCTGCTCCGGTTTCGCCTCGGCGCGAAGGTTGAGATCAAAGTTAGGCCGGTTCGCAAGAGCGAGGATTTCGCCGGTCTGGGGGCGCATCAGGATGATGGTCGCCTTCTCGGGCGTGTATTCGCGCATCGCCTCGTCGAGCTCGTTCTCGACGATGGTCTGGAGATGCAGGTCGATCGTGAGGTGAACCTGGTAACCATTGCGCGGTTCGTGTTCCAACCCGCGGTAGAGGACGATTTCGCGACCTTGCGCGTCGTGCTCGATGTAGCGATAACCGTCCTCCCCCCGCAGATATTGCTCCATGGACGCCTCAACGCCCTGGATCCCGTGTTGATGGAAATCAGTGAAGCCGATGACGTGGCAAAGCATCGGGCCGTTCGGATAAACTCGCACCGTTCCCCGCTCGCAATGGATGCCACGCAGCTTCGCGCTCTTCAATGCCGTCTCGAGAGCGCACGCGTCTGCTTCCGGCACTTCCCGTTTCAAGACGATATAAGGCCGGTGACTGCCGATTTTTTCCGCGATCTCGTTAGGCGGAAGGTGCAGCCGGTTGGCCACGAGCGGGATGATCGCGCCGGGATTGTTGATCAGGGTGGCGTCGGCGACCACCGTCGCGACCGGAACGTTTTGCGCCAGCACCTCGTTCTGGGCGTCGTAAATCGCGCCGCGCTCCGCCGGGATAATGTCGCGCCCGACGTTCTTCTCCGCCGCGAGCTGACTATAATAATCGTGCATCACCATCTGGAGATAGATGAGGCGATAGGAAAAGACGCTGAAGAGAAGGGCGAAGAAGACGCAGACGAGGGCGCAGCGGGTGCGGCCGTTCCACTTCATTGCGCGCCTCCCTGGTTGACCACCGGCTGCACTTCATCTTCACCGGCCGGCCGCGAGGGGGCGGTTAGCCTAACGATGCTCTGCTCCGTGATCGGGATCATCTTCAGATAGCCTTCCTTCAACCGACGTTGCAGCGCGGTGCGTGAAGTGAGCGCCGCGATCTGCACCCGGGCGTCTTCGTTCTGGGTGCGGGTGGCAGCCAGCTCCTGCTCGAGCGCGCTTTGCTGCACCCCCTGATGATGCAGCTGCAAGGTGAGGTAGACGTAGCTCAGGCCGGTCACCGCCGCGAAAGTCGTGAGCACAATCCAGCGCGCGAGCGAGGCCGCGTCGATTGGGTTAAAGTTTTTGCGGCGACGACGGTTCATCCGATCCTTTCGGCGACGCGCAACCGCGCGCTGCGCGAACGCGGGTTGGCGCGCTGTTCGATGGCATCCGGCTCGATCGGCTTCGGCGTGATGAGCCGAAGGGAAAAATCAGGATTCGGCCGCGGCTCGGGCCATTCCGGCCGGTCGAGCCATTCGCGGCTGCGATCACGGAAGAAATTCTTCACGATACGATCCTCGATTGAATGAAAGGTGATGACCGCGATGCGGCTGCCCGGTTCGAGGCGATTCGTCAGGGCAACGAGTCCCGCTTCGAGAGCGCCGAGTTCATCGTTTACTTCCATGCGAAGAGCCTGGAAGACTTGCGTCGCCGGATGACGCCGGCCGTGGCGACCGACGATTTTTTCGATCACCTTGGCAAGGGCGAGCGTTTCGCGAAAGGGAGTTTCCTTGCGCAACTTGACGATCTGGCTGGCGATGCGGCGCGCGGCCGGTTCTTCGCCCAGCTCGCGGAAAATGCGCGTCAGTTCTTCTGCCGTGTAGCTATTGACGACCTCGGCTGCGGTCAGTTCCCGGCGAGGATCCATCCGCATGTCGAGCGGACCGTTGCGCATCAGGCTGAAACCGCGATCCGCGTTCTCCAGTTGCCGCGAGGAAACGCCGAGATCGAGCAACGCGCCGCCGATTTGCGCGATCCCGAGTTCGTCGAGCACGTGGCCCGCATCGCGAAAGTTTGCCCGGCGCAAAGTCACACGCTGGCCAAAGCTGGCGAGGCGTGGACGTGCGAATTCGAGTGCATCCGGATCCTGGTCGAGCGCGAGCACGTCCGCGCCGGTGCTCAGGATCGCCTCGGCATGGCCACCGCCGCCGCAAGTCGCGTCAAGGATGAGCGAACCGGCTCGCGGCGCGAGCAGCTCGATCGTTTCGGTCACCAGGACCGGTCGATGATAACCAGTGTCTTCCATCTCGTGCGCCTCCTCTTCAATGAGCAGCGGGCCGGTCGCGAACCGGATCGACCTTTCAAATAGCAACCCGTTCATCGGCGGCTCGTGCATCAAAGTCCGACCATGTTGGCAACCGCCTGGTAAGTGGGATGCTCATCGGCGTGAGCGCGTTTCCGCCGTGCCAGGTTCCAGATTTCAAAACGGCCGCGCCCGCCGACGAGGGCGACCTCGCCTTTCAGGTCAAGCTGCTTGCAAAGTTCATCCGGAAGGAGAAGCCGGCCTTGTTTATCGGACGAACCATGCTGGGCCTGGGCATGAAGTTGCCGCAGGTAGATGCGCAGATCGCGCGGCGAAACGCCGGGAACATTTTCCGCCGCGGCGCTAACCCGCTCAAATTCGTCAGGGGACATCACGAGCAGAAATTGACCGTTCGGCTCGGGAACCATGAGGAACTCATCGACCGCACCGTTGCGCCGCCAGCGCGACGGAATCGTGACGCGATTTTTGTCGTCGATTTGATGACGGAACTCGCCCGCGTAAAAAACGGAGTTGGTTAAGGACGAAGGCATTCGCAGGAGAATTAATCCAAATTAATCCACTTTCCCCCACTTTAAACCACTCGAATTTTCGCCGGTCAATAAAATAAATGCCGGTTTGCACGCTTTTCTTTCGCCTCGTAAAATCCCGCCACGCGCATGTTTTTGAAGCTTTGTCATCTCGCCACATGGTATTTGTGCGGTTTCGGCGGTTTGACGGCAGTCGCTCAGATGGCAGACAACACGGTCTGCGTAACGGTGGCAGTGAATCCGGACGGCTCGAAGACCGTCTACCAAACCAGCGGCGCCAATCATCAAAGATCGCCACTACGACCGGGGCCGATGGCAAAGGGCGCGGGAAAATCATCTACAAACTTGACGACGCCGGTCGCTATCAAAGCGGCCAGGTCTTCGCGGCGAATGGCGACCTGCGTTCCAAAACCCTCTACGCCTATGGCACGACGGGAAGATTGACCCAGGAAACGCAGCTGGCGAAGGACGATCCCGTGCGCAACAGGATCGTCTACAGCTATGACACCGACGGACACCAAACCGGCTATGCAATCTATGATGGCGCCGGGCTATTGATCGGAAGGACGACGGCGCAGAATGACGCGCCTGGTCGCAGCCCGTTGCGCCCGCCGCCCTGAGCGGAGCGCGTCGGGATGATTCGTTCACTCGTTAGGCCAGGGGCGGCCCGCCAGCCGGCTTCGCCGCTTGCCAGCAGTGGCAAAGAGAGTTATGGGGTTTCCGCATGATCGATTACATCCAAAAGGGTGGTCTGCTCATGTGGCCAATCCTGGTCTGCAGCATCATCTCGATCGCCGTTTTCGCAGAGCGGCTCTTTTATTTTCATCGCGCGACGATTCACGTGGGCGAATTCCTCCAGGGACTCTCCAACCTCGTGCAGCGACGCAATTTTGCGGAGGCCTTGCATGAATGCGCCGGCACGCCCGGCCCGGTGGCTCGGGTCATCCATTCCGCCATCATTCGGCACGAGGCCCCGCGCGCCGAGCTGCGCGAGATTGTGCAGGAAGCCGGTCAACTCGAGGTGCCAAAACTGGAGCGCTTCCTTGGTGTGCTGGCTACCCTGGCTTATCTCGCACCGCTCATTGGGTTGTTAGGCACGGTCACCGGCATGATCGAAGCGTTTGGGCTGGTTTCGTCCAACGGCGGTTATGCAACGGTCACTGAGCTTTCGACCGGAATTTACAAAAGCCTTCTCACGACGGCCGCGGGCCTGGTCGTGGCCACACCCACTTTTGTCGGCTACAGCTATCTTTCCGCGCGAGTGAATACGCTGATGCATGACATGGAGCGCGCCGGGATTGAAGTCGTCCACATGTTGACCGACCGCGCGCCTGCCGCCGAGATCATCAGCTTCGAGGCGGCACAGGAAAAAAACGCGGAGCGGCGCTTCGACCACTAGCGTCGTGCTTCGTTCTCGCGCCTAACGAGAGATGAAGCTCTCGCGAACCACCAGCATCAACTTTGGCTGGCTCTATGTCTTTCCCCTCCTCGACGTGGTTTTCCTGCTTATCTTTTTCTTTCTCCTCAGCTCGAACTTCGTTCTGCAACCGGGCATCTCCGTCACCGTGCCGTTCTCGCGTTTCACTCTCGGTCCGCAGCCGAACCAGCAAATCATCAGCATTACCGGTGGTCCGAGTCCGGCGATCTATTTGCGGGACCGAAAGGTGACGCTCGCCGAGCTCGGCTCCGCGCTCGACGCCACAAAGCGCGAAGGGCGCTCGATTGTCATCAAGGCGGATCGGACGGTTTCCTACGACCTCGTGATGATCGTGACGAACGCGGCACTGGAACGCGGTATCACCTCCGTCGCGCTCGCGACCACGCCGCAACCGTGAATGCGTCGAGCTACGCGCAACCCCACGGGAGCCTGCTCTTTCATTGGGAACGACCGCGCCGAAGGAGGGTCGCGATCGCCGGATTTCTGCTCGCTTCGGTCAGCCTGCACGCGCTTTGTTTCTATGTCTTCCAAGTCGTCTATCCGCCCGCGATCGCTCTCCTCCCGCCGCCGGCGCAGGTCACGATGATCGCTCCGACCACGCCGGAAGCGCGCACTTTTTTGAACTGGCTGAAGGCCGAAGATCCGGCGCTCGCTTCGCAAACGCAGCGCCCGGAGGATGCGCGCGCCTTTCAGCTCCCGAAACTCGCCCACCTTCCCTCCTACCTCGCCGCCCAGCCAAAACTGAAAGAGATGCCCCCGCAACACAGCACTCCTGTCGCGCCGCGCGCCATGCCGCCGGCGCCGGTTCCCGTGGCTCCGCCGGCGAATACGCCGCCTGCGCTGACTGCGCCAACGACCTTGCTCTTCGCTGGTCCGCTGCGCGATCTGCCGATCGCTCATCCGGATTTCAAATTTCACGCCTCGACGCGGGAAGCCCCGGAGAGCGCACGCTTTCTCGTCGCGGTCGATTCGTTAGGCGTGACTCGCTACAGTTTCCTCGAGCAGTCTTCCGGTGACGCCGCGTTGGATGAACAGGCGCGGCAGTACCTTGCGCTTTGCCGTTTTCAAACCAAGCCGGGCAGGAGGCCGCACGACGCACTCACCTGGACAAACGCGACCTTCGAATTCGGAACTGATTTGCAATTGCCGCCCAGCACGCAGGAGCGAGCGCCGTGATTCGAGTCAGCCTCGCCACCCTGATCACGATTTATCTGCTGCTTTTTCTTGCGGCGGTTTTTCTCCTCTGGATATTTGGCGAGTGGAATCGTCGCCGCCGCGAGCAGCGGGCGTTGCGCTACCGACTACGGTGTGTGATTTGCGCGTTCGAGTTTGAAGACCGGACGACGACGCTTCTGCCGCGTTGTCCGCGCTGCGGCAGCCTGAACGAACGTTTTAAACTGGATCGAATTTAATCATGGGAATGTGGATTGGCCGGAACCGAAAAGCGCGCGTGACCTATGGCTTCGACGAGATTGCTCTCGTCCCCGGGCGCGTAACGATTAACCCGAACGAAGTCGACATCACCTGGCGGCTGCCACGGCGCGACGACGAGCCGCTCGAATTCAAGATCCCGATCCTGGCCAGCGCGATGGATGGCGTGGTTGATGTGAAGTTCGCAATCGCAATGGGAAAACTGGGCGGCCTCGCTGTCCTCAATCTCGAAGGTGTGCAGACGCGTTACAAAAATCCTCAGGAAGTCCTGCAGAAAATCGTCGAGGCCGACAAGTCGGAGGTCACGGCTTTGCTGCAAAAAATTTACCAGGAACCGGTGCAGGAAGATCTGATCGCGGCGCGCATTCGCGAGATGAAAGACGGCGGCGTGCCAGTTGCGGTCAGCTCAATTCCGCAACGCGCGGAAAGTTTTGGCCGCATCGCGCAGGAGGCGGGCGCCGACATTTTCGTCGTGCAAAGCACGGTCTCGACCGTGCGCCACATCTCGAGCGAGTATCGCTCGCTCGATCTGGCGAAATTTTGCGCCGATATGCGCATCCCTGTGATCGTTGGCAACACCGTCAGCTTCGATGCCACTCTCGAAATCATGGAGTGCGGACCCGCCGCAGTCTTGATCGGGGTCGGTCCGGGAGCCGCCTGCACCTCGCGCGGTGTGCTTGGTCTGGGCGTGCCGCAGGTCACCGCGACGGTTGATTGTGCCGCGGCCCGCGACGCATATTTCAAAAAGACGGCGCGCTACGTTTCCATCATTACCGACGGCGGGATGAGCAAAGGCGGCGACGTTTGCAAAGCGCTCGCCTGCGGTGCAGACGCGGTCATGGTCGGCAGCGCCTTCGCCAAAGCCCATGAAGCGCCGGGGTCCGGTTATCATTGGGGAATGGCGACGCCGCACGCCAATCTCCCGCGTGGCACGCGGATCAAAGTGGGCGCCACCGGCTCACTCAAGCAGATTTTATTCGGGCCGGCGGAGGTGGACGACGGCAGTCAGAATCTCGTTGGCGCGATCACCACCTGCATGGGGAACGTCGGCGCCAGCAATCTTCCGGAATTTCAGCAGACCGAAATCATCATCGCGCCTTCGATCAAAACCGAGGGCAAGCTTTTTCAGACCGTCCAAAGCGTCGGGATGGGTACCCGCTGAGGGAAAGTGACAAGTGGCAAGTGATGAGTGACAGGTAGGCAAAATCCCGTCATGTCACTCGCCACTCCTCACCTGTCCCTCATCACTTCCCAATGAACCGCCGAGTTGTCATCACCGGAATGGGCGTCGTTACGCCGTTGGGCAACGACCTCGAAACCTACTGGAAGAACCTGCTCGAAGGCCGCAGCGGGATTGTTGATATCTCGCGCTTCGATACAACCGGCTATGACACTCGGATCGCGGGCGAGGTGCGCGACTTCGACGCCAAATCGGCCTTCAACAATCCCAAGGAGCACAAACGCACCGATCGCTTCGCCCACCTTGCGATGGGCGCGACGAAAAGCGCGATGCGCGATTCCGGCATCGACCTTGAGAAGGTAGATCGCGACCGCTTCGGCGTGCTCGTGAGCAGCGGCATTGGCGGATTGAAAACGCTCGAGGACCAGCACACCGCGCTGGTCACCAAAGGTCCCTCGCGCGTCTCCGCCTTCACCATTCCGATGCTCATCAGCAACATGGCGAGCGGGCTCATCTCCATGGAGTTCGGTTTGCGCGGGCCAAACATGTGCATCGTCACCGCCTGCGCGACCTCCAACAACGCCATCGGCGAAGCCTGGCGCATCATCAAATTCGGCGACGCCGACATTTTCCTCGCCGGTGGCGCGGAGGCGGCCATCATCCCGATCGGACTGGGAGGATTCGGGGCAATGAAAGCGCTGAGCACGCGAAACGATGAGCCGCAGCGGGCCTCACGGCCATTCGACCGCGATCGCGATGGATTCGTGTTGGGCGAAGGCGCCGGTGTGATGGTGGTCGAGGAGCTGGAACACGCCCGGGCGCGGGGAGCAAAAATTTGGTGCGAACTGGCGGGCTACGGACTTTCCGGCGACGCCTATCACATGACTGCGCCACCGCCCGACGGCGAAGGCGCGGCGCGGGCCATGAAGATGGCGCTCGACCACGCGGCCGTCGGTCCGGGCGAGGTCGATTATGTCAACGCGCACGCCACTTCGACCGGGCTGGGCGATATTTGCGAAACGCGCGCGATCAAGACCGTCTTCGGCGACCATGCAAAGAACGGCCTCGCCATCAGTTCGACCAAATCGATGACCGGCCATTTATTAGGCGGAGCGGGCGCAGTCGAGTTGGCGATCTGCGCCATGGCCATCCGTGACGGCAAGATCCCGCCCACGATCAACCTCGAGAATCCTGATCCGGAATGCGACCTCGATTACACCGCGAATGTCGCGCGTGAGAAGAAGGTGCGCGTCGCACTCAACAACTCCTTCGGCTTCGGCGGCCACAACGCGACCTTGGTCGTGACCGAATACAAGGAGTGATCGCCATACCGCCTTCGCCGCGCGGCAACTAGCCTTCCTGCCTCGATCGCCACAAAGTTGGCGGTGCCAACTCAACGACATTCCCGGCCGGATCGCGAAAATAGAGCGAGCGACCGCCGGTTGGCCATTCGACTTCTTCCTCAATCGCCACGCCACGATCCATCAATCGGCTTTTCCATGACTCGAACTCGGAGTCGTCGATGACGAATGCAATGTGCCCCGTCCCGCTGGCCCCGTGCGGCGGCACGCCTGCATCGGGGATGCGCGTGCGCGCCGGATCAAAAACGAGGAGCACCGTAGCGCCGCAGCGAAACGCGAACCCGCGGTCATCCAGACTGGAAATCTTCTCAAGACCTAAAACGTCGCGATAAAACTTCTCCGCCGCTTCGAGATCGTTCGCGTAGACGGAGGCCTCGCTGAGTTGACCGAGCGCCATTGGACAAAAATGGCCGCGCCCGCGGAGAGCTTCAAGACTCGGTTTGCCGTTTGTGGCTCCGGCCGCAACCTTATCCGAGAACATGCAAGAGCTCGGAAAATTGCTCGCGATTTTGGGCGGAATGATCCTGCTCCTTGGGCTCGCGCTCTGGAGCGGCCTCGGCACAGGCTGGTTCGGCCGCTTGCCGGGTGACATCCGGATCGAGCGCGGACACTCGACCTTCTATTTCCCAATCGTCACCTGCATCCTTCTCAGCGTCCTTCTGAGTCTGCTCTTCTCACTCTTCCGTCGTTAGGCACGAATGGCAATTCGAGCGTGAATTCCAGCGACATCTCCCTGACCAAGGCGCAATCGGGAAATGCGGTCGGTGCGGGGAACTTCTGGACCGATGTGAGTGCCGATGGCGTCATCAACTCGACCGGCATCGGGTTAATGAGGTCGAAGTCCGGAACTAGAGTCGTTAGGCGCGGCTCAAAATTACTTGACGTTTTCGCAAAAACCCGTTGGAATCTTGCGGTCACAGCCTGTAGCACCCCAGGCGGACTCTCTGCGGAAACCTGCTGATGCAAATCAAGACTCTCCTCCCAGCCGGCTTCACGCTTTGCCTGTGGTCCTTGTTCCTGGCCGCGCCCCACGCCAGCGCGGCGCCTTCCATCTGGAACCGCCCGCTGAGCACCTTCGCTGAGGCGAAGCAGCACGGATTCCCTTTCCGGTCCGCGACCGACGAACGGACAAAAACCGAAAGCGTTTTCGTTCTGGCGCAAGGCAGCGCAAGGGCTCCGGACGCGGCCAACCGTGGTGGATTCTCCCATGCGCCTGTCGCCGTTGCACCGGCGAACACCTTGTTTGCATTTGAAATCACCGGCAACCTCAACACCGCACGTTATTCCCACACCGCGACCTTGCTGACCAACGGCCAGGTGCTGGTCGCTGGCGGCCTCGGCAATGGCGGCGATCTCGCGAGCGCCGAACTCTTCGACCCGGCCACCGGCTCCTGGACTCCCACCGGCAACCTCAACACCCCACGCGATGGCAACACCGCGACCTTGCTGTCCGATGGCCAGGTGCTGGTCGCAGGCGGACTTAACCGCATCGTTCTCGCGAGCGCGGAACTCTTCGACCCGGCCACCGGCTCTTGGACTCCCACCGGCAACCTCAACACCCCACGCGATGGCCACACCGCGACCTTGCTGTCCAATGGCCAGGTGCTGGTCGTTGGCGGCCTTAACGGCAGCTCTCTCGCGAGCGCGGAACTCTTCGACCCGGCCACCGGCTCTTGGACTCCTACCGGCAACCTCAACACCGCACGTTATTCCCACACCGCGACCTTGCTGTCCGATGGCCAGGTGCTGGTCGCAGGCGGACTTAACAACAACGGAGGCGATCTCGCGAGCGCGGAACTCTTCGACCCGGCCACCGGCTCCTGGGCTCCCACCGGCAACCTCAACACCGCACGTTTTCTCGACACCGCGACCTTGCTGCCCAACGGCCAGGTGCTGGTCGCAGGCGGCTATAGCTACGACAGCGGCATCGCTCTCGCGAGCGCGGAACTCTTCGACCCGGCCACCGGCTCCTGGACTCCCACCGGCAACCTCAACCCCCCACGTTATTACCACACCGCGACCTTGCTGCCCAACGGCCAGGTGCTGGTTGCCGCCGGCTATAACAACGCCAGCGGCGGCGATCTCGCGAGCGCGGAACTCTTTGACCCGGCCACCGGCTCCTGGGCCACCACCGGCAACCTCAACACCCCACGTGATTCCCACACCGCGACCTTGCTGACCAACGGCCAGGTGCTGGTCGCTGGCGGCTTTAACCCCCTCATCGGCAACGGCGATCTGGTGAGCACGGAACTCTTCGATGGAGCGTTCACCTCGCCCACGGTCCTTGGCAACATCTCGACCCGGCTCAACGTGGGGACGGGCGACAACGTGCTCATCGGCGGTTTCATTGTCACCGGCACCCAGCCCAAAAAGGTGATCGTGCGCGCCATCGGGCCTTCCCTCACTGTCAACGGTGTGCCACTGGCGGGCCGGCTGCTCAATCCGACCCTTGCGCTCAATGGCCCCAATGGACTGATCGCGTCCAATGACAACTGGCAGGACGATCCGGTGCAGGCGGCCGAGATCATCGCCACCGGCATCCCGCCGAGCGACAACCTGGAATCGGCGATTGTCGCGACCTTGCCCGCGAGCCCCGCCGGCATCGGCTACACCGCCGTCATGAGCGGGGTCAACAACACCACCGGCATCGGGCTGGTCGAAGCCTATGACCTCGATCGCACGGTCGATTCCACGCTGGCCAACATCTCCACCCGCGGCCTGGTCCAGACGGGCGACGATGTCATGATCGGCGGCCTCATCGCGCTCGGGACCGGTTCCCAAAAGGTGCTCGTGCGCGCGATCGGCCCTTCCCTCGCCAACGCCGTGCCTCCGGTAGCGGACGCTCTGGCCGACCCGGTCTTGGAATTGTATGACAGCAACGGGACGCTGCTCGCCATGAATGACAACTGGCAGGACGATCCGGTGCAGGCGGCCGAGATCATCGCCACCGGCATCCCGCCGACCGACAACTTGGAATCGGCGATTGTCGCGACCTTACCGGCGAGCAGCGCCGGCATCGGCTACACTGCGATCGTGCGGGGCGCCAATGAAACCACGGGGGTTGCGCTGGTGGAGTTTTACGCTCTTGCTCCGTGACACCGCGGCCACGGCATGGCTCGTTCGTTTGCCGGGCGACTCTCCTCTCACTTGTCCGTCGTTAGGCACATGACCCGGGCGACGGAGAAACGGAAGCGGCTCGAGCAGCATGTTGCGCGACTGCGCAACTGCCGGCGCTGTCCGCTCATGCATCCCTCGCCCGTCTCCGGCGGCGCGGTTGTCAGCAAGGCGATCATAATTGGACAGGCGCCGGGTGTACGCGAACCAATTGCGGGGAAACCATTCGCCTGGACCGCTGGCAAGACGCTCTTTCGCTGGTTCGAAGATGCGTGTGGCCTGACGGAAGAAACGGTGCGCGCAAAGATTTACTTCGCCGCGGTCTGCCGCTGTTTTCCAGGCAAAGCGCCCGGCGGCAGCGATCGTGTGCCCAATCCGCAGGAGATCGAAAATTGCTCGTCGTGGCTCGATCGCGAGATCGAAATCCTGGAGCCGCGCCTCGTCATTCCGGTCGGCCGGCTGGCCATCGTGCAATTCATCCCACCCGCGAAGCTCGACACGATGATCGGCCAAAGCTTTCGCGTGCGCCGCGCAGGCCGGCAGTTCGATCTTATCCCACTGCCGCATCCATCCGGCGCGTCGCCCTGGCATCGGATTCCGCCGGGCCGCGACCTGCTTCGCCAAGCCCTCGCGCTCATCGCGCGGCATCCAGCGTTGACCTGATCTCCCGGCTCGATCATGCTGCCGGGCCAGGGATCATCTTCGATGGAACCGGAACTTCGATCGGAAGGACAAACGCGCCTGCTCACTCGCATTCGCATCCTGCTCGGCATCGTCATTCTCGGACTGATCGCGAGCGGCATCAGCGCGCTCCCTTTGCTGACGGAATCCGGCGAGATCTCCCGTTTGCTGCACCGCACCGGCCAGCTTCCTGCCGCTGCCGCCTGGATGAGAGAGATTCATCGCGGACTCGCAGCTACGTATTCGGCCTATCCATTCATCGGTTACGGCACCGACTGGCTGGCATTCGGTCATTTCGTCATCGCAGTATTTTTCATCGGGCCGATGCTCGATCCGCGTCGCAATATCTGGGTGATCAACGCCGGAATCATCGCCTGCCTGCTTGTTATTCCGACTGCACTCATTCTCGGCGACATCCGTCAGCTCCCGCTCTGGTGGCGCCTGATCGATTGCGCGTTTGGCGCCGTCGGCCTCGTCCCGCTCTGGATGGCGCGGCGCTGGACGCTTCGTCTCCCGAAATAGACTGATCGTTAGGCACGAGGCCCTTGGTGAGTAAGTGACTGAGTAATTATGACCAAGCCAATCCGCATCACCGTCTGGGGAGAGAACGTGCATGAGCGCGAGAACCCGATCGTGGCCCAGGTTTACCCCGACGGGATTCACAACTGTATCGCGGAGGGTCTGCGCCAAGACACTGGACTGGACGTCCGCACTGCCACCCTGCAGGAAGCGGAACACGGCCTAACGAAAAGCGTCCTCAGCGAGACCGACGTCCTCGTCTGGTGGGGCCACGCTGCGCACGGCGAAGTGAGTGAGGCGGTCGTCGAGCGCGTCCTCAGCCGGATTTGGGAAGGAATGGGATTCATTGCCCTGCATTCGTCGCATTACTCGAAGATTTTCAAGCGTCTCATGGGCACGAGCTGCTCGCTGACATGGCGCGAAGCAGGCGAGCGCGAGCGGCTCTGGGTCTGCAACCCCGGGCATCCGATTGCGAGCGGGATCGATCGCTGTTTTGAGATCGAGAACAGCGAAATGTATGGCGAACCGTTCGCCATCCCGACGCCGGACGAGATCGTTTTTCTCTCCTGGTTTGAAGGCGGCGAAGTGTTCCGCAGCGGCTGCACCTGGAAACGCGGCAATGGCAAAATCTTCTACTTTAGCCCGGGCCACGAAGCGTACCCGATCTATTTCCACCACGTCGTTAGGCAAGTCCTTCACAGCGCCGTGCATTGGGCCACTCCCGAAGGCCAGCCATGGATCGACGGCTGCCCGAATATCCCGATCAACGAGGCGTGCGAAAAAATCGTCGCGAAAGGCCCGCGCCTGCATAAGGAAGGCGAAGCGGGATTTCGTTAAGTGCCGTCATCCACATTGACCCGCCGCAGGTCCCCGCCGAAGCGGTGGTGGATGCGATAGAGGAGGAGAGTGGCCAGGCTGCCAAGCCCTGCAACCAACCCGTACCAGAGCCCAACTGCGCCGAGCGGCGTGTGGAAGCCAAGCACATAACAGAGCGGCATCATCACGATCCAAAACGCCACCATGCTCATCACCATCGGCACACGTGTATCGCCGGCACCCCGCAAAACGCCTCCGGCCACGACCTGAAGTCCGTCGAAGACCTGGAAGATGCCAGCCACGGGAATAAGGCGCGCGGCCAGGATGATCACGCTCGCCTGCGTTGTATAGAGGGCTGCGAGCTGAGTGGGAATGGTGATGAAAGCGAGCGCGCTCAGGACCATAAATGCAGTCCCGCAGGCGAGCGCCGCGCCGGCGTGACGCCGGGCGCCGTCAGGATCGTTTCGGCCGATCGCATTCCCGACCAGCACCGCGGCCGCGGCGCCGATGCCGAGTGGCACCGTGAACGTGAAGGCGGCGAGATTAAGCGCCACCTGATGACCGGCAAGCTGTTCGATTCCCAGCCAGCCCATCAAGAGCCCGACAAGAGCAAACGCGCTGTACTCGATTTGCAAATTGAAGCCAACCGGCGCGCCGAGAGCCAGCATGCGCAGGATCGGAGGCAGCTCGAATGCGCTCAGCCGAAACAGACGAACGTGCGGTCGCAGACTGGGCCAACCCGCGCCGAGCATGGCCAGCACCATGAACCAGCGGCTCGAAGTCGTCGCCAAGGCAGCACCACCGACTCCACCGCGCGGAAATCCCAAGTGACCAAAAACGAGCGCCCAGGCGAGCGTAGCATTCACCAGGTTTGAGGTGATGATCGTGAGCACAATCGGACGCATCCGGTGCTGCGCCTGCAAGGTTTGCCGCAGGACGAGGAAAGCGAGCAACGGAAAGATGCCCGGAATACAAGTCCTGGCGTAGAGCGCGGCGAGCGGGATGACGTCGGGAGGCTGCCCCAGCCAACGCAGCACCGTCTCAACCGGGAACACAATGGCGCTGGATAGAATCGTGAGTCCGACAGCAAGGACCAGTCCGCGCTGGAGTCCGCGACTCACCCCAATCTCGTCGCCCGCGCCAACGGCCTGGGCGATGATCGGGTCGAGCGCCATCACCACCCCCATCCCGAAAATGATCGCTCCGAAAAAATACAGATTGCCCAGAGCCACTGCCGCCAGTGCGACGCCCGAGAAATGGCCAACAACAATGATATCGACCACGCCCATCCCCATGATTCCGACCTGCACGAAAGCCACTGGAGCCGCGAGCCGGAATGTCCGGCGCAGGTCGTCGCGACTGGGAATAAAGGGACGCAGATTCATTGGATACATGATCGGAAACCTTTGGATGCTGCCGCGCGGCCTTGCTTCGCGTCGGACTTTTCTCGTCAGGCGACTGGACTAACGCCGCACAAGGTCGTCCCGGTAGACGGTCCCGCCTTTCATGACAAAGCCGACACGCCCAAGTAACGCAATGTCCTGGAGCGGATCACCCGGCACCGCGATCAGGTCGGCAAATTTTCCCGGCGCAACGCTTCCTACCCGGTCACTCCAACCAATGATCTTGGCGTTCAAACTGGTCGCGGCCACAATCGAAGCCGCGGCCGATTCTCCGAGCCTGTGACGAACGACGAATTCCTTCCAATTCTCTCCGTGTTCGATGACCGCGGCGTCGGTGCCGAAACCGATCGGGAGTTTGGTCGCGAGTGCACGTTTAAAGCCAGCGAACATGATCTCTCGCATCTTTCTGCTTCGCTCCCGTTCGGATTCCGGGATGTGATTCTTCGCACCGTCCTGCTCGATTGCGTCGATTACCGAAAGCGTCGGCACATAGTAGGTCTTGCCCTTCGAAGCTTTGATGAGCCTGATCGCTTCCTCGTCGAGGTCCGACCCGTGATCGACCGTCCGCACCCCGGCGCGAATCGCGGCTTTGATCCCGCTCGCGCCATGGGCGTGGGCCGCGACCTGGCCGCCCCAACGGTTGGCCTCGTCCACCGCCGCCTTCATCTCGGCGTCCGAGTATTGCTGCCGGCCAGGCTCAATCCCTTTCGAGAGGACGGCCCCCGTCGCCATGATCTTGATGAAGTCCGCGCCGTTTTTGAAGTTGGTCCGGACCGCCTTGGTGATCTCATCCGGTCCATCCGCGAGGTTTTTTACCAGCGGGACGTCGACATAAATGGAAAACTGCTTCGCATCGCCCGCACCGCCAGTGGAGGAAACATAATTTCCGGCCACGAGCAGGCGCGGTCCGGGCACCGCGCCTTCATTGATGGCATTGCGCAGATCGACATCGACAAATGGCCAGGTTGGTCCCATGTCGCGACAGGTAGTGAATCCGGCCAGCAACGTGACCCGCGCGTTGCGGGCGCCCCAGAGCGCATCATGGCCGGGCGTCGTTTTGACCAGCGCATCCTCCCAGTGAATTTCCCGCTTGCCGGTCAGATGGGTGTGCAAGTCGATCAATCCCGGCAACAATGTGGCATCACCCAAATCGATTACCTTCGCGCCCGTTGGAATGCTTAGATTGGTCCCGACCTCGGCAATCTTTTCGCCTTCCACCCGCACCATCGCTGGTGCGACCGGTGGGCCGCCTCGCCCATCGAGCAAACGCCCCGCCTTAATGACGGTGACTGGCGCGGGAGTCGGTGGCGTTTCGGCACTCGCCGTTAAGCACACGAAACCGCTGATCAACAGAAGGATCCCCGCGAATCGATTGAACATGAAACGCAGGGTAACTTTGAGATCCGTCGCAAACCAAGCCGTAACTTCTAGCTCGTCCCCATGCGATTCCTCGACTTCGCCGGGGATAACGGCATTTTGCGTCTGCAAAACATGACTGATGAAAAGAAAACTCCGACCCGCGATGAGATTCCCGAGGCCGACAAGTGGGATCTCTCGCATCTTTTCACGAGCGCCGATAAATGGAGCGAAGACTTCGCCTGGATCCAGGCGACCTTTCCTCGCCTAACGAACTGGCAAGGACGGGTCGGCGAATCGGCCGCGACGCTGGCCGAGCTGCTCGAATTTGAGAAAGCGCTCGATCTGAAAATTGAGCGCGTTTATCACTTTGCCTCGCTCCAGTTAGCCGAGGACAGCGCGAACCCAAACTATCTCGCGCGAATGGGCCAGCTCCAGAATCTGCTCACGATTATCGGCGAAGCGGCCTCATTCATCGTGCCGGAAATCCAGGCGATCGACGATGAATCGTTCGCGCGTTTTCTCGAAGATCCGGCGTTGAAGGAATGGCGCATCCGCCTGCACAAGATCCGGCGAATGAAGCCGCATATCCTTTCGGAAAAGGAAGAGCGGCTCCTCGCGCTCGGCAGTTCGGCGCTCGCGGGCTACGACGACGCCTTCTCGCAACTGACCGACGTGGACATGAAATTCGGCGTGCTGCTCGACGACAAAGGCGAGGACCGGCCGCTGACGCAGAGTTCATTCAGTGCGTTCCTCGTGAAGCGCGATCACGCGCTGCGCAAAAGGGCTTTCCACCAGTTCTACGACGAGTTCCGGGATCACCAGTTCACGCTCGCCGCCACCCTCGCCTACTCGGTCAAGGCGGACGTCTTTCGCGCGCGGGCCCGTAATTACCCCTCGGCGCTGGAGGCATCGCTCTTCACGGACGACATCCCGGTCGCGGTTTATGACGGATTGATCGCGGCGGTGCGGGCGAATTTTCGACCGCTCCATCGCTACTACGATTTGCGCCGGCGCATGCTGGGGCTCGACGAACTGCACGCCTACGACACCTATGTGCCGCTCGTGGCGGAAATCGAAACGGATATTTCTTTCGACGAGGCGATCGGGAAAGTGCTCGCCTGCCTCTCGCCGCTGGGCGGCGAATACGTTAGTTCGTTAGGCGAAGGCCTGCGCGGGCGCTGGTGCGACCGTTACGAATCGAAGGGGAAACGAAGCGGCGCTTTTTCCAGCGGGAGCTACGGGGCGCCGCCCTACATCCTGATGAACTACAAGCGCGACGTTTTTTCCGATGTCTACACGCTGGCGCACGAGGCAGGTCATTCGATGCACACCTGGTTCGCGCAACGTCACCAGCCCTATCAGGACGCCGATTATCCGATCTTCCTCGCGGAGGTGGCCTCGACCTTTAACGAAGAGCTCCTCACTCATCATCTCCTCGAGCAGACGAGCGATCCGAAGATGCGGGCCTACATCATCAATCGCCAGATCGACGACATTCGCGGCACACTTTTCCGCCAGACGATGTTCGCCGAGTTCGAGAAAATCATTCACGCGATCGAGGAACGGGGCGATGCGCTCACACTGGATGTTTTCAAAAGCGAATATCGCAAGTTGCTCGACGCTTATTTTGGGCCGGGCGTTGTGCTCGACCCGGAGCTGGATCTGGAATGCCTCCGAATCCCGCACTTCTACAGCGCTTTTTATGTCTACAAATATGCGACCGGCGTTTCGGCGGCGATCGCGCTGGCGGAGCGCGTCCTGACCGGCGTGCCGGGCGCGGTCCAGTCTTACCTCGGGTTCCTCAAATCCGGGGGTTCGAAATTTCCGCTCGAGACGTTGCGCGCGGCCGGCGTCGAGATGACCTCGCCCGCGCCGATCGAGAGCGCGCTGCGCCTTTTCGATCGGCGATTGAACGAACTCGAAGCGCTGCTCTAGGCGCCGCGTTTCGTGCCGCACGGCAAGCAAGGGAGGGAGATGGGCGCGCGATTTGCTTTTCAAAAACCAATGAGGCTCGAATGGCAATTGCGCACCGCCTGCGGTTACGCGGAACTCGGGATGGAACGCGAATCCATCGCCGAACTCAATGCCATTCCCAAAGCCCTGCAGGGCCGGCCCGAAGTCGTGCAACTGCGCTTGCATCACCTGATGATGCGCAAGGCGTGGAAGCGCGCCCTCACCCTCAGCCGCAAGCTCTGTCGCGTCGCGCCCGACTGCGGGGCCGGATTTCTCCATGCCGGATTTTGTTTGAACCAACTCGGGCGGACGGAGGAAGCGCGCGCCATGCTCTTGAAAGGCCCGCCGGCTCTGCGACGGGAGCCGATCTACTATTACAATCTAGGTTGCTATGAGGCGTTGCTGGGCGAGGCCCGGGATGCGCGGCGCCATTTGGAGATCAGCTTTCAAATGGACGCAACTTTCCGCGAGATTGCGAGAAAAGATCCCGATCTCAGGTCGCTCCAGGCAGAATGGTGAGGCAGCGTTTCCGTCCGGCGCATCTGTCGTTAGGCAGGACGTCCCGCCGCCGGAGCCGGACTGCGCATCGCCAGAATCCCGTTGCCGAGTGGTCGATTCTCGTGAAAACATCTCCCACCGCCATCGCCACAAAATTTTTCGCTCCACATGCCTAACGATACCGCAACTGTCACCGCCTACTCCCGCACCAATCCGTTTCCAGCCGAGGTGCTGGTCAATCGCCGGTTGAACAACCCCGATTCAGAAAAAGAAATTCGGCACTTCGAACTTTCCCTGGAGGGGTCTGGTCTGAGCTACGAAGTGGGCGAGTCGATCGCGGTTTATCCGACGAATTGGCCCGATCTGGTCGAAGAAATCCTTCTCGCTCTTCGCGCGACGGGCGACGAAATCATAACCAACAACAAGGGAACACCTGCCACTTTCCGCGAAGCGCTTTTCTGCGATTACAACATCACCCAGCCGACTCCGAGATTTTTGCGCGCCATCGCCGAGCGGGCGTCCGCCGCGCCGCTCCTCAACGAGCTGCTCGATCCGGAACGCAAACAGGAACTCGACACCTATCTCTGGGGCGTGGGGATCGTCGATTTCCTGGTCGAGCATCCCTCGGTCAGATTCGAGCCTGCCGAGTTCGTTAGTCTGCTCGCCAAATTGCAGCCGCGTCTCTATTCCGCTGCCTCCAGCCTGAAGGCGTTCCCGGAGGCGGTGCACTTCATCATCGACGTCATCACATACGAAAGTCACGGCCGGTTGAGAAAAGGCGTCTGCTCGACGTTCCTCGCCGAGCGCTGCTCGAACTCGCCGGCGCCCGTCTTTCCGAGCAAATCGAAATTTCATCTTCCGGAGGATGGCAGCATCCCGATCATCATGGTCGGGCCCGGTACCGGAATCGCGCCGTTCCGCGCCTTCCTTCAGGAACGCGCTGCGATCGGTGCGCGCGGCAAGACGTGGCTCTTCTTTGGCGCCCAACATGAGCGGGGCGATTTTTATTATCGGGAAGATTTCGAGAAATTCATGGAAGAGGGCTGGTTGACGCGAATCGACACGGCCTTTTCACGCGATCAGGCACACAAGATTTATGTGCAGCACCGGATGATGGAGGCGGCGGAGGAACTCTGGAAATGGCTCGCGCAAGGCGCCTACTTTTACGTTTGCGGCGACGCCAAACGGATGGCGAAGGATGTCGACGCCGCGCTTCGAAAAATCGTGCAGGAGCAGGGTGGGCTAAACGTCGAGCAAGCGAGCGACTACGTCGAAAAACTGAAGAGCGACAAGCGCTACCGGCGAGACGTGTACTAGCGGCGGCTCGCCGCTTAGAGGACGACCGGCCGTCCTTCCGTCATCAGCAGCACCTTGTCGTCGACCCCGTTGGCGCGCGCGCTTGAGAGCAAACGCTGCGGCGGCTCGTCGAGCGGCTCGAAGCCGAGGCGGAAGGTCCCGTAATGCATCGGCACCAGTTTCCGCCCACCCAGCTCGAGAAAGGCGCGCACCGCTTCCTCCGGATTCATGTGCACTTCACGCTTGCTTGGAGCGTCGTAGGCCCCAATCGGAAGCAGCGCGATCTCGATCGGAAAGCGCTTCCCGATTTCCTCAAAGCCCGAGAAATAGGCGCTGTCGCCGCAGTGAAAAATGGAGCGACCGGCGCCCATGATGACAAATCCGCCGAAGCCGCGATGCTGGTCGTGCAACATGCGCGCGCCCCAATGATGGCACGGCGTGAGCGAGATCTTGAGCGGGCCGAGCTGCACCTCCTGCCATTCATCCAGCTCGTGCACGATGTTGAAACCCAGATCGTGCACCAGGTTTCCGACTCCGGTTGGCACCACGATCGGCTGATCGGCCGCGACCCGGCGCAGCGTCCGGCGGTCGAGATGATCGAAGTGCGCGTGGGTCACGAGCACAATATCGATCGAAGGCAGGTTATCGATGTGCAGCCCAGGACGTTTGAGCCGCTTGATCACGCTCAGCCACATCGACCAATTGGGATCGATCAGCACATTCATGCCGCCGAGCTGGATCAGGAATGAGGCGTGGCCAATCCAGGTAATGCAAATCTCTCCCGCTTTCACTCTGGGAAAAAGAGGATTGGCACGCAGGCCGGAACGCTTGGTGAAAAGCGACGGAATAAGGACTTCAGTGAGGAAGTTGCGCTTATGCCAATCGAGCCCGGGCTTCAGCCCAACGCGGCGCGCGGATTGTTTCTCCGCCCCGTTCTTCGCGTCTGCTCGGACGACGTTGCTTCGCTTCCTGCGCGAAAAAGGTGTCGGCACAGTCGGCCAACCATATTAACTAACACGGGTGAAGCAATCGTTTTGCGCGGCGGTGAGGCGGCGGGAGAAGTCTACCTGGTAAAGAAAGGAGTTCCCCGAGACCCGATGAATCCCCCCCGGCAACCTTTGCTCGGCGCGGCTCTGGCGGCGGCTGGCGGCATCCTCCTTGCGGAATTCTTCCCGGCGCCGATTGGGCCGCTCTGCTGCGCGATCATCCTTGTTGCTCTCGTTACTCTCATCCGACCGGCAGCGTGGCTCACTCCGCCTCTCATCACTGCGGCGTTCTTCGCTCTGCACCTGGAGCAGATGACCGACGCGCCAGGAAAAGCACTCAGCGCCCGGCTGGGCAACCGGTCGCGAGTGGTGACCGTGACCGGCACCGTCGCGAGCGAACTGAAGATCTCGCCTAATGATTACGCAACCTTTCTTCTTCGTCTCGGAACAATCGAACTCGACGGACAGCGCGAGCCCTGCGCAGCCACGGTCCGGGTTCGGTGGAAAGGCAATCCGCAATTTGGCGACGAAATAAGACTGCGCGGCCTCATCGAACCGATTCCGCCGCCGCGAAACCCGGGCGTTTTCGACCTTCACAGTTATCTTGCGCGACGCGATGTTTACCAGAGCCTTTTCGCTCGCTATCTGAGCGACGGGACAATTCTACAAACTGGCGGCGGCAACTTCGCGGCGCGCGCCGCGGCGCGAGCGCGAAAGTGGATGCAGACGACGCTGGCGCGCGGACTGGAGAATTCGCCCGATGTGGTTGCGCTGATCAGCGGCATGGCCCTCGGAATCCGGCACGATTCGCCTAACGACATCGAGCAACCGTTTCAACAAACCGGCACGCTGCACCTGTTCGCGGTCGCCGGGTTGCACGTCGGCATCATTGCGCAACTGCTCTGGATCGTAACTTCACTCCTGCGCTTCCCGCGCGCGGTCGCCGCGGCGGTGATCATTCCCTGCCTGTTTTTTTACTCGGCCATCACGGGTTTCCACGTCTCCAGTCTGCGCGCTGCGACGATGGCCGCCTTTTTGTTAGGCGGAATCTTTTTCGATCGACCGGTCCTCGCACTGAACAGCCTGGCCGGGGCCGCACTCGTCATTCTCTCGGTTGACAGCAACCAGGTTTTTACATCCGGGTTTCAACTCTCGTTCGCAGTGGTTGGCGCCATTCTCGTTTGGCGCGCGGGGATTCTTCGCGTCCTGTTGCGACCAGGCGCATCCGATCCCTTTCTTCCACGCAGTCTCGTCAGTCGGAGCCGGCGCGTCTTCGAACGCAGCTACGGGTGGCTGGCGAGCGGAATTGCGCTCTCGGCGGCAGCATGGATCGGTTCGTTTCTGCTCATCATTTGGTATTTTTACCTGGTTACGCCGATCTCAGTGCTCGCGAATCTGACCATTGTACCGATCGCGTTTTGCGTGCTGGCCGTCGGCTTGATGTCGCTCCTGGCGTCGCCGCTTTCTCCGGCGCTCTCGCTCGTTTTCAACAACGCCAACTGGAGCCTGGCGAAAGCCATCTTTGGCTTCGTGCAAGTGTTCGCCCAACTACCAACCGGTCACATCTACGTGGAACGGCCACACTGGCCGACAGGCGCCCAGGCGGAAATTACGGTGCTTGATGCCGGAGCCGGCGCGGCCGTGCACTTGCGCGATGGAAGCACGGACTGGCTGCTCGATGCGGGTAGCGTGCGCGACTACGAACGCTTCCTGCGCGACTATCTGCACTCGCGCGGGATTGATCGGCTCGACGGTCTCCTGCTCAGTCATGGCGATTCGTTGCACATCGGCGGCGCGAGCTACGTGCTCGATGAGTTCCGGCCCCGTCGGGTGATCGACAATGGCGCCCCGGACCGCTCGAGCGTGCACCACTCGTTAGTTGTTAGGCTGCCACAACGGGAAATTGCGGCGCGCGGCGATTCCTTTGCTCTTTCGCCTCTGGTAATGGCGCACATTCTCCACCCGGTAGCTGGGGTGCGATCCAGGGTGGCCGATGATCAGGCGTTGGTTGTGCAGTTGGTGATCGAAGGAAAGTATCGCGTCCTCCTCATTTCCGACAGCGGACCAGCCACCGAGCAAGCCCTGCTCTCCCGGCCTGTTGAACTCAAAAGCGACGTGCTGATCAAAGGCCAGTATTACCACGGCCCATCTGGCGCACCGGACTTTCTCGATGCTGTGGACCCACAGCTAATCATCGCGACTTCCGTGGATTTCCCCACTCGTGAACGAATCGCCGACGACTGGGCCGAAATGGTACGCGCGCGCGGCATCCGCCTTTTTCGACAGGATAAAAGCGGCGCCGTCTGCCTGGAATTCTTCCGCAATCATTGGGAGGCGACCGGTTTCCTGAATCACGAAACCTTGCGCAGCTCGAGTCGGTAAATGGGCGTACCTTCTCTGACAAAGTGGCGCTCGAAAGTCGTGACCGGGAGCGATTCGTCCGGCGGCGGGCTTTCTTCCACAAAGGCCGCGGGCGAAATCAGATCGCGAATTGTTTTGAAATAGGACTCCTGGTCCGTCGCGATGCGGAAACGCCCGTCCTGCCCGAGTACGCGATGGACCGACTCGAGAAAGGCCGGTTGCACGATGCGCCGGCGCTTGTGTTTTTTCTTCGGCCAGGGATCGGGGAAAAGCAGATACACAACTTCGGCCGAGCCGGGCGGCAGCAGGTATTCCACCGCGTAGGTGCTTTCGATGCGCAAAAACCGCAGGTTGCGAACCGCCAGGCGAGCCGCCTTTTTGCAACCCCGCTGCACGCGACCGCCGAGCTTTTCGATTCCGAGGTAATTCCGTTGCGGAAACGTTACCGCCAATTGCGCAAGGAACCCGCCGTCGCCGCAACCGAGGTCGACCTCGAGGGGCGCGACCCGACCGAAGACCGCGGCGAGATCGAGCGGCGCGAAATAATTCTCCGGAAACAATTCGAACTCGGAAGCGGTTGGCGTGTCCTCGCGCTTTGCATCCGTCTCCGGGGCGGCGGACGGAACTTGTTGGAATATTTGATCGTGCACCTCAGTCTTACCGGAAGCCATGCATAAACTTCTTCTCATGCTCGCCTTTTGCGGCCTTGTTGTCACGGCCCACGCGGAAACGAAAACGGCGGTCTTCGCCGGCGGCTGTTTTTGGTGCATGCAGCCGCCGTTCGATCAGGCCAAAGGCGTCACAAAAACAGTCGTCGGTTATACCGGTGGAAGCAAAGAGACGGCCAACTATAACCTCGTGTCAGCTCACAAAACGCAGCACCGCGAAGCGATCGAAGTCACCTACGATCCGGCACAGATTTCCTACGATCAATTGCTCGACATTTTCTGGCATAACATCAATCCGACCCAGGCCGACGGACAGTTCCACGATATCGGCCTTTCTTACCAGGCGGCCATTTACTATGGCAACGAAGAGGAGAAAAGGCTCGCCGAGGTTTCCAAGGAAAAGCTGGCCAAATCGGGCCGATTTGATCAGCCAATCGTGACGGAAATTCTGCCGAGGATGCCGTTCTATCCGGCCGAAGAATATCACCAAAAATATTACCTGAAAAATCCAGAGGCGTTCGAGGCCTATCATATCGGATCCGGTCGCGTCAGTTACCTTGAAAAGGTCTGGGGGAAAAAATAAGCGAGCCTGAGGCGCGTCACCTAAGCGATGTCGCCTAATTTTCGCTCTTATTCTCGGAAAGGATGTGACCGCTCATCGCATCCACCGAGACGTGCATTACGTGCTGCGCCTTCGGTTCCGCGACCTCAACCGACCAAACCATTTTGCCCTGCACGGCTTCCAGCTTCGCCGCCGTAACCCGCGCACCGGCATGATTTCGGAGAGCAATATGCTCTGCTTCGTTCTTGGTGATTTTCGCGACGCCCTTCGAATCCTCCGGACTGGCCTGGAGCAGCGAAAGGCTGACGACAATTGACGAAGCCAGGAGAATGAAAAGCTTCATTTTTGAATGAAGCGGCTTCCTGCGCCGTAACGCAAGCAAAAGCGTGCCGATCTTTCGCGGGCCTGATGGGAAATCGAATCCTTTCAATCACGAAACTTTGATTGGAAGGGCAGCCTTGGTACAGCCGGTGCTTTAAAGAAGCATGCGAGCTGGGAAGTCACTACTGCAATACAAAAAGTCACTGTAACGTTCCCGAGCCTTCGCAGCGCGACCAGCAATGGTCGCGCAAATTTTTTGCCCGTTGAAGGACGCTGCCGGATTGACGCGGCCAGCCGTTCTAGAACTTGTAGAGGTCAGTTTTGCGCGGCTCCACAAACTCTGCCTGGCTGACGGTCAAGCGCTCGTTCAGGGCCTTGGACAACCCTTTGGCCAAGACGCTGGCGATGAGCTTCGGTTCACGCGTGTAAACCGGAATGGGGAACGATCCGGCGTTGCGATCGTAGCCGTAGATGGTGCCCTCCGTTTCCCAAACGCAGTAGGCGTGACCGGCCGGATGATTCTTATAGCGAACAAGGAGAATCCTGGCCCAAAAATTCGGCTCCAGGCTGTGCTGGGTTTGGACAACGGCGAGGTAGTTGCACGCGGAAATGACACAGCCATTGAGCACGACGAGGTCATTTTCGCCGGGCGTGAGGACCACTTTCTGCGGCTGGCAGGCGCCAAAAACGAGAGACGCGACCAGGACAAGGCGACCAAGCAAGCCGGAGAAAAGACGAGGACAAGACGGAGTGCGCATTGTACGAAACCTATGGTTGTTATAGCACTGCTGCCCCCGGGTTGGGAAGCGATTTCCGAGTCCACGCCGGTCGCAACCTCAGTCTACGCCAAACTTGATTCGGCACCACCAACCGCCGAAAGCCGCCGTGGGATCGGACACGCGTCCGAAGCCTCAAGTAGCCGGTGGGTGTTCTGTCGGTAACATTACAAAATAGTTACATTCGACGGGCACTAGGCGAAAAAACTTGTGCGATTGATCGCGGCAAGGCACAGTTTCTGCGATTATTCCGCGAACAGTAGGTAGTCGTCGCGTGCGATTCGGATGTCCTCTCACATCCCAGTCTCGAATCGCAGAGGCTCAACTCCGAGGATTCCAACTTCAGCAAACCACTTTATGAAAACAGATGTACTCATTATCGGCGGCGGTCCCGGCGGTGCGGCCGCGGCGATGTTTCTACTCCGCGAGGGAATCACTCCTGTCATCCTCGAACAGGAGGAGTTCCCGCGCTTTCACATCGGCGAATCTCTCACCGGGGAGGCGGCGCAAGTGCTCCGGCGGCTCGGGCTGCAAGAGAAAATGGATGCGATGGAAAATCCCATCAAACACGGTGTGCGCGTCTACGGAACAAACGCCGCCACGACCTGGTATGTAAAGGTTTCCTCACGCGACGCGGATTGGAACCTCCACGATAGCACGACGTGGCAGGTGCGCCGGAGCGAGTTTGACCGGATGATGCTGCAGGAAGCCGTCGATCGTGGGGCGAAGATTCTTCGTGGCACTGCGATCAAAGCTCTGCAGGAGGACGGGGCGCTCACCGGCATCAGGATTCGCCACCCGAATGGCGGAGAGGAAAACATCGCCACCCGGGTCGTGTTGGACTGCTCCGGTCAGGCGACGTTTCTCGCCAACCAGAAGGTTACCGGCCCCAAGTACATGGGAAGCTATGACAAGCAGGTCGCGTTTTTCACCCATGTCCGCGGCGCGATCCGCGGCAGCGGCACCGCGGGGGAGCAGGCCAAAGACAATACGCTCATCCTTTACGACAAGAAGTTTCACTGGGCGTGGTTTATCCCGGTCGACAAGGAAGTGGTGAGCTTGGGAATGGTCACCCCGCGGGCCAAGTTCGTCGAGAAGAAGCAAACGCCGGAGGAGTATTTCCGGAGCGAGATCTACAGCATCAATCCCGAGATCGGGCGACGCGTTCCGAAGCTCGACATGGCCGAGAAGGTGCACGTGATTCCAAATTACTCATATCAGGTACGCGGATTCTGCGGGAAGGGCTTTATCTGCATTGGCGACTCGCACCGTTTCATCGATCCGATCTTTTCCTTCGGCGTTACGGTAACGATGCGGGAGGCGGAGTTTGCCGCTCCCATCGTGCGCCAATACCTCGATGGAAAGCTGAACGGCAAAGCGAATCCGTTTGAAGAGCACCAGATGGCTTGCGAGCAAGGGATCGATAACCTGGAAGACATGATCGATCTTTTCTGGGAGCAGCCGTTTGCTTTCGCGACCTTCGTCCACTCCCGCTATGTCGAGCAGATGACCGACGCGTTCGCAGGGCGGATCTATGGTTTCGAACATCAGCCTTCGACATCGATCAAGTCATTTCGCAAACTGCTGAAGCGGACTCGTGAATACGACGCCGATGACTATTCCATCCCGATTGGCTCGCGTTATCATCCGGAGCGCGCGCCGCTTTGGGCGCCAGATTCACCCGTGCCAGGAACCGAAGAATGGGTCGCGCGCGGTCAGGGGCAGGAACTGGTTGCGCCGTAAAAACGTTGGGGACGGTCGAGGAAACGGAGCGCTGACTCTCGTGGGGCAGCCGGCCCATCTCCTTGACATTCCCCGGTCTTGGCGGGTACTTCGCACCTGCCCTTGAAGCCATTACTTATTCTTCGCGAAGTGGTCGTTAGGCTGTCTTTCCTGGCAGCCATTGTTTTCCTTGGCAGCGGTTGTGGCCGAAGCGACAACGCGCAGATCACCGTCTATCGCATTCCGAAAGAAACGCAGCCGGAGTCCGTCCCGCAGCAGGCGGCGATGCCGGCCAACGCTCCGCCGGCCGAAGTCCATTGGACCGCGCCGTCGGACTGGGAAGCACAACCAGCCTCCGGTTTTCGCAAAGGAAGTTTCCTCGTACGTAACGCGGATGGGAAGACGGCGGATGTGTCAGTGATTTCCTTCCCGGAAGCCGCGGGCGGTCTGCTGGCGAATGTCAATCGATGGCGCAACCAGCTGAAGTTGGCACCGGTCTCGGATGCCACCCAGGCGGGCTCGCCGATGTCGGTCGCCGGCCGCGACATGTTTTTTGTTGATCTCGTTAGCGAGCAGCCAATCAACCCGGACGGTTCGAAGTCGCGAATCCTTGGCGGAATTTTCCCAATCAACGGACAGACATGGTTTTTCAAAATGATGGGGCCGGACCAACTCGTCGAATCGCAGCGGGACGCCTTCAAGCAATTCCTGGAAAGCGTGCGTCTGACCGAAAGCTCAGCCGCGGCCGAATCGGCACCGGTCTCGGCCCCGATGAGCGCGAATGCCGGCGGCAACAATGCAAATGCCCCGATACCACCCGCGATCGAACCCTCGCAAGGTGCACCGCTGCAATACACCCTCCCACCGGGCTGGCAGGAAAAGCCGCTTTCGCCGATGCGGCTGGCCAGCTTCAATGCCACCGCCCCTAACGGAAAGGAGACGGATGTTTCGGTTGTCTCGCTGCCGGGAATTGCCGGAGGCGATCTCGCGAACGTGAACCGCTGGCGCGGTCAGGTGAATCTTGGTCCGATCGATGAAGACACGCTTGCGAAGACGGCCGAGCATGTGAAATCGAGCGGGCACGACTACCTGGTGGTCGACCTGGTGAGCGATGCCCCGATGGGTGACAAGCAGGAAAAACAACGCATCCTGGCCGCCATCCTGGATGAAAACGGTCGCTCCTGGTTTGTTAAAATGACGGGCGAAGATGCTGCCGTCGAATCACAGAAGAGCGCTTTCACCAATTTCCTGCAGAGCCTGAAAATTCCCTAACGAATGTCCGAAACTATCGTTCGTCCGTTTCCGCTCAAGTCAGGTCTCCGAGTTCTTTCCTCGCTGCGGTTGACTGTGGTCTGTCTCGGGCTGGGAATGGTGCTCGTATTCCTCGGTACGCTGGCGCAGGTGCACCTCGGGATCCACGCGGTGCAGGCACGTTATTTCCAGAGCCTGCTCGTCTTTTGGTCGCCGCCGGGAGCGAACTGGAAGGTTCCGATTCTGCCCGGTGGTTATCTGCTGGGATCGGTCCTCCTGATCAATCTGCTGGCCGCGCATGCCACGCGTTTCCAACTTTCGAAGAAGAAAATTGGAATCATCCTTCTGCACCTGGGCGTCATTCTGCTTTTGATCGGGCAGTTGCTGACCGGTCTCTTCGCGCGCGAGACGCAGATGCGGATCGACGAAGGTCAGACACTCGGCTACTCGGAGGCGCCGCGGGAAGTGGAATTGGCCGTGATCGATTCGACCGATCCAAAGTTCGACCAGGTCGTCGCCATCCCGGAAGAGGTGCTGGCTCACGAAGGCACGATCCAAAATCCGACTCTGCCCTTCACGCTCAAGATTCAGCAGTTCATGCCGAACTCGCGGCTCGTGATGCGCGCGCAGGCCCCGCAGGCGCCGCCCTCGTCGGCGACGATGGGATTCGGAAAAAACGTCGTGGTGACGGAAGAGCCGCGCACGGTGAAGGACGACGAGCGCGACTTGAGCGCGGCTTTCGTCGAGATCGACGGCGTGCAGGGTTCGTTGGGAACCTGGCTTGTTTCGAACGCGATTCCCAACTGGCAGACGTTCACCCTCGACGGCCACACCTACTCGCTCGTGATGCGGCAGCGGCGTTTCTACAAACAATTCGCGCTCACGCTCCTCCACTTCGCACATGATCGTTATGCCGGTACCGACATTCCAAAAAACTTTTCCAGCCGCGTGCGCCTGCTCGATTTCCAGCGCAACGAAAATCGCGAGGTCCTCATCTCGATGAACGATCCCCTGCGCTACCGCGGCTTCACCTTTTATCAGTCGGGTTTCGACAACAATGACAAGACCAGCATTTTGCAAGTGGTGAAGAATCCCGCGATGTTGCTGCCCTATATTGCGTGTGGTCTCGTCGCGCTCGGCCTCCTCACGCAATTTTCGATGCATCTCTTTGGGTTCGTAAAAAAGAGGAGCCGGTGAAGAAGAACCGTTCATTGGTCATTTGGCTGATTGTGACCGGGGCCCTCCTCTATGCCGTCGCGCCGCTTTTTCAGCACGATATCTGGGGCGGTTTCGAGATGCAGAAATTTGGCCGCCTCCCGGTCCTGTTGAATGGACGGATCAAGCCGCTCGATACCGTCGCGCGCAATTCGCTCCTCATCATACAGGGCAAGCAAACGCTCCAAACCGACCATGGCACGCTCAGCGCAACGGATTGGCTGGCCGAGGTGCTGATGAAGCAGGACCAAGCTGATCAGCGAAAGATTTTCGTGATTCGAAATCCGGAAACGCTCACGGCGCTCAATTTGAGCCCGGAGGCGGGCAAATATTTTTCCTTCCGCCAATTCGTCCCGCACCTGCAGGAAGTCGAGCAGCAGGCCGCGTTGGCCGAAAAGGTGGACGCGCAACTGCGCTCACCATTTCAGCGCGATATCATCAAGTTATTTGAGCGCCTGACCCTTTATCACCGGCTCGAAAACACTCTCGAGGTCGCCGGCACGGTCGATTTCAAAAGTCAGATCGACGAACTGGTGAAAAACATCCATCCGTCGCCGGTACCAATGAATACCGGCATCACGGCGGAAGCGTTGCAAAATCTCGGCTTCCTCGCCGAGACCGGATATTTTTTTCCGATCCCGCCCTTTCCGCCTAACGACGATCCGTTGCAGTGGCGGAAGATGGGGGAAAGCCTTATCAGCTTCCTGACCGATGGGAAATTGCACCCGGCGGTAAACGCCTGGGCGGCGATGGCGACGGCCTTCCGGGCAAACGATCCGGCAGCCTTCAACAAAACGCTCGACAAGTATTCGGCGGAGTTGCAGCACGACCTGCCGCGGCGCGTTTGGAAGGCGAAGGTCGAGTCGGTCTTCAACCAACTCCAGCCCTTCTACAGTGCGATGGTGATTTATGTTCTGATCTTCATCCTCGCCGCGGCATCGTGGCTCGTTTGGCCGCAGACGTTGGGGCGTTACGCTTTCGCGCTCCTCATCGTCACCTTCTTCATCCATTCCGCCGGTTTGATCACGCGGATGTATCTGGAAGGCCGGCCGCCGGTGACGAATCTCTATTCTTCGGCCGTCTTTATCGGCTGGGGCGCGGTCTTGCTTGGGATTTTCCTCGAGCGCTTTTTCCGCAATGGCATCGGAAGCGCGACCGCGGCCATGATCGGCTTCATCACCCTGCTGATTGCGCATCATCTCTCGATGGACGGCGATACGATGGAAATGATGCGGGCTGTCCTCGACACCAATGGCTGGCTCGCCACTCATGTCGTCTGCGTCACGCTCGGTTACGCTTCGACGTTCCTGGCTGGATTCCTCGCCCTCACCTATATCGTGAGGGGCGCCTTCACGCCTTCCCTCGATCGCGGCACGGCGCAGTCGCTTTCGCGCATGGTTTACGGAATCGTCTGTTTCGCGACGCTGTTTAGTTTCGTCGGCACGATCCTCGGCGGGATTTGGGCCGATCAATCCTGGGGCCGCTTTTGGGGTTGGGATCCGAAGGAAAATGGTGCGCTTCTCATCGTCCTCTGGAATGCGATCATCCTGCACGCCCGTTGGGGTGGACTCATTAAGCAGCGGGGCCTGATGGTGATGGCCGTCTTCGGCAACATCGTCACAAGCTGGTCATGGTTTGGCGTGAACATGCTCGGGATTGGGCTCCATTCCTACGGATTCATGGATAGCGCTTTCCCCTGGCTGATTGCCTTCGGCGCGAGTCAGCTCGCCTTCATGATGATCGGCCTCCTCCCGCCGCACCTGTGGCGCAGTCAGCTCGAAGCGGTCAAACGGGTGCCGGCTCCGGAAATGGTTGACGCACCCGCGTGATCTGAGTCTCCTCCCGATCCCGCGCCTGAAGGCGTCTGACCGCCTCCAAGCGCCGTGGGATCTGAGGATCTAGGGTTTAAGCCATCGGTACTTGACACCGAAGTGTCTCTACCTTTTCCATGCGCAAAATTTCTCCGGCGTTGCAAAAATAATTCGGAGGTCGGGAAAAAGTCAGGGGCGAAGCGCGGTTGCGATTTCCTCGCGCAGGCTACCAAGGTCGGTCCGAGGGTCAATAGATCGTCGCCGGCTCCGGGCTCCCGAGGATCTTCTGAAAACGTGTATCCTTCCGTAGCGGGTCCCATTGCCAGCGCAGACGCAGATCCCAAAGTGTGAGGCACGCTTCGTTGAGTGGCGAAACACAACCCGGCTGCTGAAGAAGCGATTCGACCATCGAGAGCGCCTGATCCCTGTCGCCGATTCGTGCATGAATCAACGCGAGATTGCAGAGCCACTGGTGACCATCGATGGCGTCCCCGGATACCGGCACGAGTCGCGTCGCGCATTCTCCCTCCCGAATGGCATCCGTCTTCCTACCCATGTAAGCGTAGAGCAAACCGAGCCGGGCATGGCGCATGGCATCGTTCGGGTGAGCGAGCGTTTCAGCTTCCATCGAAGGACGCGAGTCCTCGAATAATTCCTGCGCCCGCGCGTTCTCGCCTTGAGCCAGCAAGGTGCAGCCTTTCAAATAACTTTTCGGAAATGGCGCGCTCAGAACGGACGGCAAGGTCTCCAACGGAAAGCCGTCAATCGCCGTCTGGGCCGCGACGAAATCCCGCGCAAGCATCGCCGCATCCCAGCGCCCCCAGGCCAGATTACCTTCTGGATCCCCAAACCCGTTCAGGTCGCGAAGGAACTCTTGCACCGGAGTGAGGTTGCCGTTTTGCCAAAAAGCCACGAGCGCTCGCTCACCCTTCAATGGATCCATTTTGGGCGCCAAAAGCGAAGCGCGAACGGCATGCCTCGCTGCCGACGGCCAATCGCGCAGAAGACAAGCTGTGGCATAGAGTTCATGTTCGTACTCGTAATTGAGGGGATCGCGATCGAGGGCACGCTTCTGATCCCTCTGAGCTTCCCGCCATTCGCCGCGCCTGCGGTGAATGAACGCTATGGTCACTTCCGCCTCAGTGTCATTCGGAAGAAGGTGCTTAGCGGTGTCGAGCTCCGGTAGGGCCCGCATGAGGTCGCGGTCGATTCGGTAGTGACACAGGCCTTGGGCAAGATGCGCTTCGCCCAAGTGGGGCTCGAGGCGCAACGCCTCACGAGCTTCCGCGTGTGCAGCGGCCTTGAGGTATTCGGATGGCCCGCGAAAGCGAAAAAGCAATCCGAGCGTAATGGCGAGCCGGGCATGGGCCAAAGCAAAACCCGGATCAAGCGCGACGGCCTGCCGGTAGAGGGCTTCGGCGCCTTCGTAGGCAGAAATCGAAAACGCGGGGTTCTTTTCGAGCTTGCGGCCTCGCAGGTAGAGCACATAGGCATCGGGGTTGCGGGTGGAGTTGGCCCGCACGTCGCCTCTTTCGCGCGGGCTGAGCTTCGCATCGAGCGCATCGGCGATCTTGCTCGCGAGCTCGCCTTGCAGATTGATCGCGTCCACCAGCTTGCGATCATAGCCTTCGGACCAAACTTCGTGTCCATCGCGCGTGTCGATCAACGAGACGTGGAGCAGAACCCTGTCGCCGGCACGGCGCAGACTTCCCTCGAGGAGATGCCGTACCCCGAGCGTCCGACCGATGGAGCGCAAATCCCGCGGAGCATCGGCCGGAAAGCGCGACGCTCCGACGTGGTTGATTACTTTCAAGTCACGGATCTTGACCAGGCGGGAAAGGATGTCGTCCTGCACACCTTCGACGAAAAAGGCGTTGACCGGATCGTTGCTCAAGTTTCGGAACGGCAGCACGGCAAGGGATTTGTCCTGCGGAGTAGGCGAGGGTGCGAAATGGATGAGCGCGCCGACCAGCGCCGCGACCAAACTCAGGCAGGCAGCCACGGCCCAGCGCCGGGCGCGCTTTTGAGAAGAGCGCCTCGCGTTGCGGACCGCTTCAAGGCAACCCTGCAGCGCCTCGGTTAGCTCGACGGCAGAATGCGGCCCCTCTTCCGGGTCGGGCGCAAGCATTAACTTCAAGAGCGTGATGACGGGCGCGGGGATGCGCCGCCCGGTGAGTTGATCCGCTGGCAAAGGCATGTCGGCCGGATAGACGCCAGGAAGTTTGCCGGTAAGCGAATACCAGAGGGCTGCACCTAACGAGTAGATGTCGGAGCGGCGGCCGACCCCGCCGGCTAATTTCCGCTCCGGGCTGGAAAACGCCCGGGGCCCCAGAAAACGCTTGGTCGTGGTCGAATCTCTCTCGTCCCCGTCGAGTTTGGCGAGACCGAAGTCGATCACTTTCACCGACACTTGCCGGTCATCGCCGAGCGCATCATGCGCCGGGTAAACTTCCGTCTTAGCCGCGAGCATGACGTTCGACGGCTTCAAATCGCGATGAACGAGACCGCGTTTCTCGGCCGCGGCCAGGGCGCGCGCGACCTGCAGCGCGATCTCGAGCGCGAGTTCCACATTGAGCGGTCCGGTGCGTCGCAAACGGGCCTCGAGCGACTCACCGTCGACGAGCTCCATGGCGTAGAAACAATCGCCGCCATCGCTTTTTTCTCCGCTAGCCGCTTCGGCAGCGGGCAACGTATTATCGATCGTGCCAAAGTGAAAAACACTCGCGACATTCGCATGACGGAGTTGTGCCGCGGCCTGGGCTTCATGCAGAAAGCGCTGGCGCGCCTCCGGACGGGCTGAGAAGCGGGCGTTGATCACCTTGAGCGCAACGGGCGTGTCGAGGTTCACATCCCGCGCTTTGTAGGTGATCCCCATCGCGCCCCGGCCCAACTCCCACGGCGATCCATCGAGACGCGTCAGGATTTCGTAATGCTGATAAAGACGCCTAACAGGTTCATTGGGCAAAGCCTGCGCATCCTCGGGCTCGCCCTCGATTCCCGTGCTGAGCAGGCAGTTCAGGCAGCCTTCCTCACCCGCCAAGCCAAGCAGTGGCGCGCCGCATTGTTCGCAGGCGGGGGTCTTGTCTCGAGCGGGTATGGTCATGAACTGAGGGCGGTGGGGGACGATTAGAAAACGGTTGGTGGCTCCGGGCCGGCAAGGATTTTCTGAAAGCGCGGATCGCTCCGCAGTGGATCCCATTGCCAGCGCAGGCGCAATTCCCAAAGGCTCATGCTGCCTTCGTAAAAAAACACGCCGCCCGGCATTTGCAGCAACTTCTCGATCATCGAGATCGCCTCATCGTTGTCTCCCAACCGGGCGTGAATGAGAGCGAGATTGCCGAGCTGTTCGGGACCATCGAAGGCATCCCGCGAAACGGGCTTTAATTCCACCGCCCGCTCTCCCTCGCGAATCGCATCGGTTTTTCGCCCCATGTAGGCGTAGAGCAACCCGAGCCGGGCATGACGCAGGGCGTTGTCCGGGTGGGCAATCATTTCCGCTTCCATCACTGGGCGAGCGGTTTCGAAAAACGATTGGGCTCGGACATTTTCCCCCTTGGCGAGCGCGATGCAGCCTTCGAGGTAACTCTTGGGCACCGGGCCGCTGTAGACAGATGGCAGGGTCTCGAATGGGAAGCCGTCGATCGCAGCCTGGGCTGTCTCGAAATCGCGCGCCAGCATTGCTGCATCCCACCGCATCCAGGCAAGAGTCCCTTCGGGGTCGCCATAGGTCTTGAGCTCCGCAAACACCTCTTGAAGTGGGCCAAGGTTCCCATTTTGCCAGACGTCGACCAAGGCACGTTCGACCTTGAACAGGGAATAGTTGGGATTTATCGCTTCGGCATGTCTGATCCGCTGCGCGGCAGCAGGCCAGTCACGTAACAAATAGGCAGTGGTGTAAAGTTCCTCCGCATAGGTTGAATTGCGTGGGTCGCGACTTAGCACCCGTTCCAGCCCAGCACGTGCCTCACGCCACTGGCCGCGCCGACGATGAATGTAGGCGACGAAACTCTCCGCTTCGGTGTCGTTAGGGAGCAGATGGCGGGCAATTTCCAATTCTGGCAGGGCACGATCGAAATCACGTTCGATCCGATAATAAGAGAGACCTTTTGCGAGGTGCGCCTCACCCAAATCCGGGTTAAGGCGCAGAGCTTCGCTGATTTCGGCGTGGGCGCCATTCTTCAATTCCTCGCTGGGACCGCGGAAGCGATAAAGATAGGCTAGCGTTGCGCCGCGCCGGGCATGTGCCAGGGCAAATCCCGGATCGAGCGCGATGGCCTGGCTGTAGAGCGCCTGGGCCGCTTCATAATCAGAGACGGCAAACGTGGGACTGTTATCAAATTTTCGTCCGCGCAGATAGAGCACATAGGCGCCCGGATTACCTGTGGGCTTGGACTGCATCTCCACTTTTTCCTGTGGACTCAGCGTGGCATCGAGAGCATCGGCGACGGCGCTGGCCAATTCGCCCTGCAGGGTAATCGCGTTCGCCAGAGTCCGATCGTAGCGCTCCGCCCAAAGCTCGTGCCCATCGTGCGTGTCAATCAGCGCAACGTGCAAAAGCACGCGATTGCCCTCGCGGCGCAGGCTACCTTGGAGAACATGCCGCACTCCGAGCGCTCGCCCGATCGCCGGCAGATCGCGCTGCGAGTCGGCCGGATAACGCGACGAACTCAGGCGGCTAATCACTTTCAAGTCGTGGATCTTGGCCAGGCACGAAAGGATGTCTTCTTCGACGCCCTCGACGAAAAAGTTGTTCGCCGGATCGCTGCTTAGGTTCCGGAAAGGCAGCACGGCAATCGATTTGTCCTCTGGTACCGAACTGGCCGAACCGAAAACGATCGCGACGATTAGCGCCGCCGCAATCCCCAGGCCGCCGCAGGCGAGTGCCCATCTGCGAGCGCGCCTGCGAGGTAGGCGGACGAACCCGGTTAGATCCTCGAGACAATCCTGGAGCGCCTGTCCAAACTCAGCTGCCGTCCGCGGACGATCATCTGGATTTGGCGCGAGGGCCGATTCGAGGAGCGCGATGACAGAGGCGGGAACACCACGCTCCGCGAGTTGAGCGATCGGCAGCGGAACGCTGGCTCCCGGATCATGTTTGTCATTGGGTGAGCGGTCGGGAAAAGGAACCTTGCCGGTAAGGGAATACCAAAGCGTTGTCCCTAACGAATAAATGTCTGAACGCGCGTCAACTTCGCGGACCTGGATTTGCTCCGGGCTGGCAAACGCCGCCGTGCCAAAAAAACCCGCGGAAGGTTGCTCCGTCTTGTCGCAGAGTTTGGCCAAACCAAAGTCGATCACTTTTACCCACGCTTCGTCGGCGTTCCTCAGCGTGTCCTGCGCAGCGGCTCTTTCCTCCTCCGCGACGAGCATGATGTTGGATGGCTTCAGATCGCGGTGAACCAGACCGCGGCGCTCCGCCGCCGCCAGAGCCCGCGCCACCTGCAGTCCAATCTCGATCGCAAGGACCGGTGTCAACGGTCCGTTCCGGCGCAGACGCGCTTCGAGCGTTTCACCTTCGATAAACTCCATCGCGTAGAAGCAGTCCCCGGCGTCTGCGTTCTCCTCCGCCGTCGTCATCGCGCCCTCAAACGCGGGCAGCGTGTTGATCGTCCCGAAGTGAAACACGCTCGCCACATTCGGGTGTCGAAGGCGCGCCGCCGCCTGCGCCTCGCGCAGGAAACGTCGCCGCGCATCCGGCCGCGCAGAAAAGCGAGCGTTGATGATTTTTAGGGCGACCTGCGTGTCGAGATTGATGTCACGAGCCTTGTAGGTGACCCCCATCGCGCCGCGGCCCAATTCCCAGCGGGATCCATCCGGGCGGGTCAGGATTTCGTAGTGCTGATAAAAACGTGTGCCGGATTCGTTAGGCGGAGGGCCCTCCTCGGTTCCTTCGGGCTCAATGCCTGCCTGCAAAAGGCAGTAGAGACATTCGTTTTCGCTCTCCCGCCTCTGCAACGGAGCGCCGCACTGCTCGCAGATCAGAATCTGATTTTCGGTCTGCGACGGCATGCGACAACGACGGACCTGGCCGCCTTTCATTAACTACCCGCAATCAATACACGACAGAGATAGCGCAGTTCGTCGTCCACATCATTCTTGCGCGGGACTGTTCGGCGCACCTCCGCGCGGAGCAGCTCTCGATACCGCGCGCGCAGACGAAAAAGATGACTGCGCAATGTCTCCATCGAAACGCCGAGATGCGCGGCCGCAGCTTCCTTGGTCGGCAAGCCAACTCCCCCCGTCAAAAACGGTCGCAACTCGGCAAATAGCCGCGCTCTTTGGCCGCTGGAATATTCCGCGCTCAGAGTTTCCAAGGCACGATTGACGAGCGCCGCGGCCCAGCTCCATTCAAACAGCCGCTCCTCATCGAGTGGCGCCTGGGTCGAAAGTGCATCCTCCATGCCTTTGTCCAGTGCGTCCAGCCTGTCGCAGTCGAGAAATACCATTTCCTCAGCGCCGCCGCGTTTCTGCCGGCGCTGATGCGCGCGCGTCGCGCCCAGATAGCGCTTTAAGAGCACAAGAAGAAAAGTGCGGAACCGCCCCTTTCTCCGGTCCGGCTTGGCGAAGGCCTGTTTTTCAAAGAGATAGGCAAAGAAACCCTGGGTCAGGTCCTGCGCATCCGCTCTGCTGTAGCCCCGCTGGCGGACAAATCGATAAAGCGGCGGCCAATAATCCCGGCAAAGCCGCGCCAGCGCTGCGTCAGCACGTTCCGGCGCAGCCGCTTGCCGGGCAAAATCATCCACCACGCTCCAGTGCGTGGTCATGAACGCTCCTCCCGCGGTGGGAAATGATGTAGCAGTATCGTTCAAAGCGGCGCGAGATTACTCTGTTTCGGTGCCGTCGGTCAAGCTTCCACAACGTTCCTGCAGTCCGGAAGAATTCTAAGACGCGTCCGGGCCTGGCGCATTCGTGGTGGTCGCCTTCCAGTCTTGCAGCAGGCACAGGTCGTTTCGGACGCTGGCAGAGTCGCCCGCAACATCGGGCGGCACGCCGGCGAGATGCGCGCGTTGCATGTCGGCGCTCGCGGCGAAAGCACCCCGCATCGCCTGAACGCTTTGCTCCATCCAGCGACGCAGTCGGTTGGCATGCAAATTCAGGAAGTCGAAGAGCAATCGATCGAATTCATTCTCGAGCCTTCGGCGAACGTGCGCCCGCAGCGCTCCCCTGCCGAGGAGGGAAAGCACCACCGGTTTTTCGATCTGAATCTGTTTCGAGATTTCACTCACATCCAACGCCGGCATTCCGGTGAGCGTCGGCAGCTCTTCAGAAAGCGCCGTCGTCTCGGACTCTCCGCGAGCGAGTTGCATCGCGCCGGCGAGTGTCTGCCGGGTTTGTTGAAGGGAACGCAATGTGGCGGCGACGGGTTCCGCGAGAATCGCGGAGAGTGTCGCGCCAAAAATTTCTCCGGAATCGATGTTGTCGGAATCGAGCAGCGCCCCGGAAATCGCTTCGGACGCGGCGTCGATGATCTGTGGCTTCGATTTTGTGATTTGGCCGGTTAGAAAAAAAGCCCGTCCCTGCGCTCGTTCGAGTGCGCGCTCGCCCTCGCGAAGGACTTCCAGCGCATCGTCTGGCGCAACTTTGCTGGCATCTTCTTCTCCGCCAAATTGTTCCCGGCGTTCCAGAGCAGTGATAACCGCTTCGCGAAGTGCGCCGATCTTGCGTTTTCGGGAAGCGACGATGAGTTCGCGATGGTGTCTTAGCAGCGGGCGCAGTTCCTCCTCAAACCAGCGGTCACATAATGCGGCGTCGGATCCGAAAATGCTGATGGCGTGGACCGGCGGCTCGACTCCGAGTTGCGTGCGCAGATTCGTCTTCACGTAGTCGATCATGCGATCGCGATCCCCTGCTCCGAGCAGATCCGATTTGCTGATCAGCACTGCGCTCGTCGCACCGGCTTGATAGAGCGCTTGCACGACGACGAGGTCATCCTGCGTAAGCCCGGAACCGGCATCGACGAGCACAAGCCCGAGATCGCATCGAGGCAGATAGGCCACGGTTTCTTCAGCCCCGGCGACTGCCAGTGAGCCGAGTCCGGGCGTATCGACAAAGGTCACGCCTTCCCGCAATCGTGCCGACGGAAGCTTCACGAAGATCCGTGTCACGTGTTTTTTGTTGGACGGATTTTTTTCTTCCGTGGCGAACTCCGCCAGCTCGGACAGTGAGATGATCTTGGCCTGCGCTTCGGCAAATTCGATCCCTGCCTCCGGCACGGGCCCGTGACTGATGCGCGTCGGGATGGCGGTGACAGGTGTGACGCCGACCGGCAGCATACCGGTCTGAAGAATGTAATTGAGCAATGATGATTTGCCGGAACTGACCCGCCCGAAAACGCCGACCTCGAAGGCGGCGGATTCAAAACGATCGACCAGCATGGTGAGCGCGCCGCGAAATTCCACGAGGCCATGCGCTGTGATGATGCGCTCGATTTCGGCCAATAGCCGGACTTCATCGCCGGTTTCTCCGAGCCGCTCCAGGCGTGCTTGCAGATCGCCGCCTGCACCTTTGGCCAGATACGCGCTCAGCTTGTTGAGCAACGCGCCGATTTCGCTGCGGATGCTTTCCACCGCGGTCGCGCCTTCCTCCGAAAGTTCGCCGTAGGCGAGCATCTTATCCGCAGTCAGGTCGCTTAACGCGATCGCGCAAAACATGAAATTGATCCCGGCCGCCCAGGTCGCGCCGCAACGCGGTTCCACCGGCGGGACCTCGAATTCCTCCATCACGCGCCGCATCGCCTCGCGAATCCGCACGATGTAGTCATGCGTCACTTTTCGTTGAATCGGCGTAGTGTCGTCGGCGTGTTCGCGAAAGGGCGACGGCGACCCGGCATCCGTCATCGCGTGCTCGGCTTCGGAGAGCAGCTTGTCGATGTAGCGAAAGCTGCTTTGCAGATGCCGTTTGTGATTCTCGTTCAGCAGCGAACTCATCTGCTTTCTTGAGCGGCCGCCTTTACCGCGAGATCGAACTCATGAATATCGCGATCGAGCGCCAGCAGGTTCAGTCCGAACGAGCCATCCATTTTGTATTCGCGCGCCGCCAGTTCGATGAGGAGTTCTTCAAGCAATCGCGGATTGCCCTGACTCATTCGATGCAGTTCGCGGATGTGCTGGCGCGCGTCAGGTTGAATGTTTTTCTCCGTGATGGCCTGCAGAATCAGGCGACGTGTCTCCGCGACCTCGAGCGGCGGGATTTCGACGCGGGTGAATTTGTAAAGATGCTCCCAGACATTCCCGATCTCGCCGGGCTGATCTGAACGGCAGGCGATCCAAACCGGAATCAATTCGCCGAGTTTTCCCATGAACCGGGCAATCCTCGGTGGCGTGAACGCGACGTGATCGAAGGCGACCGGTTCGGCGCGTCGTCCCAGGTAGGCGAGCAAACGATTCTTCCGCTCGACGACATTTAGCTTTCGACGCGTCCAGCCGAGTTGCCGCTCGAGGCTGTCGCAAATTCGACGCAGACTCGACGTTTCCTCGCAGATCAACACCGGGCAACGCTGCCGCAGTTGTCGCAAAAGCGCGGTCTTTCCAATCCCGGCCGGGCCGACCACGAGCACGTGTTTGCGCAGAAAATGGAGACTGCGCAGACGCTCGATTTCCTTTTCGCGTCCGAAAAAAGCGAAGCTCTTGTTCACGGTCCTCTTTGCGAGCCCAGGTCGCGCAGCAGCACCTGATTGAGGCGAATGCCGGCCTCGAGATTCTCCATCGGGAAGTTCTCGTTAGGCGAGTGCATCCGGCAATCCGGCAAGCCCAGACCAAGGAGGAGGGATTCCGCGCCAAGGATATCGCGAAACGCCGCCACGATCGGGATGCTTCCGCCGACGCGAATGAGCGCGACTTCGCCGCCGAAGACTTCGCGCAAGGCGCGTTGCGCCGCTTCGCCATTTGCAGAATGCGGATCGGCCAGATACCACGGACCGACATGGCCGGGCGTGATTTCCATCTCGACATCGGCCGGCAGATTTTCGCGCAAGTGTTCCTGCAGTAACTCAAGGATCTCGGCCGGATTCTGCTCCGGCACGAGCCGGCAGGTGATTTTCGCCATCGCGAAACTTGGGATGACGGTCTTGGTTCCCATTCCTTGATAGCCGCCACCGATTCCATTGATCTCGACCGTTGGGCGCGCCCAAAGTCGTTCGAGGGTGGTGAAGCCTTTTTCGCCGAATAGCCCGGGCGATCCGCTTTCGTGCAGCGTTGCTTTGTCCGAGTCGATGGGCAGCTTCTTCCAAGCTTCGCGCTCCCATTCTTCGAGTGGCAGAACCTTGTCGTAGAACCCCCGGACGGCGACACGCCCTTCTCGATCATGCAAGGTCGCAAGTAATTGCGCGAGGGCGGTGATCGGATTCGCGACCGCGCCGCCAAAAAGTCCCGAGTGCAAATCGACCTTCGGCCCGGTCACTTTTAATTCCAGAGCAGCCAGCCCGCGCAAGCCATAGGCAAGCGTCGGCACGCCGCGGGCGAGCATTTCGCTGTCGGAGACAATCGCGACATCGCTGCGTAAAGCGTCGCGATTATCCGCAAGGAATTTCTCCAGGCTCACGCTCCCGATTTCTTCCTCACCTTCGATCACAAAATGCAGGTTAACCGGCAGCTCCGGAGTATCTCGCAGCGCTTCTTCGACGCCCAGAATGTGGGCGAGAATCTGGCCTTTGTTGTCGGTCGCGCCGCGGGCAAAGACGTAACCATTCTTCAGCGCCGGTTCGAAGGGCGGCGAATCCCACAGCTCCAGCGGATCGGGCGGCTGAACGTCGTAATGCCCATAGATCAGCACCGTGCGTTTCTTCGGATCGTGCGCCGTGCGGCCCCAAACAATCGGATGTTTCTCCGTCCGCACCAACTCCGTCGTTAGGCCGATGCTTTTTAATTTTTCGACCAGCCAATCGGCGCAGGCAATGAGCTGGCTGGAGTATTGGTCGTCGGTTGAGATGCTCTGGAAACGCAGCAACGCGTAGAAGTCTTCGAGGTGTTTTTTGTTCATAAGTTATATTTCACGGTCTTCCGGCCAGGGTGTGGAAATATCTTTCGCGCCGGCGAAATGGATGAGCGCGCGCAAATGCGCGTCTCCTTCGTTGCGGTAATTCGCGCGGCTCAGCAACCCTGGTCATATCACGTCTCGCGAGGTTTTCGCGTTCACGGCCCGAGGCGGCCGGGTGCCTGCGATGATGGCCGCCCCGCCTAACGAGGTCGCGATCACGAAAGACATGGCCCAGACCGGCGAAATGACCCAGAGCGCTCCGACCGATGCACTGGAGATGAAATCGCCCACGCCGTTAACGGTCGCGAGAACGCCAAATCCGACGCCACGAACCTGCGCCGGCAGGAGGGTAGCGGCGGTGGTGTTCTCGAGCGTTTCCCATACGCCCATGTAAAGGCCGGAAAATGCGAACACGATGCCGAACTTTACGAAGGAGGCGCCCGGCCACATCAGCGCGACCGCCGGGATCACCGCGATCGAGTAGCCGATGGCCAGCACCCAATTTTTCGCGAAGCGGTCCGCCAGTATCCCGCTTACGTAGCAGGAAATCGTATAGACGACGTTGTAGCCGATGTAGAAAGCCATGGCCAGCGCCGCCGCCCGGGCGCCGCCGATACGCGGCGTCAATGTTTGCGTCGCCCACAGAATGAGGAGCGTGTTGGAGAAATCGCCGATACCCGCAACGCTGACGCCCACCAAATATTGGCGAAAATCCCTCGGAAGGGCCTTCACCCCTTTCCAGAGCGTGTGCGCGGGCTGCGGCTCGTGATGCTTTTCGCGCACGAGAAAGGCGATGAGCAGCGCGGCCATGATGCCGGGCACGATGGTGAGCGCAAACATCGGCCGCAGGCCGATCGCGGCCGTCAAGCCAAGGGCGAGCGCCGGCCCGAAGATCGCGCCGGCGCTGTCCATCGCGCGCTCCAGTCCGAAGGCGCGGCCGTAGGTTTCCGGTGTTGTCGCTTCGGTCAGGAGAACATTGCGCACCGGCGTGCGCACGCCGCGTCCGAGCCAACCGCCGGCGCGTCCGAGTAACACGTGCCACCATTGGGTCGCGAGCGCGAAGCTCGCCATCCCCGAGGCGGTGACGAAATAGCCGATGACCGCGAGCGGCTTCCGCCTTCGCAATCGATCGGTGTAAAGGCCGGAAAACAATTTGGCGAAGCTGGAAAGTCCGTCGGCCAGTCCTTCGATCAGTCCGAGAATCGCCGAACTCGCGCCTAACGAAGCAAGGAGAACTGGCATGGCGGTGGTTGCCATCTCATGACCAACATCCGAGAACAGACTCGCGAGGCCGACGCCCAGGACGGTGCGATTCAGCCAGCTGATCTTTGTTTTTTTGGTGGACGACGCGCGCAGCATTTCGCTGGATTCTTTCA
>CAWAIY010000019.1:0-166731 GCA_963782205.1 uncultured Verrucomicrobiae bacterium | reverse complement strand
GAGCCAGCAGGCGAGCAGGGCGATAAAGGCGAGCAGGAGCGCGACCGCGCCGAAGGTTATCCCGTCGAACGAACCCACCCCGTAAAGCAGATTGCCGAGCAGTTTCGTTAGGCCAAAAGCCGCCACCACTCCGATGGCAACGCCAAGTGCGGTCAGCCGCATCCCGCCACCCACGACGAGCCGCAGGACATCGCCCTTTTGCGCGCCGAGCGCCATGCGAATGCCGATCTCCTGGCGGCGTTGGGCGACCGAGTAGGCCATCACGCCGTAGATGCCGATGGCGGTCAGCAGCAAAGCGACCCCGGCAAAGATGGAAAGGAGGAGCGCGTTGAAACGCGGCCGGGCGAGAGAGCGTGAGAGAAGGCTGTCAAAGGTGCGCACCCGCACCAGAGGCACGTCGGGATCGATCCGGCTGACGACGCCGCGGATGGAATTCGTCAGGGAATCTGGCCGGTCGGTTTCGCTGCGAACCACGAGCGAAAAGAAGGTGAGAGGAAATTGCGTCGTTGGGATATACATCTCCGGGGTGAAATCATCCTGGAGCGACCGGTGTTTCACGTTCCCGACCACGCCGATGATTTCCCGCATCGGGCCATCTTTCTCGGTCAGGGAAAGACCGGGCTGGATGCGTTTGCCGATCGGGTTTTCCCCGGGGAAAAAGCGCTGGACGAAGCGCTCGTTCACGATCACGACCGGTTTGGATCTAAATCGATCCTGATCGCTGAAAAGACGGCCCTTGAGCAGGGGGATGCCCATCGTCTGGAAGTAATCGATGCCCGCGAGGCGGAAGGGACAACTGTCCTGTTGCCCGTCCGGCTTGGGTCGTTCCTCGAGATTGACCGAGCTGGCGAAATTGCTCCCACTCAGCGGAAGCGGTGTCACCAGGCTCGCCTCGCGGACGCCGGAGAGTGCACGCACCCCTTCGAGCAGTTCGCGTTGAAACTGGATGATCTTCTCCGGGGTCGGATAGGCGGTGTCGGAGAGACTGATCCCGGCGGTGAGCAAATTCTTCGGTTGCACGCCCGGATTCACCTCGCTGAGACGGGCGAAACTCTGGAGAAGCAGGCCGGCACCGGTGAGGAGCACGAGGGCGAGAGCGACTTCGAAGATCACGAGGGCGTGACGCAGACGGTGATGCTGCCCGCTGCTCGAACCGCGTGCGCTTTCGTTGAGCGCTTCGCGCAAATCGAGCCGTGAGGTTTGCAGAGCGGGCGCGAGACCGAAGACGATTCCCGTGCCTAACGACGCCAGGAAAGTGAAGCCGAGAACCATTCCGTCGAGACCGATGCTTTGCGCACGCGGAATACTTTCCGGGACTAACGACACCAGAAACTCAGTCCCCCAGGCAGCGAAAACGAGACCAAGCAAGCCGCCGAGACCGGCGAGGAGCACGCTTTCGGTGAGCAACTGGCGCAGGATGCGCGTCCGGCTGGCGCCGAGCGCGGCGCGGAGAGCGATCTCCTTCTGGCGCACAGTGGCGCGAGCAAGAAGAAGGTTGGCCACGTTCGCGCTCGCGATCAGGAGCACGCAGACGACTGCGCCGAAGAGGACGTAGAGCCCGCGCGCAACTCCGACGACCAACGTCTCGCGCAGCGGCGCGGCCCCGGCACAGAAATGGGTGTTGGTATCCGGATATTGCTTCGTTAGCGCGGCAGCTATCGTTTTCAGTTCGGCGTTCGCGGCCGCCACCGTCACGCCCGGTTTGAGGCGTCCGATGCCGCTGATCATGTGATTCCCGCGCTGCTCCGTTTGTGGCTTGGAGCCGTCGGCATTCACCGCGTCCTTGGCGATCGTGATGAAGACATCCGAGGCATCGTCGTCGAGCGGGAAAACGAAACCGGGCGGCATGATTCCGATGACGGTATAGAGCTGGCCATCGAGACGGATCGACTTGCCGAGGACGGCTTTGTTCCCGCCAAATTGCTTCATCCAAAACGCGTGGCCCAGGACGACTCCGAGACCCTGCGGGCCGCCGCCGGGCTGCTCCTCGGCCAGGGTGAAAGTGCGACCGAGCAGGGGATGAACACCGAGAACTTTAAAGAATTCACCCGAGACAACCGCCCCGCGCAGACTCTGGGCCGCGCCTGCGCCGGAGAGCGCGAGGCTCCGTTCCACGTAGGTGGCCAGGTAGGCAAAACTCTTATTCTGTTTCCGGAAATCGAAGAAATCGGGATAGCTCGCCGAGCGGAAACCCTCCTGCTTCGGCACACGGCTATCGATCGAACCCCAGGCCACGAGTTGTTCCGGGCGTGGAAACGGAAGCGGCTTGAGCAGGACTGCGTTGACCACGCTGAAGATGGCGGTGTTGGCGCCGATGCCGATGGCGAGCGCGAGAACGGCGACGACGGTGAAGCGCGGCTCCTTAAAGAGTTGGCGAATGGCAAAGCGGAGATCGTTCATAAGGCAGCGAAATGATGTAGCCGCGGCCGTGTCGGCCACAGATCGAGCGGGTCGTGCGTATCGGCGTTTCTTGCGGGCGACACGCCCGCCTCTACACCGCAGCGAATCATTGCTGCGCGGTCGCCTTGTCGGCCGAGACGATGTTGATCGAGCCGGCGCTGCTCCGCAGAACGAGTTTGGTGCCGCCGCCGTTCAAAGTTCCCTTAAGCGAATCGCTCTCGGAGCTGCTCCGAGAAATGGGCAAATCGCTTCGAACGCTGCCGGCACTGGTCTGGGCGTCGATCGTTAAGGCGGCATTCGCCGGCGTAAGCACCGTGATGCTGCCACCGGAGGTTTCCAGTCTCACATCGCCGGCCACGGGCGAGGGGAGAATGGCGGACACCGATCCGCCCGAGGTTTCGCCGCTCAGTTTTCCGCTGATGTTGCCGAGCCGCAGTTTTCCGCCGCTGCTCTCTACTTTCGTGTCGCCGACGCGGTTCAGCACCGTGACGTTGCCGCCCGAGGTATCGACGCTCAATTTACCGCGGCCACCCGTAACCTCTATTCGGCCACCGCTCGTGTCGAGAACGGTTGTGCCGTCGCAATCCTTTGCTGTGATATCGCCCCCGCTCGTGTCGGCATGAATCTCGCCATTCAGCCTGCCGAAATTCAGGTCACCCCCGCTCGTGTCGACCTTTGCGCTTCCGGTAAGGCCGTTCGCGGATATGTCGCCACCCGAGGTATCGAGATCAAGGTTAAAATTGGAAGGCACTTTGATGACGTAACGGCCCTCGGTGCGGGTGTGTCCGATCATCCGCCAGAGCTGTCTGCCTAACGATTCGTGTTTTTGAATGGCGCGCACAACGACCTTGTCACCCTCGGTTGTGATCGTGAGCGGAGCCGCTTTCAGATATTCTTCCTCTTTCTCCTTGGAGGAGGCCTCGATTTTGCGATGCGTGTCGATCACGACCTTGTCGTTCTCGCCGGGGGCGACGTCGATCGAGCCGAAATCAACGTCGACAACCAGTGTGCCGCCGGGTTTGGCCGGTCGTATTTCGTGTTTGTTTTCCTCGGTCGTCGCGAAGGCCGTGAGGATGGTGAGGCTAACGAGTGTCAGGACTGTGAGTAGTGTTTTCATAAAGGGAATTCAGCTTTGCGATTTGGAGCTTGCGACAACTTGGGATTTTCATTCGCAGCGCAATGCGACCATTGGATCGACCCGGGTGGCGCGTCTTGCCGGCACGAAACAGGACAAGGCAGCGACGAGCGTCAGCAAGCCCGTAACCGCGAAGTAGATCGTGGGGTCGAGCGGATTGACCTTGAAGAGAATGTTCTTGAGCGCGGCGGCCGCGACAACCCCAAGGAGGAGTGCGACGCCGCCGGCGCCGAGCACCAGACCGATCGCGAGTTGCCACGCGCCCTGGCCCATGACCATGCGCAAAATGCGAACGGCATCCGCGCCCAGCGCCATTCGAATGCCGAACTCCTGGGTGCGCTGATTGACCGAAAAACTCATCACGCCGTAGAGGCCGACGCCGGAAAGAATGAAGGCGACGAGGCCGAAGATGGTGAAGAGCGTGGCGATGACCCGACTGCCGGAGAGGATGTTGTTGTGAAACTGCGCGGGCGTGCCGGGGAAGTAGATCGGCAGATTGGAGTCGAGTTCGGTCACCGCCTTACTCAGGACCGGTCCGAGGGTGTCGGCGCGGATTCCGGGGCGCGGCCTGACGACTACGGTTGCAAACTGCGTGGCGGGCGACGCACCGAGTAGCGGCATGTAAAATCCGTCCGCTTCAGTCTGCTGATCGAACGGGCCCTGCATCAAGGTGTCGGGCACGACGCCAACGATGGTTCGCCACGGCTGCTCCTGCCCGGGATTGAAGATCCGCACCTGATGGCCGAGCGCACTCTGGCCCGGCCAGTGTTTGCGCGCAAAGCTTGCATTTACGATCGCAACCGGCTGCTTCGAGTCGGTGTCGTCGATCGTGAAATCACGGCCCTCAAGGATCTTCAGGCCGAGGGTGGCGAAGTAGCCGTCGGAGACGGATTCGAAGTTGCAGCGCGGGCGATCGCGGTCGGTCAGATATTTTTGGCCATCGACCTCATACTGCCCCGAGGGCGCGAAGGTCATCTGGAAGCGATCGGTCATGGCCGCGGCTTCGAACTGCGGATTGGCGCGTAGCGCACGAACAGCGCGGGTGAAAAATTGGCGGCGCGAGTCTTCCGTCGGATAGGTCCCTTCCATCAGGGCGAGACGCGCCGAATAAAGACCTTTCTCGTCATAGCCGTAATCGAGCTTCGTTTGGTTGCGGATCGATTTGATCTGCAACGAAGCGGCGATGAGCAGGGCAGCGGTCAGCGCGATTTGGCTGACCACGAGCACGCGGGTGATGACGTTAATGAGACGACTGCTGTTGCCGCGCCCGCCTTCTTTCATCAGCTCAGCGGTATTGCCGCGGGAGCTGAGAAAGGCGGGGAGCAAACCGGAGACGATGGTCGCGAGCAGGGTGATCACGAGAGCGAAGACGAGGACGCGCCCGTCGATCGTGAAGCGCCACCAGTAAGGTGGCGGGAAGGGTGCGGCCCTTACCACTTTGTCAAACATGTCCACGCCCCAATAGGCGACGATCGTGCCGGCGATCGCGCCGAAGAGGGCGACGACGAGACTTTCGGTCAGCATCTGCCTGACGAGCCGCAAGCGGGTCGCGCCGAGCGCGCCGCGGATGGCCAGTTCTTTCGCTCGCAAGGCAGCCCGACCGAACTGCATATTCATCACGTTCAGGCATGCGATGAGCAGAACGAAGATGACCGCGCCGAGCATGGCCCAGACGATCTGGCGCAGTTGCACACCGGTGAATGCATTGATCAGGGGTATCACACTCGCCGAAGTGAAATTCTGATTCGTCTTGGGGTTATCCTTCGCGATGTTGCGCGCGATCGTGATCATCTCGGCGTTTGCCTGGTCGATGGTCACGCCCGGCTTCAGACGACCCATGACCGCCGGCGCGTTATTATTGGCGCCGAGGTGAAGCTGGCCGCGCGGCGTCGGCGGCCATTCGTTGTAGAGCGGCGTCCAAAGTTCCTCCGAGACTGGGAACTTAAAACCCGGCGGCATGACGCCGATAATGGTGGCCGCCTTGCCGTTAATCCGGCAGCTCTGGCCGACGATGTTTGGATCGGCGTTGAAATCTCGGCGCCAGATTTCATCGCCCAGGATGGCGGTTTTCGGTGCGCCAGGCTTGTTATCCTCCGCCGTGAAATCGCGCCCGAGCACCGGTGAAACACCGATGATTTTAAACATGTCTTCGGTGACATAGGCGCCGGTGTAACGCTGCGGATTGTTTTTGTAAGTGACGTTGATGGTCGAACCGCTGAGATAGCCCGCCATCATCGAGAACGAATGCTGCGCCGCCTTGATGTCTTCGTAATCCTGCGCGGCTGGAATGTTGCCGTTGCCGAAGTTGTTGTTCTGATCGCTCGCTTTGGGATCGATCAACCCGACGCTGACCAGTTGTTCCGGATGCGGAAATGAAAACCCGCGAAGCACAATCGCGTTGACCACCGTGAACTGCGTCATCGCGCCGCCAATCCCGAGCGCGAAGACGAGGATAGAGAGAACACAAAAGACTTTATCCTTCAGGAGCACGCGGAGACCGACCCGAATGTCCTGAGCGAAAGATTCCAGAATCATGACGATGTCCCCCCGTTGCCGTTAACGATCCAACCGTCGCGCAGCTGGATGATGCGATTGCCGTAGGCGGCGTTGGTTTCCGAATGGGTGACCTGGATGATGGTGGTGCCGTCGGAATTGAGTCGTTGAAATAGTTTCATGATTTCCTCCGCCTGACTGGAGTGGAGGTTGCCGGTCGGTTCGTCGGCGAGGATGAGTTTGGGTTTGGCAATGATTGCCCGGGCGATGCTGACAAGCTGCTGCTGGCCGCCAGAGAGCTGACGCGGGTAGAGATCCTTTTTCCCGACGATTGAGAAACGATCGAGCGTGTCGGCAACGAGCGCGGCGCGTTCCGAGCGACCATAGCGACGATAGGAAAGCGGAATATCCAGGTTCTCGTAAACCGTCAGGTCGTCGAGCAGGTTATAATTCTGGAACACGAAACCGATCTGCTCGTTGCGGAGCTGAGTGCGCTCCTTTGGTTTGAGACGATGCACGGCGGTTTCGTCGAGGTAATACTCGCCCGTCCAGCCAAAATCGTGCATGCCTAGTAAATGAAGAAGGGTTGATTTCCCGGCGCCCGACGGCCCCATCACGGACACGAAATCGCCTTCTTCGACCTCGAGGTTGATATCGCGCAGGACGTAGAAGAACTGCTGTTTGCCTAACGGATAGGACCGCTCGATATGCAAGAGTTTGATTAACGGGCCGGTGTACATTCTAGCCTCTCCCGAGCGCGATCATTGGGTCCGCACGAGTCGCCCGACGCGCAGGGATGTAGCTGGCGAGGAATGCGACGAGGGCGAGCATGAAGGTAACGAGAAGGAAAGTCGTCAGGTCGAGAGCGCTCGTCGCGTAGAGCGCCGATCGGAGCAGTGACGTGGTGAGAAAGGCGACGATCAGCCCAATGATCGTGCCGGCGCCGATGAGCAGTCCGGCGCGCGAAATAATGAGGCGTAGAACGTCGGCGCGTTGCGCCCCCAGCGCCATCCGAACGCCGATCTCGTGCGTCCGTTGCACGACGAGAAACGACATCACGCCGTAAATCCCGACCGATGCGAGCGCGAGGGCAAGACTAGCGAAAACCGTCAAGAGCATTACGGAGAGCCGCCGTGGCGCGATCGAATCAGCGATCACATCATCGAGGGTTCGGACGTGGGCGATCGGCTGGGCGGAATCGATCGCCTGGACTTCGTGCCGGATTGCATTCGTCAGGCTAGTCGGTTCCTGAGTGCTGCGAACGGCGAGAATCACGGACGGATAGGGCGCCTGGGCGAGGGGCGCATACCATTCCGGTTTCACCGGCTGGTCGAGCCCGCGATGATGAATGTCGCCGACGATGCCAACGATCGTTGTCCAGACCGGGCCTTCCCGGGTCGGGACGCGCATTCGTTTGCCAACTGCGTTCTCGTTAGGCCAGTATTTCTGCGCCAGCGCCTGATTGATGATCACGACGGGGGGGGCGTCGAGTTTGTCGCTGGCGTTGAAATACCGCCCCCTGAGCAGAGGCATCTCGAGGGTCCGGAAGTAATCCGCGGAGACGAGTCGAACTTCCTCGTCCGGCGTGGGATGGGCCTTGTCCATCAGGCGGCCCTCGATCTCAAATGACGAATCGCTGTTAATCCCGCTCATCGGGAGGATGATCGTCAGGCCGGCGTGCTTCACTCCAGGCAGGTTGGTCACTCGCTGTTCGAGCTCGTTGAAGAAATTGATCTGCGATTGCTTGTCAGGGTAACGCAGTGCCGGGAGAGAAATCTCCGCGGTCAGGACATGATCGGGATTGAAGCCGGGATTGACGTTCCCCAGCCTAACGAAACTTTTGAGGAGCAATCCCGCGCCCGTGAGAAGGACAAGGGCAAGCGCTACTTCGCCGATGACGAGGATATTCCGGAGCCGGTTATGACGCCGGCCGGAGGTGGAACCGCGGCCGCCTTCCTTGAGCGATTCGGTGAGATCGAGTTTGCCGCTCGCCAGACCAGGAGCAAGGCCGAAGGTGAGACCGGCGCCGACTGCGATTGCGAGAGTGACAAGGAGCACGGTAGGATCGAGGTGCACTTCGTTGAGGCGCGGGATGGTCTGCGTGCCAATCGATTTCACGAGATCGATCGCCCAGAACGCCAACAGCGTTCCGGCAGCGGCACCGAGGACGGAGAGGACAACACTTTCGGTGAGGCTTTGACGAAGCAAACGGAACCGACTCGCACCGACTGCGACACGAATTGCCATCTCGCGCTCGCGCACGGTAGCGCGGGCGAGCATCATGGTGGCGAGGTTGGCGCAGGCGATGAGCAGGACAAGCGTGACCGCGCCTATCAAGATGAAAAGAAGCGGCTTGATCGGACCGATGACCTGCTCCTTGAGCGGATAGATGTTCGCGCCAAAACTGTCGCCTTTCGGGTAGTTGTCGGGATTACGTTGGCGCATTCCGCTGACGACAGTTTCGATCTCAGCCTGGGCCTGCGTTGGCGAAACGTTAGGCGCAAGCCGCCCGATGACGCCGTAACTTCGCCGGCCGCGATTCTTCATCTCCTGATCGGTAAAGCCGAGCGGTTGCCAGATGTCGGCTCGTTCGCCGAATTGCGCGCCGGTGATGTTGAAAAGGGGGAGCGGAAATTCAAAGCTCGCCGGCATGATCCCAACGATGGTGAATGGACGACCATCGGCGACAATCTTGCTCCCGAGGACGCGCGGATCGCTATCAAACTTCCGCCGCCAGAGTCGCTCGCTGATCACCAAGACGTCATCGCGTCCCTGGGCGCACTCTTCCGGACGGAAGGTTCGACCGCGTATCGCCTCCAAGCCTAGCAATGGAAAGAGATCGGCCGAAACCTTGGCGCCGAAGACACGCTCCGGGAGGTCACTTTCGGAAAGGTTGAAAGTTGCGGTGTCAAAGGCGGCGAGCTTGTCGAAGGTTTTCAGCTGCGATTTGTAATCGAGAAACTCCGGCGGCGAGACCGGGATGGCGTCGAGGTGCTGCTCGTGGAAATGCTCAAAGAGAAGGACGAGGTGCGACGGATCCTGATAGGGCAGCGGTTTGATAAGAAGCGCGTTAACGAGGGTAAAGACGGCGGTCGTGGCACCAATCCCGAGCGCGAGAGTGACGATGCCGACGAGGGCGAAGACCGGATTTTTCGCGAGCAGGCGGAGTGAATGACGGAGATCCTGAAACATTGGCTGGATGGTTCGTTAGGGATGAACGCCTTCGTCCACGCTGGCCGCTTCGTGCATGCGCCCGAAGAAACGCGGTGTCTTGGATTCGGACTTAGGCGACCGCGAGCCGTGGCCGGGGAGGGCCACGGCGATGTTGGCGAAGAGCAGGCCGAGGATGAGGAGCGTCTTGATCGATCCGTCGCTGAGATCGTTCAAACGCATCGTCCCGACTCCTTGTTAGGCGGCGATTTTGTCCTCAACGACGCGGCCGTCGAACAAATGAATGGTGCGATCGGCGTGCTGGGCGAAGCGCGCGTCGTGGGTCACCATGCAGATGGTTGCGCCACCGGCGTGTAATTCCTTCAAAAGGTCCATGACTGCTTCACCGTTGCGTGAATCAAGGTTGCCGGTCGGTTCGTCGGCCAGGAGGATCGCCGGCTTGCCCGCGAGAGCGCGCGCCACTGCCACGCGCTGCTGCTGGCCGCCGGAAAGCTGGCTCGGGAGATGTTTCGCGCGATGGCCCATCCCGACCCGCTCGAGCGCTTCGGTCACGAACGCTTTGCGTTCGCTCGCGGCCATTCCTCGATAGGTCAACGGCAGCTCGACGTTTTCATAAACCGTCAGGTCGCCGATGAGGTTAAAGCTTTGGAAAATGAAGCCGATCTCGCGATTGCGGATCCGGGCGCGCTCCGGGAAGGAGAGGTTCGCGACCTCGCCGCCCTTTAGGGAGTAGCTGCCGTCCGACGGAGTGTCGAGCAACCCAAGGATGGAGAGCAAAGTGGATTTTCCACAACCGGACGGACCGGCAATGGAGACGTATTCGCCGGTGCGAATATCGAGGTGTATGCCCGAAAGCGCGTGCGTTTCGACTTCGTCGGTGAGGAAGACTTTGGTCACGCTATCGAGGTGGATCAGGGTGTGGTTTCCGTTATTCATTTTATGTTGGTTAGGTCGCGAGGTGGTTCGAGTTTGTTAGGATTTTCTGTTAGTTGAGGCGAATGCGATCATGCGAATCGTAGGCGCTGGTGTCGGAGAGGATGACCTGATCGCCTTCCTTCAGGCCGCTTAGGATTTCGATGGTGTTGACCGAGCTGCGGCCGAAATGCACCGGGGTGCGGACCGCTTCGCCGTTGGAGGTCAGCTCAAAGACGCCGACGGTCGCGCCATCCTGGGCAAAGGCTGGTCGGCCGACGTAGAGAACGTTGTTGAGCCGCTCAAGCTCGATCGTTCCGTCCACACTAAGGTCGGGCCGCGCGCCTTTGGGCAGCGCACCATCGAGCGCTACGTCGACCGTGACGGTGCCTTGTTCGACTGCGGGATCGACCCGGGTGACGTGGCCGGCGACGATGCCATTGCGCGTGTCAATTGAGGCGGGCTGGTTTATCTGGATGTCCTTCGCCTGGGTTTCGGCGATTTTGATCTGCGCCTTTAATTTTGTCGGATCGGCGACGCGGGCAATGTTGGTTCCCGGGGTAACCCGCTGGCCGACTTCGACCGGCAGTTGTTGCAAGACTCCGGTCATGCCGGCACGGACATGGAGATTCTCGACTTCGTGCTCCCGCAATTGGGCGGAGGCTTTCAACTGCTCGACCTCTGCCTCCTTGGCGGCGAGTTGCGGTTCGATTGAACCCTGGGCAAAAGCGAGCCGTTTGCCTTCGATTGCATCGCGATTGGCGAGTTCGTCCCGTTTGATAATCGAGGTCTTGTAGGCGAGCTCTGCAATCAACCCGTTCTTGATTAGACTGTCGTTTGTTTCGGCTTCCATCTTGGCCTGCAGATATTCCGAGTGCACTTGGGCGGTGGTCGATTCCTGGTTGAGCAACTCACGCTGAAGCGTTGCACGAAGCGTCGTCAGCTCAGCTTCCGCGCCCTTGGCCTTGAGTTCGGCGTCCAGTGCGGCCTGCTGGAGGTCCGGGCTGGAGAGTTCCACGATCAGCGTGTCGGGCTCGACGTGGGCGCCTGGCCTAACGACAATCTTTTCGACCCGGCCATCTTTGGCCGCCGCGATCCAACGAATGTCCTCCGGCACGAGAGTGCCGAGCCCGCGCACTTGGCGAAGCATCGGGCCGCGCTTTACCGTGTCGATCCAGACCGACGCTCGGTCCACGCTCACGGCCGCCGGTTTTAACCGCGAGACCACCACCGTGATGACGATAAGGCCGAGCACCGAAGCCGCGGCAATAATCAGCCGCCGCTTCCGTTTTTGTCGGGCGACATGCGGGCGCGGGACATCCATGGATGAAGTGACCGGTGTGAAGCCCGGAGCGCGCGCGGGCTCGGCACCGCTGATCACTTCGAAGCTTCTTTGCATGGTGGCTTATTCCGGCGTTTAAAGCACGCCGAGATGATGGATGAGGATCGCGATTGCCTGGACGCTGTTCACGATCGGCAAAAGCGCGGTCAGGATGAGGGCCGCGAAGACGCCGGCTTCCCCGGCAAAGCTGCGCTGCGCTTCTTCCGCGAAATATTGGTTGGTCATCCGGAAGAATGGAATTCCACCGCGGAACTTCACCGGCGTCCCGCAGGTTCCGTGCAACGTCGCGCTCTGATAGTTTTGGTTGATCTGCGGGAAGCTTCGGCCGCTACGCTCAGCGCGCGGGTTCGCGTCATGCCGCTGACTCAGGTCTTGGATTTGATGTGTAGTATTCATGTTCTTACTGGCTGTTACTTGTGAGATGCATTCGGTCTCACATTTGGATTCAGGAATTTTTTCCTGAAGTGAGCGGTCCTATTGCAATGCCTGTGCCAGGCGGTTTCTATTTTAGTAAGTAGCTGGACCGAAGCTAATTGCGTTAACGCTAAGATTTTGGAAGGCGGTGGATTTGCCTCGACGTTGGGACTGAGATGTCCCGATTGTGGGACGCACCGATGGAGCGCGGCGTCGGCTTGTCGTTAGGCCAAAAGCGGCAGGCGCAAGAGCGCCTCGCAACCAGAGCGATCAATGCGGTTCGTCAGGTTGAGCGATCCCCCGTGCGCCTCGGCGATCTGCCGGCTAAGGGTTAATCCAATTCCCGAGCCGCCTGGCTTGGTCGTGAAAAACGGAACGAACAAGTTGCTTGGATTCATGATTCCGGGTCCTTCGTCGCGCACGAAAACCTCCGCCCGATCGGCCTGGACGCGCCAGCCCGCGGTTACATTGCCACCGGTTTCGAGCGCGGCGTCGACCGCGTTGTGCAGGATGTTGATTAGCAGTTGCTCGATTTGCGCCGCGTCGGCTCCGAGCAAGACCGCTGGGCCTTCCACGAGTCGCACTGCCATGCGGGTTTCCAAGCCGACTACTCGCCTGACGAGTTCACCGAGGTCGATCTGCTCCTTCTGCGGCGGTGGGAGGCGGGCAAGTCGGGCGTAGGCTTGCATGAAACGACTGAGCGATTCCGCCCGGGTCGCGATCACGGTCAAGCCGCTCCGGGCATCGTCGCGCCAATCGGGCGGCAGCGGATCGCGCCGGAGCAGGCTCTCGAGGCTGCCCGCGATCGATTTGATCGGCGCGAGCGAGTTGTTCATTTCGTGGCCAAGCACCCGCACGATTCGCTGCCAGGCCTGGCGTTCTTCCTCACGCAGGGTTCGGCTCAGATCGGTCAGGACAAGCAGCTCATGCGGCAAACCGTGCTCGCGAAAATTGCTCTTTCGCACGCCCCAGCGGCCGGAACCGCCGGGGAAGGTCAGGGTCAGCGGCGCGTCTTCATCGGCATCGAGACAGACGGCGAGGCCGAGATCGCTGGCGCGACGCCCGAGCAGCTTGTCGATTGGCCGGCGGAGCAGATTTTCTCCCGCGCGATTGACCAAACGCAGCCGCCGGTCGGGATCGAAAGTGAAGACGGCGACATCGATTTCCGCCATGATGGTGCGCAAGAGCGCGGTCGCTTCGAACGCGCCGAGCCGCTGGACGCGCAAGGTCTCGCCGAGCTGATTGATTTCGAGCAGCACCTCACCGAGTGCGTCATCCGTGCGCGCGCCGCGGGCGCGAATCGAATAATCGCCCTCGCGCAGAGCCGCGAGGAGGTTGCTCATCGTTTGGAGCGGACGCACGACGTGTTCGCGCGCGCTGGCAAGAAAACCGAGCGCGCAACCCACGATGATCAGAGTCAACGTCCAATCGACCTTTGCGCTGAAATCGCCGAACCAGAGCAGCGCGAAAACAATGATCGCGGCCGGCGCGCCCGCAGCGATCGTGAGCCATGTCAGACGCCCTTCGTGGGAGAGGCGGCGGTGGAATTTTCGATGGCCGATTCCTGATTTCTGATTTGTCGGGTTGGCCACGTTTTCTCCCAATCAGCCCTCAGAAATCGGCAATCAGAGATCTCAAAGCCCGTGGTGCTGGAGGCGCCGGTAGAACGCGCTCCGGCTCAGGCCCAATACCTCGGCGGCCTTGCGGGCGTTACCATCATTCCGGGCGAGCGCCTTCTTGATCAAAAACGCCTCCACTTCGTCCAGGCTCATCTCCTCCAGCCTTGGAGAACCGTCCGACGCATTCGTCAGGCCAAGATCGTTCGCCTTGATCTGGACGCCCTGCGACATGAGCACTGCGCGTTCGATCACGTGATCCAGCTCGCGCACGTTGCCCGGAAATTCATGGCGCATGAGCGCTTCGTGTGCGGAGGGTTCGAAGCCGGTGAGCTTCTTTCGGTAACGCTCGGCGTGCTGGCGCAGGAAGTGAGCAGCGAGCGGCGCGATATCCTCGCGTCGTTCGCGGAGCGGCGGGAGGGCGATCTCGATTGTGTTCAGGCGGAAGAGCAGATCCTGCCGGAACCGCCCGCCCGCGACTTCTTCGTGCAGGTTGGAATTAGTCGCGGAAATGATCCGCACGTTCGCGTGCAAGGTGCGCGAGGAGCCGACTCGTTCAAACTCGCCAGTCTCGATCACGCGCAGCAGTTTCGCCTGCTGACTCATCGGCAGATTGGCGATCTCGTCGAGAAAGAGCGTGCTCTCGTCGGCCAGCTCGAAGCGGCCCGCGCGATCCGCCTTTGCGTCGGTGAAGGCGCCTTTGACGTGACCGAAAAGCTCGCTCTCGAAAACGCCCTCGGAGAGGCCGCCCATGTTGACCGTGATCATCAACTTGCTCGCGCGCGGCGAGAGCGAATGCAGCGCCTGCGCGATCAATCCCTTGCCCGTGCCATTTTCACCCGTGATTAAGACATTCGCATCCGAGGGCGCAACGCGCGTCACCAGCTCGATCACCGGCCGCATCCGCGGCGAATCGGAAATGATATTCGGCATCTTGCCCCGGAGCAGCTCGTTCTTGGCCTCGAGTTGCTGGCTTTTGCGGAGGGCGTTCCCGAGCGCGATCTGGGTGCGGACGATGGCGAGAAGCCGGTCGTTATCCCACGGCTTGGTGACGAAATCGCGCGCCCCAAGTTTCATCGCCTCGACCGCGAGATCGACCGTCGCCCACGCCGTCATGACCACGATCGGTAGCGTGTCGTCGAACGCCTGGATGCGCGGGATCACCTCGAGACCTTCCTGTCCGGAGGTCGTGTCCCGGGTGTAATTGAGGTCCATCATGAGAAGGGCATAGCTTTTCTTCTCGAGCGTATTCAAAACCGCGCCTAACGACGTGACCGCGTCGGTTTGATGACCCTCGCTCTTGAGCAAAATGCGGAGAGCCTCGAGGACATCAGGCTGGTCATCGGCGATCAGGATACGACTCACGGGATAACGATGAACCGCATTTCCGGCGGCGCGTCAATTCCAGCGCGGAGAATTGGTCGTCACCGCGCGTTGTGTTCGACCGATGTCGCGTTGTCACGACGGTGTTGGATCGTTTCACCAACGCTGGTGGAGACTGGAACAACCTCGGCTCGCGAGGTCGTTAGGCGCTTCCGCCTAAAAGACGTTGAAGTGCATCGGCACGCGCACCTGCGCGGTCACCGGGTGGCCATTTTTCATCGCCGGGGCCCACTTCCATTTGGCAATCGCGCGGACCGCCTCGTAGGCAAAAGCCGGATCCGTCATTTGCTCGATTTCGAACTCGGTCGCCTTTCCATCGACGCCAATCGTGCAGATGACGCTGACGAATCCTTTCTCCCGATTGTCGGCTTCCGGCTGGGGATATCTCGGCCGGTATCCTTTCAGGACTTTGGGCGGGACGTCAAACGCATTCGATTTGCCATGCATGACCGACACCATTGGTTTGAGCGGCGTGCGTGCCCGGTCCTGGTAATTCCCGCAATTGGCCAGCAGCAGGAGCGCGAGGATGGGGGAAATTCCTTTCCCGGTGCCGATGAGAAAGCTGCTGGTCTTCACTGTTTATCCCTTCTCAGTTAAGAGTGGCGATACTTTGAGGATGCCATCGCATCAATCTAATTAAAGATCACGGAAAACGCCGCGGCGCAACGACGCGAAACGCGATTTCGCGGTTGTGATTTGCGCTGTTGTCAGCGAGGAATGCCCCCGCTTGAATTGAGCAGGCAATGAATCTTCACACCGTTCATCTGATCATCGTCTTCGCACTCGTGGTGGGTGTCTTCATCGTGTTCGTGCGGGAATGGCTTTCGCCTGATGTAGCTGCCTTGAGCGCGCTCGGCGTGCTCCTCCTCACGGGGATTTTGAGCAGCGATGAGACGATGAAAGTCTTCAGCAACAGCGCACCGATCACGATCGGCTGCATGTTTGTCCTGAGCGCCGCGCTGGAGCGGACCGGCGCGATCGATGCGCTGGCGCGCGTCTTTCTGCGGCTGGCGGGCACGAGTGAGTTGCGGGCCCTAGTCGTGCTGGCGGTCTTTACCCTGCCGCTCTCCGCCTTCATGAACAACACGCCGGTGGTAGTAGTCTTCATGCCGGTGGTTTTGGCGCTGGCGCGGCATACCGACCTGAAGGCTTCGCGGCTCCTCATTCCGCTCTCGTACTTCGCCATCCTCGGCGGTACCTGCACCCTTATCGGCACCTCGACCAATCTGCTCGTGGACGGCATTACACGGCAGCATGGCCTGACGCCGTTTGGAGTTTTCGAAATCACGCCGCTCGGCATCATCTACGCGGGGATTGGCGCGACCTATTTGTTCTTTGTCGGAAGAAAGCTACTGCCTCGCCGCGAGACCCTCGCGGCCTTGATCGGGAGCGGGATGGCGCGGCAGTTCCTGATGCAGGCGGTGATCAGTCGCGACTCGCCGCTCGTCGGAAAGACCCTCGCGGACACGCCACTCGTGCGTTTGCGCGAAGCGCGCATTATCGATGTGATGCGCGATGGCCAGCGGCTCGAGACGCCGTTGGACGAATTGCGCTTCGCCGCAGGCGATCTGTTGCTTCTGGAGACGCCGGTGGCCGGGGTGAAAGGAATCAAGGAGATGCCGGGGGTGGTTTTCCAACCTGAAGCGGAATTGGGAGATGAAACCAGCGGAGCCCGGGAAGCCGTGCTGATGGAAGGCATCATAGGGAGCCGATCGACCTTCGTCGGCAAGACACTGCGCGAACTCAATTTCCGGCAGCGCTACGGCGTCCTGATCCTGGCAGTGCACCGGCAGGGCGAGAATCTGCGCGAGAACTTCGAGGATGTGCGCCTCGCCTTCGGCGACACCCTGCTCGTCCAGGGACCGGCGCAGGGAATTCAACGACTGATGCAGGAGCGCGATTTCCTGAACCTGACCGAACCTAAACAGCGCGCCTTCCGTCCGCACCGCGCGCCGCTCGCGATCGGCACGATTACCGTCGTGATGCTGGTGGCCGCCTTCGATATCCTGCCGATCGCGGCCCTCGCACTGATCGCGGCAATTTTCGTTGTCGTCGCGAAGTGCCTCGACGTTGAGGAAGCCTACGAAGCGATCGAGTGGAAATTGCTTTTCATCATCTTCGGCATGCTCGCTCTTGGCTCTGCCATGGAGACGACAGGAGCGGCGCATCTTCTGGCCACCGGAGTGACCGGCGCGGTTGGTCAATTCGGACCGTTTGCGACTCTTTCGGTCATGTATCTGGTGGCGATGATCCTCACCGAAATGATCAGTAACAACGCGGTCGCCGTGCTTCTCACGCCGATCGCGTTTGAAATCGCGGCGACCATGGGCGTCGATGCGCGCCCGTTTGCGGTCGCGGTCATGTTCGGTTGCAGCGCGAGCTTCGCCACCCCGATCGGTTATCAGACAAACACCTATGTCTTTGGCGCGGGCGGCTACCGCTTCATGGATTTCCCGAGGGTCGGTGCGCCGCTCAATCTGATTCTTTGGGTTACGGCCAGTCTGCTTATTCCTCACTTTTGGCCGTTCATCGCGAAGCCCTGAAGCTGGCGGCGCGGCGACGTTTGCAAATTCGTCGAGCGGAATTATTTCCGTAGAAATGCCTTGCCAGTTCGGGATTTGTCGGTCATCGTCGGGGCCGCGTCGGCCCAAAAGTCTCGGCTACGCCAGCATTAAATATCCAAAAACATATCCATGAAAATAAAACACTTCGCTCTTCTCACACTCCTGACTCTCGCTGGATCGGTCCCGGCCTTTTCCGGGACCAGCTTCACCGCGACCGGCGCCATCGACATGATACCGACCTCCATGTCGGACGACGCTTCGATTGTCGTCGGAGTAGGCCCCTACGGCACGCCGAATCTCTACTACACGGAAGCTGGCGGTGCCGTTGTCATTGGTGACGGCTGCTCCAGTGGTCAGCCCGCCATTTCGGGTGACGGAACGACCGTTGTCGGTTGTCATGTTGACGCCAATGGCAAATGGAACGCTGCCAAATGGCTCGGGGGCATGAGCTGGTTGGATCTGGGCACGGTAGACGGCGGAGTTTCCTGCGACGCGTTTCTAAGTGGAGCCTACGGGGTGAATCAGGACGGTTCGCTTGCCGTCGGTCTGCTTTATTTACCGCAGCTTTGCAAAGCCAATGCAGGCACGTGGGACCTGGTCAATGGCGGTGCAACCGTTCTGCCTGCCGAGTACGGCAACACCACCTACTCGCGCGCCAACGCCGTCAACGCTGATGGCAGCGTGATCGTTGGCTGGCAGGATCAGCAGACCGGCGAACGAGTAGCTGCTAAATGGGTCAACGGCGTTGAAGAGATAATCCTCACCCCGGCGGGCGGATTCAATGGCGAGGCGTTGGCCGTTAGCGGGGACGGCAAGTCAATTGTTGGTACTAACTACAACTGGGGCGGTAAAGAAGCCTGGCTCTGGCGCCCTGAGACGGGTGTTATGCCGATCGATGGCCTCAAGGGAGACTTTACCGCGACGGACGTCAGCGATCAGGGCCGGGTCGTCGTCGGCTTCGCCCAAAAGGCATTCAGCACGCGCGCCTTCATCTGGAGACCTGGAATGGGTTCCGTATACCTGGATAATTATCTCAAGAAACAGCGCGTAATGGTGCCAGCCGGCTGGAGCTTGACCTCTGCATCGGTCATCTCGGCTGATGGCAACATTGTCTACGGCTGGGGTTTTAACCCGGACGGTATGATCGAGATGTTCAAGGTCGTGCTGCACTGAATGCGCCTCCGGCCGGGCCGCGCAAGTCAACCATGGCGACTTGGGCAGGCCCTTCCGGTGAAGATTCCGAGACGGTTGATCGATCGGGATGCGGTCCCGATCTTTCAACCGTTTCCCTTTCTCAAGTTCGATGGACACGATGCGCTTTTCATACACGCCTCTCACGGCCCAGCGACGGAACCCCAGTCTTTGGAAAAGTTTCGTCACGATGCCGGACCGTTCAGTCTATCCGGGCACTATGGAATGGCGATGGCGTTGCAGTAAGCTTGACGATTGCTCGCCACAGTGTTGCATAGCGGGGTCACCGGCGTAGCGCCGGTGACCCCCGCTTTTGCCTGATGACCAGTTTGCCTATCGTCCTGCCAACTTCGCCTAACAAGCCACCCGCCATCCTTTCGCTCATCGGCAATACGCCGCTGCTCGAAATTACGCGGATGGATACCGGGCCGTGCCAGCTTTTCGTGAAGCTGGAGAACCAGAACCCGACGGGCTCGATCAAGGACCGCGTCGCCCTTACCATGGTGGAAGCCGCAGAGCGCGACGGGAAACTGCAGCCGGGCGGCACGATCATCGAGGCGACCGCGGGAAATACCGGCCTCGGTCTCGCCCTCATCGCAGGCGCCAAGGGTTATCGCATCATCCTCGTTATCCCCGACAAGATGTCGCAGGAAAAAATCGCCCACGTCCGCGCTCTCGGCGCGGAAGTTCGCCTGACGAGAAGCGACGTGACCCGCGGCCATCCAGAATATTACCAGGACGTGGCCGCCAAGCTAACCGCGGAAATTCCAGGCGCGTTTTACGTCAACCAGTTTGGCAACCCGGCCAATCCTCTCGCCCATGAGACCACCACCGGCCCGGAAATCTGGGAGCAGATGCAGCACGACGTCGATGCGGTCGTGGTGGGCGTCGGCTCTGGTGGAACGCTGACCGGGCTCGGGCGTTTCTTCAAAAAAGTGCAGCCGAATCTCGAGATGATCCTGGCCGATCCGACCGGCTCGATCTTATATGAATGGGTCAAGACCGGCAAACTGGAGAAAGCCGGGAGTTGGGCGGTGGAAGGCATCGGCGAGGATTTCATTCCCGACATCGCCGACATGTCGCTGGTCAGCGATGCTTTTGAGGTCGACGACAGTGAAAGCTTCGCGGTCGCGCGCGAGCTCCTGCGCAAGGAAGGGATTCTGGGCGGCTCCTCGACCGGCACGCTCCTCGCCGGTGCGCTTCACTATTGCCGGCAACAGACGAAAACGAAGCGGGTCGTCACCTTCATTTGCGACACGGGTAACAAATATCTCTCGAAGATGTTCAACGATTTCTGGATGGCCGAGCAGGGCTTTGTCCAGCGTCCGACGCACGGGGATCTGAGCGATCTCATTTCTCACCGCGCGGAAAAGGGTGAAGTGATTTCCGTCGGGCCTAACGACACTCTGCTCACCGCCTTCAAACGCATGCGCACCGGCGAAGTTTCGCAATTGCCGGTCTTGAATGGCGAAGGCCGCGCTGTCGGCATCATCGATGAATCCGACCTGCTCGTGAAGGTCACGCGTGATCCGGCAAAGTTTAACGACGTGGTTAACTCCGCCATGACCGACCGGCTCGAGACGCTCTCGCCCACGGCCAACATCGGGGATTTGTTGGGCGTGTTCGACCGCGGCCGGGTTGCGATCGTGATGGACGGCGACAAATTCCTTGGCCTGATCACACGGGTTGATTTGCTCTCCTACCTCCGGCTGCACATGCCGAAGTGAACGGGATCAATCCGCAGATGACGCAGATTTTTGAAGATTATTAGGAGAGCTGCCGAGTATTTTTCTCTGCGGAAAATAGCGGATGAAGCCTGATTTTGAAATGAACAAGAAACACGCCCTCGCCACCCGCGTCATTCACGCCGGCCAATCACCCGATCCGTCCACCGGCGCGGTCATGACGCCGATCTACGCCACCTCCACCTACGTGCAGGAAAGCCCGGGCCGGCACAAAGGCTACGACTACGCGCGCTCAATCAATCCGACTCGTAGCGCCTACGAACGGTGCGTGGCCGATCTCGAAAGCGGTAGCCGCGGTTGGGCCTTCGCTTCCGGGCTCGCCGCCATGTCGACCGCCCTCGAAACGATCGACAGCGGTTCGCATGTCCTGGTGAGCGACGATCTTTACGGCGGCACTTATCGGCTCTTCGAGAAAGTGCGCCGGCGCTCCGCCAATCTCGATTTCACCTTCATCGACATGAGTGACCCGGCGAAAATTGAGGCCGCCTTCAGGCCGAACACCCGCATGGTCTGGGTCGAGACGCCGAGCAACCCTTTGCTTAAGTTGATCGATCTCGAAGCGGTGGCGAAAATCGCGCGCAAGCACAAGGCCATTTCGATTTCCGACAACACCTTCGCCAGTCCTTGGATCCAGCGGCCGATCGAGCTCGGCTTCGACATGGTGATTCATTCGGCAACCAAATATCTTAACGGCCACTCCGATATGGTCGGCGGCGTCGCAGTCGTGGGAGAAAACAAGGATCTCGGAGACCAGATGCAGTTTTTGCAAAACTCGGTCGGCGCAATCGCCGGCCCATTCGACAGCTTTCTCGCTATGCGCGGCTTGAAAACGCTCGCCCTGCGGATGGAGCGCCATTGCCAAAACGCGCAGGAGCTGGCTGGTTGGCTGGAGAAGGAAGCGAAGGTGCGAAAAGTCAATTATCCCGGCCTAACGAGTCATCCGCAGCATGATCTGGCCAGGCGCCAGATGGGCGACCGATTTGGCGGCATGGTGACGGTAATCCTCGACACCGATCTCGCCGGCACCCGGCGTTTCCTCGAAAACACGCATCTCTTCTCGCTTGCCGAAAGTCTTGGCGGAGTCGAGAGCCTGGTAAATTATCCGCCAATCATGACCCACGGCGCGATTCCCGAAGCGCAGCGCATTGCGCTCGGCATCACCGAATCGCTCGTCAGGCTCTCAGTCGGGGTGGAAGACGTCGAAGACCTGCGCGACGACCTGAAGACCGCGCTCGCGGCGATCTGAAGCGTCATCTCGTGCTTGTCATCCCAAACGCGCCGGTAACGCAGCCCGAGAGGGCGAGGCCGGGCTTTCAAACGGCCAGGGACCTCCCAACTGCAATCCGCGTTCTTGGAGAACCCGAAGCCATTCACTTGCATGGGTGAAGTCCCTCGCCGTACTTCGCTGGATCGGGATGACAAGCGAGCGGCGGCCTTGCGTTGTGATTTTTTCATCGCCCGTTAAGCTGCGCGCGATGGGCAGCAGCTTCGGCCAACTCTTTCGCATCACCACGTTCGGCGAATCGCATGGCGGCGGCGTGGGCGTGGTGATCGAAGGCTGCCCGCCGCGCATTTCGTTAGGCGAAGCCGACATCCAGCGCGCGCTCGATCGCCGCCGGCCGGGCCAGAGCGCGATCGTCTCACCTCGCCAGGAAGCCGACCGCTGCGAAATTCTCTCCGGCGTTTTTGAAGGCAAGACGTTGGGCACGCCGATCGCCATCCTCGTACGGAACGAAGACGCGCAACCGGAAGCCTATCGCGAGATAAAGGAGACGTTCCGCCCCTCCCACGCTGATTTCACCTATGAAGCGAAGTATGGCATCCGCAACTGGCAGGGTGGGGGACGCGCTTCGGCGCGCGAAACGATCGGTCGCGTTGCCGCCGGTGCCGTTGCGCGCCAGGTGCTGGCGACTCTGCACCCGGCACTCGAAGTCGTGACATACGTGACTCACGTATATGACATCGCCGCTACGGTCGATTCCCAGGCGGTGACCTGCGCCGAGGTCGAGGCAAATGCCGTGCGATGCCCGGATGAACTTGCGGCGGGGAAAATGATGCAGTCAATCGAGCAGGCGCGGGCCGATGGCGATTCGTTAGGCGGAGTCATCGAGTGCGTGATCCGGGGCGTCCCCGCAGGCTTGGGCGAGCCGGTTTTCGACAAGCTCGAGGCTGATCTTGGCAAGGCAATGCTCAGCCTGCCGGCAACAAAAGGCTTCGAGATTGGTTCCGGTTTTGCGTCCGCCGCGATGAAGGGTTCGGAGCACAACGATCCCTTTGAGGTTCGGGAAGGCAAGGTCCGGACGACAACGAACCGCTCCGGTGGTGTGCAAGGCGGAATCAGCAACGGCGAGAACATTGTCTTCCGCGTTGCCTTTAAACCAACGGCCACCATCGCCCGCACACAAAAAACCGTTACCGTTGCCAAGGAGGAAACAACGCTCGCTGTGCGCGGGCGTCACGATCCCTGTGTCCTGCCACGCGCCGTGCCGATGGTCGAGGCAATGGCGACGCTGGTCCTCTGCGATCACGCCCTGCGCCAGAAGAGCATTTCAGATTTCAGATCATGATTCGCCGGTTGAGTTCTTTGCCAGGTAATCTGAAGTCTTCAATTTGAGATCTGCGATTCCATGAATAACGGCTCGCCACTCTGGCAAACCATTTTCATCTCGTTTGCCCTGCTCCTGATTCTGTTTGAAGTCGTACGCGGTTGGCGGCTCGGGATTGTCCGGCAAGTGGTTCGCCTCCTCGCGCTCCTGGCCGCCTACGCGGCGGCGTTGCTGGGCGGCCGCTGGCTCGTGCTAATTCTCCGTCCGGTGTTGCGCGTCCCTGATTTGTTTATCTCGGTGGCTGCCGGAGCGATCCTCGCCCTTGCCATCTATGCTGCGGTAAGTTCTCTGGGTGCGATTCTCTTCAAACGCACGGGACAGCAGCCGGTTGGAATTGTACGCCTGCTCTATGGCGTTTGCGGCGCAGCGCTGGGCATTTTCTTCGGGTTTTTCACCGTCTGGCTGGTCGTGGTCGCGATTCGCTCCACGGGCGCAATCGCGAGCGCGGAATTGCATTCGCAAACGGCGGCGCAGGATCGCGTTGCTCCGCTGACGACGCGCCCGACTTCCTCGCCTAACGAAACGCAGCCGATACTCGATGCTCTCGCCCGGCTGAAGAATTCGATCGAACTTGGTTCGTTAGGCGAAGTGGTCAAGGCAGTCGACGTCGTGCCGACACAAACCTACCAAATGCTGGGAAAGGTTGGGACGGTGGTTTCAAACCCGCGTAGCGCAGAGCGTCTCTTCTCCTATCCCGGAGCGAAGGAATTGACGGAAAATCCGAAGATCATCGCCCTGCGCGACGACCGCGAGATCATCGAACTGATCCAGGAACAGCGTTTTATGGAGCTGCTGCAAAATCCCAAGCTGATCGAGGCTCTGAACGACCCCGCGCTGGCGGCGCAGATTAGGAGCTTTGATTTCCAAAAGGCGCTCGATTACGCGCTGAAGAAATGAACTCGCGGGAATCAGGGTACGATCTGGGACTAGCAGAAGCCCGTCCCTCCGGAGGGACATGCTTCCGCATGTCCAGGATGTTGAAAGGCCAACCGCGCGCGTGAGCTTTTTGGTCATGGTGCGAAATTTCCGGTCAATATGAAGTGCCTAACGACGATCGGGCTCGAGGTGCATGTACAGCTCAAGACGCGCTCGAAAATGTTTTGTGGCTGCGCGGTGGAGTTTGGTGCGCTACCGAATTCCCTGACCTGCCCGACCTGCCTCGGGTTGCCCGGCGCGTTGCCGGTCATGAATCATGAGGCGCTCCGACTGACGGCGCTGACCGGCCTGATGCTCAACTGCGAGATCGCACCTGTCTGCAAGTTCGATCGGAAGAATTATTTCTATCCCGACATGCCGAAGAACTATCAGATCTCGCAATATGAGCTGCCACTTTGTGCCAACGGTCGCGTTCCGCTGCCCGATTCTGCTTATCCCAAGGATGCACAGAAGAACGTCGTAACGCCGGAAAAGGAAGTGCGTCTCGTGCGGATTCATCTCGAAGAAGATGTGGCGAGGAGTTTCCATTTCGAGAGCAACACCGGGATCGATTTCAATCGCGCCGGCACCCCCTTGATGGAGATCGTGACGCAACCGGAGATTCATTCCCCGGAGGAAGCCTTCGCTTTTCTCACCGCCCTGAAACAAATCCTGATCTACGGAAGAGTGAGCGATGCTGACATGGAGAAAGGACAACTCCGCTGCGATTGCAACATCTCGGTGCGGCCGGAAGGACAGGCTGACCTTGGAGCGAAGATCGAGATTAAGAACATGAACTCGATCAGCGGCGTGCGGCGCGCGCTGGTTTACGAAGTGGAACGACAAACCGCGGCGCTGGCGCGCGGCGAGCCTCTCGCCCAGGAAACTCGACGCTGGGATGACGACGCGGGCCAGACGTTCGTGATGCGGAGCAAAGAGATGGCACATGATTATCGCTATTTTCCCGATCCGGATTTGCTCCCGGTGCGAAGCGAAAACCTGATCCAGGAGGTGCGGGATCGCGTGCCGGAGCTACCGTCGGCGAAGCGCGCGCGCTTTGTCGCGCAGTACGATGTAAGCGCCTACGATGCCGGCGTGCTGGCAGATGATCTTGACCTCGCGACCTACTTCGAAAAGGCGGCGCAAGGCGCGCGCAAGCCGAAGCAGATCGCCAACTGGATACTGAATGATCTGCAAAATGCCCTAACGAATTCCGGTCTGACGATCACTCATTGCCCGATCGCGCCCGACACACTCGACGAGTTGGTCAACCTGATCGACGCGGGCAAGATCAGCGGGAAGCAGGGGAAGGAAGTGTTTTCGGAGATGTTTGCCAGCGGCAAGGGCGCGGGGGCGATTGTGGAGGAGAAAGGGATTACGCAATTGAGCGATAACACCACGCTCGAGGCGCTTTGCGATGAGGTGATCGCGGCGTATCCCAAGCCGGTGGCTGATTTCCGGGCGGGTCACGCGGCTTCGCTCAATTTCCTCAAGGGCCAGGTGATGAAGCGGTCGCACGGCAAGGCCAATCCCGGGCTCGTCGGTGAAATCCTCGAGCGCAGGCTGAAGTAGCCGGTCCGCTTCGCACTTGCCCTCTGGCAGTCGATGGAGGCACGATGGAGCCATGTTCAAACGCCGCCGCCATGTCGTGCCGGGAGAAGCGCCCGGTTTACTCAAACTCTCAGGCGACTCGCCCGCCAAGCCGCCTTTGATCACTCTGATCGAGTACGGCCCCGATTGTCTCGAAGAACGCAAGGATGTCGACTCGGACGAGCTCCTTCCGCATCTCAATAATGAACTTGTCACTTGGATCAACATTGATGGCCTGGGCGACCTCAGCATCCTGCGCATCCTGGGGGAGCGCTTTAACCTCCATCCACTGGCCCTGGAAGATGTCCTCGATACGGGGCAGCGACCCAAGGTGGAGCAGTTTGACGACTATCTCTTCATCGTGGTGAAGATGTTGTATCTCGATCCGGAGCACGAGATCGGTGCGGAACAAGTCAGCATGTTTCTGGGCAAGACTTTCCTCATAACCTTACAGGAGGAACCGGAACGGGATGTCTTTGGGCCGGTGCGGACCCGGATTCGCAGCGGGAAAGGCCGGATCCGCCAGGCAGGTTCCGATTACCTGGCTTATGCCCTGCTCGATTCAATCATCGATCATTACTATCCCGTCCTTGAGTCCATCGGGACAGAGATTGACGCGATCGAGGACGAGCTGATCGAAAATCCATTGGCGCGCCCGGTGGGCAGCCTGCACGAGCACAAGCGGACGTTGACCCAGATTCGAAGGATGGTCTGGCCTCTGCGCGATGTCACGAGCCTTCTCCTGCATGAGGAGCCGGGTCTGATTCGGCCGGAAACCAAGGTCTATCTGCGCGATTGTTATGATCATAGCGTGCAGTTAATGGACCTGGTGGAGAGTTATCGTGACGTCCTTTCAGGACTGACCGAGGTTCACATTTCGAGCATCGGGCTTCGGACGAACGAGATCATGCGCGTGCTCACGGTGATAACCGTCATTTTCATTCCACTGACTTTTATCGCCGGAGTGTATGGGATGAACTTCACGCACATGCCGGAGCTGGCCCAGCCTTATGGTTATTTTGCCTGTCTCCTCCTCATGTTGAGCGTGGCCGTCGGGCAGATTCTTTATTTCAAGAAGCGACGCTGGCTTTAGACTGGCGCTGGGGCGGATGCATCGGCGGTGGCGTTGTGCCATCTTCCCCGGCCATGCCGAAATACCTGGTGGTCAGCACAAGCGGCAATCCTTCCAGCAACAGCCGGAAGATGGGGCGGGTGGCGTTTATGTTTCTCCTGAAGGCGAAGGTCGATTGCGCATGGGTCGATCTCGCGGGCATGGATCTTCCCCTGTGTGATGCCGATGCCTGCTATGCACATCCGGCCGCGCGAAAGCTCGATGCCGCTGTGAAGGCGGCGGACGGGGTGATCGTGGCGGCGCCGGTTTACAACTATGACGTCAGTGCATCCGCCAAGAACATGATCGAGCTGACCGGCAGCTCATGGGAAGACAAGGTGGTTGGTTTTCTCTGCGCGGCGGGCGGCATGAGCAGCTACATGTCGGTTATGGCCTACGCCAACAGTCTGATGCTGGATTTTCGCTGCGTGATCATTCCGCGTTTTGTTTACGCGACCGGCGACGTCTTCGACAACGACAAGGTGATGAACAAAAAACTCGTGACGCGAATTGAGCGGGTCGCGGCCGAGCTTATCCGCTTTACAAGGGCTTTGCGCGGTTAGAGAGGCGCAGGGTTCGTCAGGTTGAGGACGGGACCTTCGGGCCCAGCCAGATCTCGGCGCCTTCCCGGGCTGCCTCCACTTCGATCGGCCGGCCGCTTTCCATGGCTAGCATATGCGCGGCCTCGACCATGTTCTCGACCATCTTGTCGTCGTGATTTGGGTCATGATGAAAGAGGAAGAGTTTGCGGACTTCGGCATCGACGGCGAGGGACACAGCGCTGCTGAGCGAGCCGTGTCCCCATCCGACTTTCGCGGCATATTCGTCGTCGGTGTACTGCGCATCGATGATGAGGATGTCGGTGCGATGAAGAAACTCCACCAACTTGCTGCGGGCATCGGCTGCGAAGGCGCGCGCTTCGGAGTCGGACTTTGCCTGGCTGAGTTTTAGGACCTCATAGGGTTCGTTATCGGGGAAGTAGGCGATCGTGCCGTTTGTCGTGGTGAGGCGATAGCCGACACAGATTCCCGGATGGTTCACAAAGCGAGCCTCCACTTTCACCTTCCCGATGGTGAACTCCATTTCCTTTAACTCCTCGATCGAGATCGAGCTCGGCATGTCGCGCAGGCTGACGGGAAAGAATGAGGTTTCCATTTGCCCGGCCAAAACTTGCGCGAGACTGGCCCGCGCTCCCTCGTATCCAAGAACGCGCAGGGAGTTCTTTTGGTGATAGGCGGGAAGGAAAAATGGCAGGCCCTGAATGTGGTCCCAATGAGTGTGGGAAATGAGCAGCGTGCACCGGATCGGTTGTGCACCAAACTCTTCTTCCAAGGCGATGCCCAACTCTCGCATTCCGGAGCCGGCATCGAGGATGATGATTTCGCCATCGGCGCGCACTTCCACGCAACTTGTGTTGCCGCCGAAGCCAACAGTGGACGAACCCGGCACCGGAATCGAGCCGCGCACACCCCAGAATTTCACCCGGGTCCCAGGCGGTATAAAATCAGGGAGCGACCCGGAGCGCGCCGCGCCATCGCTCGACGGAGGCAAGGCACGGTCGATGACTTCGCGCAGGCTCTTCCAGCTAATTGGCTTGACAAGGTATTCATCGGCACCGGCCTCGATCGCACTGGTGCGATCCACGCCGTAGTCGCGTCCGGAAACGATGACGATTTTCGCGCGCTGCGAAAGTTGACGGAGACTACGGCAGACTTGAAAGCCGTTGGCCTTTGGCATCAGGAGATCGCAAAGGATCAGCTCAGGTTTGTGTTCCAAGGCCTGGCGGATGCCAGCCTCGCCATCTCCCGCTTCCAGCGTCTTCCAATCTTCCCGCAGGAAAAGTTCCGCAGTCGCGCGCCGGCTTTCGGCGTCGTCCTCGATTAACAAGACGGTAGGCATTGGTGGTGGTGCCGATTCTTCTCAGAGGAAACGCGGGTAGACAAGCGAGAATTGTGCCCGGATCTGGCGCGGCAATCGTGGAAGAAATGTAGCTCGTTAGGCGACGCGCTTCCGCGGCCGGCACGGGCCGCCTCTGCACCTGATTCGTCAGAGCGGCGGCGGCGCCTTCCAGCGCAAATCCGGACGCAGGTTGACCTGCTCCGGAGGAACGTCGAAGCCAACCGCGCGCAACAAATAAGAAACGCCGGCCCGGCTTCCCATCGTTTCCTTCAAACTTCGGGCGAAGACTTCGATGTATTCCTTATAGGACTCAAGCGCCAATTTGCCGTCGGAATAATGCGCGGCAAGCGCTTCGTCGTGGTTATCGATCAGCTCGATGAGGGCGCGGCGCAGTTGTGCGCGCATCTGCGGATCGACCACGATCTTGAAGGGGCTCGCCCCGGCGTCCGCCTTGGCCGGCGCCTCTCGCCGTGGATTAGGAACCAACTGAAAATCCGGCGCATCCATTTGTCTTTATTCGTTAGGCTGATTCGGGAGGTGTGACACAGCCACAGTCAACTTCACTTCCGGAGTCCGCGCTAGAAGAAAATCGGAATGATCAGAATGGCCACGATGTTAACCACCTTGATCATCGGATTGATCGCCGGGCCGGCTGTATCCTTGTAAGGATCGCCCACTGTATCGCCGGTGACCGAGGCGGCGTGGGTGGCGGATCCTTTGCCGCCGAGATTGCCTTCCTCAATGAATTTCTTTGCATTGTCCCACGCGCCGCCGCTCGAGGTCATTGCGATCGCGACGAACAAACCAGTCACAATCGTCCCGACAAGCAAGCCGCCAAGGACGACCGGGCCCAACGGCTTGATTACCGCCACCGCGACCACGAATGCCACCGGCAGAAGCGCCGGAATGATCATCTCGCGCAAGGCCGCCTTCGTCACGATATCGACACAGGTGCCGTAATCCGGCTTGTCTTCGCCTCGCAGGATTCCCGGTTTAGCGGCCAACTGTCGGCGCACCTCACGCACCACCGCGCCAGCCGCCTTGCCGACCGCATCCATGCTGAAGGCGGTGAAGATGAAGGGCAGCAAACCTCCAATGAACAGACCGATGATGACCTTCGGTTCATTGAGCGAAAACTGGAAGTTGAAGGTGCGGCCCGCGGCCGTGACATGAGCGCGCAATTCCTCGACATAGGAACCGAACAGCACCAGCGCCGCCAGCCCGGCGGAGGCGATTGCGTAGCCTTTCGTGACTGCTTTCATCGTGTTGCCCACCGCGTCGAGTTCGTCTGTCACGCCGCGCACCTCTTTGGGCAGATTACTCATGACCGCGACGCCGCCGGCGTTGTCCGTGATGGGGCCGAAGGCGTCGAGTGAAATAATGATTCCCGCCATCGAGAGCATGCTCATGACCGCGATCGCGATCCCGTAGAGACCGGCGAAGTGGAAGCTGAACAGGATGGCGAGACCGATGAAACCAACCGGCAGCGCAGTCGCATGCTGGCCGATGGCGAGCCCAGCAATGATGTTGGTCGCGTGACCGGTTTCGGAGGCTTTGGCGATCTTGCGCACCGGGCTGTAACTCATGGAGGTGTAGTAATTCGTGATCACGACCACGATCCCGGTCATAAACAGGCCGACGAGCGAGGCGAAATAAAGATCGTTAGGCGTACGATGCGCGTTGGCGATCATGATTCCGTCTGGGAAAAGGATATGGGTCGCCGGCCAAAAGAAAATGGCTGAAACGACCCCGCTCGCCATCACTCCACCCATGAGGGTATTGCCCGGTTTGCCGCCGCTCAAGTTCACAAAAAGAATCCCGCAGATCGCCCCGAGTACGGAAATGCCGCCGAGCACGAAAGGATAAACGATGGCCGCAGGCGTGTTCGCCAGGGTGAGCGCGCCGACGAGGATCGCTCCGATCAAACTGACCGCGTAGGTTTCGAAAACGTCCGCCGCCATGCCGGCACAATCGCCGACATTGTCGCCCACGTTATCGGCGATCGTCGCCGGGTTGCGCGGATCGTCTTCCTCGAGGCCGCTCTCGATCTTTCCAACGAGATCCGCCCCCACGTCGGCAGCCTTGGTGTAGATGCCGCCGCCGAGTCGGGCAAAGACGCTGATCAAGCTCGCGCCGAGCGCCAGGCCGATAAGGCTCCTTACCGCGGGATCGTGACCAATCATTTTGTCGGCGATGGTATAGAAAATCCCGACTGCGAGTAGCGCCAGGCCAACGACGAGCAGACCCGTCACCGCGCCGCCGTTAAAAGCAATCCGAAGCGCTGCTGTCCGCGACTTGGTCGCTGCCTGAGTCGTGCGAACGTTAGCCAAAACCGCGATGCGCATTCCGATAAAGCCCGCGGCCAATGAGCAGGCCGCTCCAATCAGGAAGCCAAACCCCGTGGCGTGATCTTTGAAAATGAAGAGAAGGATGAAGATAACCACCGCAATCGAGCTGATCGTCATGACCTGCCGGTTTAGATAAGCTTTCGCACCTTCCTGAATGGCGCCGGCGATTTCCCGCATCCGCTCATTACCAGCGGAGGCCCTGATCACCGAGAGGATAAGAAAGAAGGCGAAGACGAGGCCAATCGCCGCGCAGACCATGGAAATTTGGACGCCGGAAGTGAGCAAAGATAGAGCGAAAACAGTCATATATACGTCCAGGAATAGGAAGGCAGGACATTAGAGGGATTTGCCCCTGTCGCAACCGTAATGTGGGGAGCGGCCTTTGCGCCGCCGTCGGGGCACATATTCCCGCGCACAATCGCCTACAACTCGAAAACCGAGCGGAGCCGCCGGAGGAAGGTCGCACGATACTCCCGCTCCTTTTTTTCCTGCGCGAAACCCTGGGCCGCATCTTTCAGCACGCCTTCGGTTTCCATCTTTCGCGTCGCGAGCAGCTCGCTCAGTTGGTTGACACACTCCGGCGCCTCATGCAGGACCGCGGCCATCGCCGGCTTGGAGATCTCGATCACTTCGCAGTCCTCTTCGGCGCGCACGGTCGCGGTCCTTTTCTCCCCGGTCAGGAGCGACATTTCGCCAAAGCAGTCGCCCATTCGCAGCGAGCCGACCTGAACCATGGCCCCGTTTTGTGAGATGGAGACCGACGCCGCGCCTTGGAGCAGGACAAACATCGAGGCGCCTTCCGCCCCCTGCTCGATGATTCGTTCTCCGCGCCCGAAGTGCACCCGGCGCGAGCCGCCAATCAGGTGGTCGAGTTGTTCGCTCGTCAGGCAATTGAAGAGCGCGTCGCCTTCGAGGATCGCCTTGGTCTGTAGATGCTCTTGCTGCGGCGTGCTCGTTTTGCGACGGTTGATCTCGAGAGTTCGAATGGGGAACGGGATCGTGATCTTCCGTCGGCGGAAGATGTACCAGATGTTGGTGTAAATGGCGTCGCGCGTTTCGAAATAGCCGCTGTGTGTCGACATCGTGAACTTGATCTGGTAAATGATGGCCGACTCGCCGTACTCGCTCACGAAAACCTGCGGCGGCGGATTTTTTTCCACCCCCGGCGCCTGGATCGTGGCGCGGAGGATGGCCTCCTTTACGCGGTTGGGCGGCGCTCCATACTCCGCGCCCATGTACAAACGCATGTAATGGTTGCGGGTCGGGTAGCTGAGATTCACGATCGTTTGCTTGACCATCTCGTTGTTTGGAATGTGCAGGGTGATCGCGTCGTTCGTGCGAAGGCGGGTCGCGCCCCAGCGGATTTCCGTCACTTCGCCGTAGTTGTCGCCCACCTTGAGCCAGTCGCCGACTTTGTAGGGTCGTTGAATTTGTATCGAGAGACCGGCGATGACGCTGCTCAGGAGGTTTTGGGCGGCGAAGCCAAGAATGATTGCGAGCACGCCCGAGCCTGCGAGCAGCCCTTTCAGTTGCGTCTCGGCGTGATAACCCACGCTGAGCACGATCATGAGGGCGACGAGAAAGATCAGGGTCGCTACGAGATCGCGGAGTAACTTCGGGACCGCGATCCCGCGCCGCTCGAAGTAGGCATTCCAGATGTAACGGTCGATGAAGGCGACGAGGATCGTCGTGCTGATAAGGATGAGGATGGCCCCGATATCGTTGCTCCAATGCGGCTCGAGCCCGTAGACCCAGGCCGCGACGTAGCAGCTGAGAGTAAGGGCGAAGAGTTGGAAGAAAATTCCCAAGGGAACGCCAGCGCGGCGTTTAAGTATTCGTCCGATCGCGAGCGTGACGAAGAAGGTCAGGATAAAGGCCGCAATAGTTTCAAGCGCTACTTCCGTGTTGACCAAGGCGAACATATCCGAGGAGGCAGAGTAGCAGAGCGGGACCCAGGGCGACAAGCGCGCCGCTCAACGCGGCGGCCAGACGGCGAGCGAAACCCATCCAGCCAGGAAGCAAAGCCCGCCCAGCGGCGTAATGGCGCCAAGCCATTTCATGTTCGTTAAGGCAAGCAGGTAAAGGCTGCCACTGAAAAGGACAATACCACTGACAAAGAGGACCGAAGCGGCGCGACTCGTGGCTGGCAACGCGGCCAGCACAAGGAGCGCGAGCGCGTGCACAAAGTGATAAAGCACAGCCTTGTTCCAGACATCGGTCATCGCGTTGGCCTCCAGCGTTCCCTTGAGCGCGTGCGCCCCGAAAGCGCCGAGGGCCACCGCCAGGAAGCAAAGCGCAGCAGCAACGCGGAAGAGAAGCGAGTTCATGCGTGAAGCTGCTCCGCGAAGCGGGAAACGCAACCGCCGGGCGAGCCCGGGAGAGATTGATCTTCGGTGGCCGGCGCATGCCATCGGGTCCATGAGATTCCCATTGCTGCTGCTTGTCATTGCCTGTGCTCTCAGTTTCGCCTGCCCGATGGGGGCGGAGGAAAAATCAGGCACCTCCTCCGACTTGGACAAGGCCTGGAGCGAAGTCGCAATGCAGAAGCACGACCATGCGCCCCTGCTCGAGCGTCAGGCCAGGCTGCAGAAGGACCTCGCCACGAGTCCGGTAGCCATCGCCCTCTTCGTGCTCGAGCCGGATCTGATAGGCCTGATTACTTCGGTAACCGGGATCCACTTTCTGCAATGCGGCCTGGATGGCCGCAGCTTGCTCTTTATTCGGGGCTTCCTGTGCCCGGCAGGCCAGGAAGGAAAACAGCTGCGTGATGAGCAAAGTGCAAAGCAGTTTTTTCATGATGACGATTTTGGCTTGTCGTCCGATAGCGCACAACACGCAGAGGACAGAAGAAATAGCATCCCGTGCCCGGGATCGTTGGGATACTTGAACCCGCGACCAATAGCCTTTCCAACCTAAAAGCGGGAACCGCGAGCGAGGCTTCGCCCGTGCGCGGAGCTGGCGACACCAGCGGAGTTGGCCTGGTCGAGGCCTGTAATCTCGAATGGGCGGAGCACCCTCTGCAGGCGCTGGAAGCGTGAAGTTGTTAAAACGTTGCAGGGTTGCAGCCAAAGCCTCGCTTCCGCTTCCCAGCTTTAGCGATTCAACGATCTACGGCTGCTCATTCTGCTGACGTGACCTTCGTACCTGATTCGCAACCTCGTTGGCGCGATCGAGCGAGTGCTTCGCCCAATCATGCTCATAGACGGGTCGCGGCGTGGCTGGCCCAGCGACTTTCGTCGCCGGCGGCGCGCCGGTCTTAGCATCGTTGTTGCCGCTGCGCTGCCAGACGAAGAGCGCGGTCACCGTCAGCACTAGGACAAGGAACATCTTCATACCCTCTGAGAAGAGCAGTGATCGCGCCATTCGGCGGCGCTCGAGCAGGAGAAAGAAGCGAGGCGAAGAATTTGTTCGCCTAACCGGGCGGCAGCGAGATAGTAAAATGCGCTGCTTGAGCTGCTGATTTGAAGATCGACGCTCGAAAATCCAAAATTCCCTATGCCTTCCTTCGATATTGTTTCCGAAGTCGACACCCAGGAGATCGACAACGCGCTCAACCAGGCGCGTAAAGAGCTCGCCACCCGCTTCGATTTCAAGGGCGCCGTGGCCGAGATCGAATACGAGAAGGACAAGATCACCTTGACCGCCGAGGACGCGTCGCGCCTGCGCGGGCTGCGGGAAATTGTCATCAACAAACTGTCGAAACGCGGGGTCGATCTGCGGAACATCGATCAACAGGAACCGGCGATTTCCTCGATCGGTCACGCCCGGCAGGAGCTGAAGATTCAGCAGGGACTGGAAGGCGACAAAGCGAAGGAAATCATCCTCGCGATTAAGAGCGGCGGCTTCAAGGTGCAGAACCAACTTCAGGACCGGCAGATTCGCGTGACCGGCAAGAAGCGCGACGAGCTCCAGGAAGTGATCGCCTTTGTGAAGAGCAAGGACTTCGGCGTTGCGACCATTTTCAAGAATTTCCGCGACTGATGTAGCTCGGCGGGCCGTTCTCCGCCCGAGGGACTCGCCGCGGCGAGTCCCGGACGCACGAAAGCGTCCCTCCGCTAGCCACCCTGGACCGGCGGCATGATCGCGATTTGGTCGTGAGACTGGATGATGTGATTGCGGTCGACGAAATCCACTCCGATGCCGACAAGAATGCTGGCATCCCATTTCTCAAGCTTGGGGAAGCGCTCGTAAAGGTGCGCAAGCAGGTCGGCGGCAGTCGAGCCGTCGGGAAGATCGAGCGCTAGCTCGTCCGTGTCGGCGATGTCCCTTAGCTGGGAAAAAAATTGTGCCGTGATGCGCATCGTTTTCTTCCGGTTCGTCAGGCTTGGAGAGGCGACCTGATCTTCTCTTTCCGCAGAACGCCGATGCAAGGCAGGTTGCGATAATGCTCCATGTAATCGAGCCCGTAGCCCACGACGAACTCGTCCGCGATGTTGAAACCCACGTAATCCGCTTCCACCGGGCGGAGGCGCTGTTTTAATTTGCGCAGGAGGACACAAATTTTCACGCTTAGCGGCTGCTGCGTCACCAGCTTGTCGCGAATCGCAGCCAGAGTAACCCCGCTGTCGAGGATGTCGTCGAGGATGAGGATGTGCCGGCCCATCACGTCGGGAGGCACGACTTGTTTGAAGACGATCTCGCCGGTGGACGTGGTTGCGCCGTGATAGCTGGCCACGCCGAGGCAATCGAGCTTTAGCGGCAGCGGAATGCGCCTAAGGAGATCGGCCATGAGGATGATGCTGCCGTTCAGGACCGCGATCACAGTCAGCTCGCGATTCTGGTATTCGGCTGCAATTTCGGCGGCCAGTTCGTCAAGTCGCCGCAGGATGGTCGGCTCATCGAAGAGAACGCGCTCGAGGTCTTCCTGCATCGGAATTACTTAATCAGGAAAGCGGGAAAGCAGGAAGGTTTTCAACGTGGGAGCCGCCTTTGTGGGGCGATGGGTTGCGCCCACTTGGAGCGTACAAGCTGCGCACGATCGGGGCCCAAAGGCCCTCCCACATTTGTTGCATTCACTCTAGCCGCGCCAGCGCCTCGCGAAGTTCCGCATTTAGCTTTGCATCTGCCGTAATCGTTAGGCCGCGTTGCCAGAGATGCCGCGCTCGTTCATTGTCGCCCGCATGCCGAGCCGCTTCGCCGGCGTTCAGGTAAAGCAACTGCCGGTCGGCAGGTCCTAGTTTCGTCGGATCTTTCTCCACCAGGGCGAGGAGCTCGTCCAACTGTGCGCGGGCAACCTTGCGCCGGCCAAGAAAAATGGGCAGTGCTTCATTCGTGACCGCGCGAGTCAGCGCGACATCGGCGTCCCCGGGCGCGGCGGCGACGGCCTCGTCCATCAGGGTAAGTCCCTTGCGCAGGGTATCGAGTTTCGTCTTGCCCAGACCGAGGTCGCGGCTGCGCAGGGTAAAGGCGCTGCCGAGATAGACCCGCGCCAGTTGGTCGTTAGGATTATCGGCGAGTCGTTTCTCCAGCGCGGCGATGCAATCGATCACCGCCTGTGCGTCTCCGGCCAGGCCGCGGGCGTAGAGCGCGGCTACCGCCGGGTCGCTGGGCGGGGCGCCATGGAGCGGTCCGGCCCTGGCGGCGGCGATGATGAAGAGAGCAAGCAGACGCCGGTTCATCTGAAACAATGGACAAAGCCTGCGGGAATAACAAACTTGAGGTCGCCCCTGCGACGGCGGTCCAATGATTTTCCGAAACAAATGGCGCAACCCGAGCCGCAACATCATTGCCTACACCACGCACAAGGCGGGTTCGATGGTGCTGCATCGCGTCCTGAAAGACATCTGCGAACTGAATCGCATTCGCTATTATTCGCCTAACGAAGCCAGGTCGCAGCTCCCCTTCGACCGGATGTTTGCCGGTCATGATTTCATCGCGAAAAAGCGCGGTTGCTTTGGTCCGATCCGCTTTTTCGTCCCGACACAGGCGCTCGACACGGTGAGCATCATCCTGCATCTGCGGGATCCGCGGGATGTGCTGGTCTCGATGTTTTACTCCTACTGCTACATGCATGAGGGCGAGATCGAGCGGCACACCGGTTATCGCAAGGCGGTGGCGGAGGCGGGGATTGATCGTTTCGTGCTCGATATGGTGGGCGAGCCGTTTTACGGCTACCGCGGCGACTACGGGATTGGTTCGCGCTACAAAAAACACGTCGGCAATGTGCTCGATCGCTACCAGCGTTATCTCGAGGAGCTGTTCGACCGGCCCAATAGGATCGTCGTTTCCTATGAGGAGATGGTCCTGGCTTTTCCCTCCTGGCTGGAAAAAATCGTGAGCGCCTTTGATTTGACCGATCCGGAGGAAACGCGTGCGGTCGTTGCGGCGCGTCACGCCAATAGCGTTGCGGCGGAAGGCGAGGAGGATGTCTGGTCGCACAAGCGCAAGGTGACACCCGGTGATCATCGCGAGAAACTCCAGGCGGAAACGATCCGGCAGCTCGACGAAATTTTTGCTTCTGTGCTCGAACGGCTTGGCTATCTGGGGCAGGCCTACGCGCAGACCGGTATCCCGGAACCGTTGCGATAAGGCGCAACTTCTCGAATGCGGCCGACGCGGCCGTCGCTATATCACTTGGAACCTGCGATTCGCGACCGGGCCATCAGCCCACTCCGCGATCGTGCGCGCGAGAAGGTCGAGACGCCGGGTACGCGCGGCAAGATCGGATTTCAGTTGCCGTTCCACGCTCAGGTGCAGACCTGCGCTCGGACCGGTCCGCGCAAAATCCCACGCCTCTTCGCCCTCGGCCTCGCGCAGGCTCTTCTCCAACGCTTGCAAAGAACGCTCCAATTCTGCCAGAACGCCACGCATCTGGGAAACAGTTTGGTCGGCCGCCTGGTTCGCCTCGATGTCGCTGAGCGCGAGCAGGATTTCCATCCGCGCCACGTCGCTCGCAGCATAGGCCTCCTGCACTTCGTGCCAAAGCGCGGAAACGGTCGCGCTTCCATCGGCCCGCAGGTCTGGATGCAATCGGCGGACGAGTCGGCGATAAAGCTCCTTTACGCGCACGTCGACCGCGACGATTTCCTCATCGTTCTCGTCTGCGGCCAATCGCGGGTTGGACCGCGGACGTGGCACCCTGGGCGAGGCCGATTCTTCCGGCGCGGCGCGAAACATGTGCGACTTGAAGGCTTCGAAACTGTTCGAGTAAGCCTCGTCATCCATCTTGTCTGGATTGGTGCCGAGCGCTTGCTTCACCCATTCCTGGAAAAGCGCTTCCTTTTCGAAATCGCTTAGCCTGCGAACTGCGCCGTGCATTCCGCGAGTCGCCGTCGGCTCATCCTCGTTGTCTTTCACGGCAGGGTTGGCGCGCCGAAACATTACGCGTTGGTAGGCGCTGTGTGCATCCTGGAAAACACGCCGCATTTCCATTTCCACCTCGTGAACCAAGGCCTGGTGATCGTGGATTTGTGTCTCCACTTCGCGCGCCCGGCTCAGGAGCGCGCCAAATTCGCGCGCCCGCCAGCGCACGAAGGCCGGTTTATCCTTGTGCTCGAAATGGTGCCACCGAGCGCGGGCGCGATTCAGGCGCGCGATCGCTTCCGAGCAATCCGCTGCCGTTCTTGAGCGCAACGGTTCCTGGTTAATCAGAACAATTCCGCCTGGCAATGGTTCGCGTTCCGATCGCACTCTCCTTGTTTGCGCCATTTGCCCTCGCGACATCGGGCAAATTTACCCACCGGACCGGAAGGCGAAAGGAAGGAAGGACGTCCGGCCAACTAGTCGCGGACGCGCCGCTTCAATTCCCAGACGCGCAAAGCCGCCAGAAGCAAGCGCCGGGTCCGTTCCAACCGGCCGACCACTTCAGGGGAAGGTGTCTCCTCTGGGACAGGGATCTCCTTCTCCGCGGAAGATGGACGTTTGCGCGGCGCTTTGGTGCGTCGCTTGGGCGCAGACTTCTTCTTCCTCGGCTTGGAGCCGCTGGAGTCTGGATTGAGTTTCGGCATCTTCGGTCAAATGGCTTTAGCATCTCTCGGGCCAAGGCCGCCGATGCCGGTTCCAACCGCGACAGAGGTTGCCTATCCTGCCTAACGAGGCGGCAAATGGATCGTCGCCATCATGCAGCGTGCACTCCCGCCAGCCAGTTCGATCGTGGAAAGGGACAGCGGGAGGAGGCGAGCGAAGCTCTCGACCGTGGCACGCTGCTCGGAGGTAAAATGGGCAGCCGCGCGGGCCGAGAGGACGAGCAACTTGCCTTTTTCGTTACGCAGTTCCAGTGCGTTGCCAGCGAAGTTTTCAATTTGGTCGCGGCTGAGTTCGATGATGGTCTTGCCGGTCGCCTCCAATCGGGCGCGGACCCTGGCCCGCTCCGTGGGGTCGTTGATCAGCTCGAATCCCACGAGGGCGAACTGCGTCCCAAGACACATTATGACGTTGGTGTGATAGATCGGACGGCCATCGGCTCCCGTGCTCTCGAAGGCCAGCGGCTCATAGCCGAAATCGGCGCAAAACTTTTCCAGAGGCTCGCGATCGGCACGGCGGGAGAGCGACACATAGGCGATGCGCTGGACGTAATCGAGCACCAGGCTGCCCGTGCCTTCGAGATAAAGGCCGCGCTTTTCGTAAGGCGAGTAGTCAACAATCTCGGTTACCCGGTAGAGCTGGCGCAGACGTTCGATGAGGTCGAGGCGGCGTTCAGCGCGACGCGAGGGGCTATACATCGGGTAAAGAACGACCCGGCCATCTTCATGGGTCGAAAACCAATTGTTCGGGAAAACCGCATCCGGCTTCGGAGGACTGGGCGTATCATCGAAGACGTGCACGGTCACTCCCGCGGCCGACAATGCTGCCACCGCGCGAGTGAATTCTATCTGCGCCTCCTTCTCCACATTCGGGGATACGGCGGCATCGATCTCCTGTTGAAACGCGTTATCGAGCGCCGTCTCCGGATTTGGATAAAACCGGCTTGGCCGAATCATGACGACGGCGTTTGTGCTTTGTTCAACCATTTCATCCCCTCTGCCGCGCGGTCCGATGAAATGCAAGCTGCGGATTGGCTGTGGAAGGTTTGCGCCGGGCGCGGTGCGCATGGCATACTCGCGGCGTGCCGGATCACGTGACGGAAGAATGCCAAATTTTGCTCCAGGCCCTGATCGCGATGGTGTTGGGTGGGATACTCGGCTGGGAGCGGGAAGCGGCCGGAAAATGGGCCGGGTTCCGTACCCCACATGCTAGTTTGCCTGGCGGCTTTGCTTTTCGTTAGGCTGGGACAGTTACTGATTGCCGATTCGGCGGCGCGCTTTCCCGGTGCCTATCTGCGGACCGATCCGACCCGCCTGATCGAAGCCATCGCGGTCGGCATTTCCTTCATCGGTGCCGGTACCATCTTTCGCGATTCAAATGATCCGCGGAAGCGCGGCCTTACGACCGCGGCGTCGCTCCTTACCACGGCTCCGATCGGGATCGCAATCGCGCTCAATCGCTACATCGTGGCGATCGGCGTTACTCTGCTCGGTCTTTTCATTCTGCACACCCTGCGCCGGCTGGAGATCGCGCTCTTCCGACTCCGGAATCTTCGGACAAACGCAAAGCATCCTAGACGTCAGTGTGGCCGCCGCGATGCGTTTCACTCCGCGAATTTTCGGTCTCGACCAGCGGCAAAGGCAATCTACGAAATCACACGCGCGCGGTCGCGCTAGCGGTTGCGGCCAGTGGCGTGCGATCCGGGACAGTCACGGTATTCGTCAGACACACCAGTTGCAGCCTCATCATCATGAAAAACGCCGACTCGACCGCGCCTGACCACGCTGGAGGGAAAGGACACGCCGGGCAAAATCGCGTTCCTCTTCTGCAAAGCCGTGCAGCCGGCCGATCCGCGTTACAATTCGGTCGCAGCGATCTCCGGAATCGGTATTCTTGCGCTCACGAAGGATCCGAGAATCACTGCAACCGCACGAAAACTTCCGCCCCCTCGGCTCCCGTAGCTCAGTGGGCGTCCCTTGCGCGGCTGCGGATCGCCATCCCATCCCGCCCTGGCTCGCAGCGCTTGATCGCATGTTGCGACCGTAACCAAACTGCTTGCACAACTCATCGATCATCCTGCTTCTGCCCGGCCGGCCACGGCCCACATAGTGTTGCCGCAAACGCTCTACCTAGCCCCACGAGTCCAAACTTTTAGGCGACAGGCCTGCTTTTGCATGTCCAGATTCTTTTTGCCAACGCCACTGCGTCCCGCCTAAGGTAGCGGCCCTCGACGCATGTTTGCTCTCCAACCTGAGCTGAAAATCTTCTCCGGGTCCGCCAATCGCGAGCTCGCCCAACGAATCTGCAAAGGGATTGGCGTGCCGCTCGGCGACGCGACGCTCAGCTCATTTCCCGATGGCGAAACCTACGTCAAGATCGAGGAGAACATTCGCGGTCGCGATGTTTTCATCGTGCAGCCGACTTGTCCGCCGACCAACGAACACCTGATGGAACTGCTCATCATGGTGGACGCGGCGCGCCGTGCGAGCGCCGATCGGATTACGGCGGTGATTCCGTTTTTTGGCTATGCGCGGCAGGACCGCAAAGACAAGCCGCGCGTGCCGATCACGGCCAAGCTGGTCGCAAATCTTCTCTGCGCGGCGGGGGTGAATCGAGTGCTGACAATGGACCTGCACGCTCAGCAAGTGCAGGGTTTTTTCGACATTCCGGTTGATCACCTCTATTCGCTGCCGGTCTTGATTCCCTATCTGCGCGAGAAATTGACTCGCAAGACCGTTGTCGTGTCGCCGGACGTGGGCGGCTTGAAAATGGCGAGCGCCTATTCGCAGGCGCTCAGCTCGAGCCTTGCGATCGTGGCCAAGCAGCGCAAGAGCGCGACCGAAACGGAGGCGCTTTACTTGATCGGCGAAGTGGAAGGCTGCGACGTTCTCCTGGTCGACGACCTGACCGAGACCGCCGGCACGCTCACTTCCGCCGCGACGTTATTGAAGAAAAACGGCGCGCTGGACATCTATGCCGGGGTCGCCCACGCCGTTCTGGCCGATGTGGCGATCGAGCGGTTGCAAAAGTCCCAAATTAAGGAATTAATAACGACCAACAGCACGCCCGTTCGCACCGTGGAGGGTTTTACCATCACGGTGCTTTGCGTCTCTGAGCTGCTCGGGGAAAGCATCAAACGGATTCACAATGACGAGTCCGTTTCCTCGCTCTTCAAGATCGACAACGGCGCGCAATAGCAAACTGATACCATGGCCAAACAAGTAAAACTTTCGGCGACGCGACGCACCGGCACGGGGCGATCGGCGGTGCGCAAGATCAAAGCGCAGGGCGGCGTCCCGGCGATCATCTACGGCGGCAAGAGCAAGCCTGAGCCGTTACAAGTCTCGCGCCGCGACATTTCTCTCATGCTCAGCCACGCTTCGGGCGAAAACATTCTCGTGGAACTGGAAATCGCCGGCGAAAGCTCCGGCCGTCTCGCGCTCGTGCAGGAGGTCCAGCATTCCCCACTCGGCGGTGAAGTGTTGCATGTGGATTTTCACTCCGTCTCGATGGACGAAATGATCGAGGCCGACATTCCGCTCGAACCGACGGGAACGCCTGAGGGCGTGAAGACGTTTGGTGGATTGCTCGAGCAGAATCTTCGCTCGCTTGAGATCGAATGCCTGCCGCGCGACTTGCCCGATGTGATCACGGTCGACGTTTCCCATCTCAATATCGGGGACGCGATTCACGTGCGCGAAATCCCGCTGCCATCGGGCGTGACGACCCGCGTGTCGGCGGACCTGACCGTCTTCTCGGTCCTCGCGCCGACGGTGGAGGAGGAACCGGTAGCCGCCGCTACGGAGGTAGCGGCCGGACCGGAAGTGATCACGGCGAAGAAGGAAACGCCTGAAGCTGGTGCGGCTCCCGCTGCCGCCGCGAAGGGTGCGCCGGCGAAAGAGAAGGAAGCGAAGAAATAGCTTCCGCGCCCTGCTCCGGAGCGGATGTGAACGAAACTCCGATTCGTTTGGTTGCGGGACTTGGAAATCCCGGCCGCGAGTACCAGCGCACGCGACACAATGTGGGATTCATGGTGCTGGACCGGCTTGCCGCCGACGCACAACTGCCGTGGGATTATTCGGAAAAATGGGGCGCCGCCTGGGCGAAGATGAACGTGATTCTGGTCAAACCGGCAACCTTCATGAATCGCAGCGGGCAGCCGCTGGCAGCAATCGCGAATTTCTACAAGATCGCGGCCGAGGAAATCCTCGTCGTGCTGGACGATCTGGCCCTTCCGCTCGGACGCCTGCGCCTGCGTGCGCAAGGCAGCTCGGGCGGCCACAACGGGCTGGAATCGATCTTCGAACATTTCGGAACCGAGGCGATACCGAGATTGCGCATCGGGATCGGCGCCGCGCCATTGCAGGGCGCGGTCGACTATGTGCTCAGTCGATTTTTTGAAGAAGAACAACCGATGCTCAACGCCACAATCAAACGCGCTGCGGAAGCAGTGAAGTGCGCCATCGACAAAGGGCTGTTTGCTGCGATGAATCTTTTCAACCAACCACCTGAAGAACTATGAAGAATCGTTATGAAGCGTTGCTCGTGCTCAACACCCAGGGCAACGATGACAACCTGAAGGATATCGTGGACCGCCTCGAATCCGAATTTCAAAAAGAAGGCGCCCAGATCGAGCAGGTCCAGAAGATGGACAAGCGGCAATTTTCCTATGTCGCGGGCGAGCTCGACGCGGGCTACTACGTCAATTTTGTTTTTCAGGCCGACCCGCAGCTCATCACCAAGCTGCGCTCGAAGTTCAAGCTCGACCCGGAAGTCTACCGCCAGCACTACCAGAAGCTGCGGGAGAAAAAGGAGCAACCGGCGAAAAAGAAGATGGCCGCCGCGGAGTAGCTTCGCTAAAAGAGTCGCATGGCCAGCTACAACAAAGTCTTCCTCCTTGGCAACCTGACCCGTGACCCCGAAGTGCGCTACACGCCGAAAGGCAGCGCGGTCGCGGATCTCGGGATTGCCGTGAACCGCCAATACACCCTCGACACGGGCGAAAAACGCGAAGAAGTCACCTTCGTCGACGTCACCTTTTGGGGTCGCACGGCCGAAGTGGCCGGCGAGTATTTGAAAAAGGGCCGCTCAGTTTTCATCGAAGGCCGGCTCCAGCTCGATACCTGGGACGACAAGCAATCCGGGCAAAAACGGAGCAAGCTCAAGGTCATCGGCGAGGGGATGCAGATGCTCGGTGGCCGGCCCGGCGGGAGCAGTGGCGGCGACGAACCGGAGGAAGCGCCTCGCGGCCGTGCGAGCGGCAGCGCACGAAGCGCCGCTCCTCCCAAAGGCGCGGCCCCAGCCGAGCCGGACGACGACGAGATTCCGTTTTAGCCGACAGCGAGATCCAGAATTTGATGAAATTCCTGTCTACCGGAGTTACAGTGATCAGCTATGGCATCTACGTATTCCGTCACTGAGGCTCAGGCCGCATTGCCGGCCATCCTGAAAAAGGCGCATGGCGAATTGATCGTCGTGACGCGGCGGGAGAAGGCCGTGGCTTACATCGTTTCCGCTGAGCGGATGGCGGGCATCGCGGAGACTTTGGAGATCATGGCCGACCCAGAAGCGATGGAGGCGATCCGTCGGGCGCGTCGCGGGAAGGGTAAATATTTCCCGCTTGCCGCGCTCGATGAAGGTTGAGGTCGAACAAAAGGTCCGCGATTTCGTGGGCTCTCTCGCGCCGGAACCGCGCCGCCTGATCCGCGAGGCGCTGCAAAAGCTCGCGCAGGAAAAAGGGGACATCCGCGCTCTCGAGGGCGAACTCGAAGGGTTTTACCGGCTGCGGGTTGGTCGTTACCGGATCATTTTCTGCTATCGGCGCGAACGGCAGACGCGAATGATTCGTTGTGTCTACGCTGCGCATAGGACCCTCATTTACGAGGTCTTTGCCCAGGAATTTCACAATCTTTTGGAAGGATGAACAGCACCGAAGCCTGCATCGCGCTCAACATGCTGCCGACGATGGGGCCGGTGCGGTTGCGCAGGTTGCTCGAAGTTTTCGATACGCCTGAGCGGATTTTGTCAGCGAAACGGAGCGCGCTGCGCGCAATCGACGGAATCGGCAATGAAGTCGCCGAACAGATCGCGAATTGGGAAGGCACGGTCGATCTTTCCGCCGAACTTGAGCGCATTCGCGAGTTCGGCGCCGAGGTCATTACGGCGGAGTCGCCGACTTATCCGCGCCAACTGCACGAGATCCATGCGCCACCGATCGTGCTTTACGTTTGGGGCGAACTGACGGAGCGCGATCAGCACGCCATTGGTGTGATCGGCTCGCGGCGCACGAGCCATTACGGGGCGGAATGCGCGAAGAAACTCTCCTACCAGTTGGCCTACGCCGGGCTCACAATCATCAGCGGACTGGCGCGCGGGATTGATACCGCCGCGCATCAGGGTGCGCTCGCCGCCAAGGGCCGCACGATCGCCGTCATCGGTTCTGGCCTGACGAAGCTTTATCCCCCGGAAAACGCCGCTCTGGCGGACAAGATCCGCAGCGGCAACGGCGCCGTCGTCTCCGAGTTCTCGATGACGGTTGAACCGGACCGCCAGACGTTTCCGATGCGCAACCGCATCATCAGTGGCTGGAGTCATGGTATTCTGGTTGTTGAAGCTGGGCTAAACAGCGGCGCGCTCATCACCGCGTCGCAGGCGATTGAGCAGGGCCGGTCCGTTTACGCCGTGCCCGGCCACATCAATGCCCCGACCGCCCACGGCTCGAATCGTCTTATCCAACAGGGCGCAAAACTCGTGATGGACGCGAGCGACATTCTCGACGACTTGCAAATCCTTCTCCCGGAGAAGCAAAAGCTGCCGGAAGCATCGGCGCGTCCGCTGCCGGAACTGAGCGAGGACGAGCGTCGGGTTTACGACGCGATCCATGCCGCCGAGACGCCGATCGACGCGATCACTGCCACGAGCAACCTGCCCAGCGCCACCGTTTCGTCGGCCCTGCTCCGGCTTGAATTGAAGCATCTCGTCAAACAGTTGCCGGGCAAATATTTCGTCAAGTTGTCTTAGCCTTGCGCGCTTGTGGCCGAAATTCGGCGGCGGGCTTGATCCGTGCTCTGGATTAAGACACCGAAGACCGAGTGCGACTTGCAAACCTCGCCAACGATGTCTAGTTGGCATCCCTTCATGCCCAAAACCCTCATCATCGCCGAAAAACCCAGCGTCGCGCAGGACCTTGCCCGCGCGCTCGGCAAAGTCCCCAAGAAAGGCGACCACTTCGAGAACGACGAATACGTCATTTCTTCCGCCGTCGGCCATGTCGTCGAGTTGGAAATGCCGGAAGACATCGATAAGAAGAAATACGGTTACTGGCGTCTCGAGACGCTCCCGATCATTCCGGAAAAATTCGGGCTCAAGCCGGTCGCAGATTCGAAGGATCGTTATAACCAGTTGAAAAAACTTCTGCATCGCAAAGATATCGATTCCGTCGTCAACGCCTGTGATGCCGGGCGTGAAGGCGAGCTGATCTTTCAAAATCTTTACCAGCTCTCGAAGTCGAAGCTCCCGGTGAAACGCGCCTGGATGCAGACCATGACGGCGGAAGGAATCCGGGAAGCATTTCGCACTCTGCGCGACGGCGAGCAGATGGCTGGTCTCGCCGATGCCGCGCGTTCCCGGAGCGAGAGCGACTGGCTCATCGGGATCAACGGCACGCGCGCCATTACCAAGCGCATGTTCGGATCACGCGGTGGCAACGTTGCCAGTGTTGGTCGGGTGCAAACGCCGACGCTCGCGATCGTCTTCAACCGCGAGCTGGAGATCCGCAATTTCAAGCCACAGGGCTATTGGCGGGTGGTTGCTCGGTTCGAAATCGCGAAGGGCACCTACGAGGGAGTTTATCAGCGGCCGAATTTCAAGAAGGACGAGAAAAACGAACACGACCGGATCGAGCGTGTCTGGGACAAAACGGTGGCCGAAGCCGCGCTCGCTGCCTGCCAGGGCCAGCCGCTGGCCAAAGTTTCGGAGGAAAAAAAATCATCAAGCCAGGCGTCGCCCCGGCTCTACGATCTGACCACGCTGCAACGGGAGGCGAACAATCGCTTCGGACTCTCGGCGCGGCGCACGTTGCAGATCGCCCAGGCACTTTACGAGCGCCACAAGGTGATTACCTATCCGCGGACCGATTCGCGCGCTCTGCCGGAAGATTACATCGCCACCTGCCGGCAGACGTTAGGCAAACTTCCCGGCGATCTCGCAAAGCACGGCCAGACGGCGCTCGACAAAGGCTGGGTGCGGCCGAACAAGCGCATCTTCAACAACGCGCAAATCTCCGACCACTTCGCCATTATTCCGACCGGCGCGGAGGTGAAGCATCTCGATGAGATGGAAGCGAAGGTTTACGACATGATCGCACGGCGTTTCGTCGCGGCGTTTTTCCCGGCGGCGGAATTTGATGTCACGACGCGTCTCAGCAGAGTGGCGGAGACGTACGATTTCAAGACGGAAGGAAAAGTCCTAACCGTGCCCGGCTGGCTCGCCGTTTATGGCAAGACAACGGCCGAAGATTCCGCCGATGCCAAAGCGCTGCCCGCCCTAGCGAGCGCAGACAACTCGCAGGCGAAGACCATTTTTGCCGAGCTGCACTCGGAGACGACGAAACCGCCGCCGCGTTACACCGAAGCGACGCTGCTCTCCGCCATGGAACGCGCCGGCAAGCTGGTCGACGACGAGGAGATGGCAGAGGCGATGAAGGAGCGCGGCCTCGGCACACCCGCAACCCGCGCCGACACGATCGACGGGTTGATCAATCAAAAGTATCTCGAACGCCTGCAGCGCGAGCTCGTCCCGACGACGAAAGCCGAGTCGTTGCTCCAGTTTCTTTCCGCGGTGCACGCCGATTCCCTGACGAAGCCGGACATGACCGGCGAATGGGAGTTCAAGCTCCGCCAGATGGAGCACGGCAAATTTGCGCGCCGCTCTTTTATGTCGGAGATCGTCGCCGTCACGAAGCGCCTCGTCGAGCGGACGAAGAATTTCGAGGAGGACGAAAGTAACTCGCGCGTCACCAACATCATTTCGCCGACCGACCAGAAGCCGATGATCGAGACGCTGCGCACCTTCAAATCACAGGATGGCGTGCTCGTGATCTACAAGGTGATGAGCGGACGCAAGATCGAGGAAGACGAAGTTCGCGAACTCGTTGCGAAGGGCGAGATCGGTCCGCTTGACGGATTCGTCTCGGCCAAGACCGGCAATCGTTTCCCTTCCAAAATCAAGATCGTCGAGGACGAGAAAAACCCCGGTCGCAAGAAAGCCGAACTGGATTTTGGCAACAAGGTAGATGTGAACGCGCTCGTTCCCTTCTGGACCGATCCGAAAACTGGCGCGGAATTGTGTGAAGCGCCGACCAATTTCATTCTGCGCGAGCGCGAGGGCGATGGTTGGAAGGAGACGTTTAAGGTTGGCCGTCTGATGTGCCAGAAGCAGATCACACGCGAACAGGCGATCCAGCTCGTGACGCACGGGAAGACCGATCTGATCGAAAAATTCACTTCGAAGAAAGGCCGGCCCTTCGATGCCTATCTCGTTAGGCAGGGTGGCAAAATCACCTGGGAATTTCCGCCGCGGAAGCCGCGCGAGAACACCGCGAAGAACGGTAAGAGCGCGCCGCGCACGGCGAAGCCGCCGGTGGACCTGACGAAAGCCGTCAAGCTGAGCGAAAGCAAAATTCACGACGGCGATCTTTATCAAACTGAAGACGCTTTCGTGGTTGCGAAACCGCAACCGGGCGGTACGACCCGCGTTGTTTTCCAATTGAAACGCAATCTTTGTGGAAAGGAAATTTCCGCCGAAGACGCGGAGCGTTTGGTCGAGCTCGGCAAGACCGGACTGATCGAAGGTTTCGTTTCGAAACGCGGCTCGTCCTTCAGCGCCTACCTCACGCTTTCAAAGGACAAGAAGAAAGCGGAGTTCGAATTCCCGCCGCGCTAAATCGGCGCGGGAGTTTCGCGGCGACAATTTTTTTCACGAAGCGCAGCGAAATTTCTTGCGCTCTTTCGCGCTACAACGTGTAGTGGACTTGGTTCCTTCCGACCACACTATGCGCTGTCCAAAGTGCGGAAATCGCGATGACAAGGTCATCGATTCGAGACAATCGCGGGATAGTTCCAGCATTCGGCGACGCCGGGTTTGTCTCGCCTGTTCCTTTCGCTTCACCACTTACGAAGAAATCGAGCGCACCGATCTGCGCGTTATCAAACGCGATCGGCGTCATGAAATCTTTGATCGGCGCAAGCTGGCCAACAGCGTTGCGAAAGCCTGCGAAAAACGATCGATCAGTCTCGTGGCGCTCGAGCAGACAGTCGACGACATCGTGCACGAGATCGAGACGAGCGGCCGCGAAATCACCTCTGCTGCGATCGGCGAGAAGGTGTTGGAGAAATTGCGCGAGCTCGATGAGGTGGCCTATCTGCGCTACGCCTCGGTCCATCGGCACTTCGAGGACGTCGATCAATTCGTCGATGAAATTCAGGCGCTTGGTCGCCGGATCAAGCCTAACGCTTTGCAGCCCGAGTTGTTTAACGAACCGATAAATAATGGTCGCGTTTAAAGAAGAGTTTCCCTACCTCCGCTCCGAATCCGGGCAACTCTTCGAGTTCAATCGCGATTGGTTGCATAACGCGATTACGCAGGCCGCCGACCGCGCTGGTTACCCGAGCTGGTGGCTGACCGAGCACGTGACGGAAAGCATCGCGTTTTATCTGCGGCTGCGAAACGACGAATCCGTCGTCGCCTTCAGCCAGCTCAACCAGACGGTGCGCTACGTTTTGAAAGTGATCGGCTACAAGGAAATCGTGCCGCATTTCAAACCGGCGCCACCGCCGATCTCCGTCTCGCTTTATGAAATCGCGGAAGCTGCGGGCGCGGGCTACGAGCTGGCGTTTTTCGATCTGCTCGAGAAACGGGTGAGCGCGATCCTCGAAACCGGCGCGCGGGAACTCCACTTTTTTGGTTTGCAGCCTTCGATCAAACATCTCCGCGGCGCGAAAGCCTGGACGCGCTCCTGCGACGCCTTGCGCGAGGAAGTCACCTGTTTCATTCGCGAGAAGATTTGCAGCGGCGCCGGCGCCACGGAACTCAATTGCTCGATTCGATGACGATCTTCGAGAAAATCGCCGCGCGCGAAATTCCGGCGAAGATTATTTTCGAAGACGACGACGTGATAGCATTTCAGGACGTCAATCCGCAGGCACCGGTGCACGTCCTGATCGTACCGAAGCGGGTCATCCCGCGATTGGCCGGGACCAACGAATCGGATCAGGCGTTGCTCGGGAAACTGGTCCTGACGGCGACGAAGGTCGCGCGTGATCTCGGAGTGAGCGAGAGCGGCTACCGGCTCGTGATCAATAGCGGCCCGGACGCGGGCGAGAGCGTACCGCATCTGCACGTCCATTTGTTAGGCAAGCGCGCTCTCGCCTGGCCGCCTGGTTAGACGGGCCAGAAGGATTTCGCGGAGGCAGGGATCACATCCCCATGATCTGATAGCCGCCGTCGACGTAGATCACCTGTCCGGTGATCGCCGCCGCGCCGTCGCTTGCGAGAAACAAACCGGTCTGCCCCAGCTCGGCCGGATCGCAGCTGCGCTTGAGCGGCGCGCGCTCCTGGTAGTGCTTGAGCATGGAAGAGAAACCGCTGATCCCGCGCGCGGCGAGGGTGTTGACCGGCCCGGCGGAAATGCAGTTCACACGGACCTTTTTCTCCCCAAGATCGTAGGCGAGATAGCGGGTGCTGGCCTCGAGACTCGCCTTCGCCACGCCCATCACATTGTAGTGCGGCACCACTTTTTCGGCGCCGTAATAGGTCATGGCGACGATGCTGCCGCCCTCGGTCATGAAGGGCACCGCGGCCCGGCTGAGCGCGACCAGCGAGTAGGCGCTGATGTCGTGTGCGGTGCGGAAGGCTTCGCGGGTCGTGCTGACGAAATCCCCCTCGAGCGCTTCCTTGGGCGCGAAAGCGACCGAGTGGAGGAGAAGATCGAGCCGTTCGGTGTGGCCGCGGACTTTTTCGAAGAAGGAAGCGATCTCTTCATCCTTCGAGACGTCACAGGGATAAAGCGGTATATCCGGGCCAAACTCCCCGACGAGTTCTTCGACATTTTCCTTCAAGCGCTCTCCCTGGTAATTGAAAATCAGACGCGCACCGGCCGCGGCCCAGGCCTTGGCGATTGCCCAGGCAATGCTCCGTTTATTGGCGACGCCAAAGACGACGCCGGTCTTCCCTGCAAGAATTTGCTCTGCCATAACGCAGGGACTTTAGCGGCTTTGTGTGGCGGGGAAAGGGCGTCGTCGCCACGAATCATTGAGCCATTCTTTTCGTTTCCGGTCTCGTCCCACCCGGCTAATAGTGAGCGCATGAAAGCGAAAGTGGTCGTGATGCCGAAGGAGACCGTGCTCGATCCGCAAGGGGCGGCGGTGCGCGAGGCGATGCAACATCTGGGTTTTGCCGCAGCGCGCGACGTGCGCATCGGCCGTTATCTCGAGATCGAGCTCGAGGGCGACCCGGCGGCGACCGAACCGAAGCTGCGTGAGCTCTGTCGCGACCTGCTTTCTAATCCGGTGATTGAGGATTTTCGACTGGAAATGCCTAGCGACACAAAATGAAATTCGCCATCATTCAATTCCCGGGGTCGAATTGCGATCAGGATTGTCTCGCCGGGTTGCGAAGCGTCGCCGGGATCGAAGCAGATTACGTCTGGCACAAGGAGACGTCGCTGCGCGATTGGGACGCGATTGTACTGCCGGGTGGATTTTCCTACGGCGATTATTTGCGCTGCGGTGCGATCGCGCGCTTCTCGCCGATCATGCGCGCGGTGGTGGACGACGCGCATGCGGGCAAGCTGGTGATTGGAATCTGCAACGGCTTTCAGATCCTCTGCGAGGCGGGCCTGTTGCCCGGTGCGCTGGTGCGCAATCGCTCGCTCCATTTTGTCTGCGAGATGGTGACGACGCGGGTTGAGGCGCTGGACTCGTCCTTCATGCGCGGAATGTCGATTGGCACCTTGCTGCGCATGCCGATCGCGCATGGCGAAGGCTGCTATTACGCGGATGACGCGACTCTGCGCGAATTGAACGAGCGGCAGCAAGTCCTGCTGCGGTATTGCGATGCGAAAGGGAAAATCACGCCGGCGGCGAATCCCAATGGCTCGGTCGAGAATATCGCCGGCATCTGCAATCGCGGACGCAACGTTTTCGGCTTGATGCCGCATCCCGATCGCGCCTGCGAAGAGCGCCTGGGTAGCAGCGATGGGGCACGCATTTTCGAGTCGATGCGCGAGGCTCTCGCGACCGATCGCGCCGCCGCCTGAACCTCTTCGCCACCGGCACGACGAGTTTCACAGTTTGGCTTTTGCGTTTTTCGCGAGCGTGGGATGCATTGCGGGGCTTACAAACCACCCTCGGATGTTTGAATCAGGTTTTGCTCGCGAGTTTGCCGATTCTCGAAAACCTCGGGCTCCCACCGGAATTCGCGACAAATGCTGCCCGAAATCAGAAGTTCGCTGTCACGGTTTTAGCGACGGGATTGCGACAGTTGTGTTGCGAAAATTAACACGAAATTGCTCGCTGCCAGGCGGGTCCCTAGGGAAGAAGGCATCGGTACATGCTTTGCTCCCGAAGTCATCCAACCTCATCAATTCTATGCTTCTACAGAAAACTCTTCACATGAGTCAGTTGCTGGATGAGTGCAAAAAACGTCTCGCCAGCATTCAGTCCTATCGCCGTCAGCTTGGGATGGTGACGAAAGCAACGGTCACCTCGTCCAAGACGCTCGATTTTGGCTTTCGCGGGCCGCTTGGCTTCGAAGGGCACACGGTGGTTGCGGCGACGGAGGGTGATACGCCGAACCAGTTTATCTTCGAATCCTGGGGCGGGAACATCGACCTGATGGGCCTGGTCGAGTTCGAGGAGGTGCGACCCGATTGTACCGAGGTGAACATCGCGGTGCATTACGAGATCAAGAACCGTCTTTACGCATGGCTCGATCGGAAATTCGGGTTTGTGGATGCCTTCCTCACTTCGGAGCTGCGCAGACTGCGGGCGCATTTCGAAGGGATCGCGGCCCCGGTGAGAGCGCGCACACCGGGCTACGGCATGCTCGAGCCTGCTTCTGCCTAACGAGCCCGGCTCTTCTTCGTCTCAAGCAATGCGGACGGCGTGTGTTTTATCTAAACGCAAAATCTGTCCCGATTTCAGATCTAATTTCGCTTGAGGGTCGGTAATTTTCACATCGTCGAGCCGAACGCTTCCTTGCCTTATCAAACGGCGAATCTCGGAACCGGACTTCTGAACCTGAAAAGCTTGGCTGTAAGCGCCCCAAACCATGTCGAACGCCTTATTCCCGTAAACCTCCACGAACGGCCAGAACTCCGGCGGCTCAGCCGGGTCATAATCCGGCAGATCTGCCTGTGACAATCTTTTCTCGCTAAAGCGCACGTTCCAATCGTTGAACGCTTCCCGCGCCGCCTCAGCCGAGTGGTAGGTCGCGACGATTTTGCGTGCGAGCTGCTTCTTCGCCTCCATCGGATGGAGGTCGGACGGCTTTGGGCGGCCGAGGAGAAGCGGGTAATAACGCGCCATCAATTCGTCTGAGATGCTCATCAGCTTGCCAAACATTTCGTTAGGCGAATCGGCCACGCCGACATAGTTGCCGAGGCTCTTACTCATCTTTTGCGTTCCATCGAGCCCTTCCAGAATGGGAAGCAGCAGGACGACCTGTTGGGGCTGGCCTTCCTCTTTTTGGAGGTCGCGGCCGACGAGGATGTTGAAAAGCTGATCAGTTCCGCCGAGTTCGACATCAGCCTGCACCTGGACCGAATCCCAACCCTGCATGATGGGGTACTGAATCTCGTGCGCTCCGATCGGTTGGCTCCTTTCCACCCGCTCCCTGAAATCCTCCCGTTGCAGCATCTGCTGGAGCGTGACCCGACTGTTGAGCCGGATGACGTCGGCGAACGACATTTTTTTGAACCAATCGCCATTGAAGACCGTGCGGGTTCGGGCCGGGTCGAGCACTTTGAAGGCCTGGGTGCGATAGCTTTCGGCGTGGGCGAGGACTTGCTCGTGCGTGAGCTGCGGTCGCGTAATAGAACGCCCGCTCGGGTCGCCGATCATGGCCGTGAAATCCCCGATGATGAGGATTGCTTCGTGACCGAGATCCTGGAATTGTCGCAACTTCCGCAGGACCATGGTGTGACCGAGATGCAGGTCGGGGCTCGTTGGATCGACGCCAAGCTTGACCCGGAGAGGCCGGCCTAACGAGAGCTTGGTATGCAGCTCTTCCTCGCTGATGATCTGCGCTGCACCGCTCTTCAGAAGCGCGAATGATTCCGCCGGATCCATCCCGCAAGTTGCGTCAGTCTCGATGGGCTTCAACCGGCGCTCGCACGAACGATCATTTGTTCCTGTTCAAGAGCTCGCGGACTTGATCGATCGTGAGCGGCCGGTCTTGCCGGCTGAGAATTTCCTGCCGCGTTCCTTTGCCGAGAAACGGGCGGGTGTCCGCATACCCTTGCGTCGCCGCAACCTTGCCCTCTTCGGACGCAGCGCGGATGAGCAAACTCGCTTTCGCGAAGGCCTGCAAATTCGTATGGGCAAGTTCAGTGCGGGCTACAGCACGCGCTCTTGTCTCGCCGCGCGAGAACTTTTTCGTGCCGAATTCCTTCGCAAAAAAATTCCGGACGCCCCAGAAGCTTTTTATCGGTTGTTCATTCCCGGAATAGAATGATTTCGCCTCGAATTTCTTATCCACCGCCGTTCCGTCCGCGGCGATGAACTTCTTGTTCTGCGCCAAATTGACGAGTGACATGTCAGGTCGCAGGAGCCGGTCAACAAACTTGCCTTCCGGTTGCTGTGCATGGGCGAAGCCAACGCAGGTTGTCGTCAGGCAAGGAAGAAGGAAAAGCCAGCGCACGCCGCGACCCTGTCGCAAGGATCTCCTCGCTGTAAAGGGAAAAGCGCTTTCGCTCTAGTAACCGTTGAGAACGGCGAGCAGGCGTTCGGCTCCGCGCGTCGGAGCTACTTGGCCGCTGAGAATCGAGCGCGCGCTCACGACGCGGCCGTAGTAGCGGTCGTTGGCCGTCTTTTGCGTTGCGATGATCGCGCCCTCGAGCGAAACCCCGGCGAACAATCCCTTGCTCCGGCTGTAGGTATAGACGGCGGCGGTCGTCGTGACCGCCCCTTGCAGGTCGCGTCCGACCGGGCCCGCTGCCGCGCTCACGTCGGCGCCGAGCTTCAAGTTTCCGTCTCGCGAGAAGGCGCGGACGGCAGCATCAGTGTTCAGAACAAAAATGAAATCGGTGACTTGCGCACCGATTTGCAGGCCCCAACCTGCGCCGCCCAGGCCAATGAAAGAAGGTGCCGACCATCCATGAGCGGTTCGGGCCACGAGGACCCCTTCGCCCCCTTTGCCGCTGAAGGCGAAGCCGATTTTTAACACTCGAATGATCGCGAGGCCGCGTGCGTTACTTAGGATACGGTCGGGGATCCTTCTCTCGGGCATTTGCCGAAAATCTCGCAGGATTTTGACCGACTGATCGACCAGTTCTTGTTCCGTCGCGGCGCGCGCCGCCGCCAACGTCAGACAACAAAGGAGCAAGGTGGAAGCAAGTTTCTTCATCGCGATGATACTTTCGCTATCTAAAGGATTTGCGGTCGCATGTAAACACTTCCCCGCCGATTGTATTGTGGCCTTGGCGATGGCTTGCGGCTCGGGCCGAGATGAATTTCTCTTTTTCCTGCGGCATCGGAGAGTTCTTTAGCGGAAGCCACGGTGCTCTTTCAAAAAGGCCATCACGATGGAAACGATTATCGATCTGCAAAGCGACGCCTATTTCATGAGCGAAGCGTTGCGTATGGCCGCGCGGGCCTACGAAGCAGATGAGGTCCCGATTGGTGCGGTGGTGGTGCGCGCGGGTCGGATTATCGCGCGCGCATTTAATCAGGTCGAACTACTAAAGGATGCGACCGCTCACGCCGAGATGCTGGCGATGACCCAGGCGGAAGCGGCCGTAGGCGATTGGCGTTTGAATGACTGCGACCTCTTCGTTACCAAAGAGCCGTGCCCGATGTGTGCCGGAGCGCTCGTCCACGTCCGGATGCGTCGGGTAATCTTTGGTTGCGCCGATCCCCGAGGTGGCGCCGCGGGTGGCTTGTTGAACTTGTTGCAAAATCCGTCGCTCAATCACCAGTGCGACATTACCGCCGGGGTTCTGCGCGAAGAATGCACGAGCCTGCTTCAGGCTTTTTTTCGCGCCAAACGGGCACAAAGCGACCCGCCGCCGCAGCATTAGTGCTTCCGAAAAACTTCGGACGGCGAGCGTCGTTGACGAAAAGCTTTCAAGGAGATTACGGTCGAGGAAGAACACAGCTTCTTGCTCGCACGGCTACGTTTTCTTTGTACTATCCGCGCTACAATGACGGACAACAGGGATTTTCTTGGTCGGTGGGTGACACGTTTTCTGGTCTTGAGCGCGTTCATTGTTTTCGGTGCAGCGAGTGCGCCCTCACAAACGACTCGCGCCGGATCTCATGGGAAGACCTCGAATGCGGTCGTCCCGCAAACAGAGGTGTATGGCAGGGCCGCCGATGGCACCGTCCTCCACTGGGACGTCTACACCCCTACGACTCCGGGACCCTGGCCAGCTGTTCTCGTGATTCATGGTGGAGGTTTTTATTCGGGTACTCCTGACAGTCCCCCCAGTTTGGTGGAGTGCGCCCAAGACTTGGCTGCTGCCGGTTACATCGCTTTTTCAATCGAATATCGCCTCGCTCCTCCCGGTGCATTGGTCGGGCAGAATTCAAGCGGGCGTTTTCCCGATCAGTCCGATGATGTAAAAGTGGCGGTGCGCGCCGCGCGTTCCGATCCGCGGTGCAATGGCCAGGTCGGAGCGGTCGGAGGTTCGGCGGGTGGTACGCATACCGCCTTTGTCGCGGCGACGGGAACCGCGGGCGACGACCGGATCGACGTCGGCGTTAGTCTTTCGGGAGGCTACGATTTTTCTGATTTCAGCCCGAATCCAAATCTGGACACGTACACCTCCTACGTTCTCAATTATATTGGGGTGGCCCAAAACAACACCGCGGCTTTGCAAGCTGCTTCTCCCGCGTGGCTGGCAGATAGAACGATATCACCCCTGCTCATGGTCAACACGCTCGAGGATCCCATGCCTTACTCACAGCTGGCGGACATGGTCTCGCATCTTGATGCTTTGGGCGTAACCAATTATCAGACCATCACCTTGACCGGGGAAGGTCATTCTTTCGATAACTGGGAATCGGTTAAATCCAAGGCTCTGACCTTTCTCGCGAATGGCTTTGCGGGTGTGCCTCCTCCTCCTCCTTTGCCGTCGCCGTCGCCCGGAGATACCTCTCATAAGTTACTTAATGTCTCGACCCGTGCAGATGTGGGCCTTGGCGACAATGTCGAGATCGGGGGTTTCATCTTGAGCGGAAATATCGATAAGCGAGTCGTGCTGCGTGCACTTGGACCGTCCCTTACTCAATTTGGGGTAAGCGGAGTATTAGCCGATCCTGTGATCTCTCTCTATGATTCGGCCGGAGTCCTGGTTGAATCGAATGATAACCGCCAAGTTCTCCCCGGTATTCCGAATCCCCTGTTGCCGGAGAATCCATTGGAATCATATCTGGCCGCGAACTTGCCAGCCGGGACATATACGGCTGTGCTGCAGGGTGTAAATTCCGGCACCGGCAACGCTTTATTCGAGCTGTATGACGTGGAGCCAGGCAGCGCCACCGTCGCTAACCTCTCGACCCGCGGAAATATCGCGAGTGCGGCTGACCTTCTTATCGGTGGCATTATCATTGGCGAACCTGATCCCACTCAAGTGATTGTGCGCGCGATTGGGCCTTCCTTAGCGGCGTTCGGAGTCTCGGACCCGTTGCCGGATCCATTTGTCGAATTGCACGACGGAAATGGCAATGTGCTCTCCGTGAATGACAACTGGCGTTCCAGTCAGGAGCAGGAGATTATCGCGACCGGGCTGGCACCGACAAATAACTTGGAATCCGCGATTGTTGCAACCCTGCAGCCAGGAAACTACACCGCCATCGTGCATGATTCCCAGTACCGCACGGGCGTCGCATTAGTCGAAGCATACAACTTGCAATAATCTCGACGGAAGGCGGGACCCCGTACGGTGGGTGGGGATGGCTGCCTCGCAAGGACTCGAACCTTGACAAAGAGATCCAGAATCTCTCGTGCTACCATTACACCACGAGGCACCACAGGGGATTCAGACCTAAGCGCCACTCGCCTCGTTCTGCAAGTGCGACCGCGGATAAACCTCGCCACCTCGCGGGTGGATGGCTGCCGCGCAAGCTGGGCTTGGTTCTAAGAGTCGGAATTAGCAACCGACTCAGGCACCGCCGCGGCCATTTGCGGCTCCGGAGCGGTCGCCTCTTAGTCCACAGGGGCCACGTCCGTTTTTTGGTCGACCGCGGCAATACGCGCGGTATTGGTCGCTCCCAGTTCAGCGTAGATGCGGCCGAAGCGGAGGTCGAGTGCGGCGATGCAATCTCTTCAGGTCACGATCCGCTTATTGTCCAAGCGTGCAATCCGCCTTGATATCCTGCGCGTAGATGTCACCGCCATCGTTCCGCGTGTCACTCCAGGCTGAGAAAGCGACCCCGTTGGTCGAGAGTCTCGTGTCGAGACGCGATTTGGAGGAGAGGATGGAGGAGACATAAAAAGGTGGGCAGATGATGTTGGCATTCGGGTCAACCTTGGCCCCGTAGATCGAATCCTGGCCGTAAGTCGGCTCCGACGACCAGATCACGAGTGGGCCGGCTTCCGTGAAAACGCTGGTGACATTAATCACCGCGGAAGAGGTGAAAGGCTGGACGATCAGGCCGAAGTCGCCCCATTGCACCACGCCGGTCGGATCAAACTTCTGGGCGGAGATTCCTTCGTTCGTTTCGGGACCCTCCAGGATTTCATCCCAGAAGAGATAGGTCGAACCGGTTGCCGGGTCATAGGAGACGGAAGGATTGACCTGGTCGTGGGCGGTGTTGGTTGAGCCGGGGACGCCGTTATGGGGGAAGGCTTCGCTGCCATCGGCGAGGATGTGCTGAGCGAGCGACTGCAACGGGCTGACCTGATACCAGCCGAAGACCGCGCCGCCGCTACCGTCGGTGACGAAGGGCGGGAAATTTCCAAATTGGAGCGAGCCGCCGTCGAAAACAGTGACGTGGTTGGCGCCCCAGAGGAGGCTGCCATCGGGCCCAAGTTTATTTGCCAGGAGATGCTTCGGCGAGTTGAAGCCCGCAGCCGAGACCCACGAGGCGATGACAGAACCGTTGTCGGAGCCATGAAGATCCGCTAACGAGTAAGTGCTTCCAGAAGGGGCGGCCACCGTGATGCCGGCGGAGCCCCATTGTTTCGCGCCACGGGGAGAAAGTTTTTGGAACATTAAATTGTTGCCCTGGATCCAGCCGACCACAATCGATCCGTCGGAGGCGGCGGCGACTTTGGGGTTGCCGAGGAAATCGCTACTCCGGGTCATCTGACGTCCGTATTGGCCGAAGAGTTGTTCGCCCGCCGGGCTAACTTTTGCTACCGTTACCGTGACGTGGCCGCGTCGCCGATCGTCAAGAAAGGCAAGGAGCGCGTTCCCATGGGGGTCGACGTCGAGGCCATAATCCTGGGTGGAACTCATCCCAAGATCGGCGATGCGGATGCCGCCATCTGGGAATTGCGCGAAGCCCCTCGCATCGAGCCGCTGCAGAAAAACATCATAGCCGTAGGGCGGATTGCCGTCCGGGTCGTTATCAAACCAACTGATGTAGCAGCCGCCATCAGGTGTGGGGCGGACCTTGGGTTGAACCTGTTCGTCGGGCTTTACGGCAACGCCGAGGTTCACCATCGGATCGGAGCTCCATTGCGCGAGCGCGCCGGAAAATGGAACGAGCAAGAGGCTGGCAAGGACAAGTGCGAGAGACGATTTTTTCATTTATAGCTTTGTTTTTCGGAAAGCGGGCGTCCGCTTCGGTTGACGACTTTACCAAGTGCGGTGGAATCGACCAGATAATTCCCGATTACAACTGCCTGACAAATTGCTGAACCGTGTCAAAAATCCGCCTGCGCGGAAGTCGACCATGAGGGCGCACCCGGCGGGCTTGCGCCGACGCAGACCGAAATCTATTCTCGCGGCATGAGTAACGGCGACTTTGTTTCTACCATCCAAAAAGGGTACGCTTTTAAGGGCGACACCGTTTTGCTCGGCGCGGCGATGCGCGACGGAAAAGTGTTCGCGGAAGCGCCGGTGCGTCTGCCGTTGCGCACGATGAATCGTCACGGCCTCATTTCTGGCGCCACCGGCACCGGAAAAACCAAGACACTTCAGATGATCACCGAGCAGCTTTCCGAAGCCGGTGTACCGACGTTGCTCATGGACATCAAAGGCGACCTCAGTGGCCTGGCCATGCCGGGTACGTCTTCCGCGAGCATCACCGATCGCCAGGCGCGGATCGGCTCGGAGTGGTCACCGACGGCCTATCCGGTTGAGTTTCTCACTCTTTCCGATGAGCCCGGCGTGCGCCTGCGCGCTACCGTCCTCGAGTTTGGGCCGCTCCTTTTTTCCCGCATGCTCGGACTCAACGAAACGCAGTCGAGCCTCGTCGCCTTGGCCTACAAATTCTGCGACGACAAACACCTGCCGCTGCTTGATCTGAAGGATTTTAAGAAAGTCCTCGAATATATTACCGGCGAAGCGAAGGCGAACGTGACCGCCGAGTACGGCCTCGTCCCAACGACCTCAACGGCGCTTATTCTGCGCAAGCTGATCGAGCTCGAACAACAGGGTGCGGAGCAATTCTTCGGTGAGCCTTCTTTTGAAATGGCCGATCTGCTGCGTGTCGTGGACGGTTTCGGTGCGGTTTCGATCCTGCGTCTAACCGACATGCAGAATCGGCCGAAGCTCTTCTCCTCTTTCATGCTCCAGTTACTGGCCGAGCTTTACGCTACGCTTCCCGAGATCGGCGATATGGACAAACCGAAGCTTGTCCTTTTCATCGACGAGGCCCATCTCATTTTTGATGATGCCGCAAAGGCGCTCCTCGATGAGATCGAAACGGTGATCAAATTGATCCGCTCAAAAGGGGTCGGGATTTTCTTCTGCACCCAAATGCCGAGCGACATCCCGAACGATGTTCTCGGTCAGCTCGGCATGAAGGTGCAACACGCCCTGCGCGCTTTCACAGCCAACGACCGCAAGGCCATCCAACTCGTGTCCCGGAATTATCCGGAAACACCATTCTACAACACGGAACAGCTTCTGACCGAACTCGGGATCGGCGAAGCTCTCGTCACGGTGCTCGATGAACGTGGCGCTCCGACCCCGCTCGCATCGACCCTCCTCTGCGCGCCACGTTCCAGGATGGGCGCCCTCACGACTGAGGAATTACAAGCCGTAGTGGGCCGCTCGCAGCTGGCGCAAAAATACAACACCACGCTCGACCCGCAGAGTGCCTACGAGATTCTCGGCGGCAAAATTGCCACCGCTGCCTCTCCGGAACATGTTCAGGCAATGGCCAGCGGCGAGCGACGAACGTTCAGCCCGCCTCCCGCTTCTGTCGCGGGCGACCGGGAGCTGGCCGGCGCGCTTGGCGTTCCCGACGTGGCTCCCGCCCAACCGCCGGTCGGGGTTCCCTATCCGAAGCCCGCTCCTCCCGTTGCCGCGCAACCGAATCTTTTGGGCGAGATTTTCGGCAGCCCCGTCGCGCGTTCGGTCTTGCGCAGTGTTGCGGTAAACGTCACCGGCACGCTGACTCGTTCGCTTCTCGGAGCGATGGGAGTGCGCGGACGTCGTTAGGCTGTTTCGTCCGTTATTTCAGCGCGTGCGACCGGAGTTCCTCGAGCGAGACAAACTCCAACGCGGACGAATGCGTCGCCTCGAGGTCGACTGGCGGCGCCACGCCGCGGTCGAGCGCTTGTTTCCAGCGCGTCACGCATATACACCATCGGTCGCCCGGCTTCAGCCCAGGGAAACCCCACTCCGGATGCGGTGTGACGAGATCGTTTCCCATCAGCACTGAGTAGTCGAGAAAGTCGCGCGTCATCTCCGCACACACCGTGTGCAGGCCAGTATCTTCCGGCCCGGTGCGACAAAAACCGTCGCGGTAAAAACCGGTCACCGGATCCTGGCAACAAGCGCGCAGTTCGTTCCCCAGCACGTTCGTCGGCATGGCTGCACGGTAACGTTCACCATCGCGTGCTCCACAGAAATTTCGCGGGGCCGATGGCGCGATGCGAAGTTGCGAGATCGTGCCAGTAACTCCGAAGCCTTCTGTCATCGCGCTCTGGTTGAGACCTGCCGAGCCGGAACGGGAGTCTTTTCGCAAAATCATCGGCAAACTCGCGGAGACGTACGACGGACCGCCGTTCGAGCCGCATCTGACCCTGGGGGGTAGCCGACGAATCGCCGGTTCTTTCCGATCGACTCGCCGCCGGGGCCATTCAGCTCGAGACGGCCGGTATTTTTTCTCGTCGGCATTCACGAAGGTGCTTTTCGTTCGTTTCCCATCCACCCCCATGCTGGAAGAGTTGCAGAATTCGTTAGGCCTGAGCGGCTTGTTTACGATCCGCATCTCGGTCTGCTTTACCGGGATCTGCCGACGGATGAGAGGGTCCAGCTGGCCTGTTCCATCACCCTGCCGTTTTGGTCGTTACCTCCGACGAGAGGTGTGCGCCGTTGGCTGTCCAAATCCAACGAGCACGCGGGCTGAGGTCGATTCCGGGCGGCGTTTGGATTCGCGCAAGCTGGCTCGTCCGGGCGAATCCAATGAAGGCCAGCGCCCCGGCTTGAAGAAAATCAGGTCGCGCACGATCACTCCGGCTTCCACATCCGAACTCATGGAATAGGACGCAAATTTGAGCTTCTTACCTAGGGAAAGCTGCCGTAACGCGCGCCGGCCGAATTTGATGCTCGACAGTGCAAAAGAAATGAACAACAACCATCCAGGTGCTGTCTTTATAGCGAATATTTAACCTTGTTAAATACTTCCACTGATGCTACAAACCTCGCTTCACAAATGCCGCCCGTCCGAAACGGACAGCTCCCTGCGCCTTTGCCAAATACCTTTCCACCTTATTCATGAGAACTTATATGGCCGCTGAAGATAGCGACACTGGAATCAAAATTTACCTGCGCGAGATCGGGCAGATCCCCCTTCTGACCCCGCAGCAGGAGATCGAACTCGCCGCGAAAATCAAAAAGGGCGACAAGGAAGCTCGTGCCCTGATGATCCGGTCCAACCTGCGTCTTGTGGTCAAGATCGCGCACGATTACGCCAATCTTGGTCTGCCCCTGCTCGATCTCGTTTCCGAGGGCAACATCGGCTTGATGAAAGCCGTCGAGCGCTTCGATCCCGCAAAGGGCGGCAAACTCAGCACGTACGCCGCCTGGTGGATCAAGCAATCGATCAAACGCGCTCTCGCCAACCAATCGAAAACGATTCGGTTGCCCGTGCACCTCGTCGACAAGATTTCGAAGATGCGTCGCGTCTCGCTGCAAATGAGCGAAGAGCTCGGCCGCGAACCGACCGACGACGAGCTGGGCGAAGAAATCGGCATCGCTGCCGGGAAAGTCTCGCAGCTCAAAACCGTTTCAATTCGTCCGGCCTCACTCGATGCGCCGATCAGCGACGATGACTCGACCGAGTTCGGCGAGATCGTCGGCGACGAAGAAGCGCAAACGCCGTTCGAGTTGCTCCGGGACAAGAACCTGCGCAACGAAGTGGGCGGCCTGCTCGACGTGCTCGACGACCGCGAGCGCAAGATCATCTTCTCGCGCTTCGGGCTCGACGGCGGTAAACCGAAGACGCTCGAGGAAGTGGGCAAGAAGTTCGGCGTGACGCGCGAGCGGATTCGCCAGCTGCAAAACATTGCGCTCTCGAAATTGCGCCGCGCCCTGAGTAAGAAAGAGCGTCCGGTCGACGTCGAACTGACGGCGGAAGTCTAAAGGCAGCGACTCGCCTAACGAATTACGAACGCGCGGACGGAAACGTCCGCGCGTTTTTTTCGTGGGCGCTTTAGGGGGTCGAACCCCAAGCGGGCGCGCTACCCCGAGCTGCCGCCGCCGCGCCCAACATTTGGACGTCGAAACGGTTAGTCCAACCGGTCCCGTGTCATGCCGAAAACGCGTGCCTTCGGCTGATATTCATCGATCAATGGCTTGTAACGGGCGATCAAATGGCGGACGAGATCGACTTCAAAAAGGTTGGTTGTGTTGCTCATGGCCGATTCATGATGCCGATAGAGGCAGAGGATGTTCGGGACCAGCGTCGCTTTGAGATGGGCCGCCGCCATTCGCAGCCAAAGCTCGTAGTCTTCCCAGCCAAACCAGCCGATCTTAAAGAGATCGTTGTCGTAGCCGCCGAGCGCGATCAACTGGGCGCGATCGAAGAGCGCCATCGCGTCAATATAGGGATGCTCCACCAGCATTCGCGGGTCCCAGTCGAAGTAGGAGAGCAATCCTCTGCGATTGTCAGGCTGGCCGCGGAACCGGCAAAGAATTGAATAGGCCGCAGCGCTGCGCGAAGCCGAGATCGCCTTGTAAAGCAGCTCGAGGGCGCGCGGGAAAATGAGATTGTCGGCGTCCATGATGAAGGCGTAGGGAGCGCGCGCCAACCGCAGCCCGACATTGCGCGCATCGGCCAGACCGGTGTTGAACTTCTTTGCCACGATCCGGACCGGCAGGGCCGAAACTTCCTGCGCCTGATGCGCGTGGCCGAGTGATCGGTCGGTCGAAGCGTCGTCTATGATCAGGATCTCGATCCCACCGGGAATGCCCGCGCGGGAAGCGCGCTCCACGCTGCCGACGCACTGCTGGATGTAGCGCTGGTAATTGTAGAGCGTGATGACGACCGAAATTGCCGGCGTGGAGTTGGTGCGGTACAGTTCGTTGTCGCTGATTTGCCAGATCTCCTCGCTGCGTTTCGCGGCCTCTTCTTGTCGCGCGAATCGTTCGGCAAAGCCGCGCCGTTTCTCGCGGATCAGTGCCACCGTCTTCTCATCCGTGTCCGTTGGAGTGCTCGTTAGGGGAGCGCGCTCCTTCGGGGCCAACAGGTTGCGCAGGTCTGTGGCCAGCGCGCTGCCGAGCCCGGAGGCGCGCTCAGCCCCGTCGGATTGGCGCAGGGCTTCCGGAAGCGGTTCGCCCGCGGTGTCGCTTACGCCGTCTGGGCCCAACGAGAAGTGGCGTCCGCTCACGATCTGCTCCACGCATTCCGCGCAATTGCCGGCCTGGGTGAGATGCGCGCGGATAAAGTCGCGGCCCGCCTCGGCGATGGCCAACCTTTCCACGGGATGTGCCAGGTAATATTCGCATGCCCTGATCAGGGCATCCGGCGCCACCATGACAAAATGTTTTCCCGGGACGAGTGGCGCGTAGCCTTCGCAGGTTTCGGTAATAATGCAGCAGCCGTTGGCCAGGCCGACCAGCATCCGGTGCCATTCGAAGTAGCGCAGGTCGGAGTAGTGTACGTTGAGCAGAATCTTCGTCCGTTGCAGAAGCGCATTACGCTCCTCGACGGAAAGGTAACTTTTCGTCGTCTCCGTTTTGGCAAAGCCGATCGGCACGAGCCGCAGATGACAATTGCGGGTCGCAAAAAAGTCGGCGTGCGCGGCGAGGAATTTTTCGCGACGCTCGGTCATGGAAGCCAGGAGGCAGATGTCGATTTCGCGCTCGATTGTCGGCACGATGCCCGTGGCGGCGAGCAGGGGATGGTAACCGAGTGGGAGGTGAATGCAGCGCAGTCCGCGCGCGCGATAGCTTTCCACTCCGAGGCGGTTGATGTCGAGCATGGCGCGGGCGTAGGGCGCGATCACGAGATTGCTGTGAAACCAGTCGCTCTCCGGTTGCTCGGTTCCGAGCAGATAAAGGCGCCGGGTGCGACGCTGCACCTCCGCCGGGGGAAATTGCGGGGTGAAAAACAAATTGTAGAACTCGTGCGGCGTCACCACGATCTGAATGGTGTCGTCCGGCGTTTCCTCTTCCGGGATGCGATCGACGAACAATTCCGCCGTGAAGCCGGCGTCACGGAAACCGGCGCAAACGAGTTGCGCGATCTCGACGATGAAGAGGTTCGATTTGGAGGTGACGAAAAGGCAAAACGTTTTGATCGCGGTCGGCGCGGAGACGGTCGCGGCACTGGCGATGCGTGCTTTGATTTCCTCCAATTCGCCGGTTTCGATTGCGCGGTTGGTCTCGGTTTCCGGAAAGCGCGATCGCAGCCGCGCCACCAAAGCGCTCTGCAACTCGGGCAGCCGCATCCGCTCCAGCCAATCGCAGGGCCAGGTGCTGATGCGCGTCACAAAGATAGTTCGCCAGATTTTTTCCTGATCCTTCACCTGCAGCTCGAGTGAAGAAAAGCCGAACGGCAGGCGATCGATCCTGACCAGGAATCCGCTCGTCGCAGCCTCTGGCAGATTTGGGTAGGCCGCGCCGATCGCCGGGCGCGAGCGTTTACGTCGTGCGGTGAAAACACGCTCGCGGCGCAGCGCGCTCTTTACCACGCCGCGCAGACCCTCAATTGGCGCTCCTGCGCGATGAAAAAGCCAACCCGTGACTTCGATTTGCGAGCTGAAACTGATCCGAGGCGGCGGTGTGTCGAGATGGAAGAAATAGGCTGCTGCCGCCGCCGCCGCGTTCTGCGCTTTCATTGCTTCCGCCATGGAAATGAGACGCGCGGTGGAAAGGCCAGGGTGAAGTCGGCGGAGGCGAGTGAAAAATTCGGGTTGTAAGCGGGATCTCGCTCCAGGGTCTCGCCCCAGGTGTCGTGCATATATTTGATCTCCGCCTCGAAGCGCTGGTTCTTGCGCACCGTATCCTCGAGCCCGCGGCTAGCCGATTCGTGATGATAAAACTCGGCGTAGGGCGTGTAGACAATACGGTAGCCGCGCTGTCGGAGCCGCAGGCAAAAGTCGACATCGTTGAAAGCCACTTTCAGATGTTCTTCGTCGAAGCCGTCCACCTCGAGATAAGCCTTTCGCCTGACGAGCATGCAGGCTGCGGTCACGGCGGACAATTCCTGGACGAGAATCGCGCGCGAGAAGTAGCCGTGATTCGAGCGCGGCAGACCCTTGTGGGCGTGGGCCGCAACGCCGCCGCCGCCGAGAATCACGCCGGCATGTTGAATGCGATCGTCCGGATAAAGCAGCCGCGCGCCGACTGCGCCGACCCGTGGTTGCAACCCCTGGCTGACCATTTCGCCGAGCCAATCCGGCGTAATGACGGTGAGATCGTTGTTCAGGAGAGCGATAAACTCCGAGTCTACCTGTGTTACTCCGAAATTGTTTAGCCGGCCAAAGTTGAATTCACCGGGTGAGCGCAACACGCGCACCCGCGGCTCGCGGGCGATCTGATCGAGGAAGCCTAACGACTCGGATTCGCGCGAATCGTTGTCGATCAGGACCAGCTCGAAATTCGGATAGAGCGTTTTCCCGAGGATGCTCTCGACGCATGGCTGGAGCAGCTCGAGCAGGTCGCGGGTCGGAATGAGGATCGAAACGGAAGGCTTGTCGTTAGGCAAAAAGTAACGGATGCGGCGGAAATCCTCGTCTCCCGAGCTCGTCACCTCCGCAGCGATCCCGCGCCGTTCGAGATGTTGCGTCACCGCCTTGTTCGCGGCTGCGCGGGCGTGTGGTTTGGCGTTGAAGTTAAGCGCCGCGCTTTTCTCCGACATCCGCCAATGATAAAGCACCCGCGGGATGTGCCGGATCTGCTCCAGGGCGACCTTCTCCATACAGCGCAGGACGAGATCGTAATCCTGCGAGCCCTCGAAGCCGGCGCGAAAACCGATCTCCTTGATTAGCCCGGATTTGAAAACGCCGAGATGGGAAAAGAAATTCTGGGCGAGGAAGAGAGCAGGATTCCAGTCGGGCTTGAAATGGGCGTTCCCGCGCCGGCCCATGATATCGAGCTTGTCCTCGTCGCTGTAGAGCAGCTGCGCCTCCGGGTGCTGGTCAATTTCGAGCGCGACAAAATAGAGCGCGGTGGGTGCGAGCACGTCGTCGTCATCGAGCAGGGCGACAAATTCGCCCGTCGTTAGGCCTAGAGCGTCATTGGAGGCTGCCGCGATTCCGCCGTTGCGTTCGCGGAAGCTTACCTTGATGCGCGGATCGCGTTTCGCGTAATGACTGAGAATTTGACGCACATGCGGCGCGGTCGAGGCATCATCGACCAGGCAGAGTTCCCAGTGTGGATAAAGCTGCGCGCGCACCGACTCGATCGCTTCACGCAGCTGGACCGCGGCCGGATTGTAAACCGGCATGAGGATGGAGATGAGCGGCTGCTTCGGCAGCGCGGCGATCTGCCTTTTGATATCGCGCCGGTCGGCTCCGCTGAGGGTGTCGTAGCGCCTGATCCAGGTCGGGTAATCGCCGATTTCCCACAGTTGGGCGTCGGCCACTGGCCGGAGATTGATCAATGGCGCACGGATTTTCCTGGAGAAAATTTCCTCCCAATGACCGTCGCTGCGGCGCACCTCGACGACAAGGGTGGCGCGTCCGCGCGGTGCTTCCAGGCTGATTTCGAAACCGCTCTTGAACGTCGCGGCATTCTCTTCATGCATCGCGGCGACATCCGCCCGAAAGATGCCGTAGCTCCCCGGGAATTCGCGCGCGCCAATGCGTATCCGGATCGCCTCGATCGGCGTGTAATCACGGCAGAAACACCACCCCGAAACCCGAAAGCGGCGGGCCAATTTTGTCCAGTCAAGCGGTTCATCAAACCAGAGGTAGAATCCGGGATGTGGCCGGTCGCTCGCTGGTGGCGCCCCGGGCGGTCGAGAGTTTTCGAGGTTCGTTGGCATCTTGCCTGACGCCGCGACGACAGTGTCAAAGAAGGTGTTCCAGTTCTCGTGAGCGCCGGTGCATTCCAACTGCAACTTGAAGCGCGCCCGCGGCGGATTCGCCAGCTGGATCGAGAACCCACTCGCCTCAGCATGGCGAGCCTCGGGAAAAGCTGCAACCACGTCCGGCCGCGGAATTGGAAAGATTGCGGGCCGGGTCTGTTGGGGCGTGATGGCTCGGACGCGCTCGAGCGGGGGACCGGCTTCCGCAAAAACCCAGCCCTCGATTCGGAGGACCTCGCCCGTGGCGGTCTCGACGCGCTCGACGTGAACCCAGGATCGATTCTCCACTTCGCTCAAGCTTGCCAATGGTGGCGATTTGTCCAACTGCAAGCGGGGCGCGCCAAAGTGCTTTTGAAAGGTGTCCGGATTTCAAGCTCGACGCCTAACGAATCTCCATTCGTTTGTGCGCACACAGTTCGAAACCGGCCGCCAATCGCTTTTGCAATTCCTTTGGCAGAGCGAGGAGCGCCCCAAAACCGGACGGCGCCTCGATCTTTCGGCGCCAAAATTCCGCCCACTGTCCGAGTCGGGTGTCAGCGATCCGCTCCTGCCCGGTTGCCGGCAGACCGTTTTGTTGGAGCGCGTCGAGCAGGCCGGCACTGAGAAATCCGAGCATGAAGCCGGGCGAAAAATTGCGGGTCACCTCACACTTCTCGATCTCGAAGTCGTGGAACCATCCCCGCACGCCGTACTCGGTCGCGTTGAATTAAGGGCCCGGTTTTTCGTGCAACGGTTGGAAAAAAGCGGTGCGCAGCACGACCGCGTCGACCGGCCTCAGGACCCGACGAAAAGGATATCTGAAACAATCTGGAACCGGGCTCAGAAGCCAGGGCCACCGTTCGGATTACCCACGCCGGCGCCGCCAACTCCGCCAATGCCGCCAGGGACTTGCGAGCCGGTTTCCCATTTGGCCGGCTTGTTCCATGGAATGCTCGATTCTCGTTGCGCATCGGGGTCACTGATCAGGGCGGTGGTTTGCGGTTTCTCGGTCGCACACGAGCAAAAACTCCCGGCAACCGCAAGAATAAGCGCGATCGTTAGACAACGAGCCCCCCGCCGGCTACGAATTATTACTTCCAGCATAAATGACGGTATCTCCAGGCTGTACTTGGACGCCGCGTGCCAAGCTATTGGTAAGGATATCGCCTATGGACGTTGTCGGTTCAACTGAGGAAATGCGGATCCTGCCAATGAGCGTACCGTGACGCATGACCAGCATCTCGGAGTTTGGGACGACACCCTGTCGATCTCCCATGCTGAGGACGACAAAATTATAAGCCTGGTTGACGGCCAGGACCGTGCCATGGATCCCGGCCGCATGAGCGCCCGAGGTGCGGCGCTTTTTTTCCTCTTCCATCGAGGCGACGCGATCCTGGGCTGCCTTTGCCTTGTCTGCCAGGAGCGACTTTTCCCGCTCGGTTGCCTCGAGCTGACGCCTGACGTCATCCAGCTGGGCCTTCATGTCGTTAGGCGGAACCTCCTCCGGCGCGTCCTTTGCGCCGCCGCTAACTGTGGCCTGGGCCACCCGCTTCTGTAGATCAGCGATCTGGTTTTCACTCGCTTGCAGCTTCGATTCGAGCTCGGCTTTTTCGTTCTGCGCCTTGGCCAGTTCGGCTTCGGCGTTGCTCGCTTTTGTCTCCGCCACGGCCCTCTTGCTGGTCGCCGCGGCAAATTCGTTCTCGTGTGCCTTTAGCTTCTTCTCGCTCGCGATCCGTGCCCGGCTCTCGCTTTCGCTCGTGGAAATGGCACTGGCAAGGTCGTTGCGCAGACCGTTTACCTTGTTCCTGTTCAGAAAGCCAAGAAAGAGCGATAACGTCAGCAACAGGAGGGATGTCCCGAATAATGTCCTGGGCATGGAGGGGCAGCGTTAAGGTGGGGAATGAGAGAGGAAAATTAAGCAGAACCCTTTTAGCCTGGGCGCTGTAGAAATTGCAATAGCGAATTCATGACCGGTCCGTCCTCCTGGTGCGAACAGACCCTGATCTCTGTCCGTGGTCACGATTCCAAATTGCGCCGGCTGCCCTTCGGGCCTATAGCAACTGCCTCATGGGTCAACAACACCGGGTCAGAGTGAAGCGGAAACGGCGGAAGGCGTATGCCGGACGGAAACGTGCCGTGGCCAAAGTGCCGCGCCGGCCGACGGCGAAAGCTCGCGGGAAAAAAGCGGCGGCGGCCGAGGGCGCATCCTAGGGCCGGGCTGTTGGATCGCGAGTAGGCGGGAGTTTCTTCCTTCCCTCCGAAAGTTGCCTCCCTCCCTTCGACTGCCCTATGGTTTGCGGTGCGGCCAGATTACCTCGTCGTCGACGGGCACAGCGTCATTTTTGCCTGGCCGGAATTGCGTCTTCTGCATGACCGGCGCACGGCGCTCGCACGCGAAGCGTTGGTCAAACAACTGCGCGAATTCCAGGATTGGAGCGGGACGCGGGTGGTGGTCGTCTTCGACGGGCGCGGCTCATCGGTTTCGCGCGAAGCCGAGCCCGGCGAGATCCAGATTTTTTATTCGCGGGTCGGACAGACGGCCGATTCGATCATCGAACGTCTCGCGAGCAAATACGCTGAGCGCTTTCGCATCACCGTGGCGACCGGCGATTACCTCGAGCAGGAAACAGCCAGCGCATGCGGCGCGGAAACGATCTCGCCGGAAGGCCTGCGCGATCTGCTGCGGGACGCCCGGCCGCGCCGCTAAGGCTCAAAGGCGTCGAACTTTTCGTCAGGTAGCCCCGACCAGCGGTTGGACGGTTTTGGACGGCTGCTCGTGCCGCGCGCGTTGTCGGCTGGTCGCGAGCACGCGAGTGAGGACGCAGTAAAGCTGCTCGATCGGAAGGTTCTTGCTCACATAGCCGTTGGCTCCGGCCCGCAGCGCGGCGTGCATTCTTTCTTCTTCGTAGCCGACCCCGGTAAAGACAATAATCGGCAGGTCCGGTTGAATCCCGCGAATGTAGGTGATGAGAGAGATGCCGTCGATTTTCGGCATGTTCAAGTCGACCACCACCACTTCGCAGTCGTAGAGCTCGAGCCAGGCGGACGTTTGAGAACTTTCAGTCAGCGTTGCGCAGCTATGCCCTTTCTGCTTCAGGTAGGCGGCAAGGAATCGAGTGATCGCCGGCTCGTCATCGACGACGAGAAACTCGGTGCACTCGCGGTTGAGGATTTTCATAGGTCAAAAATTTCGTCCGGTGAACCGTCGCCATAATTTCCAGAATTGTATCAAGCAGTAACCTTGCCACGGCTCGGAGGCTGCCCCAATTGCTTGCGAAGCGGAGTGTAACTGTGCGTGTTCCGGCATTTCGCGGGGAACCGAGAGCGTCGTTAAGGGAAAAAATTCCGGCGCATTCTCCGTCGTTCCGCAGTCGTCACGACGTTCCCATGCCATTCGTTCTGCGACTGACACGCCCGTCTCTACACTCAGAAACTTTTCGTTGAAGAGCCTTGGCCGCCGCTCCAGCGTAAGCCTCCAATGTCCCGCGAATACATGCTCCAGCGCGCCCCCTCCGCGGCGACGATCAGCATCGATTACGCGGCAGAGCTAAACGAGCAGCAATACGCCGCCGTGACTGCGCCGCCGGGGCCGCTCCTCGTCATCGCCGGTGCCGGCTCGGGAAAGACGCGCACTCTCACTTATCGGGTTGCCTACCTGCTCGAGAACGGCGTCGATCCGCGCAACATCCTCCTTCTCACCTTCACGAACAAAGCTGCCCGCCAGATGCTCGACCGCGTCGCCAACCTACTCCCGATCGACGCCAGCGGACTCTGGGGCGGAACGTTTCATTCCATCGGCAATCGCATGCTTCGCCGGCACGGCAACGCGCTTGGTTATTCGAGCGGATTTACGATCATGGACCGCGAAGATCAGAAGGATCTGCTCAACGCGGTCGTCGCGGGCTCTGGGATTGATCCAAAGGAGATTCGTTTTCCCAAGGGCGATGTCCTTGCCGACATCTATAGTTTCGTCGTCAACACCGAACGTCCGATCGAGGAGTTGCTCGCGGAAAAGTTTCCTTATTTCTTGCCGCTCCTCGAGCAGATCAAAGAGGTGCACACGCGCTACGAAAAGCGCAAAAAATCCACCAACTCGCTCGACTTTGACGACCTGCTCGAGAAAACGCTCCGGATGCTGAAAGAGCACGAGGAGATCGCGGCTTTCTATCGCCGGCAATTTCAGTTCATCCTCGTCGACGAATATCAGGACACGAACAAGATCCAAGCCGACCTGATCGACCTGCTGGCAGCGGAGCACCAGAACGTCATGGTGGTAGGCGACGACGCGCAGTCGATCTACTCCTGGCGGGGCGCCAATTTCCAAAACATCCTCGCCTTCCCGCGCCGTTATCCCAAGGCGCAGGTCTTCAAGATCGAACTCAATTACCGGAGCGTGCCGGAGATTCTGCAGGTCGCGAACGCCGCCATCGCAGCCAACGTACAGCAATTTCGCAAGCATCTGAGCGCCGTTCGCCTAACGAACTCATTCAGGCCTGCGGTCGTGGCGGTGAACGACGGGAGCGAACAAGCGCAGTTCGTTGCCCAGCGTATCCTTGAGCTGCGCGATGAAGGTGTCGACCTAAACGAGATCGCCGTCCTCTACCGCGCGCATTATCACGCCGTCGAGCTGCAACTGGAGTTCTCGCGTCGCGGCATCCCCTACCAGATCACGAGTGGGATCCGGTTTTTCGAGCAGGCCCATATCAAGGATGTGGCCGCCTTCATTCGTTTCGTGGCCAATCCGCACGATGAAGTTGCCTTCAAACGGATGGCCCGCCTCCTCCCCGGGATCGGTGGCAAGAGTGCGGAGAATCTCTGGCGCGCGTGGGAAGAATCACTTAACCGGGACGCAGTGATTGTTTCCTGGAGCGATCGACTGCTCCCGATGTCGGTCGGCGCGCGCGCAAAAAAATCCTGGCGGCAGCTGGCGGACACCCTGGACGAGATCGCGCCTAACGGAGAGCCAAAGCAGCCCACGGAAATGATCATGTCGATCGTGGAAGCGATCTACGACGACTACGCAAAAGCCAACTTCGCCAACTACGAACTGCGCAAGGAGGACCTCACGCAGCTCGCCGGTTTTGCACGCCAGTTCAAAGACGCGAATGAATTTCTCTCGCAACTCGCGCTCATCAGCAATGTCGATGCCGAGCCCGCGGTCCAACAAGGCAACGAGCAGGAAGCGGTCAATCTCTCCTCCGTTCATCAGGCAAAGGGACTCGAGTTCCGCACCGTCTTCGTCATCTGGCTGACCGATGGGATGTTCCCGAGTTCACGTTCGCTCGAAACGCGCGAAGCAATCGAGGAAGAACGCCGCCTCTTCTACGTCGCCATCACCCGCGCCAAAGACGAACTTTATCTGACCTATCCGCACATGCGCCTGAACGCCGGCTACGGCGACATGTTTCAACGTCCCTCGCGCTTCCTGAAAGAGATCCCACCGCATCTGGTCGAAGACTGGAACGTGCGTCGGGGCTGAAATGACGAAGCCTGAAGGAACCATCGAAATCCGAATGGCAAGCGGAACGCGCTGATTCGTTATTCATGCTTCGTCATTGATTCGTCACTCGTCATTCGAATCTCGGCATTTCCTTCATGAATCTCTCGCCTAACGACAAGATCGCCGGGGTCCTCATTCCGCTCTTCGCTCTCCGCACGGAAGACGACCTCGGCATCGGTGACCTCGAAGGCCTGCGGCAATTCATCGAATGGTCGCGCCGGATCGGGTTCCGGCTTGTTCAGTTGCTCCCGATCAACGAAACCGGCGGGGACAGCAGCCCCTACAACGCGATCAGTTCCCGCGCGCTCGACCCGACCACGCTGCACCTTGCCCCCGGCTCGCCAGCCGACCTCTCCGCCGAGGCATTTGCCGAGACTGTCTGCAAGATCGATCTGGAGGCTCTGCGACGAGGCGGGGTGGATTACGATACCGTCAAGCCGCTGAAGAAGAAACTCCTCGAGCGCGCCTTCAGCGACTTCCTCAAGCGCACGCCTGATGACAGCTTTGCCACGTTCTGCACCCTCGAAAGCGCCTGGCTAGACGACTACACGCTCTTTCGCGTCCTGATGGAGATAAACGGCGAGCGCGAAATCTGGGATGAATGGCCCCAGAGCAACATCGCGCTGGCCCGTGCCTGGCTCGCTTCATTAGGCGAAGCAGATCGCGCCGTCTTCGATCGCCGTCGGCAGTTCTTCCGCTACGTCCAATGGGTCGCGCACCAGCAATGGCAGGCGATCAAGCATTTCGCGGCCGAGCGTGAAGTAGCGCTCATGGGCGACATCCCTTTCGGGATCAGCTATTACAGCGCGGATGTCTTCACCGATCCGGCCCGATTCCGCCTCGATTGGTCCGGGGGCGCCCCGCCCGAGCCGTATTTTAAAGACGACGCCTTCACCCAGAAGTGGGGTCAAAACTGGGGTATACCGCTCTACGACTGGAATGAAATGCGCAGGCATCAATTCGCCTGGTGGCGCCAGCGAGTCGATGGCGTGAAGGAGATTTTTCATCTCTTCCGCATCGATCATATCCTCGGGTTTTATCGCATCTATGCTTTTCCCTGGCGTCCGCAGCGCAATGACGAATTCCTCCCGCTCAGCTGGGACGAAATGCGCGCCCGGACGGGCGGGCGCGAACCGCACTTCGCGCCGCGCGACGACCGCAGCTGGGAGAACTGCGTCGCCAACCAGCTCGAGGGCGAGGAATATCTTCGCATCGTGCTCGATGAATCCGGTGAGACAAGAGTCGTGGGCGAGGATTTGGGGACGGTGCCGGATTACGTCCGGCCAAGTTTGCGGTCGTTAGGCATCGCCGGATTCAAGATTCCACAGTGGGAGAATTACCCCGACCAGCGCTCCATTCCGGGCTCGGCCTACGAGCGGGTCTCGGTGGCGACCTTTGCCACCCACGACCACAAACCGCTGCGCGCGCTCTGGGAGGACGCGTTCGAAAAAAAATTCGACCACTCCGACCAGGCACGCCACGACTTGGGAAAGATCGCTGAGTTCTCGGGCTGCCCACAGCCGACCGAATTCACCGATTACCTGCACGAATTCTATCCGGCGATTTTTGACGCCCTTTTTCGCAGCGAATCGTGGATTGCCATCGTCATGATCACCGACCTGCTCGGTCGCAAAGACCGTTGCAACGTCCCGGGGACGACGAACGGTTCCAATTGGACGCGGCGTCTTCACACCACCGTGGCCAAACTGGGCGGTGGTCGCGTGCTGCAGCGACAGTTACAACTTGTGCACGCTCTGCTGGAGAAGAGCGGGCGATTGTCATTCGGCTCAACCGCAGCTATGAAATGAAGATGAATTCACCCATCAAAGTCGCCGTTACCGGCGCCGCCGGTCAGATCGGCTATGCACTTCTTTTTCGTATCGCCTCCGGCGCAATGTTCGGCCCGGATCGACCAGTCCACCTCTCTTTGATCGAAATCCCGGCCGTCCTCGGCGCACTCGACGGCGTCGTGATGGAATTGCAGGATTGTGCTTTCCCACTCCTGAAGGGCATTACGCCCACGGCCGATCTGGACGAGGGCTTCCGCGATGTGAACTGGGCCTTGCTCGTCGGCAGCATCCCGCGCAAAGCCGGGATGGAGCGTGGCGACTTGTTGGGCATCAACGGCAAGATTTTCATCGGCCAGGGTCAGGCGATCGAGAAAAACGCCGCCTCCGACGTACGCGTTCTCGTCGTGGGCAACCCGTGCAATACCAATTGCCTGATCGCGATGAACAACGCCAAGTCGATCCCGCGCGATCGCTGGTTTGCCATGACCCGGCTCGACGAGAATCGCGCTCGAGCCCAGCTCGCACAGAAGGCTGGCGTCGATATCACGGCCGTCTCAAACATGAGCATCTGGGGCAACCATTCCTCGACCCAGTACCCGGATTTCTACAACGCCAGGATTAACGGGAAGAACGCCGACCAGGTCATCGGCGACGAAAAATGGCTGAAGGAAACGTTCATCCCAACCGTGCAACAACGCGGCGCCGCCGTCATCAAAGCGCGCGGTCTCTCCTCCGCGGCTTCGGCGGCGAACGCTATCGTCGACACGGTCCGTGGCCTAACGACCGACACGGAGAGCGGCAACTGGCACAGCGTCGCAATCCGTTCCGACGGCAGCTACGGCGTGGAGAAGGATCTGATCAGCTCGTTCCCGATCCGCTCGAAAGGCGGCAAAATAGAGATTGTACAGAATGTGCCGATCAACGAATTCAGCCGTGGCAAGATCGACGCATCAGCCAGTGAGCTGAAGGAGGAGAAATCGCTCGTTGAGGAACTCCTTGGGTGACCCCGACGCGGTGCAGGATCGTCATCGATCCGGGCAGCCGCGAGTCAGCAACCGGCTGAAAATTCTGCGTCAGATATTTCCAGACGAGGGCATGCGTAGTTGAGAAACGCAGATCATCGCGCTGATCTGTCGGCAGATCGGACACGATCGCCCAATTGACGTTTTTGTTTCTTAGGGCGCGAACCATTTCCTCCTGCTCCCGCTTGGGAGAAGGAAAAAGAAAGTAAATCTCCCAGAGCGGCGAGGCCCGATTGAGGATTGCATACAAGCCGGGCGCGGATGGAGCGATCAGGAGGCCTTCCTGTGGTCCAATGTGCGTCGTAGCGAAATGACGTAGATCATCGATAAGTCGCTTCTCGCCTGGACGAAGATAGATTCCATCGACTGCATCGCATCGAATCCAGGCGACCGGCGAGTTGAGCCGTTGGTAGATCGGCATTTGCCTCGCCACCGCGAAGAGCCCCACCGCAGTCAAGACGGCGGCCCCCGCAAGCAAATAAAGCGGGCGCCTCGCGAAGAGAAATGGGGTCGCCAAGAGGCCAAGTGTGAAGGGATGGATCGCCTGCGCGAAATGGCTGATGTCGGCCCGCGAAAATGCGTGATGCAGGTAGAGCAAGCCAATGGCGCCGCAGGCCGCAAAGAGCGCGTGTTTCTTGAGGAACTCAGCGGGCCGTAAGACGCAAAGGCAAAGCGCAGCCAGATAGCCGATCGGCAAAGCCACGACCAGGACGCCCATGATCAAGCGATGCGCAACGACCGATGGATCGCCGGCAAAGGAAATCGCCCAAGGCCACGGAATTGGAAGACTGAGGTTCGGGCCGTTCTGGAAAATCGCTCGAATCGATTCCTGGTAGCTCGCGAAGAACCCGGGCACGAAAAGCAGCATCACAAAAAGCGGGGTGAGCCCGGCGATCACTCCCATACACCAGTCGACAATCCGTGAGAGCGGCACCTCCGCTCGCATCTTAAAGCGAAGCAACAAAAGCAGGCCAAATTCAGCGACACCGTTATAAAGCGCGTGGTTCCTTCCAAAAAACGTGCAGAGTCCGACAAATGCGCCGGCAACAATCACCCGCTCTCGCGATGGTCGTTCCACCATCCGTGTCGCCACCCAGATACCGGTCAGCAAAAGCGCATGATCAAAGATTTTGTGGGACGGGAACATCCACACCGTCAACATGAGGCCGATCGCTCCGAGCACGACCCAGTTGGAGGTCAGCCGGCGCGCCGCCAGCAGTCCGAAAAAGAGCCCGACACATTGCGCAATCGTTTCGGAAAAACGCAGCGCCACCAGTCCCGGGCCGAAGACGGCAGCCCCCCCTGCGCACCAATAGTAGCGCCCGGGATCGTATGATTGGAAATCGCGCAACGGCACTTCTCCCGCGGCCGTTCGTTGCACGCCGTACCAGAGAAAGCCTTCGTCGGCGAGATTGATCCCCTGATACCCCTGCAGCGCGAAGGAGACGCCGGCCAGAACGATAGCGATCAGCAGCGCCAGCCACCCGGGAGAAAGTGGTTGTACGATTTCAGCTCTCACGAACAGCGGAAGTCCCGAATGGCTTCAATCACTTCCGCTTGCTCGGAGGGCGTCATGCCGGTGAAAAATGGCAGGCGCAACAACTGGTCGGCAACCCTTTCGGTGACGGGACAATCGCCCTCGCGTCCGCCAAAATGCCGCCCCATGGGCGAGAGGTGCAGCGGCAGATAATGGAAGACCGCCAAAATGCCGCGTCGACCAAGATGCGAGATCAAAGCCTGACGGGTAGCCAACGAAGGCATGACCAGATAAAACATGTGGTAGCTCTGTTCGCATTCCGGCGGCACGACCGGAAGGCGCACCTGGTTTTCCAGCGCCCAGTCGCTCAGCTCGCGCAGGTATGTATCCCAAACCTTGCGCCGAGCAGTTTGAATCTGATCGCGATGCTCGAGTTGCGCGCGCAGGAACGCTGCGAGCAAGTCAGATGGCAGGTAGCTGGAGCCCACGCCCACCCAATTATATTTGTCGACTTCCCCGCGAAAAAACCGGCTGCGATCCGTTCCCTTCTCGCGAATGATCTCGGCCCGTTCGACATGGCGAAGATCCTTGAGCAAAAGCGCGCCGCCTTCGCCACAGGTAAGATTTTTCGTCTCGTGAAAACTGAGAGCGGCCAAGTCGGCGACCGTGCCGAGGAAACGACCACGATATTTCCCGAAAAGCCCGTGCGCATTATCTTCCACCACCGCTAACCGATGCCGCTGGGCAAGACCGAGAATCTCATCCATTTCACAGCCAATGCCAGCATAGTGGACCAGGAAGATGGCCTTCGTGTTCTTCGTCAGGCGCTTTTCGATCTGTTTTTCGTCGATGTTTAAGGTATCGGGTCGGATGTCGACAAAGACCGGCCGGGCGCCACGCAGCACGAAAGCGTTGAGAGTCGAGACGAAGGTAAATGCCGGCACGATGACTTCGTCACCGGGTCCGATTCCAAGCAAAAGGGCCGCCATTTCGAGCGCATGAGTACAGGAAGTGGTGAGGAGCGCTTTCGCCACGCCTAACGACTGCTCGAGAAGCGCGTGACACTCGGCCGTGAAGCGGCCATCGCCGGAAAATTTGGGCGTCGCGATCGCCGCCTGCATGTAAGCGATTTCGTCGCCAGTGGCGAAGGGACGGTTGAAAGGAATCCGGATCACGAGGAAGAGGCTGGTTTCCTGGCCACAAGTAAGAGGGAGCCGCCGACGGGAAAGGAAAGGCCGCTCCTGATCAGGGCTCGCTCTGCGGCCAGCGCTTTCTCGAAGAGGGCGTTCAAGGACCGGTTAGTCTGGAATTCCGCCCAAAGATCCCGATCCATTCGCCTTCTGCGCGAGAGGATCATGACGGGTAAAAGGAGCGATACAAACGAGGTGATGCGCTCGACGCGAAAGCCCGCGCCTTCGACCTTGCCCCGCAGTTCAGCCCGGCTATAACGCCGCTGGTGCATCGAGTGCGGGTCGAGTTCGCTCCACAAAAATTGGTGCTGCGGTACGGTCAGGAGAATGCCGCCGCCTGGTCTGGTCGCCTTGAACATTTCTGAAAGCACGAGCTCGTTGTCGGCAATACGTTCGAGCACGTCAAGCGCGCCCACGACATCAAATTCGCGGTCAAAGGGGATTTGGCGCGCGTCCATTTGATAAATTTTCACGTTTGGAAGGCGATCACGCGCGAAAATCAACCCGTCTCTGAAAATCTCACTGCCCGCTAGTCGGATTCCGGTCGCCGCCTCGCGAATCCCGGCGAGGACGAAACCAGCCCCGCAACCGACTTCAAAGAGACTCTTTGTCATCGGAAAGTAAGTCTGCAGCGCCAAAAGGATCAACTGATTGCGGGCTCGAAACCAAAAATTGCCCGGCTCCAGTTGGGCCAGTCGTGCAAATTATTCTTGTTTGAATCCGCCGGCTTCGACCGATGGATTGTCGCAGAAGCGCACTAGGCCATCTTGCCCCGCCGGCTGACGCCCGCATCCGGGGCAGATCCAGTTCTCACTTTCGAAGGAAGAGCAGCAGGCGAGGCAGAGTTTCATCGCCTCTCCGCACTTAGAGCCACTTGTGAAAGGAATGTCTGGCGGCGCGGGTCTTCCAACCGAGCCGGAACAACGCGCGGTGCACAGGGTAATTGCGAACGTGCACCGGACCGATCAGGTGCCTCGCAAACTGCTGCGCGCGGTGCATCCCATCGACCGCCAACGCCGAGTAGAGACCTCTTCCAGAAAAATCGGGATGAATTCCGGCCAGATTGTAATGAGCAACGCCGAGAAGATGTCTGGCTTCCAATTCGGAGGCCTTCTTCCAGATTCCGAATCCGACGATCTGCCGCTTGATTTCGGCCACCAAAATCCAATCCGCCCATCCCTGAAAGGAGAACTGGACCCACTCGCGATAGAAATTCGCCGCTGCCTCGTGGGAGACATTGGGATCGGCCTGATAGCGACCGAAGTAATGGCCAAACGCCTTTTCGGCAACGACGACCACTCCGGCGATGTCCCCGGGTTCGGCGATACGAATCATCGCGCCGCTTTCTACCGGCGCAGTCGTCTTTCCTTCTGCAGATCGTGAAGAGAAGTCGAAGACAAAGTCCAACAGCGAATCCATCAGAAGAAAACCATGTTTCTCGAGCGAATGAATCGTGTCGATTTCGCTCGCCTGGACTTTACAAGTCAAACAACGCACGCCACGTCCCCTCGCGTGCTGCAGCGCAGTCTCGAGTAGCTCATCCAGAGTCTCGCCTCCGCTTGCTTCTCCAAAGTGACGCAGATTTCCAACCTTCTCGCCCACGACTTTGCTGTCCCACGACGCGTCGATATAGAGGAGAAGGCCGCCGATCTCAGCGCCGTCACGCGCGATCCACGCCGCGGTCGACGGATCAGCCAAATCGCGCCTGATTTCATCCAACCAATAGGCACGCGCTTGCGGTGGAGTGACGTGAACCAGGTGGGCAAGCGGTGCATTGCGCAGGCGGGACAGTAGCTCCTGCAATTCGGCAACTGCTCCCGCGTCCAACTGCTCGATCATTGCTCGGGCAGCTTACTGTTCCCGCTCACATTGCGAACTGCGTAGACGGGGCGATCCATCGTCCGAAAGTGCATCCGCGCCAGATATTCGCCAATCACCCCGAGAGCAAAAAGCTCAGCACCGGAAAAGATCGCGATGATCGAAGCCAGAAACGGAAACCCCGGAATACTCCCCTGGGCCAAATAGCGGCCAACGACATAGACAAAGACTCCGAGGCCAAAAAGCGTGCAGGCAAAACCAATCAGACTGGCCAATTGCAAAGGTGCGGTGCTAAAGCCGGTCATCATATCCAGCGCATGCCGCAGTAACTTTCCGAAAGTGTAATTGGACGCGCCGTATGAGCGGGGCTGAAAAGGCACTTTTTTCGCCGCGAAACGGGTCGTCCCCCAGGTCAACAGCACATCGATCGAAACAAAGGGCGCCTGATAGCTGCTGAACGCGTCGCGCAGTTGGGTGCGAAAAACACGAAAAGCACTGACATTCTTTGCCACCTCTGCGCCCACGGCTGCACGCAAGGCCAACCGGGTCAGATGAGATGCGATCGCACGGAAGGAGCCGTTCTGTTCGCTCTCAGGCGTACCGTAGATAACGTCAAACCCCTCGTTGAGGCGCTCGAGTAATCCCGGTATCTCCTCCGGCGCATGCTGCAAATCGTCGTCCATCGTCACGATGGCGTCATACCTCGCGGCGCGAATCCCACAAAGCAGGGCGTTATGTTGCCCGTAGTTGCGCATGAGATTAATCCCACGCACCGACGACCCATCAGCGGCAAGTCTCTCGATGACCTCCCAACTCTGATCGCGGCTACAATCATTCACGAAAATTATCTCAAAAGGCACGCCCCTCGCGGTTAGCACTTCTGTCAAACGCTGGCACAACTCGGGGACCGACGATGCGCCGTCAAACACCGCGATGACGATCGACAGCGAGCGTGGCTCCGGAAATTCTGAAGGTCGCTTCATTTAGGAACGCGCGACGATACTACCGGACCACTCTCGGTTGTCACGGTCGAAATCCCACTGCAGCCGGACATGCAGTTGAAAGGTGCCACCCCCTTAATCCAGTCGTTTCAGGTTCGAACTAACTTCGGACTGCGTCCGTCTTTGCTCTAAGGTTCAAGAGTTGACCTAAGAGGAGGAGCGCCGCGCCGGCGGCAAAAAAAAGCTGTGGCAGCCAGCTCCACACGACGAAAGGGCGAAAGCGCAACTCCACTTCATTGGTCATCGGAGGCACGATCACACCTTGATAAAACTGATTGACCATTACCGTCCGCAACGGCCGTTGAGCCGCCGTTGCCCGCCAGCCGGGGTGATATTGTTGACTCACAAATAAGAGCGTATCCTCCGGCCAGGCAGTCACCTGGATCTTCTGAAAATCGTCAATGTTCTCTCGTCGCGACGACGGCAGGCTCCACTGCGGGAGCAAAGGATCCATCCTAACGTCCTCACCCGAAATCTTATAACTCGCGGTTTGCCGGAGAGTGATGGGCGCAACCGCAGGTCGGTAGAATTGGATTCCGCCCACGGTTCCGGCCGTTTTCAGCCCGACGGACGATAACGGCTGCTTTGAAAGAACAATACTCACGTTGGCAAGACCAAAAGAAGGATCCGCCAGCGCAAGTTCCGGATTGATGATTTTGAAGTAGCGTCCGTAAGTGTCGGTTCCTTGCGCGCTCCAACGTTTAACCAATTCCTGATATCGGCGTGGCGAAAGAGAGTCGTAGGAGTTGATGCTCTTCAGTCCGAAGAGCGCTTCTTCGTTCGGAGGCAACGCGTCTCTTATTCCGGGATCGGCGATAGCGAAGCGCGCTCCATCCGTGTTTTTTTTCAAGGCTTCGACGAGCACGGACGAACGCAGAATTGTCGAGGGTGGCCGGCTGAGGATCAATGGTCGCCCATAACAGAGGACCGAAAGAACGGCGACTCCGAGAAACACCGGCACAGAGCGCCAGAAAGTCGCCGCCAGCAAGGCGAGCACGAACAGCAGCGTCACACCGACGGCGAGCGGCTGCAAAGGCGACTGACGCCAGACAATGAGCGCTACGATCACTTCGCCAGCCAGCGGCAAGAGAAGCCACGAGCCTGACCATATTGTTAGGCGAATCTTGCCCCGCAGAACCGCATCAACCGCGTAGGCGCTCAAGACGAAACCGGGAACAATCGCCCCGCTCAGCACTTGGATACGGGAGAATCCAAAACCAAGATGATGGACCGCAAACAGATAGAGGGACGGAAAAATTGTCCCGGCCAGGCAGACCAGCAGGAAGATTTGCCAGAACCACAGTTCACGCCTCGATTTCAAGAGAAACGAAAGCCAGACCAGACTTCCGAAAACGGGCGTAAAGCTCAAACCATTGAATGGCACGGGAAAGGCCGGACTGATCGCGTTGCCCAACCAGGACCAATCAAAAATCGTGGCCACGAATCCGGCGATTTCCCGAATCCCGTGATGCGGCGGCAAGACGGCAAGAAAAAAGCTGTCGCGCACGCCACTTAGCCTGGCTGAGTCTCGCGCCGTCGCGATCAGATCAAGGTAGACGGGTAGCGAAGCCAGTGCTCCGACCATGGCACAACCAGACAGCTGCAGCGTCCTCCAAAGCTTCTCCCTCAGCGGAGATCGCATCTGTCCCAGCCGGATTAAGGTGTAGGCCGCGATCATGTAGGTGAGTAAAACCGTCATCTGCGGATACCCCGTCAGAAGCAAAGAGTAGGTCGCAAAAGCGAGCCCTAGCGCAGCCGGCCACGAGCGTTTTCGGGTGAACTCCGTGATCAGCCAGAGCAGGCAGACCGACCAGCAGATGGCCGACAAGAACATGATGAAGGTGAGCCAATACATCATCATGGTAGAGAAGCCGAGTCCCAGCGCGCCCACCGCACAGGCCGCCGGGTGAAGCCCAAGGGCGCGGAGAAAAAGCAGCCCAAAACAGGCCGTCAGTCCAACTGTCAGCAAGACGAGCATCGAGTAGAGGACGAACGGATCAGACGTCAAAGTGGAGAGCAGGTTGGTCAGCGCATAGGCGCGACTCAGACCACTCACCTGAAACGCCGGCCGACCCAGTTCCACATGCGGATTCCAAGTGTTCAACCACGCCTTGTGATTCGCGCTCAGGTTATTCGCCAGTTCCGGGATAAAAACGCTGCTTGCATCGGAAAATTTGCGATTCGAGAGACGCGTGTCCACCCGCTCGACGTGCACGCCGGCTTCCAAGGCGTTGTCGTGAGGAAAGATCACTTCCGCGCGAAACAAAACGCGCGAAAAAAGCAGGACGAACGTTCCCAGGACCAGGAGGAGTGCGAGGCGCAAGGACATATGAAATGATCAGGCGCGCAGCCGACCCACCGGTCAGACAGCCTCAGGTGATTTCGTTGCCCGTCAGGCGGCGAAAGGCTTCGCGATATTTGGCGGAGGTTTTCTCGATCACTTCGTTAGGCAAAGACGGACCCGGGTAGGTCTTGCCCCAATCGAGCGTCTCGAGGTAATCGCGCACGAATTGTTTATCGAAGCTCGCCGGACTTTTGCCCACTGCGTAACTGTCGGCCGGCCAGAAGCGCGAGGAATCGGGGGTGAGGCATTCGTCGATCAGAATCAATTCGTCGTTCGTCAGGCCAAACTCGAACTTGGTATCGGCGACGATGATGCCGCATTGCGCGGCATGTTCCTTGCCCGCCCGATAAACCTGCAGACTCATCTCTCGCACGCGTTCCGCATTCTTCTCGCCGATCAGAGCGCAGCATTGCGCCCAATCGATGTTCAAATCGTGGCCGGCTTCATTTTTCGTCGAGGGCGAAAAGATTGGCTCCGGCAATTCTGAGGCCAGTTGCAGCCCGTCCGGAAGTTTGTGCCCGCAGACTTCACCGGTCGCCTGGTAATCCTTCCAACCAGAACCGGCGAGATAACCACGCACGACGCACTCGACCGGGAGCGGCCTGGTCTTGCGCACGATCATGGAGCGGCCCTCCAGTTGCGGGCGATATGGTCGCAACTTCGCGGGGAAGAGCGCGAAATCGGCGGTGATAAAATGATTCCGAATCGAGGAAAACTTCTCGAACCAAAAAGCCGAGATCTGGTTCAAGACCGCGCCCTTGTAGGGAATCGGATCGGGCAAAATCACGTCGAAAGCGGAGAGCCGGTCGGTCGCGACGAAGAGCAACGATTCGCCCAGATCGAAAACTTCGCGCACTTTTCCGCTGCGCAATTTCGTCAGGTCAGGAAGATCGAGCGAGACAAGAGTTTCGTTAGGCATGACGTTCGCAAATTGGAATAAGATAAACGCGAACCTGAACTTGTCGCCAATCAGAGATCGCGCAGGCGGAAGGGCTGCTCAGCGCGAGGATTGAGATCGAACGGTTTCCTGACAAAGTGCGGCATGTCCCGAATCGTCCACGCTGGAGCACTCGGCGGTGTTTTTCTTTTCGTCAGCCTTGCGTTAGGCGCCGGGCGCGAAGAAAGGACCTCGCCGTCGCTCACCCCTTCCCCGACGCCGGCGCTTTACTCACCGCAGACGTTGGCGGACCTGAAAAAGCTGCAGCAGGCCGCTCTGACGAGCGACTACGCCTACCGTCAGGTGGCGCATCTGGCGGATAACATTGGCCCGCGCCTGAGCGGTTCCGCGCAGGCCCAGAAAGCGGTCGATTACGTGGCCGACGAACTCAAGGCGATCGGCCTCGACGTGCAACTCGAGAAAGTGATGGTACCGCATTGGGTGCGCGGCGAGGAGAGCGCCGCCTTGACCGAATTCCCGGGGCAGGCGCCCGGCACGACGCAAAAAATCGTCCTCACGGCGCTCGGCGGCAGCGTGGCAACGCCGCCCGACGGGCTCACCGCCGAGATTGTGGTGGTGCGGGACTTCGACGAATTGCGATCGTTAGGCAAAGACAAGGTAAAAGGCAAAATAGTCCTATTCAATCACGCTTTCGACCAGCAAATGGCCGCCCAGGGCCGCGGCGGTGAAGCCTATGGCGAAGCGGTCGTTTATCGAGGTGACGGACCAGGCGCGGCGGCGAAGCTGGGCGCCGTCGCCGCCCTGATTCGCTCGGTGGGCGGCGCCGCCTATCGCCTGCCACATACGGGAATGACGCATTACACCGAGGATGCGCCGAAGATTCCGGCTGCTGCGGTCACGGATGAAGATGCTGACCTGATCGCCGCGCTCGTACCGCAGGGCCCGGTCCGGATTCGCCTCGTGCTGACTCCTCAACAATTGCCGGACGCGGTGAGCTACAATGTTATCGGCGACCTGAAAGGAACCGAGCATCCGGAGCAGGTCGTAATCGTTTCCGGGCATCTCGATTCCTGGGATCTCGGCACCGGCGCGATCGACGACGGGGCCGGCGTGGCCGTGGCCATGCAAACAGCGAATCTCATCCGGCAACTTGGCCTGCACCCGCGACGCACGATTCGTGTCATCGCCTGGATGAATGAGGAAAATGGCCTGCGCGGCGGGAAAACCTATGCGCAGGAGCACGCGGACAAGATCGCCAATCAGTTCGCGGCGATCGAGACGGACCTGGGCGCGGATCATCCGATCGGGATTTACTTCGCGGGCAAGCCGGAGTTGAAAGATTGGCTCAAGTCGGTTTCCAAAGTGCTGAACGCTTCCGGGGCTGGACTCGTGGAATCCCGCGGCGAAATCGGCGCCGACATCGATCCGCTCCGCAAACTCGGAGTGCCCAACTTCAGTCCGATCCAGGACAGCCGTTTCTATTTCAACTACCATCACACCGCCGCCGACACGCTCGACAAAATCGATCCGCACCATTTGGCCGAGAACGCTGCAATCAACGCCGTTCTCGCCTATGCCCTGGCCAACCTTGAGCAACCGCTTCCGCGCTGAATTATGTGTCACAAAACAAGCCATATTTGGATTTCTGACCTGACCGCTTTGCAAAAGAGCGGCCTCGATCGCAGACTCGGCCGTGTCCTTTGAACTGACACCGCTCGGCGATTCAGTCCTGATCGTCCGCCTTGGCGATTCGTTAGGCGAAGTGCTTACAGCCACGCAGAAGCTGGAGGCGGCAGGAATTGCGGGCGTAGCCGAAATTGCCCCAGCCTTTGCCAGCGTCGGAGTATTTTTCGACGGACCGCGCGACCTCGATTCCGCCGCGACGGAAATCCGGGCCGCGCTGAAAAAACGAGCGCGCCGGCGCGGGAAATCCTCGGAGCCGCGGCTGGTCAAGATTCCGGTTTGCTACGAGCGAGAGTTTGCGCTTGATCTCGACGAGGTAGCGGCACATTGCCGCCTCTCGCCTAACGAACTTGTGAAACGCCACGCCTCTGCGCGGTATTGCGTCCGTTGCGTTGGATTCACTCCCGGCTTCTCCTATCTCGGCGGACTGCCGCGGGAACTGGCCATGCCGCGACGCGACTCGCCCCGCACGTCCGTGCCGGCGGGTTCGGTGGCGATCGGCGGCAGCCAGACGGGAGTCTACCCACTGCCGTCTCCCGGCGGTTGGAACATCATTGGCCGGACGCCACTGCTTCTTTTCGATCCCGCGCGCGACCCGGCCGCGCTCCTGCGCACTGGCGACCGGGTGCGTTTTCTCGCCATTACCGCGGAGCAATTCGAGCAATGGCCGGCCTGACGATCATCCGCGCCGGAGCGCTCACCACCGTCCAGGACCTGGGGCGAGCCCATCAGCGCCGAGCCGGAGTCTCGTTAGGCGGCGCGCTTGACCTTCACGCGGCGCGGGTCGCAAATCTTCTCGTCGGGAATCCGGAGACGGCAGCGCTGCTCGAAATCACCCTCGGTAGCGCGCGCTTTCGCTTTCCTGATGATCGCTTGATCGCCTGGTGTGGCGGCGAGTTCCTCTTCGAGACGGGCGGCGAAACGATCCCGGCGGGACACCGCTGCCACATCCGTTCCGGGGAAGAACTCGAAATCGCGCCGGCAGGCTGCGGTTGTCGGGCCTGGGTTGCGATTTCCGGCGGCATTGACACTCCGCCTGTGCTCGAAAGTCGTGCTACCGATCTCCGCGCCGGCTTTGGCGGCTGGGAAGGACGAACCCTGCGCGACAGCGATGAATTACCGATGGGACAGAGCTCCATGCTCCCCGAAACCACGGCGCGCGTTTCGTCGTGGAGCGCCCCGATCGATTGGAGCCAAACGGCGTCGGAGCGACCAATCCTGCGTGTCGTGCCGGGTCCTGAGTGGGAGGAATTTGGCGTAGAGAGTCGGGCCATGTTTTTGAATGAACGATTCACCGTCAGTCCGAAATGTGATCGGATGGGAGCACGGCTCGAGGGTGTCGCACTGCGACGGGAGAAGCCGGAGGAAAGACTTTCCGAGACCGTCGCCTCGGGAACGATCCAGGTGCCTAACGACGGCCAATCGATCATTCTGCTTGGAGATTGCCAAACCATCGGCGGGTACCCCAGAATCGGGAGCGTGATCACGGTAGACCTGTCCATCGCGGCCCAGCTTCGGCCTAACGATTCGGTTCGTTTTCGGGAAGTGACACGAGCCGAAGCGGTCACGCTTTTTGTTGAGCGCGAAAATGATCTGCAACGCTTTCGGGTCGGTCTCCGTCTACGCGCCGCATGAAACTTTCGGTCGACCTGAATGCGGATCTCGGCGAGGGCGCGGCGAGCGAGTCCGAACTGCTCTCGCTCGTCAGTTCCGCCAACATCGCGTGCGGATTTCATGCGGGTGACGCAACGAGCATGACCGCGTCGATCCTGGCGGCGCACGAGGCGGGCGTCGCGGTCGGTGCGCATCCGAGCCTGGCCGACCGGGAAAACTTTGGCCGGAAGGATCTGCCCGTGACGCCAAAGGAAGTTTTCGCTCTCGTCACCTACCAACTGGGAGCGTTTCAAGCCATCGCCAAGTCGTTAGGCGTACACCCGCATCACGTCAAACCGCACGGTGCGCTCTACAACATGGCGGCGCGCGACCCGGAGCTGGCCGAAGCCGTAGCCCATGCCATTCAGGCGTTCGATCCCGCCCTCATTCTTTTTGCCCCGGACGATAGCGCGCTCGTCCGCGCCGGCGAAGCGGTCGAATTGCCCGTGGCGCGAGAGGTTTTTGCCGACCGCAATTATCAAGCGGACGGCTCGCTCGTTCCGCGCGCCGAGGCAAACGCTCTTCTGCACGACCCCGGGGAAGCAGCCGCCCGCGTCATCCGAATGCTGCACGAGAACGTGGTGCAGGCGATCGACGGCAGCCAGATCGCGATCCGGGCGGAGACAGTCTGCGTGCACGGCGACACACCGGATGCGGTCCGGTTTGCGCGGCGGCTTCGAGAAAGTCTGGCCGCGGCTGGCATTATTGTCGCGCCGCCCTCCGCCTGAGAAATGGAACGGCCTGACGAAAAACTGGTGCGCGGGCTCGGGCGGCTCGATGCCACCATGATTGTGATGGGCTCGATGATCGGGTCGGGCATCTTCATCACCTCAGCCGAATCGACCCGGCTGATCAGCGCGCCCGGCTGGCTGCTTCTCGCCTGGGCGATGGCCGGGATCATGACGATCACCGGCGCGCTTTGCTGCGCGGAGTTGGCCGCGATGCTGCCGCGAGCCGGCGGGCAATATGTTTTCCTGCGTCAGGCCTATGGCCCGTCGATCGGATTTCTCTTTGGCTGGACACTCTTTCTTGTCATTCAAACCGGAACGATCGCGGCGGTCGCAATCGCGTTTGCAAAGTTCGCCGGCGTCTTTCTGCCGGTGATCGCAACTGAGCAATATCTTATCAGGCCGATCCACCTTCTGGGTGCCTATGCGATCAGTCTTTCGACGGAACAGCTCGTCGCCATCCTCCTGATTTTTCTCCTCACCTGGGTAAACACGCGCGGCCTCGAAATCGGCAAGTTGGTGCAAAACACTTTCACCCTGGCCAAGACCGCGGCCTTGATCGGCCTGATCATTGCGGGTCTTTCGTTAGGCTGGGAAGCAACCTGCGCGGCGCGCTCTTCCGCGTGGTGGAACCCATGGGCCAACGGCTGGTCGCCGCAACTCGCTCAACCTGGCCTGACGATGGTGGGCGGCCTTGCCCTCGTGATCCTTTTCGGCAAGGCCATGGTCGGCCCACTTTTCGCACAGACCGCCTGGACAAATGTTACCTTCACCGGGAGCGAAATTCGCGAACCGGGGAAGACGCTGCCGCGCGCGCTGCTGATCGGCTGCGGAGTGGTTGTGACCCTCTACGTCCTGGCCAATCTGGCCTACGTCGCCACCCTGTCGTTAGGCGAAATCGCGCACGCGCCCCAGAACCGGGTCGCAGTGGCCTCGATGCGCGCGGTCTTCGGAGGTGCGGGCGCGAGCGCGATGGCGGCGGCGATTCTCGTCTCGACTTTTGGTTGCGATAACGGGCTCATTCTCGCCGGGGCGCGGGTCTACTATGCGATGGCGCGCGACCGGTTGTTCTTCCGCGCGATCGCGCGCACAAATGCGGAGCATGTCCCGGCCGCGGCCCTCGTCGCGCAGGGAATCTGGGCGGCCCTGCTTACCCTTCCACGTACTGTGAGCGCGGACGCCGCCGGCTCTCTGCACTACGGGAACGTCTACACGCAACTGCTCGAATACATCGTGGCCGCCGATCTCGTTTTCTATGTGCTGCTGGTCACCGCCGTAATGGTGCTGCGGCGAAAAAATCCTGAAATCCCACGGCCATATCTTGCCTGGGGGTATCCGCTCGTGCCAATCGTCTCGATCACGCTCGCCACGTTGCTGATCGTCGATCTGGCGATCCTCGCCCCGGCGACCTGCGGGATCGGTTTTGCGATTGTTCTGAGCGGTTTCCCCGCTTTTCTGCTCTGGAAACGCAACGGGCCTAACGAACTCGCGTGAGTTCGAAAGTTCTTATCCTGCGCTGCGAACGAAGCTCCGACTGCACACGAGAAGCGCGCGGAGAAAGAAGCGCCTGTTGAGTCTTTCCGCTCGCCTATTGTTGCGCCTGGACACGGGAACGGATAATCGATTTGAAATTATCGAGAGACAGAGCGGCTTTGCCGCGCGCGACGCTTTCTTCATTGCCCCCAAGCTGGCTGACGTCGGCCAGAGGTTCGCCGTCGCCCGTGACCAAAGTAGTGCGGCCCGCCTGGTCCTTTTGCACGCGGAAGCGTCCATGCTGAATGCCGACGAGCGGGATGAATTGGCTGCCGTTGTTTTCGACAAAAAGAACGTCATGATCGCCGACCTTAAACTTTGGGGCGTCGGTCACCTCCATCGTGCGCCCGTCGACCGTGCCGCCGAGCATGCGGATGGAATAGGTCGCGCCCGCGTCGCCCTTAAGCGTGTCGTCGACCTTAAAGGTGACGTAGGTAACGATCCGGTGCTCGGCGCCTTCGCCGATCCACTGCGATTTCAGGCCGGTCACCCGGCCTTCGAAAATGATCTGTGCTCGACCAACGAGTTCGTCGAAGGTCGGCGGGATGACGGTCGTGGCGTTGGCCACAAAACCGAGGGAAAAGAGGGCTGGGAAGAGCAGATAACCGAGTGGTTTTTTCATCTTAGAACAAGGGGCCAGATAACTCCTGCTGAGTCTACGAGAAGAATCTTCATGCGCAATTTCGCTTTACTGATTGAGGTCATAGATCTCCACAGCATCGGAAAGCGAGAGATTCTATATTCTCCAGAAGGCACAAACGGCAGACGGAGAGAGCTGAAAGGTCACAGATCAACCGGCGACAGAAAGGCGACGGCCGCCGAAGGTAGAATGAATGTGGGTTGGCTGGGACTCGAACCCAGAACCAACGCCTTAAAAGGGCGCTGCTCTACCATTGAGCTACCAACCCGGCGCGAGCCTCAGTTTTTACGATAGTTCGCCCCTTCGCGCAACCTGGGGATGCGAATGTAGGGGCGCTTTGGACTGTTGGACTTTCCGGCGCGTCCGTTCAGTTGCGTAAAGAGCCGCTCCATGGCTAAACGTTTCGTCAACGTGGATCGGCAGACGCCGATGCTTCTTCCGCCCGATTCGCGAAAGTGGCCGGCGGACAATGAATTGGTGCAGGGCATCAGAAGAAGCGAGAGCGCTGCGGCAGAACCTGGCCATGCGGAAGCATGTCCCTCCGGAGGGACGCGCTTCCGCACGTCCGCTCTCTTATTCACCGCTCTTGCGCGCCCTTACCGCAGCAGGGCGACCCAGTGCGGAATCCGTTTTTGCCCGGAATAAAACCCGTTTAGGTCTTCGGCGTTTTGCCCTCTAAGGCCAGAAAGCGGCTACCAGCACAGTGGGTTCTGGTCTGCCTGGCGGATAACTGCCCGGGTCCTTGCGACCAGGCAAATCTGGTTCCAAGGGCACAACTTTCGGGACGAGCGTGTGCCTGGCCGTCGCGTCTCATCCTTTCAGGTAAGGCGCCTTCATCTCTTCCCTTTTCCGCCTTCTGACCAATTCCGTTTCCCGGCCGCCGCGCTCCAAATCGGTGGCCAAGTCCGACAGCCCCGAAGCGCCTGCCCTAAAAAGCCGAGGGGTTACTCTCGTTAGGCTGGAGCGCCGCTCAGGCCGCCACCCAAAGGCGGTGCCACATCGGGCGCGACTACCTGTTTCGGCGGCTTCTCGGGGGCAAGCCTCGACCCGGTGGGCGGCGGAGGTCCGGGCGGCGGATTGATCAGTCGCCCGTGCTCGATCACTTCGCGAATCTGCGCGCCGTCGAGCGTCTCGAATTCGAGGAGCGCTTTCGCTATCACTTCCAGCTTGTCGCGGTTGGCGAGCAGAATCTCGGTCGCGCGCCCATAGGCATCGTCAACCAGCTTGCGGACTTCGCGGTCGATCTGTTCGGCGGTCGCTTCACTGTAATCGCGGGCCCGCGAGATATCGCGGCCGAGGAAGACATAGTCCTCGTGTTCGCCGTATTCGACCATGCCCATTTTCTCGCTCATGCCCCATTCGCAAACCATCTTGCGTGCGAGTCGCGTCGCCATCTGGATGTCGCCGCGGGCGCCGCTGGTCACGTCGCCAAAAACAATTTCCTCCGCCACCCGGCCGCCCATGCTCACGACGAGATCGTCGAGCAGTTCGTTGCGGCGCTGGGTGTATTTGTCTTCGAGCGGGAGCCACATGGTCGAGCCTAACGACGGCCCGCGCGGGATGATGGTGACTTTGTGCAGCGGCTCGGTGAATTCCAGAAGCTCGAGCAACAAAGCGTGCCCCGCTTCGTGGTAGGCGGTGTTGGTCTTTTCTTTTTCGCTCAGCGCAAGACTGCGCCGTTCCTTGCCCCAGCGGACTTTGTCGCGTGCTTCTTCCAGTTCGGCGAGCGTGATGCCTTTGAGGCCGCGCCGCGCCGCGAGGAGCGCGGCTTCGTTAATTACGTTGGCCAATTCCGCGCCGGAATAACCAGGAGTGCCGCGCGCTACGACTGCGAGATCGACGCCTTCCGCGAGTTTCACTTTCTTGGAATGAACCCGCAAGATTTCCTCGCGGCCTTTGACGTCGGGAAGATTGACCGTGATCTGGCGATCGAAACGACCTGGACGCAGGAGTGCCGGGTCAAGCACGTCGGGACGGTTGGTGGCCGCAATAATGATGACGCCTTCCTGCGTATCGAAACCATCCATCTCGACAAGCAACGCGTTCAGCGTCTGTTCGCGCTCGTCGTGGCCGCCGCCCACGCCGTGTCCGCGATGCCGGCCGACGGCGTCGATTTCGTCGATGAAGATAATGCAGGGCGCGGATTTCTTGCCCTGTTCAAACATGTCGCGCACCCGACTCGCGCCGACGCCGACAAACATTTCGACAAAGTCCGAGCCGCTAATGGAGAAGAAGGGCACGTCCGCCTCGCCGGCGATGGCGCGTGCGAGCAGGGTCTTGCCCGTGCCCGGAGGGCCGACCAGCAGCACGCCCTTGGGAATGCGGCCGCCGAGTTTCTGGAACTTCTTCGGGTCACGCAGGAACTCGACCAGCTCCTGCACCTCGTCCTTCGCTTCCTCGACCCCGGCGACGTCCTTAAAGGTGATCTTGTTCTTGTCTCGCGCCAGCATGCGCGCCTTCGACTTGCCGAAGTTCAAGGCGCCCTTGCCCGCCATGCGGATTTGTTGCCGGAAAAGAAAATAGAGAATGAGAAGGAAGGCCGCGATCGGCACAAAACCGATGAGGGCCTGGGCCAGGACGTTCGACTCCGTCCGAATCGCGATCGGCATGTGGGCCGCCTCCAGTTTTTCCTGGAGGTCGGTGGTGAAATTCAGAAAGACCGTGGTGCGAAACGGCACCTGCTGTTCGGGAGCATTGCCCACCCCGGGCCGGGTATAAGCGCCACGAATCGTTTGTGTTGGCCGGCCTTCCTCAACCACCAAACGGAGCGGAAACTTCGGATCGTTCACAATCTGTTTGTGTGAGAGCAGATCGAGAAAACGGTTGTACGGCACGTCCTCCTCGGTGCCGTAGCCGGTCCCGCCACGGAACAGAACCGCCAGGCCGATCAAGGCAAAGGCGATCGCGAAGAGGATAACACCGCGCCAATTGAAGTTCGGGTCGCCCCCTCGCTTGGTGTCTTTTTGAGAATTGCGATCTGGCTGGGCCATAGAAAATGCTACCCTAGGTCGGGCACGAGCGCGAAAAGTATCATGAAGGCGAAGTCATTGCAAAAGAGCAGGAGCCGGGCCGTCACATTGCACCAACCGTCGCTCGGACTTACTTTGCCCGCTGCCATTTGATGTCGGAACCAGCCTCCAATTTCGCGGATAAAATCGATCGTGCCGTCCAGCGCGTGACCCCTTTTGCCTATCGTTTGCGACGGCGAGGCCAGCGTTGGATGCGTCGGGCGATGCGCAAGCCACGGAGCGTTGCCGAGAGTCCCAACCTTCTCCCGCTCCTCATCCAGGTGCTGGCCAGTTTCTCGAAGGCGGATGGTGTTCTCCTCGAGGAAGAGATCGACTCGAGCCTCGGCTTTTTGCGTTACGATTACCCGGAGGCGGTTTACTCGGAGCTGCGCAAGCTCTTTCGCCAGGCGCTCTACGAGCAGCAGGATCTCTCTGCCATGGCGCAAAAGCTCGCCGCCTCCATGAGCGCCGATCGCAAGATCATGCTCGGGGTGCAGCTCTATGACCTCATCTCGCAGGCTGGCCTCAAGCAGGACCAGGTCGTGGCCTTCTATTCCTTCATGTCGCAGCTCGGAATGGCGGCGCAGGCGATCGATATCGTCTACCAGCTCAATGCCTCGGAGGAATCGGACCCGCAGGTTTATCAGCGCGGTGCGTCGCCCCTCGAGGCAATCTCGTTTGGATCCAACGGGCAGGCCGATGTCGTTTTGAAGAGTCTCTCGGGCAGCGACCGCCTCCTCGCCTTTCGCTATCACGACCTGATCCTGCTCAAGAACTACAGCGCCCAACCGGTCTCGGTCCGCGGCCGGCCGCTCCTGCGCGGTGGCTTTTGCCGCATTTACCCTGGCCAGCGCATCCTGATTGGCGACGATGTTCTCTCCTTCCAGGATCTCGCGACCTATTTCAACGCGAAGAAGAACGTCTCGATGCCGCAGATCTATGTGCGGGTAAACAGGGACTCCGACGAAGTGGAACTGGAACGTTCCCGCACGCGCGACAGTTCACTCGAAGTCACCTTCGGCCTGAAGGTGCGCGTCAAGGCATTGCGCGATGTCCGGGCGACGCTGAATGGCATCAAGCTCAAAGCCCGAACGGAGGTCGAGGCGGCGCTCGATGACCGCATCATTTTTAACAACGACACGGAACTGGATCTCTCCGACCTGCGGCGCCGTGCCCGGGCCTTCGGCGGCCGGTTCCAACTCAAGGCCTCGAAATCCGAGTATCTCGTCTCGAACAATCCGAGCCTGCTTGAGGCAGACGACATCCTTCTCTCGCCCGGCACGGCCGGCGACGTCCTGCTCAAGATTTCCTGCGACTACGACAAGCGGGTCGGCGTTCTCGAAGTCCTGGAATCCGATCGGCCCATCATGGTCGGCGATGTGGCGGTGCGCACGACTGCGCCGCTGGCCAATGGCGACACGATCCGGATCGATGTCGGGCAATTTCTGCGCTGCGATTTTTCCGAACGGATCATCGAGGAAGAACGCAACATTATTCGCAGCCTCGAAGTGGCGGACGTTAACCATCGCTTTGGCAGCGGCGAAGTCGCGCTCGAGGGCATCAGCTTCGCGCTTAACCGCGGGGAACTCGTCTGCGTGATGGGTGCGAGCGGCTGCGGGAAGAGCACCCTGCTCAAGGTGCTCGGCGGCCAGCTGCAACCCTCGCACGGAGAGATTTTGCTCAATGGGCGGCCGCTTTATGAGAATCTCGACGCCCTGAAGCGTTACGTCAGTTATATCCCGCAGGATGACGCCTTCGACGAGCACCTGACGATCGGCGAAAACCTCCAGTTCGCCGCCGCCATTCGTTCGCCCCACCTTTCGCGGCGCGATCGCACCCGGCGGCTCGAGGGCAAACTGATCGAGCTCGGCTTGAGCGAACGGCGCGACAGTATCGTCGGGAGCGCGGTCAAAAAAACGCTCAGCGGCGGTGAGCGCAAACGGCTCAACATCGGCCTCGATATGATTGGATCGGCCGACATCTATCTCTTTGACGAACCGACCTCGGGCTTGTCCTCAAAGGATTCCGAGCACGTCATCGAGATCATCCGCGGGATGGCCCACAACAAGATCATCATCGTCACCATCCACCAGCCAAGCTCGAAGATTTTCCAGATGTTTCATAAGGCGATCCTGCTCGACAAGGGAGGGCGACTCGTTTTTTTCGGTACCCCGACCGACATGCTGCGCTATTTTGCGGAGGCGGAGCACCAGCACCAGTTCGGCGCTGATCTTGGCGCCTGTCCCTCCTGCGGCACAACGCGGCCGGAGTTTATTTTCGACGTGCTCGAGACGCCACTGCGCGACCTGAGCGGCGACATCATTTACGAGGAAAACAGTCGCGGCCAGCTCATGCCGGCCCGCCGCTATTCGCCGGAATTCTGGCGAGATAAATACGAAGCGTTCCGCCTCATTCAGGATGTCAAACAGGTGCCGCTGCGGCGTGATCCAACGGCCTTGCCGCCCGTCCCGACGAAGGAACCGCGGATGCGGATTCGCTGGCACGATGAATGGACTCAGCTGCGCACGCTGTTGCGGCGCACCTTCACAAGCAAGTTGCGCAACCGCGCCAATCTCGTCATCACGATCGGCGTCGCCCCGGTCCTGGCCCTGCTCATTGCCACCATTCTGCGTTATTCAGACAGCGGCCAGTACGATTTCGCCTCCGCCTACCACATTCCGACGTTTCTTTTCCTCACGCTGATCGTCGCGATGTTTCTCGGCCTAACGAATAGCGCGGACGACATCATCCGCGACCGGGCCGTCCTGCAGCGGGAGCGCAATTTGAATGTGCGGTTGACCTATTACGTCTTTGCGAAGACGGTTGCTCTGGGGTTTTTCGCTCTCATCCAGTGCATTCTTTTCGTCCTCATCGGCAATTACGTTCTCCAGATTCGCGGGATGTTCTGGCCCGACCTTGCGATCGTTTTCATGACCGCCATGAGCGGGGTGTCGTTAGGGCTGGTCGTCTCCTCACTCGTCGCTGACCCAAAAACGGCGGCAAACATTGTCCCGCTCGTCCTCATTCCGCAGATCATCATGGGTGGCGCGTTGATCAAGTACGAGGACATGAATCGCAACCTCGGCCTGGTTTACGCCTTCACCCGCTGGTTCCACGAACATCCCACCATCGACGAATCGAAGAAGCTGGACAGCCGGCTGGAGGTGCCGTTCGTCTGCGAGTTTGTCGCCATGCGCTGGTCCTACGAGGAAATGGTCGTGGCCCAGGCAAAGCTGAATCCCCTCACGAAACGGCAGGACGAAGCACAGCGCCAGATCGATGCCATCGTCGCGCGGCATGAGTCAAATCCGGGCGATTCCAAACGACTCGACGATCTGAAGGAAACGCTCGCCGTCCTTTCCGGGATCGAAGCCCACAACGGACGCGAATTGAAGCAATATCTGGCCATCATCGACCGTATCCTGAGCGGAAAAATGAGCTTCAATCGCGCCGCCTTTCAATCAGCGAACGGCCCGATTACGGCGGAGCAGCTCTTCATAAACCAAAAGGTCTCCGACCTGATTGCGAATGCGGAGATGGAGCAATACGATTACCGGCGCGGCGGTAAGCCGAACGTTTTCTTCGGCGCGCAGAAGCGCTATTTCGGCGAAACCGTCAGCGTATTCACTTTCAACACCGGGGTGCTGATTGGCTCCAGCCTAGTCCTTCTCTGCCTGCTGCACTGGATCTTGCGCCGGCAGTTGGAAGTGCGAAGAAGTTGAAACAAATGACAAAAGCCAAAGACCAAACGCGCCTCATCGTCGCCGCGCCCGAAAACGATGCCGACATGCTTTACGCGACCCGCTTCTTCGCGCCGGACGCTTTTATTTTTCTCCAGCAAAACGGCAAACGCACCGTTGTTCTGAGCGACCTCGAGATCGATCGCGGACGCAAACAGGCGCAAGCAGATGAATTTCTGCCCTACAGCGCCTTCGAGAAGGAGGTGCAGGGAAAAAGCAAAAAGGCGCCGCCCTATGAAAAAGTGCTGGCACACTTCCTCCGAAAAAGAAAGGTTCGGTCCGCGATTGTGCCGGCAAATTTTCCGCTCGGTTTTGCGCAGGAACTGGAAGCACAAAAAATTCGGCTCAATCCGACGAATGGCCTTTTCTGGCCGGAACGCGAAGCAAAATCCGAGTCGGAATTGCGTCTGATGCGCAAGGCGCTCGAGATTACGGAAGCCGGCATGGCGCGCGGGATCGAAGTGCTCAGCCAATCGAAACCCGGGAAAGCCCAGAAACTGCAATGGCACGATGCAAACCTGACCTCGGAAATTCTGCGCGCGGAAATCGAGACGGCGGTTCTGCGCGCGGGCGGATTGCCGGCGAACACGATCGTGGCCGGCGGCGACCAGGCCTGCGATCCGCATGAGCGCGGGCACGGACCGTTGAAGGCGAACAGCCTGATCATTCTCGACATTTTCCCGCGCTCCGCGACGAGCGGCTACTACGGTGACCTAACGAGAACCGTCCTGCGCGGCCGGGCGAGCGACGCGCAACGCCGACTTTGGGAAACGGTCAACGAAGGCCAGGCGCTGGCCCTGCGAAAAATGAAGCCCGGCGTCGACGGTCTCAAGTTGCATAACGAGGTAAAAAAGTTTTTCACCGATCACGGCTATCCGACCGAGGTGCGCAACGGACGACAGACCGGCTTTTTCCATGGCACCGGGCATGGGCTCGGCCTTGAGATTCACGAGTTTCCGCGTTTCCAGAAGACGATTTTCAAACCCGGCCAGGTGTTGACGGTCGAACCTGGCCTTTATTATCCGGGCCTTGGCGGCGTGCGAACGGAAGATGTGGTCGCGATCACAAAGAATGGAATTCGCAAACTTTCGCGTCTCGAAAATCAGCTTGAGATTTAGATCGACGCGTCGTCGCGATCCTCGGGCTGGCAACCCGCAACAATGAACGCATGACGCGTCCAGGCGTCTAACCAAGGAAGACTAATCATGTACGCACCCTACGCCTACGGCGGACTTTTCACCTCGAATTACCTCATCCTCATCGGCATTCCGCTCATCATCGGTTTATGGGCGCAGTTCCGGGTGAGCGGCGCCTTCAAAAAATGGGGCGCCGTGCGGGCGACCTCGAATATTACCGGCGCGGAAGCGGCCCGGGAAATTTTGCAGGCGGCCAAAATCCCGGATGTCAACGTGGTCGAAATTAACGATTACCTCGGCGATCACTACGACCCGACCCAGAAGCGGCTTTGTCTTTCCAGCAACGTCTATAATACGCCCTCCGTCGCGGCCCTCGGAATCGCCGCGCACGAGACCGGCCACGCCATCCAGCACGCCCGCGCCTACGCACCGCTTAAAGCGCGGATGGCAATTGTGCCCCTGACCTCTATCGCTTCGCGCATTCTGCCGTTCGCAATCCTGGGCGGACTCTTTTTCCGCGTCACCGGGCTCATCACCCTCGGCATTTACTGCTACCTCGCGCTTCTCATTTTCCAATTGATCACGCTGCCAGTCGAGTTCGACGCGTCGCATCGGGCCAAGATTATTCTCCAGCAGATGGGAATCATTCAGCCGGGCGAGGAAGCGGTCGGCGTCAACAAAGTTCTGAACGCCGCGGCCTGGACCTATGTGGCCGCCTTCGTCGCGACCCTCGGCAACCTGCTCTGGCTTCTTTCCGTGCGCGATCGCCGCTGATGATGACACCGGCTGTCGCTCTACCCGCTCCTCGTCGCCTAACCGATTTGTTATCGTCGGGGGCTCCCCTGCGTGCTAAACGTAGCCGGGAGGCGATGGACCAACCGCGAACCGACGAAGATCAGCCGCTTGTCGCGCGCGCTCAAGCGGGCGATGCCGCGGCCTTCGACGAATTGGTCGTGAAGTATTCGCCCCGCCTCTACGGCCTGATCTACAACATGACCTCGAATCACGAGGACACGAACGACATGCTGCAGGATGTCTTCGCCAAGGCTTATCGTGCGATCAAAGGCTTCCGCGGCAAATCGTCATTTTATACCTGGATTCACACCATCGCGGTCAACATGACGCTGAATTTTTTGAAGAAGCGCGGGCGCCGCTACCATCTCAGCCTTGACGACGTCGATGCCAGCATCCAGAACGACAAGGAATTTATTGAAGCGACTTCCACCAGCAGCCCGGTGCGGGAAGCGGACCTCTCCGAGCTCCAGCGAAGATTGAACGAGGCCATGATGAAGTTGTCTGATGAACACAGGGCCGTCGTCACCATGTTTCATATTCAAGGGATGCCACACGCGGAAATCAGCAAAATCCTTGGCGTTTCAGAGGGAACCGTGCGATCAAGGCTCTTCTACGCGAACCGCCAACTGCAAAATTATCTGGACGAATTCCGCAAAAACCCCGTTGGTTAGCACTCGCAGCACGCATGGATAACTTCGACGAAAACGAAATCGGCAAATTGCTTCGCTTGAAAAAGTATGAGCAACCGCCACCCGGTTACTTCGAAAATTTCCTCCACGAATTTCATCGCCGCCAGCGCGATGAACTATTGCGCCAGCCGGTCTGGAGCGTTCTCTGGCAGCGGCTTTCTGATTCTCTCTTCCGCCTCAATATTCCGTCGCTCACCTCCTATCCGGCGGCGGTGGCCGCGGTCCTGGTCTGTGCCGCGGTAATTTCGCTCAAGGTCTACCAGACGCCGCAATCCTCTGAGGTTGCGGCAGTGGACACGCGTGTGCTCACCCCGCATCAAAGTGTGATCGATCAGATGTCGGCCCAGCCGGTGGCGGATAATTTCACCCTCGCCGCGCCGATCTCAACCCGCAGTCTGGGGCCCGATCTCTCCCGTCAGATGAATGAACGCGCCTACACTCACCGAGCGACGACGCCTCCGCGCTACGTGCTCGATCGGCTGCCCGTGAGTTATGAGCCGTCTTTCAAATTTTAGCGAAGCGCGGCGGCGCTCGTTGTCGTTGTCGTTGCCGGGGCGCGTCGCGGGTTTCGCTGCTTTATTCGCACTCGTCAGTCTGGCCACTCCCCCGCTGCTTGCGCAGGAGGATACCGCCGGCGCGATCAGCCGCGAGGTCAAAGCCCTCTTCGAGCGTTGCGGCAACGCGGTCGTAAAAATTCACGCCGTAGACGAGCACAGCGAGCTTTCCGGCACCGGCTTTTTCATCGATCCCACCGGCACCATCTACACTTCCTATTCAGTCGGCGGTGAGGCGAACAATTTTACCGTCCAATTCGCCGGCAAGAAATACCACGCCACCCAGTTGGTGGCCGATCTGCGGAGCGGCATCGCGCTCTTAAAGATCGACACCGCGACGCCGTTCCTACCGATTGGCAAATCCGCTGAGCTTGGCCTCGCCACGCCGGTGGTGGCCATTGGTTATCCGCTCGATTTGCCCGAGTCGCCGAGCTTCGGAATGATCGCCGGATTTGATCGAAAATATCTCGGCCGCTATTTTTCGACCACCCATCTGCGCGTCAATCTCCCGACGCAACGAGGCGAAGCCGGTGCGCCGCTCTTGAATTTCAAGGGTGAAGTCGTTGGCATTCTGGTCAGCAGCGTGGACAGCGGCTCCGCCTGCTATGCGCTGCCGATCGATGCCGCGGAAAAAATCCGCAGCGATTACGTCCGCTTCGGCGACGCGCGCCACGGCTGGATCGGGATCGACGTCCAGGAAGCGGACAAGACCGTGGCCGGTTCGAGCGCGGAGATGACACAAATTCATGATGGCACGCCGGCCGCCGGATCCGGCTTGCAGGCTGGAGACATCCTTTTGCAAGTTGGCAACGTGCCGGTGCATCAACCGGAGGACGTGATCGACGCGTCGTTTTTCATCAGTGCGGGGGATTCCGTGCCGATCACAGTCATGCGCGGAGACAAGAAACTGACCTTTGACGTCGAAGCGGCCTCGACCGAGCCCGAGGCGATGGCACTGGGTCCGAGTAAAAAATCGGCTGTTCCACTGCGTCTCGAGTCGCCCGCCAGCAAGACACCGTAACCACACGCGTCCGTCGTTAGGCGGCGAACCTTCTCGAGTGCGTTTCCGTCGAGCTGCTGAGCGGCTCGGTTACCTCCGATAGCCGGAAGTTTCCTTGCACGAGATCGGCGCGACCTCGCGCGGTCCTCCCCAACGGAAAGTGAGCGAGGCGCTCACGATATTAACCGGGGCATCGTAACTCCTCTGCAACAAATGCCCCTGGTGTCGAGCAATTCGGCGTCCGGCTGATTCACAAAAAGGTGGGCGTAGCCGAAGTCGAAATCCATGAAGTTCGCGACCGACCACTTCAAGCCGGTGGAGAGAAAGTAGCGATTGTTATCCGGAATGTGCGGGGCGCGAAATTCCGGACCTTTGATTGGCGTCTCGTGGCTTTGCTCGTTCAAGGAAAAACTGCCCCCGTCAACGACGAGCGGAGTGGGGAGGGTGACGAGGCAGGAGAGCCGGCGGAATAGATTCAGATAACGCACGAACCTCGTTCGCTATGGGGTCGCCGAACCAATGGCAATCTTTTTTCGCTACCGCGCCAACGGCTAGCGTTCGAGGAGTTCCCGGAACTTTTCCTCGGCGATGATTTTGATGCCCAGCTTTTTCGCCTTCTCCAGCTTGCTACCCGCTTCCTCGCCTGCGAGGACAAAGCTGGTTTTCTTGCTCACGCTCCCGCTCACCTTGCCGCCGTGTCGAATGATCTCTTCGGCGATTTCGTCGCGTGGCCGGCTCAGCGTCCCAGTGATGACCCAGGTCGTACCCTTGATCTTCGAATCGCCCGCTGGCACTGCCTTTGGCTCACTCGTTAGGCGCAATCCGGCTGCGCGCAGCTTCTCAATCATCTCGCGGTTGCCCGGCTCGCGGAAAAACTGCGCGATGCTCGCGCCGATCACTTCGCCCACATCGGGAATGCGCTGCAATTCTTCCGGGGTCGCTTCCATCAAGGCATCGAGATTCGGGAAATGATCGGCCAGGGCGCGCGCCGCGCTCACCCCGACATGTAAAATGCCGAGCCCAAAAAGCAGCCGCCAGAGTGGCTGTTGTTTGCTCCGCTCGATCGCGCCGAGCAAATTGGCGACGCTTTTCTGCCCCATCCGTTCAACGCCGGCCAGATCGTCATTCGTTAGGCGATAAATGTCGCTCACCTGATTAACGAGGCCGCGCCTAACAAGCTGCTCGACCATTGCTTCGCCCAGGCCTTCGATATCCATCGCCCCGCGAGACGCGAAATGCTCGATCCGTCGCTTGAGTTGGGCCGGGCATTGCGCGTTGACGCAGCGGATCGCGACCTGCCCTTCGTCCTGCACCACCTTGCTGCCGCAGACCGGGCACTTCGCCGGCATCCGGAATTTTCTCTCCGATCCATCGCGCAGATCGGTCCGCACGCTCACCACCGCCGGGATGACTTCGCCCGCTTTTTCGATCACCACCGTGTCACCGATCCGGATGTCCTTGCGCTTGATCTCATCTTCGTTGTGCAAGGTGGCGCGGGAAACCGTGCTGCCGCTGACGAATACCGGTTCGAGCACGGCGACCGGCGTGAGCACGCCGGTTCGACCGACCTGGACCAGAATGTCGAGCAGCTTGGTCTCGACCCGCTCCGCTTCGTACTTGAAAGCCATCGCCCAGCGCGGCGACTTGGCCGTCATGCCTAACGACTCGCGCTGTGCGAAATTATCCACCTTCACGACCGCGCCGTCGGTCTCGTAAACGAAATCGTGCCGCAACTTTTCGATCTCACGAATTGCCTGAAGGATTTGCTCCAGCGATTCGGCCGCCCACCAGCGTTCGCTGCAGGGCAGTCCAAGCTTTTTCAGGAGGGCAAAGAGCTGCGAATGTTGCGTCAGCTCGATCCCCTCGACCGCGCCCGTCCCGTAAAAGACGACGCCCAGCGGGCGCCGCGCCGTGATCGCCGGATCGAGTTGTTTCAGAGAGCCGGCCGCGGAGTTGCGCGGATTCGCAAAGACCGGCAACCCGGCTTCGCTGCGCTCAGCGTTCAGCCTGGCAAAGCCATCCTTGGTCATGAAAACTTCGCCGCGCACCTCGAAAAGCCGTGGTGCACCGTTTTTCAACTGCTCTGGCACAGAACGAATCGTGCGGATGTTTTGCGTAATATCGTCGCCGGTTCTTCCGTCGCCGCGAGTAGCGGCGTATCGCAGGCGGCCTTCCTCGTAGAGGAGCGAAACCGCCACGCCATCGACCTTCGGTTCCACCACCACCGGAATTTTTTCGTTGGGCAAGAGTTTCTCCATCCGCCGATAAAAGGCGCCGACCTCCTCCTTCGAATAGGTGTTGTCGAGGCTGAGCATCGGCACGCGATGCGCGATCTGCGAAAAGGCCTTGAGCGGTGCTTCGCCCACCCGGCGCGTCGGAGATTCGGGCGTGATGAACTGCGGATAACGCTCCTCCAGATCGAGTAGTTCGCGATAAAGCCGATCATAGTCGCGATCTGAAATCGTCGGCGCTGCTTCCTCGTAGTAGCGGCGGTTGTGCTCATCAATCTCGCTGCGCAACGCAGCGATGCGCTCCTCAACCGAGCCTTCCTTTTCCGCCATGAGCGATCATACAAACGGCCGCTCAAACAGCAATCGACCGGCGCTCGACGATTCCGCAGCCCCTATGCAGGGTCGGAAGAATGGGCCGTTGCCTCAGGACCCGCCGACCCGCCCTGAGACGACAGGTCTTTCAGACCATCCGGTTTCTCGTCGGGCGGTTTGCCGGCGCTGCGAATATTCACAAAGCGGTTCAGCAAATCGAACCAGAACGGTGCCCCGAGGGTGGCGGCGAAAGCAGTCAGCGCCCATCCGAGAAAATGCCGCTCGCTGCAATCCCACAGACCAGCAGCCGACAAAGCCGGAAGCGTTAGATCGGCGCCGGGCCCTTGCCAGCCGATCGGCAAACTCAACTGATCCAGTTCCCGGATCGTCGCGGCCAGGGCCGCTTCCTGCCGCGGGACAATTTTCACTTCACCTGCATTGCCTTGGGGAGCCGGTTGATTCGCCGCCCACGTCGCACTCGCGACAAGGGCGGCGCGCAAGGCCGAATCGTGCGACAGTCGGTTCGCCAGCACGATCGTGTCGATGTTCAGGAAAATCGCGAGTACGAAGGCGAGAAAGAAAAGGGCGTATTGTACTCTGCGCTTATAAACGCCGCTCACCCGATCCATCGAATCGTTGAACCAGGTCTCGATGTTCATCCTAAACCTTTCGAGATCGCCCTTTGACTCGTGAAGCAGCAGATTCAGCGATCTGCTCAGGTGGGCCGGCAAGAGGTCGATCTTGCCTTCCAATTGCTTGAGCTTTGCAATGTGTCCCGTCCCTCCGCTGATCACGTCGAGGAGCGCGAGGGCAAAGGTGTGCGACGGAATATAGGAAGGCCGCCCGCTATGAGAGAGTCCTGCGATCAAAGGATGGCGGTAAACTTGTTCAGCAATATTTTCCTTCTTTGTTCCACTGGGCAACAAAGTGCAAAGACCCTGCCAGAGCACCCGGCCGCGCATCTTGAAGATTGCCGCGATCAACTCATTCACCGCTGTCACAATCAAACTGACCAACAGATAGATAAAGACGATGCCAATCGCGACGTCGAGAATGCCGGAGTTGAACATGGTAACGAAACAAACAGGCGTTATTGGTCCAGTTTGGGACATGGTGAACCTGGCGAATGTCGGACGCGGGACCCGTTATCTCGCTTCCGTTTTACCGGTTCGAATGTGAACTGCAATCACGAAAGCCTTTGTGAGATCGATGCCGGAAGTTTTGAATCGTCCCAAATGTGTCGCCTGTGATTTGTGATTCTGGGAAGCTCCATCGTCACCCGGCCGGCTTTAAGCACGAGTCACGGAGTGATGTGCAGTGGAAATTCTCGCCTTGGGATCTGGTCGATCTTGTGCATTTTCAGGTGAAGCTAAAAGCCGCCTCCCCGGGAGCAACCACGACCTTTATCGCCCGGAGGCAATCGCGGTCAGAAGCCTGAAATGAATTCCCATTGCCGAGCAGGAGTGCGACGGCAATGGTATCGGGGTGATCGCACAAGCGTCCGAAGTCTTTCAATTCGACACAATTGATGACGTGCTGCGCGATATCGCGACAGGGAAAATGGTGGTGGTGACCGACGACGCCGATCGCGAAAACGAGGGCGACCTGATCATGGCGGCTGAGAAAGCCACACCGCAGGCGATCAATTTCATGACTATTCACGGGCGCGGATTGATCTGCGCGCCGGTCTCGAGCGAACGCGCCGATCAGCTCGGCTTGCAACGTATGGTGGCACAAAATCGGGAAATGTACCGGACCGACTTCACCGTTTCGGTTGATGCGGCCAAGGGAGTGACAACCGGAATCAGTGCACATGATCGGGCCGCAACCATCCGCACAATTGCGAGGGCGAAATCCGGACCTAACGATCTCGTGCAGCCGGGTCATATTTTCCCTCTGCGCGCCAAGGAAGGTGGCGTGCTCCGGCGCGCCGGTCATACCGAGGCGGCGGTCGATCTGGCGCGTTTGGCCGGTCTGCAACCGGCCGGTGTGCTCTGTGAAATTCTGCACGACGACGGAACCATGGCCCGACTGCCGGAACTGATGGAGTTCAAGAAAAGGCATAAATTGCGGATCTGTACGATCCAAAGTCTGATCGCGCATCGCCGTTTAAAGGAGAAACTGATCGTGCGCGAACAGATCGTGAAATTGCCGACCGATTACGGCGATTTCGATCTGCATATGTATCGATCGACGGTCGATAACGCCCATCACCTCGCGCTCGTGAAAGGGAAGATTTCGAAAACGAAACCGACGCTCGTGCGCGTCCACAGCGAGTGCCTGACGGGCGACGTCTTTGGCTCACGGCGCTGCGATTGCGGCAACCAATTGCACGCCGCGCTCAAGCAAATCAGCGAAGCCGGCGGCGTGCTGGTTTACATGCGGCAGGAAGGGCGCGGCATCGGATTGGCGGCCAAGATCCACGCCTACAAATTGCAGGAGGAAGGGCTCGACACGGTGGAGGCGAACGCCAAGCTCGGCTTCGCCGGTGATCTGCGCGATTACGGCATTGGCGCGCAGATTCTATTCGATCTCGGAGTGCGAAAGTTCCGCTTCCTCACGAATAATCCCAAGAAGGTGGTGGGCCTCGAAGGCTATGGCATTCAGATGGTCGAACAGGTGCCGATCCGGAGCGAACCCAATCCGCATAACGCCCGTTACCTTGAGACTAAGCGAATCAAGATGGGGCACCTGCTTTAGGGATCGCGGGGCACGAGGCATGTCACAATTCGTTCCGCCAAAACCGCGTCTCATCAGCGCGCGCCGCGGATTCGTGCTCGTCGCGAGCCAGTTCAACGCGAAATACGTGCAGGGTCTGGTCACGCATTGCACCGATGAGCTGCGGGCCCTCTCGGCCGCCTCGAAGATCGACGTGTTTCTCGTCCCGGGCGCTTTTGAAATCCCGCTCATGGTACGCGAAGTGGCCTTGAAGAAGAATGCCGACGCGATTATCGCGCTGGGTGTGATCCTGGAGGGCGAAACGGCGCACGCGCAGCACCTCGGGCAAGTGGTGACGCATGCGCTCCAGCAAATCTCGCTTGAGCACGGCGTCCCGGTAATTCATGCAGTCTTGAGCTTGAAAAACGAGGAGCAGGCCCGGGAACGCTGCCTCGAAGAAAAAATCAACCGCGGCACGGAGGCAGCACGCGCGGCGTTCGAGATGACGAACGTCCTCGCGAATCTGCGCAAGTAGTCATGGGCAAACGTCGAGCAGCGCGCCGGGCTGCGCTTCAATATCATTTCTGGCGCGATCTCCACAGCGGGGAAGGTCCGGAAACGATCGACGAATTTTGGGAGCTTTGTCCGGCGAAAGAAAGTGTGCGGCAATTCGCGCAGCCACTCATCGAAGGGATGCTGGCCCACCTGCCGGAGATCGATGAGCGCATTACGCGCTACTGCGAAAACTACGAATTCCGCCGCATCTCGGCGGTCGATCGCAACGTCCTGCGCCTGGGAATCTACGAGATGTTTTACCGCGACGACATCCCGCCAGTCGTTTCGATCAACGAAGCGATCGAACTGGCAAAGGAATTCGGCGGTCCGGATTCCGGGGGTTTTGTGAACGGAATTCTCGACCGGGTAAAAGATGATCTTTCCCGACCGCTGCGCGAAGCAAAATTGTAGGGCAGGTGCTCCCCCTGCCTCTTCCAACTCGCCGGCAAGCGATCCGCTTGTCCTACAACAACAAACGCACGCGCAACTGCATTCGCACCTTCAGCCCCGTCTCGCGTTGCGGAAAAGGCGGGAGATGAAGCTGCGGATCGATTCCCGTGACTTCGATGCAAAAGGGATCGAGCGAGCGGCGCAAACAATCGCCCAACAACGCAATCGAATCGAAAGCTGCCGTGTTTTCTGCCCGATAAACCAGCGTCCCAACTTCCGTCCGCACCTCGATCGCGGCGATCTCGATCATCGTTAGGGCACTGTAAAAGTCGATCCGCAATCCGCTGATCGGCATCTCCGTCGGCAGCTTGACGGCGACATCTTTCCAATCCCCGTGACCGATGCGGATATCGGTCGAATTCTCCTCCCCGTAAATTCCGTCGGTTGTCCAAAAGATCTGGATGACGGTCTCGCTCGCCATCGGCGCGAAGCGAATGGTGCCGTCGCGCCACTGGCGTGCCATCATCTCTTGCAGATTGGCGTTACGCTGCCGGTAGTATTCGAGCAGAGAGGCTCGGGATTCCTCAGGCCAAGCGAAGAGCGTTTCCAGAAGTGGCGGTAGTCCACCGGCCGGCGGTTTTTCCCAAACGCCGAGACCTGGCGGCTGCACGAAACTCCAGGATCGTCCGCGGGACGCCAGCTCCGCCCACACTTTCCAAACGCCGAAGTCGCGTCCGTGTATCGCGATGTCGTGCAGGAGCAGAATGCCGCCGGGGCGCAGCTTCGGCAGCCAGGCTTCGAGATCATGCCGCACCGCCTCCTCGGTGTGGTGCCCGTCGATGTGCAACACATCAATGCTTTCCTGCGCAAAGCGATCGAGGGCTTCATCAAAGGTTGAACGGATCAAAGTCGAGAAGTGCGCGTAATGCGAGCGGTTGTGAGCCGTCACGTTCTGGAACGTGGTCTCATCGTAACTCCCGGCGTGGGCGTCGCCGCGCCAGTGATCGATCGCAAAGCATTGCGTGCCCGTCTTGTTTTCGAGAACCGACTGGCAAAACGCAAAGTAGCTCTCGCCACGATCCGTTCCCAACTCGACCAGCGTCCGCGGCTGCAATTGCGCAACCAGGTCATAGGCGAAAAAAACATGCTCGGTCCAGGCGCCGAGCCCGTAACGGAGTGGGGCAAAACGATGCGAAGGGAAATGGTCGATTTCGATCTGCATGCCGGAAATTGTTGCGAGCGTGGGAACGGTTGCGTCTTGAGTTGTCTTCCGAGGTGAACCAGTTTCGATCAAGTGCTCTGGCATCACAAATCGGACTACCCGCCGAAGACATGAGCCTGCAGCCGATGCCTCCAGCAGTGCTCTCCCGGAAAACAGCACAGATTTTGTCCTGGCTCCCGGAATACGCTTTAATATCGGATGCTTCATTCCCAGAGCGCCTCGCGCATTATCGTAGTCTTGCCAAGAATCCTTTTGCACTGAAAACGGATGTCTGCTAAATCACCGCCCTCGATCAACGGAGTCTTCCGGGAATCGCAACTCGCCCATCAACTTCTCGATGGCCTGGAGGGCATCGAGATCGGGCCGGCCGCGCATAATCCTTTCGGTCTCAAGACCCGGTCGGTCGGCCTTACCGCGCAGGCCGATGCGCACGATTTCGCCTACTACGAAAAGATGCAGCTCGAAAATTGCGGCGCGGTCGCGCCGACCGATATCGCGGGCGACGCGGCCGACCTTCCATTGCCGGAGAACAGCACGGATTTCGTGATCCATTCTCATGTCTGGGAACACCTGCCGAATACCCTTCGCGCGCTCGACGAATGGGTGCGGGTGGTTCGACCAGGTGGTTTTATTTTCGCGATCGTGCCGAAGCGCGATGCCGACCCGGCTGATCGTCAGCGACCGCTCACCGCTTTGGCGGAACTGGAACGGCATTACGAGCAGCGGACCACTTACGAAGATCGGATTCCGGAAATGTGCGGGCCGTCTCGCGGTCATTACACGGTCTTTTCGCCGGAGTTGCTGCACGAGATCGGGGCCTGGTTCAATCGCACCCATGCATGGGCCGCCTTGGAGTTAGTCGCCTTTCACGAGACGGACGACAAGGTAAATAACGGACACGCGATCGTCTGGAAGGTGAAAAAATATGAAGGGCGGCGCGGTTTCTGGTGCACTCTCCGACGGCGATTTTTGCGCCGCTAGGCTGCGGTTGTCTGAGCGAGAATCCGCTCCGATTCCGGTACGTCCAGAAGGACCGTCGCTTCGATTTGGCGCACGGATTTACGCCAGCTCAGGTCGCGGGCTCGGCTAAGTCCATTTCCTACAAGCCGATGGCGCAAAGCATTGTTCTCCAGTAACTCACAAACCCCATCCGCAACCTTCTCCGCATTCAACTCCACGAGCCACGCATCCTCGTTGTGATGCAAAATCCCCTCGACGCGCTCGGTCGCCAGTTCCGCCACGGCGCAGCCGCAGGCCATCATTTCGAGCGGGACAAAGGAAGGATTGCTGAGCGAGAGAACGACCCCGACATCCGACTGAGAAAAAAGATCCGCAAGCTCTTCCTGGCCCAACAGGCCGCATTGCGTGACGGCAAAAGGCGGCTTGGGCTCCAACTCGTTCGATCCAAAGAAACAAATTTCCACCTCTGGCAGCCGTTCCTTGACGATTTGAAATGCCGCCAAACCCGTCTTGTAGGCGCGGCGCGGCGTGGCAGGGCGGGCATAGAAACACACGCGCTGCCGCGAACCAGGTCTCGCGGGCCGCGGATGGTAGACGCTCGTGTCAACGGCAAAGTCGAAATAGTTAGCCGTTGCGTGATAACGCTTTCGCAAGAGCTTCGCCAGCCACGGGCCAAGGGTGATGCAGTGCAGACCAGCGCGATAAGTATTCTCCGCCCGTTCGTAATGGTGCGGTTCGTGTGGATAGAAGGACGGTTCAAAATCCTGCACCAGATAATAGCGACGCCCGCCATTCGGCAGCGTGAGCAGGTTCTCCACCGTCGGCCAGAAGGTAGCGAAGGTGGCATCGGCGTCTCCGATCGATCCGGTAAAACGGTGATATTGCGCCGGGGTGGGACCAAAGTGTTTGAGCACATATTCGCGGATCTGCTCGGTGTTGTAGTCACTCATCAACTCATAGGCCACGACATGAACCCGACAGGTGTGACCGAACTCAGCGAGATACCGGATGATTCGAAACAAACCGACATCTCCGCCGGCCCCGGGGAACGGCTCTGGAACCAGCCAGTTGATGACCAAGGGCGTGGTCATGAGTTGCTCCGAAATTGCTCCAGTTTGGGCAGCAACCTCGCCAGATCTGCCATTCGCGCTTCCGGACTATAGTTTCGCATCACCGTTTCGCGCGCCGCTGCGCCGACTTGCATTCGGAGTTGCGGATCCTGGACCAGTGAGATGAGCGCCTGAGTCCACTCACCTTCGTTTTCGGCCAGAAAGCCGTTCTTCCCTTCCGTCATCGAATCCTGGAATGGATCGATCTTCGAAGCGATCACCGGAAGGCCGAGGGCGCCTGCTTCAACAAATTTGATCTCACTTTTGGCGCGGCAGAAAACGTTATCCATTTCGAGCGGTGCGAGCGCAATGTCCATCCTGGCCATCAAACGAAACCAACCCCGCCAATCGGTCAGCGGATAGCGTTGCACGCGTTTTCCAAACCGTTCCAATGACGCGGGCAAAGTCAGCGGTCCTGCGATCCACAACTCAACCTGGGAAAACTGTTCGAGCACCTGTTCCAACGCCGCTGCGACTTCTTGAAAGTCGATGTCATGAGTCGCGGTTCCACTCCCATACCCGAGCACGACCTTCGAATCTACCTCGCGATCGCAGCGCTCCGCATAAAGCTCGTCAGCCAGCTCCCGCATTTCACGTCCCAGGGAATTGCGATGGACAAAAACGCGCTTGTCGCGTTTTCCCGCCAGCTCGGCCAGGAGCGGCGTAGCAACCGTGACCGTATCGCACGCCAGCAAGGTCGTGAGATATCGCCGCACCCCCTCGAGATGCTGCGCCTGATCGCCGGGGCTCAGATTCTTCACGGCGCGATGCCACTTCGTCAGTTCCGGTTCGAAGATCAGGTCATCGGTATCAAATATCACCGGTTTGCCCAACCGGTGGGCCTGGTCGATCAGACGCTCCAGCGCCGGCGACATGGGAAGCCGATAAAGAACGATGACGTCAAAACCCATCGCTTCCTCGACATCGATCGTTGCCTCATCAAACCAATCCACGACCCTGGCTGCGTGACAGAGCACCTGTAACTGTTCCTGGAGATGAACACAGCGGTAAAGTGTTGTTGTCGCGATCGGACAACCGCTGGCAATGAAAAAGCTCGGCGAAGTGCTCAATCTCTACAATTTTCCGACACCGCGGTTCGTATTGGCGCAGTGTCCTAACGTCTCGCCCGACGTAGCCGGGAAGAGCAAGTGTCTTATTTCGTTGCCCAAACTTGGATCCATTCTCCGACTTCTCGACTGCGAATTTCGGTAAATCGAGCCCGCTTGAAATAGGTTTTGAGTTCGCCCACCGTCGAGTGCTTGGTTATATGAGCTGGTCGCAGGTTTGGCGGAATCTGCCGGTGAATTTCAAACACCCGCCAGCCCTCGTCCGAGCAGAGGTTGACGTTGTCGACAAAAATCCTGCCTCCTGGACGGAGCACGCGATAGGCCTCCAATATGTAGCTGAATCTATCCCATTCCTCGAGATGCATGAAAACTACCGTCGAATAGACGACATCTGCCAATCCATCGGTCAGAGGGCGGAGATCGAAGCCGCTAATTTCGCGCAGCTCTACGTTACCTAAGGCCCCCACCCGTTGGGCAGCGAGCTCCAGCATGTGCGGCGAAACATCGCACCCAATCCACTTTCGGCACAAAGGCGCGATTTGCTTGCCGACGCGACCTACTCCGCAACCTATCTCTACTACAGTATCCGTGGAGTTGATTCCGACCGTGCTGGTCAGCGCTTCCTTCGTGGCAATCCCGGTGAGTTCGAACCAGGACTCTTCTTCGACGCCTCCGATATGGAACTTTGCCGAGTTCTCCCTCTCTGAGAGCTGCGTCCAGACAGCCTTGTACTCAGCGCGCTGCGGCTGGGGCGGAGTCTCCAGCAACGATTTCAAACGCGCCTCAAGTTTCCTTAATCTGCAAGCCAATCGGTCTCGCTCGGCCTCGAGTCGCTCGATTTTTTCGATCCATTGCCGGGCACCGGGAATACGTCTCAATATCGGATGTTTCATTCCATCAGCGCGTCGCGCGCGACCCTACGGAAGCTTACCGGGCAGCGAAGACCTTCTCAACTCTGAGAGGTTTATCGTGTTGATTCACCGCCGCGGACGCCGGCTGTGATCCCTCCTCGCGGACTCCGCGTGGACATATACAAGGGCATCGCGTTGGACACCCGCCGGACCAGAAAACACTTTTCCACTCGATCAAAGCGGCTTCTGAATCAATCCGGCGCCGCAGAAATCCTTGTAAATCATCTCAGGTGTTTCAATCGCACGGACATCGTGGTTGAGGGAAAAACTTTCGACCTCGGGATGCGATCGGCGCCACTCTTGCAGCGCTCGCCGAACACCGCCTTTCGCAGTTACGTCGAAGCCAGCTGCGAACTCACTCGAGTCATGCAGCACGATCAAACCGCCGGGCGCCAACTCTGGATACCAAGCGTCGAGCTCGGCGCGCGTGCTCTCATATTCATGCGAACTGTCGATGAAGACCATCTCCGGCGCGCCGCCCAAATATCCCCGGGCAATATTCGGCGACGCAGAATCGAGCGAACTCCGGAACTCCACCTGGACAAAATCGGTGAGGCCGGTGCGCTCGAGCCAGCCCCGCGTGTAGACACAAAGAGGTTCGCCAATCTCGAATGTACAAAGACCGCGCCTTGCGTTCATTTGGCGCAGAAAAAGACCGAGCAGCAAGGTCGAGTAGCCCGCGTGCGTGCCCAACTGAACGATGCGCCGAATGCTGCTACCCATCACCAGGCCATGCAACAGCGACATGATCGGGACCGCGCATTCGCCCACTAAGTCTTCCCGGCTTGTTTCCGCATACCACTCCTGTAGCAACTGCCACTCCTGCTCGTTCAGGTTCGCGTAAATCGGTGGGACATAATCGCTTCGCGACAACCGGTGCCACCAAAAACGCGGTTCGCTGGAAGATGAAAACGCGAGAGAACGCCGATGTGCCTCAGGAGAAATCATGAAAGGGCACAACTTCAACTTTCCTTGCATTTCCGCAAACTGAGACTGACACGCGAGCATCCGGCCGCGAAATCCCGGCGGCAGCTTCCTGTGCTCGACTGAAGACCCTTGCGCCCCGTTCGGTCGCAGCCCTTCCCGAGGGGCTGTCTCGTAAAGCGACCGTTCCGCATCGTGTACCAAGGCGATTTTTGACTTGAGTTGATCTGGACGACAAGCAAGTTTCCATGGGGAGGCTTTCCGACAGCCACGCATGTGTATCGAAACTTCGACTCCCGCAGGGCGAAACATTTTTCCAGAGTCCAGACTCGCGCACCAAATTCTGGATGGGCTGCAAGGCCTTGAAATTGGACCGGCCTGCCATAACCCTTTCGGTCTAAGGACCCGGAGTGTTGGCCTAACGGCCGATCAAGATCCGGAGGATCACGAATTTTTTAGACAAGTGCAGTTGCAAATGTGCGGGAGTTTCTCGCCCATCGACATCCCTGGCGACGCGGCGAGAATTCCGGTGCCAGATAACAGCGTTGATTTTGTGCTGCATTCGCATGTCTGGGAACATCTGCCCTATGCGCTGAGTGCGCTCGACGAGTGGGTCCGGGTCGTGAGGCCGGACGGCTTCATTTTCGCTATTGTCCCAAAGCGGGATGCGGCCCCGCCGGATAAGGAACGACCCTTAACGTCGCTTGCCGAGTTACTGCAGCATTACCACGAGAAGGGAGTCTTTGAAGACGGCCGCGCACGGCGGCTAGGTAGCAGCCGCGGCCATTATACAGTCTTTTCGCCGCAGCTGCTCAGACAGATCGCTGCATGGTTTAACCGCGCGCACTTTTGGGCCCGACTCGATGAGCGCGCCTATCAGGAAACTGACGACAAGGTCGGTAACGGCCATACCATCGTCTGGCAAGTGCGAAAATTCTCCCGTCCGATCGGATTGGGAAGTGCATGTCTTAGCAGGTTGAAGCTTTGGAGAGAGCGTAACACTATCGGGCATCAGAGAAACAAGGCTCCTAGGGGATAGCTCTGGCGCGATCAACCGGTGGGTCAGCTATTCCTTGTTGTATGATTAGATTCTTTGTCACAAATAAGGCAGCGTACTAGGGTACTGGGAGAGGGCGCCCCGCTGGGGATGTCTCTGACCCTGGCACCACCAATGGGGGCGGTAGCTTGTATGTTGACAAGCGCTCGTTAATGCCCGATGGAGAGCCTTGCGAGGTTCTCGCGCTAGAGCCGGGACGAAAGAAAACGCATTGCAGTCCGTAAGATCCTCATCTCTTGCCCTAACCATTACTCCGATGAGGAACCCAATCGAACCACTCGTTAGTCCAGAGATTCTTCTGCACGGCATCATAGGTCCTTCCGAGCCGCCAAAGCACCACAGGAAGCGAAATCTGGTCCTGATAGGTCCATTGCATGTTTTCAATCCACCACCTCTCGTTGATTGCGGAGAGATCGGCGGAGGTTGAGCGCGCAATCAAACCCGTGGCCATGAGACCATTATCGACAGGATAACCTTCAGTGCGGTAGGCCTCGATCTGCTCGCCAATCGGTTGCTCGCGATACTTCGCCATAGTTTTTGAGACCTCCGCCTCCGTGTAGATGCAACTGCGATCCGGGTGGAGAAACATCGACCAGCCCGAGAGTCGGACATGGTCGGTGAATTCGCGCACGAAGGCCGAGTTTTTGACTTGGATACTGCCATCGATCCAAACGGTGTAATCGTAGCGGGTCCGCTTGCGGAATAATCGCTGCAGTATCGAGAGCGGATAGGCTAGCCGCGCCTGCTTGAAGACCCGATCGTGAAGGACCTTGAAAAACCTCGCGCGGATTCTTGGGTGTTGGTCGAGCAGCACGGGCGTGTAGATAACTGACCAGCTTCCGGGATTAAGAAGAAGCGGGTTGTCCGTGAAACAAACGTAATCACAGGCGACGTCCTGCTCCGGAATCGGCTTCAGCGTGTCGTAGTCTCCGTAGATCGCGGTATAGACACAAACACGCCTCATCTGTCGAGCTTATTCACGGCGACGATTGCAAGCAACCGCGAAGCGAGAAACCGAAGAGTCACATCGCGCCAACTACGTCTCGCCAGAGCCGCTGCGTGCGAAATCGATGGCTGTTTCATGATGTGAGAGTGGGATCGCCGCAACGAAGAGACTATGCGGCACTCCAGTTGATTTGGATCAGAGCCGGAGACAAGGCGAAAGCGACGGCAGGCGAAAGCCCAGGACCGGTGTTGGTTTCTTGTCCAACGAGATCAAAGCAAAGGAATCCGAGCGACTGACAGAATCGTTGGTCATATCGACAAGACTCGCATGCCCAGCAGGTCATGATTCACTCACCTCGCACCAAGCACACTCCGGGTCATGGTCATCTGGCTGATCGCCGAACCTTCGCAAACAAACGTCTGGCCCGGACTTTGCGCATCCTTTTCATGTCCCCAAGCGGTCAAAAGAGCCTTGCTTTTGCGGGCGCAACCTTAATCGTTTTCCTCGATGCGCAGGACCAAGATCATCTGCACGCTCGGGCCAGCCTCGGAGAGCTCCGAGATCATTGAAAAAATGATCCTGGCTGGCACGGACGCCTTCCGGCTCAACATGAGCCACGCCAAGCACGACTGGGTGCGCGATATCGTGCCGCGGGTGCGCGCCATCGCGCGCGAACTCGATCGCAAGGTCGGCCTTTTGCTCGACACGCAAGGACCGGCCATCCGCACGGGTCCGCTCGAGCACGATCTCGACCTTGCGATCGGCGAGATTTTGGAAATCACTGTCCGCGGCGCGCAGAGCACTGAGCCGAAATCTATCAGCGTGAATTATGACGACCTGATCGACGATGTCTCGGTCGGCGATGTGGTCCTGCTCGACAACGGCCTCATGCACGTGCGTGTCCTCGCGAAGGAAGACAACCGCATCCGCACCGTTGTGCTCACCGCCGGCACGCTCGGTTCGCGGCGGCACATCAATTTGCCGGGCGTCGATGTAAATCTGCCGGCGTTGACCGAGAAGGATCTGGCCGACGTGGCGCTTGGGATCGAGCTGCGAGTTGATTTTGTCGCGCTCAGTTTTGCCCGCAAAAAGGAGGACCTCGACCAGTTACGCAAGGTCTTGCAAAAAAGCGGGAGCATGGCGGCGGTGGTGGCCAAGATCGAAAGTCAGAGCGCAGTCGACTCGATCGATGACATGATTTGGGCGACCGACGTACTCATGATCGCGCGTGGCGATCTCGGGATCGAGTGCCCGATGGAAGAGCTGCCGATCATTCAGCGCCGAATTGTGAAACGTTGTCTGCGAATTGGCAAACCGGTGATCGTCGCGACCCAGATGCTGGAATCGATGATTCACAATCCCGTGCCCACGCGCGCGGAAGTGACCGACGTTGCGAACGCAGTCTTTGAGCAGGCCGATGCCATCATGCTCACCGGAGAAACCACCAGCGGCCGTTACCCGGTCGAATGCGTGAAGGTGCTCGACCGGGTCGCGCTGCGGATCGAGCGCAGCGGCGGCGCCGGTTACGGCAAGGACGCGCTTCTCGAAGACTCACGCCAGAAAACGGTCGCCGCCGCCGTGGCCCTCGCCGACTCCCTTTCCCACGCCAAGATTGTCGTCTTCACGCGCCACGGCACGATGGCGCGCTATGTTTCGAACCTGCGCCCCGCGCGCGCACCGATCTTCGCTTTTACGCCAGGCGAACAGGTCTGCAACCAGCTCGCCGTCTGCTGGGGCGTCTTCCCGGTGCAGCTCGATTTTACCGACGATCCAAACGCGACCATCCAAGCGGCCGAGAAACATCTGCGTGCGCAGAAACTGATCGCGCCTAACGACAACCTGGTCGTCGTGAGCGATGTGCGGGCGGGCGATGGACTGGTCGACTGCGTGCAGCTGCGCGAGGTTGGGTTGCGCGTCTAACGAACAGATCATCTCGCCGGGAGACGGCAGGTCGAAGCCAGCGGCCAGGCTTTTTGCGCATGAAGATCGATCGCCCACCCTTTGATGCTGACCTCGCCGGGGAGAAGATTGGCGGCATCGACGGCGCGCGCGAAGCCGGAGTGGTACAGATTCGGGTTGTGACGCGGATGGGACAGATCCGGACGGGCGCCGCCAGTCCCAAGAACGGCGAACGGCTTAAAAACGCGGTTGCGGTCTTCGCACCCAACGACAACGCAGTCGGCGCGCCGATTTTTTTCGGGCAACCAACCCCAGCCTTTGAGATGGAGGAGGCCATTCGAATCCAAGCAGCTGACTTCAATCCTCCCATGAGCATCACCGGTGGCCGAAGGTACCTGCCGGACTATCGATCTTAGCGGATCGTGAACGAAGGGCAGCCGCAAGATTCGATGCTCTTCTAGGAAAAGCGCACGCTCTTTCAGTACATCCACCTGAGGAAGAATCAGAGCAAAGTCGGGATTGTCGGGGATCGACTCCATCCATTCGAGCGAGCGTAGCAGATTACTCCGGGATTCGTGATAAGAGGCCGCCACCGCCAGGTTTTTTTCGAGCGATGCTCCCCAGCACATCGCCATCAGCGAGCCAACGCCACACACACTCGTCAGGAAGATCACGCGGGTCGCCAACCGAGCGGAGCAAACGCGGGAGCAATAGATCGCAAAGTAGAGGCCGACAAGCGCGAGGTAAAAAAAAGGCTGAACGGCCTGTAGCGCTCGTCGAGAGCGTGTTGCAGGCCGAAGCCAAGCCGTCCTACGGCCGTGATCATCCCCGTCGCGCCTGCGTAGGCACCGATGAGCAGCCATGGATAAAATGTCCGCCAGTCACCGCGGCGTCTGATCGCCTCAAGCGCAAAAGCGCCCCCTCCCGTGAACAAAATCAACGCCACGAACCCACCGACAAATGGGCCTGCACCGTCGGACGCGAAATAACTTCCCACCCAGAGGATGAGGTAATGGGCCAGATCCACACCTCTGGCGCTTATCGATGCGAACTCCGGATGATGAGACGGCCGGCGGTAGCCGATGAAATAGCAGCCCACCGAGATCACGCCAGCGATCAGGTAAATTGTCGACCAGAGTATCCGGCGTCGGAGCGGCGAAGATTCGTTGGGCGAGGGAAGCGGCCAGGCCAACGCCCAGAGGAGCATGCCATTGGCAAAAGTGTAGGTCGCAACGAAGGCGAGCGCGAGATTGACCACCGTTTTCGAGCGGAAGGAGAGTCGGGCAAGATTCACCGCCGCGGCCGCGAGCACGGCGAAGCCTGGAAAAAAAGTCTCCAGTTGGATGCCGTACAAAAAATTCTCCACCTGTCCCGGCGCGAAGCAAAGAAACATCATCGGCGCCCAAGCGACCATTGATGAAAGGGGCGTCGCGCCGGGCGTCCGACGCAGGAGATGCAGGAGCAAAAGGCAGACCGCGCAAATGCCGATGAACACGACCCGCATCTCCTTGCGCACATCCCAGCCGCCGAACGCCGCGAGCGCGAAGTAGAGAAGGCGCGGGAAGAACTTCCTGCTTTCGTTATGCTGCGAGAACATCTCTGCCATGGTGAGGGTCCCACGCTGCCATGACTCAAATTGGCTCCCGGGAGTATGCCATTCGTCCCAATAAGGCAGTGGAACCCAGCTGGTGGAAACCCAGTGCCACATCTGCAGCGCGGGCAGTATCGCCAGGATAGCCAGCGCTACGAGCACGAAATCGCGCGGCCGAATTCTTCTGTGTTTCACTTCCCTGGGAGTTGGCACTGGCGCGGTTGAGGTTGGACAAATTGCTACACTTGGCAAGCTTGAACGATGCGGCACGCGCCTAACGAAAACTTGGTCGTCCTCCATGCCGGGCCGCGCCTCGCGGCCCGAGGCGTGAAATGAACTGGGACCTGCTTTCCATCCTCGTCTGCCCGGCCTGCCGCGGGACGCTGATCGAAACGGCTGCGGTGCTGCGCTGCGAAAATTGCGGCGAGAACTTTCCTGTCATCAACGGGATTCCGGTGTTTCTGCGCGAGCCGGTCGAGGTTGTTCCGGTCGAGCACGAGAGCAATGCGCTTGGGTCAGAGTTCGAAGAATTGTTGGCCCGCGGGCAGGACCTGACACTTCACCTCGGGGCTGGCGGGACGGCACGCCGTCATCGAAATTGCGTCGAGTTCGAGCACAAGATTTTTCGTCACACCGACGTAGTCGGTGACGCGCACGCTCTGCCCTTTCGCAACGACGTTTTCGATCGCGCCTTTGCCTTTAATGTTTTCGAACATCTGCGTCAGCCCTCGCTCGCGGCGCGTGAAATCCACCGTGTACTCAGACCCGGCGGCTCGCTCGTGCTCCACACCGCCTTTCTCCAGCCGCTGCACGAAGCACCGCACCATTATTTCAACGCGACTGAATACGGAGTCCGCGAATGGTTTCGCGATTTCGAGATCGAAAAGTGCGAGGTGAGCGGAAATTTTTCGCCCGGCTTCATGCTCGGATTTCTCAGCGCCAGTTTGCTCGACGCGCTCCAAGAAAGTGGTCTGCAAATGGCCGAGCAGGCGCGGATCGCTGACACCCGGCTCGGGCAGTGGGCGGAGTTTTGGCGCCGAAAGACGGAGACACCGCCGGGGTTCGGGGCGCTCCTCGCGCTGCCGCAAGGGCTGCAAAAGCGCCTGGCGGCCGGTTTCGAACTGCGCGCGTCCAAACGTCCGGAGATTCGTTAGGCGGTGTGCCCGACCTTGTGACGGCTTTCGATCCCGTCCGGGTTGCAGTTGGACAAATCGCCACCATTGGCAAGCTTGAGCGAAGTGGAGAATCGATCCTGGGTTCACGTCGAGCGCGTCCGAGTCATCGCGCCCGAACAGACCCAGCCCGCAATTTTTCCAATTCCGCGGCCGGACGTTGCTGCGACTTTCCCGAGGCTCGCCATGCCGAGGCGAGTGGGTTCTCGATCCAGCTGGCGAATGCGCCGCGGGCGCGCTTCAAGTTGCAGTTGGAGTGCAGGGGCCCTCACGAGAACTGGAACTCTTTCTTTGCTACGGACGTCGCGGCGTCGGGCAAGATGCTAACGAACGTCGAAAACTCTCGGCCGCCCGGGACGCCACCAGCGAGCGACCTGCCGCCTCCCGGATTCTACGTCTGGTTCGATGAACCGCTCGACTGGACAAACTTGGCGCGCCGCTTTCGGGTTTCGGGGTGGTCCGGCCCCTTGCTCGTTAGGGCAGAACGCGGAGGTGCCTGAGCCTTGTCTAAATCCAAAAGCCCGCGGGAATAACCGCGTCTTTCGGAACCACCACGATCCCATCGCGAATGAAATAATTCGCCGCATCGAGGTGCGTTTCCTTGCCCTCCGGAGTGATCACGACGCCGTCGCCGATGCGCGCGTTCTTATCGATGATGGCGCGGTCGATCACGCAATTGCGCCCGATTCCGATCGGCGGCACGTCTGGGGCGCTGGGCGGAGCGGCCCCTTCAAAATGGTCGCCGCCCATGATGACGCTGTTGCGAATCGTGGCGCCACTACGGATGATGCTCCGGACGCCGATCACGCTACGCTCAATATGGGCGTCGGAGATGATGCAGCCATCCGAGATGATCGCTTGACGCAGCGTAGCGCCGTTGATCTTGCTCCCGGGAAGGAAGCGTGGGTGGGTATAAATCGGCGCCGTCGCCTCGAAGAAACTGTATTGCGGTACCAGATTCGTCAGGTCGAGATTGGCCTCGTAAAACGCGCGGATGGTGCCGATGTCTTCCCAGTAACCCTTGAAAATGTAGGCGTGAACATGCCGCTCACTGATCGCCTTTGGGATGACATGCTTTCCGAAATCATCCAGGTTGCTATTGAGGCAATCGACCAGAACCTGCCGGTTGAAAACGTAAATTCCCATCGAGGCCTGAAAGAGCTCTTCCGCGGGATCGCTTTCAATCGATTCCAGCAGTTCACGCTCCAGCTTTAGTTCATCGAGCACTTTCGGATCTTTCGGCTTCTCCTCGAAACGGGTGATTCGCCGATCGGGCCCACTCAACATGATTCCAAAATCGCCGGCGGCCGCGCGCTGTACGGGAGTGGTGGCGAGGGTGATCTCGGCTCCCGAGCGAATGTGTTCGTGCAGGAGAGTGCGGAAATCCATCCGGTAAAGCTGGTCGCCGCTCAGGATGAGGTAGTACTCGTATGGCTGCTCGAGGAAATAGCGCAGGTTTTGCCGGACTGCGTCGGCCGTGCCTTGGTACCATTCGGCGCCCTCGGGTGTTTGTTGGGCGGCGAGAATATCGACGAAGCTGCGCGAAAAATTATCGAACTTGTAGCTCGCCTGGATGTGGCGATGGAGCGACATGCTGTTGAACTGCGTCAGCACGTAGATCGAGCGCAACCCAGAGTTGAGGCAGTTGCTGATCGGGATGTCGACCAGACGATATTTTCCGCCCAACGGCACGGCCGGTTTCGAACGATCTTTGGTGAGCGGGAAAAGCCGTGTGCCGGCGCCGCCTCCCATGATGATGGAGAGAGTGCGTTGCGTAGTGCCAGGCGGAAGAGCAGGAGATTGAGGCATGTGAATGGCTAACTTACACCGATTCGACCAGCGCAAGGCAAGCCGATCTGTTTCGCTTTCTTCCCGATTCCTAATCCTGCTCCTGATCTTCTTTTGGCCGGGCTCCAAGTCATGGAGCAAGGTTCGGAGCGGGATTGGGAATTCGGTCGCGCGGCACCTTCCTTGCACCCCGCAGGTGTCGGTGTCACCCTTCCCTTCTGAGTCGACCCCTTAACGCTTCAACCATTTAACGAACTATGTGTGGCATTGTCGGATACGTCGGAAAAGCAGAAGCCGCGCCCATCCTGCTCGATGGGTTGCGCCGGCTCGAGTACCGGGGTTACGATTCTGCCGGAATCGCGATCGTCGATGGCGATCACATCGAAACGCGCAAGTGTGCCGGCCGCATCGCTGGCTTGTCGAAATTGATCGCCGAGGCTCCCGCCGCGGGTACCTACGGTATCAGCCATACGCGCTGGGCCACGCACGGCAAACCGACCGATCAAAACGCGCACCCCCATTTCGACGAGAGTGGCAGGCTCGCCCTTGTCCACAACGGGGTGATCGAAAACTACCAGCAGATCAAGGACGCGCTCTTGCGGGAAGGCGAGCACCATTTCACTTCCGAGACCGATACCGAGGTGCTGGCTCATCTGGTGGGAAAAATCTACGACGACTCGGCCGTCGGTGTGACCGATCCACGACGGCACAAAGGTCTCCTCGTCGAGGCGCTCCGAACGGCCTTGCAACAGGTCATCGGCACTTACGGCATCGCGATGGTCCATGCCGATATTCCCGATTTCATCGTCGGCGCGCGTCGCGGCAGTCCGCTCGTGCTCGGCGTTGGAAAGGATGAAAATTTTCTCGCGAGCGACGTGAGCGCGATTGTCGCCTATACCCGCGACGCGGTTTACCTGAACGACTTCGACCTGGTGGCGGTCGAGCGCGACAAATTCGAGATCAGTTCACTGGCCGGCGAGCGTGGCAATCACGCCATCAGCAAGGTCGAGTTCACCGCCGAGGACATCAAGAAGGGCGATTACCCGCACTACATGCTCAAGGAGATCTTTGAGCAACCCGGTTCGGTGCGCGACGCGATGCGCGGCCGGCTCAGCGCGGAGGAATGCACCGCCAAGCTCGGCGGCCTGAACATGACTCCGGCGCAACTGCGCGATGTCGGCCGTGTGGTTTTGACCGGCTGCGGCACGGCGCTACACGCCGCGATGGTCGGCGAATATTTGATCGAACAACTGGCCCACATTCCGACCGAGGTGGAATACGCGAGCGAATTTCGTCATCGCAACACACCGATGACGAGCGACACACTCGTCTTCGCCATTAGCCAGAGCGGCGAAACCGCCGATACATTAGGCGCGTTGCGTGAGAGCCAGCGGAAGGGGTTTCGCACCCTCGGCATTTGCAACAACGTTGCGAGCACGATCGCGCGCGAAAGCGACGGCGGAGTTTACATGCACGCCGGGCCCGAGATTGGCGTGGCCGCGACCAAGTCCTTTACCTCGCAGGTCGTGATTCTGAATCTCATCGGTTTATTGCTCGGCCGGATGCGGCAGCTCTCGACGGCGGAAGGCACGCGCATGATCGAAGCGCTCGAAGGCTTGCCGGAAAAGATCGAGCAACTCCTGAAAACGAGCGACCAGATCAAGGACGTGGCCAGGAAGTACATGGGCTCCACCGGCATGCTCTTCTTCGGCCGGCAACTTAACTTCCCGATCGCGCTCGAAGCAGCGCTCAAGATGAAGGAGATCACCTATCTTTATGCTGAAGGCCATCCCAGCGCGGAGTTGAAGCACGGTGTCATCGCGCTCGTCAAACCGGAGCTTCCCTCCGTCTTCATTACGCCCGACGATGCCGTCTTTTCCAAGAACCTGAACAACATCGAGCAGGTGCGGGCGCGCAAAGGTCCGATCATCGCCGTCACGACGGAGAGCGGCGCCGAGAGGCTGAAGGGAATCGTGGACGACACGATTATCGTGCCCGATGGAGACGAAATTGTGATGCCGGTTCTGACCGTGATCCCGCTGCAACTTTTCGCCTACCATTTGGCCGTCGCCCTCGGCCGCGATGTGGATAAGCCGCGCAATCTGGCGAAAAGCGTTACGGTGGAATAGGCGCTTCGCTTTGCGCCGACTATCCGCCTCGGCGTTGCCGCCGATCAGTGCTCGCCAATGCCTGCCCTCTTCACGCCGACGCGGGCCAGATGTTCCTCCACGCTCAGAAGGTTGGCCGCGCCGCGCTGCACGATCTTGAGCAGCGTGTCCATCGAGGAAACTTCCTCAAGCTGCTCGGTCAGAAACCACTGGAGAAAGTTGTTCGTGATGTAGTCGTTCTCGGAGCGGGCCAATTCCACCAGCGCGTTGATCTGTTTGGTCACTTCCACTTCCTGGTCAAGAGAGAGTTGGACGGCCTCCTCCGCGTTCTGAAAAGTCGGCTGCGGCGCCGCGATCGTGGGAATCACCACCTGACCTCCGGCGTCCGTCACGTATTTGATAAAACGCATCGCGTGATCGTTTTCCTCGGCCGCCTGCTGGAAGAAATGTTCGGCCAGTTGCGGCAAAGCTTCGCCCGAAAAATAGGCCGCAATCGCGACATATTGCAGGGAAGCACCGAATTCGTTACCGATCTGTTTGTTGATCGCGTTGACCACTTTTTTGCTCGTGAGCATGGAAATATCCTCCAGTTCAGGTTTCGGGATTTGCGGGGAAGATTCTTCCGCGCCCGTCACCCTAACCGATCGTCGACCCCAGTCCAAGCGGAACGAGTCGATGGCTAATCAAGCCGTTTGTTAGGCATCAACCTCGCTTGCCCGAGATCATCCGGTAGATCAGGAGGAGGATCATGGCGCCGATGACCGAGGCGATGAAGCCCGCTGTCTGTCCCGGTTGATACCAGCCGACAAGACGGCCGAGATAGCCGGCGATGAAGGCGCCGGCGATACCGAGCAGGATGGTAATGATGCAACCGCCGGGATCTCGCCCCGGCATGAGGAGCTTGGCGATACCGCCGACAATCAGCCCAATGATCAGTGTCCAAATAATTGCGCCCATATCTCGTTATGCTAGGAATCAGGCCCGGGGTCGGCAATCCTTTTGTTGCGGCCCTCTCGCCGCGCCGGCGGCGGCCTAACGAACGTCAAAGCTGTACCACCTGCGCACTGTGAATGTCATCGCTGGCCGCGATCTCGGCGAGTAATTCGGGCGGCGGCGCGGTGTCGAGATTGAGCACGGTCAGGGCCCGCCCGCCCGCCTGGTTTCGGCTTAGCGACATCGTCGCAATGTTGACTCCATGCGCGCCGAGAAGCGTCCCGATGCGGCCGACCATGCCCGGGCGATCGGTATTTTCGAGGACGAGGACGACGCCGTGCGGGCGCGCTTCGACCGGCCGGTTGTTAATGCTGACGATGCGCGGCGTGGCGCCGAAAAACGCTCCGGCGACGGAAACTGTTTTCCCTTCGGCGACCGCGGAAAGTTCGAGCAAATCGGTGTAATCGCCCGGCGCGCTGAGCCGCGATTCCGTGACCTTCAGGCCTAGCGTTTCGGCAAAGGCCGGCGCGTTGACTTCGTTGACGTCGTCGCCACCGGCGAGCTGAAGGAAGCCTTTCAGGATCGAGCGTGTGATCGCGGTGGTGTCGACTTCATTGACCTTGCCGCTGTAGTTGATGTGGAGATTTTCGACCCGCCGGAGCGAAACCTGCGAGAGGAAATGCCCGAGCTTTTCGCCGAAACGCAGATGTGGCCCGACGATGGCGAGCGTTTTCGCGTCGAGATTCGGCATGTTGATCGCATTGCGAATCGTTCCCTCAAGAAGTGCAGCGCGAATCGCCTGCGCGATTTCGATCCCGACGCTTTCCTGGGCCTCGACCGTCGAGGCGCCGAGATGTGGAGTGAGGATCAGGTTCGGAACTCCGCGTAAAGGCGAATCGGTCGGGAGCGGTTCCGTTTCGAAAACGTCAAGGGCCGCTCCGGCGACCTGGCCATTGCCTAACGACTCGAGAAGAGCGGTCTCATCGATCAAACCGCCGCGGGCGCAATTGATCAGCCGCACACCGCGTTTGGTTTTTGCCAGGCGTGCAGGGTTTAGCAGATGACGCGTCTCAGGCGTAAGCGGAGTGTGCAGGGTGAGGAAATCCGCCAGCGGCAGGAGCTCATCGAGTTCCTCGATCAGCTCGACCTGAAGGGAGCGCGCCCGGCTCGAGGAAAGATACGGATCGTAGGCCAGGACCCGCATGCCGAAAGCGATCGCGCGCCGGCTCAGCTCCGAGCCGATCCTGCCCATGCCGATGATGCCTAACGTTTTGTTGTAAAGCTCGGCGCCCTCAAATTGTTTGCGGTCCCATTTGCCGGATTGCAGATTGGCGTGCGCCTGCGGAATCTTGCGCGCCACCGAAAGGAGCAAGGAAAAGGCGTGCTCCGCCGTCGAGATGGTGTTGCCGCCGGGCGTGTTCATTACGATCACACCGCGTCGGGTCGCGGCTTCGACATCCACATTGTCCACTCCAACCCCGGCACGACCAACCACGCGCAACCGCGAACCGGCCTGTAAGATCGGCGCCGTCACCTTCGTCTGGCTGCGCACCACGATGGCGCTGAATTCGGGAATCAACTGCACCAGCTCCGCTTCGCTTTGGCCGGTGCGCACGGTAACGGAGAGTGCGTCGCCCGCGCCCAACTCATCGATTCCTCTTTGGGAGATCGAATCTGCGATCAGAACTTGCAGTGGCATAATGGTTTTAAGAATGAAGCTTTAAGTCTTAAGAAGGCATGGACAAGCCGGTTACTTGAAGCTTAACACCTAAAGTTCTTCTTACCCGAAGATTACCAGCCGGATCGAATCGGGAAGGTGCTGCGCGATCTGGGTCGCGACACTGCCTTTGAGCAAATCCGCCAGGGTATGGCGCTGGGATGCGCCGAGGATGATGTAATCGACTCCCAGCGTCGCCGCCAGATCGAGGATGGTGGCCGAAGGGTCTTCGCTCACCGCGTAAACCGGCTGCACGCAAATCCCGCGCGTTTCGCCTTCCTTCAGCATGAGGGACATGATTGCTCGCGCTTGGGCATCATCCTGCCATTTGGCGCGCCCGAGCACCCGTGGCGCATCGGCGAAGTAGACCGCGATCTCTTTGATGTAAACGACGCAGAGCACCGCCTTGCGCAGTTGCGCCTCCTCCAGCGCGAAGTTCAAGACCGGATTAATTCCGCGCGCCGCGACCATGATTTTCTTCCCCTCTTCGAGCTGCGGCTGCATCGTCTCGGGCAAATTCGGCACGACCATCTCCGCGACTTCTTTTGTCATCGTGACCGTCTTTAGCCCCGAGAGCTTGTGAGAATAGGCGCGCAGGGAAAGGCCGATCCCGAGCACGCAGATCGCGAAAAAGAGCGCGTCGGGTTTGGTCTTCGCGATCGTCACTTCCACCGCGGCCAAAACCAGAAAGGTCGCGCCCATCAGAACTCGGACGTACCAGGCGAGCCCGAGCCGTTTGTTGAAGGTGCAGGAGCCGAGATTAACTGCGATCGCGCCCACCACGCCGATCGCGTAGAGTCCGGCAAGCGCCTCAAATTTTCGCGTCACAGCAAGAACAAGGATTGGGATAGCAACCGCAACAAAGAGTGGAACGCGCGGAACGCCGTAGCGATTGAGGCGAGCCAGTTGCTTCGGCATCTCGCCGTCCTGCGCCATCATGTAGATGACTCCAATGAGGGCGACGACCGCGGTATTGACCGCGCTGAAAAGCAGCAGCCCGAAGACCACGCCGACGAAGAGACCGAAGGCGCTTCCAAACCAGGGAGCAACCGTCAGCGAGCCATAGTGTTCGCCGAGAAAGCGGAGCATGTCCTCCGCATGATCGGTCAATTGCGGAGTAAAGGTTTTGGACATCGAGAGCATCGCCCACCCGAGGAGCGCCGTCCCGCCGACCACCTCGATCGCCACCGGGATGATCGCCTTCGCCGCTGTGCGCGTGACTTTCGGATGCTCGGGCGTTGAGCCGGGATCGAGTTTCATCACACCCGTGATGTTGGCCACCGCTTCCACGCCGCTCAGGGCAAGAATGACGCCGACGAATTGCGTCCAGGCGACCGCATAATCCTCATGCGCCGGCTCAAGATGATCGGTCTTCAGATGACCGCTGCTCAAGCCGACGATCATGATGACGGTCAGGACGGCCGGAACCGCCAGATAAATTGAGACGCTGCCGCTGTGTTTCGGCCCGAAGAAGTTGATCGCCCCGACTACGACCACGAGCCCCATCGTTGCGACCCGCGCGTATTCCGGCGGCACACCGAAGTAGCTCACTGCGGCCCAACCGCTGAGCGCGGCGGTGACGATAAAATTCGCGACCAGGAGCAGTGCTCCGGCCGAGGCGAGGAACCGGCTTTGTTCTCGCGCCGCGGAATAAACGCCACCGCCATCGGGAAAGTGCCCGCAAACAATGATGTAGTTGAAACCGACGACCGCGGTCAACGCGCAAACCGCGAGGATAAGGGGAAATGACGCGAATCCGGCGGCGACGAAAGCGAGCCCGATGACATAGGCTTTGCTCGTGCCCCAGTCGCCATAGAGCAACGCGGCGGCACGCTTCCAGTCAACGTTGCGGGGCCGATGCACACCCGGCGCTTCGATAAGAGGTTCAGCCATGAATTGTGCGCTTGGGAGTAACCGTCGCATGGCGGCGGGGAGCAAGTAGTTTCTCCGACGAGGCCGATGCTGCGCCTCGCGGCAGAAAACGCTTGCGCGCCGTTCAGTTTAATCACAACCTCCCGCTTGCCATGAGCTTCCGCGTCAAACTCCGCGCCGTTGTCGCGAGCAGCTTGTTTTTGGCTTTTCTCTTCGCGCTTGCGCTCGCCGCTTCGCCGCAACTGCATGCGCGGTTTCATGCCGATGCGGGTGCGCCGGATCACGAGTGCGCGGTCACGCTAATCGCGACCGGCAAGTACGAGCAGGCGGACGCGCCGCCCGTCTTCGTCGCGCCGCAGCCGGCGGTTGTTTTCGAGAAAATTCCGGCGCTCGCTCCCGTCTGGGTGGCGCCGCCGTTCCTCGGCGCTCGCATCTTCGAGCACGCCCCGCCTGCGCTCTCCTAGCGCTTCATCTCGCCGCCTGCTTCGCACGGAGCGATCGTATTCTGGCTCCGGCTAAGCAAGGGGCGCGAATCGCGCACGCCTTGGTTCGTTAGGCCGCCACTTCTCGTGGTGCGCCTGTTCCATTCGTTAGGTCAATTGCCACCAGGAGAAAAATATTTTGAAGAAATTTGCTGCTTTTACTTTCGCGCTCCTCAGCAGCGCCACCCTCGTGATCGGGCAGGACGCGATCCCTTCGCCGACTTCGAGCGCTGCGTCGCCGAGCCCTTCCCCCAGTCCCAGCGCAGAGGCAGGAACGGCGACGGCGAACAGCATCGTCGTGACCAGTCAGGCACTCGACATTTCGCGCGAGCAAATCGTGCCCAGCCTCGGAGCCACTCGCTATACCGTCGGGCCCGATCGCCTCGGTGAGCAGGCGCAAGGCGAAGACGCTGCCTTTAATCAAACCATTCTGCGTTTTCCGGGTGTCGCGCAGGATTCCTTCGGCCAGCTTCACGTGCGCGGGGAGCACGCCAATCTGCAATACCGCCTCGATGATGTTCTGTTGCCGGAAGGCATCGCAGGATTCGGCCAGGAACTCTCAACGCGGATAATAGACAACATCTCTCTCATCACGGGCGCGCTCCCCGCGCAGTTCGGTTTCCGCACCACTGGCGTGATCGACATTCATACCAAAAGCGGAGCTGCCTTCACCGGGGGCGAAGCTTCGCTTCAAGTCGGCAGCTTCGATACCATCATGCCGAGTTTCGAATACGGAGGCCTGGAGGGGAAACTCACGTATTATGTGACCGGAAGTTATCTTCACAATGGGATTGGGATCGAAAATCCAACCTCGAGCTACACCCCGATCCACGACAACACCGATCAGTTCAAAGAGTTCGCCTATCTCTCCTACATCATCGATGACTCGAGTCGACTCGGGCTCATACTGGGCGGGGCCGAAGCCAATTTCCAGATTCCAAACACCCCGGGGCTGCCGACGGAATTCGTCGTCAATGGGAGCACGGAGTTTAATTCGGCAAAGCTAAATGAGAACCAGACGGAAAATGCATCCTACGGCATCCTGACCTACCAAAAGAAATCGGATGTTTTCAACCTGCAGGCCTCGATTTTCACAAGCTACAGCGGCGTCCTGTTCCGGCCGGATAATACCGGGGATCTGTTCTTCAACGGGGTTGCTTCGCGGGTCAATCGACAGGTCATCACCAACGGCGCGGAACTCGATATGAGTTACAGTCTTAACGAGCATAATACCCTGCGCGGCGGCTTGTTCTTTACCGGAGCGTACGCGCCGGTTGGTACCTCGACTCTGGTCTTTCCGGTTGATGCAGCAGGCAATCAAACCAGCGATGTCCCGTTTCGGATCGTCGATAATTCGAGTGAGAACGGATTTTTCTTTGGCTCCTATTTGCAGGATGAGTGGAAACCGTCCGAGCAACTGACACTAAACTTCGGGGGCCGCTTCGACCTGGCCAACACGGTGCTGACAGAGGATCAGTTCAGTCCCCGCGTTAACCTTGTTTACAATCCGTGGAAGTCGACCAGCTTCCATGCCGGTTACGCGCGTTACTTCACCCCGCCTCCGCTGGAAAACGTTAACCAAAGTACAATCGCAAAATTTGCCGGCACGACCAACGAGGCCGCCATTACCCTCGATTCACCCGTGAAGTCGGAGCGGGCGAATTATTTCGACGCCGGGGTCTCCCAGAAGATCGGCGATGGTTTCCAATTCGGGCTCGATGGCTTCTACAAGCACGCCCACAATATTCTCGATGAAGGCCAGTTCGGTCAGGCCCTTATTCTCTCTTCGTTTAACTATCGCACCGGACAAATCTACGGCGGAGAACTGACCGCCAGTTACGAGCACGGTGGCTTCTACAGTTACCTGAACATTGGTCTTGAACACGCCACCGGTGAGCACGTCGATTCGGCGCAGTTTCTCTTCGATCCGGATGAATTCGACTACATCAAAAACCACGCGGTATTTCTTGACCACGACCAGCGCGTCACCGGCTCGGCGGGCGTAGCCTATAACTGGAAGGACTGGACTTTCTCGACCGACGCGCTCTACGGAAGCGGGCTCCGTCGAGGCTTTGCCAACACGCAGAAGGTTCCTTCCTATGCTACCTGCAACCTCGGTCTGGAGAGAAGCATCTCGCTCGGCGGCAAACGCTCGATGAGGGTGCGTTTCGACGTCGTCAACCTGTTTGATCGGGTTTATGAATTGCGTGACGGCAGTGGCATCGGAGTGGGTGCGCCGCAATACGGCCAGCGCCGCGGCTTTTACGGGACGGTCAGCTACAATTTCTAGCAAAGCTGGCTACACGTGTATCGAAGGCACCGTTACCGACATCCTGACTGCGCGCCGGTCTTCGATTGTCCTGCGGGTCCTGTCATACCGCCAGCCGCCGTAGCGTCGCCGGATCGCGCTCGCCTTGGAAGTAGTTGGCGAGTAGTCGATGGAACACGGAATCCGGAGGCGACACCGAGGCGAACAGGGTGGCAGAGGACCGCAATTTCTTGTCGTCCGGGAATCTGAAGATCTCCTCCGCCGAGCGATCATGGAGACTGAGCAATGCCTCGACGCAAGCCATCAGCCGCGGACCAAGAACCGTGTGTTCGAGGTAGGCCCTCGCCTCCGCTGGGCTCTTGATCGCGTATCGCCGCGACATTTCGCTAAATCCCAACCCGTCGATCTGCGGAAAGATGTACCACATCCAATGCGACCGCTTCTGGCCGTTCCTGATCTCGGACAGCGCCTGCTCGTAATCGCTTTCCTGCGCGCGAACAAAGCGCTCCAAGTTGAACAGATCATCTACCTCGCCGGAGTCTTTCACCTCTACCGAAGGTAACACGTCGTTTGTGTTCCCGCAGTCCCCACCTTGGTCGCGAAAAAACTCCAGTCGCGCAGATGTGCTTTGCAGGCGAGCCGAAATCTCGCCGGAGAATGAGCCAATTACCGGCCCATCATTGCATTAATAGGTATGAAACAGTTTCATCCCGCAAAAAGGGAGCACCCGGAGGCCGCCCGTAAATCGATGAAGATTCAGCTCATTGTCGTGCTCGGGTTTTTCACGCTGCTCTCCAGCTTAGCCGGTCAAACGCAAGGCTCGCGATCGTCCAAGCACCGTGATATTGAGATTTGGATTGAGGCGAAGGTGGGCACTCTCCTGGGTGCCGGCTATACCAGTAGTTACCTCACAAATATCCGGGCCAAGACGATGGGGAACGAAGATCCGAAGCTTCGCCAAGCCGTCGATTCACTGGATGGGCTGGGCATGTTGCCGGTGAAAGGTTTCGGATTGGTGCCTGCGGCCGTTTCCTGGCTGACCGAGACGCCCATTAATACCCTTGTCGAGCAACAAGCCGCAACGAAGCTGAGCTACGGTGAACTCTTGATCGCACATACGCTCGCCGCCAAGAGCGGGGGAAGCTTCGCCCACATTATTGCCATGAGAGCAAGGACTCGGACCTGGGATGAATTGGCACGACAACTTGCAATCGATCCCGACTACCTCGTTAGTCGCGCGAACGCCGCGTCCACGAGGATTCGTCTCGTCGACTTGTGGAATCGCCGCCGACCCCCAACCGGCGGCACGAACTTCACCGGCGAAAATCCGCACACCCAGTTAGCCCGCCTCCATTAGGCAGGCCGCGCCGCACAAGCCGGGCGACTTTGACGACTCCCTGATTCGCCACGGACATTTTGGCAAACAGTTGCGCAAAGAGCGAGATGGGCCGGACTCGTGCTATTCGAAATAGGTGTCCTCGTGCGAATACGGCGGCGCGCAGGCACAGAGGAAGCGCAACCGCGTCTGTGCCCGAATGACATGCCACGCGCCCGGCGGCAAGAGGATCGCATCGCCCGGAGCGACCGCGCGCGTCTCCCCATCGACCTCCATCTCCGCTCGGCCTTCCAAGATGAAATAGATTTCCTCCGTCCGTTTGTGATGATGCCGTTGAGTCGCCTGCCCGGCCGACAGACTGGCCTCGGCCAGGCTCTGCTGTTGCACCGGCGCGTTGGCCCGGTCAAGGACGCTGCGAATGATCGAGCCATCCGCCGTCGTGAACGGCTGCTGCTCCTCCAGATTGCGAACTTCCATCAGGGAAAGACGTCGCAAATTCGTTCCCGAGCAAGACCCGGCCTTCCGCGACGCCCTTGATCGCGTAGCTCTGCTGCGGCGCCACACCGAATCCCAATCCTTCGATCTTGGGAAAATGTACCACATTTAGTGCGACTGTTTGCGGCCGTTCCTAATTTCGGCGAGCGCCAGCTGGTATTCGCCTTCCAGCGCCCAAACGAAACGTTCCAAGTGGTACGGATCGTCCCATCTCGCTCGTTTCTTCCATCGTAGCCGAAGCCACGTGTCCTTCGGATTGGTCGCGGGGTCTCCGGGCTCAATTCGTCTTTTTGGAAAACCTTGCATTACATGAATCTAACAGAATAGTGTCGACCCGGTGAAGAATCAGTCGCTCTCGTCGCTGCAAACGACTGAAGCGCCTTACCCTTCTTCATTTCAGTTTCCGGGAGCTCACCGATGAGATTCCGGTTGCCACTGCCCCGCAGGGTCGCACAACCGTCTGCACCAGCACCTTCCGACCCGATTGTTCCTGGCGCGGGACCAGACTTTCTTTGCATCGGCGCACAGAAAGCCGGCACCACCTGGCTCTACGAACAGCTGGCATCGCATCCGGACTTCTGGATGCCGCCGCGGAAGGAACTCCATTATCTCAACGAGCGTGGGCACGCCCCGTTCAAACGCCGGTTGCGCCGTCGGGACGGGCGTGACACGCGCTTTCTCGAGAAATTCGGGAAGCTCGGGGAGCGACCCTGGCTCGACCTTGAAGGCTATGGTCAGCTTTTTTCCGCCAAAGGATCGCTCCTTTCCGGCGACATCACTCCCGCGTATTGCATGCTGCCGGATGAAATCATCCACATGGTCATGTGCCAGTTCCCGAAGTTGAAGGTCCTCTTTTTCGCGCGCGATCCAGTCGAGCGCGCCTGGTCGCAACTCTCGCTCGGGGTCCGAACCGGAGGCTTGGCGCCTTTCGACGCGACGCAATCGAAAGAAGTCTTGCGGCAAATTCGCCACCCGCTCGTTTTGATGCGCTCGTATCCGAGCATGATCGCGGAACGCTGGCGTCGGCGCGTCCCGCAGGAGCAATTCCACGTCTTTTTCTTCGACGACTTACGGAGGGATCCCGTCGACCTTCATCGTAGGATTGTTATTTTTCTTGGGGGCGACCCGGAGAAGACGAACGACCAAATGCGGCCGGAGCAAGCATGCGGCGTGACGGAGGAAAAACTCCACCTGACCGACGAGGTGCGAGCCCATCTGGCGAGATTCTTTGCCGATGAACTAAGGGCGTGCGCTGCGAGCCTGGGCGGAGCGGCGCAGCGCTGGCCGCTTCGTTACGGTCTCTAGCCTGCGAACCGCACGATGCGTCCGCCAAAGTCTATCGTGGGCGGAAATTTGACCGGCCAATTCAGAACTGGGGGATGGGTCAGGCGTAGACCAGCAGGTCGATCTCTTCGGGCAGCATGGCGGAGACTTCGCGGACCAGATTGCCACGCAGAAGGTTTACCATGGCGTGGCGGCCGGGCGCGCCAAGGATAAGACGGGAGGCGCCTAGCGTCGCCGCGATATCGACGATGGTCTGCGAGGCGGAGTCGCTCACCGCGTAGCAGAAGAGCGGTGGACAATCCGGTGAACGGGCTCTGGCGTCTTCGAAAATTACCCGTGCTTCCGGGTCTTCCTGCCACTTACGTTTCGCGTCCTGCTCCGTCATGAAGCGCTGCTCACGCACGAAAAGAAGATAAAGTCGGCGGCCGGTTTCGCACGCTTCGCGCAGGGCGAAGTCGAGTGTACGCCCGGGGCCGCGAATGGCGCAGAGCATCACTTCACCGTTGCCCGGCGCGGCCGCACTGCCCTTGACCGCAGCGCCTGAGGACGCCCTCGCGACTTGCACCGGTAAGGCCTCGGGCTCGAGCGAAGCTTCTTTTTTCAGCCGGCTTTCCTGCACCAGTCCTCGCAGAATCAGTCCGACGGCGAGGATGGTGACGACGAAGTAGCGCGCATTCGGTTTGTCGATGAAGAGCGAGACTTCGATCGCGGCCATGACAATGAAGGTGCCAAACATGAGCGTGCGCTCCCAAGCCTTCATCTCCTTCGTCCGGTCGGTCGCTGTCGCGCCGAGATTGGTCGCGATCGCGCCTACGACGCCGACCGCATACAACTCGGCCAGCCCGGCGATGTCGCGGACCACGAGGACAAGTGCGATCGGCACGAGGGTGGCGAGCAACATGCCGAAATTCGGGACGCCCCACTTGTTGAGATGCTGGAAAATCCTCGGCATCTCGCGATCGCGCGCCATGAGGAACTGAATCGTGATCAGGGCCACGATGGAGGTGTTGACGGCCGAAAGCAGAAGACAACCGAAGACGACGCTGACGATGAGCGCAAAGGCGTTACCCAAAGCCGGGCCGAGTGCGCCACCGACAAATGTCTGTCCCATGTAGCGGAGCATGTAATCGCGTACGCCGTGGGCGCCCGGAGCATTGACCTCGCCGTTTACCACCTGCAGACCGGGCAAAGCATGCATCGCCAAACCGAGGAGCGCGGTGAAAAAGCAAACTTCGACCATCACCCAGAGCAGCGCGGGCGTCGAAGTCTTGGTGACGGAAGGGTGCTCCTCGGTGCTGCCCGGATCGAGCCGCATGACGCCGGTCGCGTTCGCAATCGCTTCCACACCCGAAAGCGCGAGCACGATCGCTACGAAACCGCTCCAATCGTTCCAGAAACCGCCGACCAGAGGCCGAACATTTCCAATCGCCGTGCCGAGGTGTGGGACGCTGAAGGCCGCGAGCGTGATGACGACAAGCGCAGTCGGCACCGAGATGAGAAAAGCAAGACCGCCGGTGTGTTTGGGGCCGAGCAAGTTTAGCAACCCGATAACGAGGATGGCCAAAGCAGCAAACTTCTCCGGATGCGGAACGCCGAGGTATTGGAAAGCCGAAAGCGAGCTGATCGCCGCCGTCACGAGGTAATCCGCGATGAGCAAAAATGCCCCGACGATCGAGATGACCTCGGAGCGATGGCGAACGCTGGCGTAAACCCCGCCGCCTTCCGGATAAAGCCGGCAAACGATGATGTAATTGATCCCCACCAGCATGGTGAGCACACACATCGCGACGATGAGCCAGAACGAGGCATAACCGCCAACGGCAAAGGCGAGGCCGATGACGTAGGCTTTGCTCGTGCCCCAGTCGCCGTAAAGGATCGCAGCCGCCCGTGGCACATCCACATTGCGCGGTCGCTTGACGTTGGTCGGTATCAGAAGCTTTGGATCGGGCTAGGGCGGTCCCGCGCGACGGGGCCGTTCTCTTTTTTAATGACGCTGACGAGGTTAGCTGTCGGGCTGGAGCCATTAAATGCTCTCGATGTCGCGCATCGTTCGCCCCGATCCATTCGTCTTCACAGATGGCTGTTGGGTCCCCCGTTGATCCCGCGTTGGCGGAACCATTTAGCAGAACAAAGAACTAAGCGCATCGTCAGACGGCGGGGGCGGGAAGTCAAGAAGACGGGCGGACGGGCCCGGCGGTTCCGGGGCCGACCTTCTATGATGCAGGAAGCGTGAGACGATAGCCGATGCCCGGTTCCGTTTTGATAATTGTCGGCCTCGTTGGGTCGGGCTCGATCTTTTGTCGGAGATGCGTTAGGTAGACCCGCAAATACTCGCGGTGCTCCTCAGATTTCGGCCCCCAGATTTCGCGCAGGATGTGGCGATGGGTCAGGACTCGGCCGCCGTGTTTCACGAGCAATCGAAGGAGCGCATACTCCGTCGCGGTCAGCTTGATTTCGCGCCCGCCACGCGACACCAACCGGGCGGTGAGGTCGACGGTTAGATCACCATGGTGAAAAACCGAGACTTCATCGGCTGGCCGCATCTTGCGTTGAGCCGCCCGGAGCCGCGCCAACAATTCCGGCGTGCTGAATGGTTTTGTGACGTAATCCTCTGCGCCGGCGTCCAGCGCCGCGACCTTGCGCGCTTCGTCGTCGCGGACCGAAAGGATGAGGACCGGCGTCTCACTCCATTCGCGCAGCTGTTTCAGCACTTCGAGTCCGTCCCGATCCGGCAAACCGAGATCGAGCAGAATCACCTCGGGCCGTCGCGTGGCCGCTTCGACCAAGCCGGATTCTCCCGTCTCAGCCTCGCGCACATCGTAGCCATCGCCCTCCAGCACCACGCGGAGGAGGCGGCGAATCTGCAACTCGTCATCGATGATCAGTGCGACTGGTTTCACGAGGCAGCTTCCGGCGGCAACTTCATCGGTTCGCCCAACGGAAGGCGAATGGAAAATCGTGCTCCGCCCTCGGGGCGATTCTCGCCGACAACAATTCCGCCGTGGGCCTGGACCAGCTGGCGCGCGATGGACAGCCCAAGCCCGAGGCCACCGGCCGGTTTTCCTGCGCCGCGATAAAATTTTTCGAAAACCCTTTCTTCTTCCCCTGGGGCAAGTCCTGGTCCGTGATCCGCGACGCGGAAGACGACCGCGTCGTCCTCCCTGCTCACGCCGGCCTCGATCGGTGTTTGGGGCGGGCTGTAGCTGGCAGAGTTGGAGAGCAGGGCGACCAACGCCTGTTCAATCAGCCCTGCATCGACTGAAATCTCCGGCAAATCGCCGTTGGCCGCGACCTCAACGACCCGTTCTTCGAGGCCGGCCTGTTCGACCGCTTCGCGCAACAGCTCGCCCGGCTCGCACCATTCCCGCACTGGCTGGAGAAGCCCGGATTCGAGTCGCGTTGCGTCCAACAGGTTGTCCACCGTATTTGTTAGGCGCCTTGCCGCCTGCCGCAATTCGGCGCAATCGGGATTGGCTTGTTGCAGTGTCGCGGACATCGCCGCGAGCGGCGTCTTGAGCTCGTGCGAAACGGAATCAAAAAGCGTTTTTTGCAATTTTTGTGATTGCGCGTTCATCTGTGCCTCGCGGCTTTCCTGGAGCGCGCGTTCCTTGTGCAAATAAAGCGCGAGTTGCGCCGCGAAGCCGTCGAGTAACTCGCGTTGCTGGAGCGAAGGGAGCGACGGCAACTTGATCGCGAGGACGCCCTCGGCCCGATCGCCTGCCAGCAGTGGCAAATGCAGTGCCCGCGATTCGGGCAGCGTGTCGGTTCCCATTCCGGCGGGTTCTTTTTTTTGAAAGGCCCAGGCGGCCACGCTCTCGTCTTTCTCCGTCGTCGTCAGGGAACCGGCCGCGTGCGGAATCAATCCGTTTGCTCCGCGCAGATAAATCGCGCTTTCGGCATGGAACGTATCCTGGATCAAGGGAACGACCGCCCCGAGCGCCTCTGCCAGGTCGCGGCTCGTGGCGAGCGCCCGCGTCAGCCGGTAAAGAGCGGTCGCTCTTGCTTCGCGGCGGCGCTCGACTTCTTCGCGCTCGCGCAATTGCGTCGCCAGATGCCCGATGACAAGCGCGACGACAAAATAGACTCCAAACATCATGAAGTCCGGCAACTGACCAATGTAAAAAGTGAAGCGGGGCGGGATGAAGAGAAAGTCCCAAAGCGCCGCGCTCAACGCGGTCAGGAGCAAGGTCGGGCCGCGGTGCAGACGCAGGGCACTCACCGTCACCGTGAGCAGGTAAAGAAGGGCCACCGCCCAGTAGCCGATGTACGGAAAGATCGTCAGGCAAATTCCAGTCATGACCGCGACGACCGCGAGAGCGATGCCGAACTCGCGCCAGCGAAACTTCGCCAAATCGATCCCCGGGCGCGCAATCGGACGGTCGTCCGAGCGGATCATCTGGATGTCGATCTCGCCGCTGTGCCGCACGAGCCAATCGATCGGCGACGAGCGCTGCCAGGGCCAGCGCGTCTTGACCGGTTTGCCGAGGACGAACTGGGTCGCGTTATGCTGACGCGCGATGCGGAGAAGCGCTTCACCGACATGCGTGCCGGGGGTGGAAATGACTTCGGCGCCGAGTTGGCGCGCGAGCGCAAGATCGCGATTGAGCTGCGCCTGGTGCTTTTCGCCGAGGGCGCGCCCGGTATCGACATTGGCCACAATCCACGAGGCCTCCATCGAGGCCGCCAGTCGCCGGGCATAACGAATCAGTTTCTCCGAGGTCGGTCCGCCGCGCACCGCCACGAGAAGGCGATGACCGCTTTTCCAGGGACCGGCGATTCGCTCTTCCTGCATGATCTCGCGCAGATCGCGATCGACATGCTCGGCCACGATGCGCAACGCCATTTCGCGCAGGGCGGTGAGATTGCTCTCGCGGAAGAAATTTGCCGACGCTCTTGCCGCGGTATCGCCGAGATAGACTTTTCCTTCCGCGAGTCGGGCGCGCAGTTGTTCTGGTGTGAGATCGATCAGGACGATTTCGTCGGCTGCGTCGAGAACCGAATCGGGAATGGTTTCCCTGACGAGCACGCCGGTAATTTGCTGCACGGGATCGCGCCGGCTTTCGATGTGCTGGACGTTGACGGTCGTGAAAACATCGATCCCGGCAGCGAGCAGCTCGAGCACGTCCTGGTAACGCTTTGGATGACGCGAGCCGGGCGCGTTGCTGTGCGCCAGCTCATCAACAACGGCGATCTGCGGATGCCAAAGCAGAATCGCGTCGAGATCCATTTCGCCAAAGTGCGCGCCGCGGTGTTCGAGTTGCGCGCGCGGCACGATCGGCAGTCCGTCGAGCAAAGCCTCGGTCTCCGCGCGCCCGTGCGTCTCGACCACGCCGAGCACGACTTCACGGCCGGCTTTTTGCGCTTCCCGCGCTGCCTGCAACATGGCGAAGGTCTTGCCCACGCCGGGACACATTCCGAAGAAGATCTTCAGTCGTCCGCGTACCGCCTTCTCGTCCTCGCGTTTGATGCGGGCCAGAATTTCGTCCGGGCTGGCTGTCGGCGTGTCCGCCATGTCGTTAGTCTAATCGTGGAGCTGATCGAGCGCGAGATTGAGCCGCAGGACGTTGACCCGAGGCTCGCCGAGGAGGCCGAGCTGCGGACCTTCCGTGAGGCGTGCGACGAGATCGGCGACGCGCAGCGGATCGAGGTGGCGTGCGGCGGCCACTCGCGCGGTCTGGAAACGTGCTGCCTCCGGCGAGATGTGGGGGTCGAGGCCGCTGCCTGATGCAGTCAGCAAATCGGCCGGCGCGTTCCGGCCAAATTCGGCGCGGCGTGCCGCGATCATTTTCTTCAAGTCAGCCGAGGTTGGGCCAAGGTTGCTCGCCCCGGAGGGAACCGTGGCGAAATCAGCGGCGGAGGGTCGGGGCCAGAAATAGCGGGGCGAGGTGAATTTCTGTGCGAGCAAATCCGAGCCGATCAGTTTTCCATTTTCGAAGACGCGCGAGCCGTTGGCCTGATCTGGAAAGAGCACCTGGGCAAGACCGGTAAACGCCAACGGATAGATAATGCCGGTCAGCAGCGTGAGCGCGAGATAAAGGAGCAGCGATTGAATAACGACTTTCATGTTCGTTTTTCTTCCAGCGGCCGGGGATTGTGAATGAACCAGGTCCAATACGGGGCGCACATTTGCCTGGACCGACCGTGGCTCAGTCGTTGAACGCTGCGCTCGTTAGGCCGCCGAAGATCGAGGACGGTCAGTTCATCGGTTGTTCCCGCAGCCGCGGTGGCGAAGAAAATGATGACAATGGTTCTCATGGGTTCAGACAAGGCGGAGCGCAACGAGCGCGAGGTCGATCAGTTTGATTCCCGCAAATGGCGCGACGAGGCCGCCGACGCCGTAAAGGAGAAGGTTGCGCACGAGGACCCGTGCTGCGCCGACCGCGCGATAGCGCACGCCGGCGAGAGCGAGCGGGATGAGGGCGACGATGATAAGGGCGTTGAAAATGACGGCGCTCAGGATTGCGCTCTGCGGCGAGTGCAGGTGCATGATGTTGAGGGCGTCGAGCGGCCCAGCCTTTGCGCCGCTCGTCAGGTAGAGCATTCCGAACATCGCCGGCAGGATGGCGAAGTATTTCGCGACGTCGTTCGCAATACTGAAGGTCGTGAGGGCGCCGCGGGTCATGAGGAGTTGCTTCCCGATCTCGACGATCTGAATGAGTTTGGTCGGGTTGCTGTCGAGGTCGACCATGTTGCCGGCTTCGCGCGCCGCCTGCGTGCCGGTATTCATCGCCACGCCCACATCCGCCTGCGCGAGGGCGGGCGCATCGTTTGTTCCGTCGCCGGTCATGGCCACCAGGCGGCCCTGGGCCTGTTCCTCGCGAATGCGCTGCAGTTTGTCCTCCGGCGTGGCTTGCGCCATGAAGTCGTCTACTCCCGCTTCGGCCGCGATTGCCGCAGCGGTGAGGGGATTGTCGCCTGTGATCATGACGGTGCGGATGCCCATCTTGCGCAAGTGCGCGAACTGTTCCTTGATCCCGCCCTTGACCACGTCCTTGAGCTCGATCACGCCTAACGTCCGCGACTCTTCCGCCACGACCAGGGGCGTCCCTCCGCGCCGCGCGATCGTCTCGACCACTTTCGCGACCGACTCCGGGAAATGGCCGTCGTTTTGCTCGACGTAACCGCGGATCGCTTCCGCTGCGCCTTTGCGAATCCGGCGTAACGGCTCGCCATCGCGGGCGTGGAGATCGACGCCGCTCATCCGGGTCTGCGCGGTAAAGGGGATGAAGGCGGCCTGCAGGTCATGCATTTCCCGGCCGCGGATCCCGAATTTTTCCTTGGCCAGAACGACGACGGAACGTCCCTCCGGAGTTTCGTCAGCCAGCGAAGCCAGTTGCGCGGAATCAGCCAGCTGCTCGCCGGCCACGCCGGGCCCGGGATGGAACTCGACCGCCATCCGGTTGCCGAGGGTAATCGTGCCCGTCTTGTCGAGGAGCAGCACGTCGATGTCGCCGGCCGCTTCCACCGCCCGGCCGCTGGTCGCGAGAACATTGTGCCTAACGAGTCGATCGATTCCGCTGATCCCGATCGCACTGAGCAATCCGCCGATCGTAGTCGGGATGAGGCAGACGAGAAGAGCGACGAGAACAGGCAGGCTGACGTTGACCACGTTCTCCTGGCCCGCGGCGCGCTCGCTGTAGTGGGCGAAAGCCGGCAGGGTGAAAACCGCGAGAACGAAAAGCGCGGTCAGACTAACGAGCAGGATGCCGAGTGCAATTTCGTTAGGCGTTTTCTGCCGGCGCGCGCCTTCCACGAGGCCGATCATGCGATCGATAAAGGCGTTCCCGGGTTCGCTCGTGATGCGCACCAGGATGCGGTCGCTCAGGACGCGGGTCCCGCCCGTCACTGCGCTGCGGTCGCCGCCACTTTCGCGAATGACCGGTGCGGATTCCCCCGTGATGGCGGATTCATCGACACTCGCGACGCCTTCGATAACCTCGCCGTCGCCCGGGATGAGATCGTTCGCTTCGCAGACGACGACGTCGCCTTTGCGCAAATCGCAGGCGGCGATTTTCTCTTCGTCGCCGTTCGTCAGGCGACGCGCCTGGGTGGTCGTTCGCATACGGCGCAGGGTGTCGGCCTGGGCTTTGCCACGGCCTTCCGCCATGGCTTCGGCGAAGTTGGCAAAGAGAAGAGTAAACCAGAGCCAGAGTGTGATCTGGAGGTTGAAGCCCGTGCGATGAACCAAGGTGATCGCGGTGGTCCCGAGCGCGCCGAGGAGCACGACGAACATGACCGGGCTGCGCCATTGTACCCGCGGGTCGAGCTTCCTGAATGACTCGCCGATGGCCGGCCGGATCAGGGCCGGATCGAAAATAGAGACAGTCGTTTTGCGGCTCATGATCAGAAGGTCCGGCCGGCTTGCATGAGGAGGTGCTCAACGATCGGGCCGAGCGAAAGCACGGGGAAAAAGGTGAGGGCGCCGACGATCAGGATGACGCTGATGAGCAGGATGGTGAAGACCGGGCCGTTGGTCGGGAACGTTCCGCTGGAGGGTGGCGAAATTTTCTTCTGCGCCAGGCTGCCGGCGATCGCGAGCACCGGCACGATGATGGCGAAACGGCCGACGATCATGCCGATTGCGAGCAGGTAGTTATACCAATCTGTGTTGGCGTTGAGCCCGGCGAAAGCGCTGCCGTTGTTCGCCGCTGCAGAGGTAAAGGCATAGACGACCTCGCTCAGGCCGTGCGGTCCGCCGTTATTCAGGCTCCTGAGCGCCGCCGGATAGAGCATCGTTAGGGCACTGCCCAGGAGGATCATGACAGCCGGGGCGAGAACGGCGATTACGGCCAGGGTCACTTCGCGGGCCTCGATCTTTTTCCCGAGATACTCCGGGGTGCGTCCAACCATCAGGCCGGCGATAAAAACAGTCAGGAGCGCGAACATGAGCATCCCGTAGAAGCCCGCGCCGACTCCGCCGAAAACGATCTCGCCCAGCATCATGTTGACGAGCAGGCCGAGTCCGCCTAACGGCGAAAAGCTATCGTGCATCGCGTTGACTGCCCCGCAGGAGGCATCGGTTGTGACCGTGGCGAAGAGAGCGGAATTGAAATGTCCAAAGCGGTCTTCCTTGCCTTCCAAAGATGTCGTTAGGCCGAGCGCCGGGTTGGGCTGCAACTCCGCCCACCAGACGAGGGCAAAGCCAGCCAGGAAAAGCGCGAACATAGCCGCCCAGATCGCCCAACCCTGGCGACGGTCGCCCGCCATCAGACCAAACATGTAGACCAGCGCTGAGCCGATCCAGAAGATGACGAAGACCTCGAGAAAGTTGCTCAGCGGCGTCGGGTTTTCGAATGGATGCGTGCTGTTTTGTCCGAAGAATCCACCGCCGTTTGTCCCGAGTTGCTTGATCGCGATCTGGGACGCAGCCGGTCCGAGCGGAATTTGCTGAGTCGCGCCTTCGAGGGTGGAGGCGGTGAAGTAGCCGTCGAAGGTTTGGACCACACCCTGCTGAACGAGGACGAGCGCGAGCGCGAACGAGAGTGGGAGGAGAAGATAGAGCGTGGCGCGCGTGAGATCGGTCCAGAAATTTCCGATTCGATCGGTTTGTTTGCGGACGAGTCCGCGCGTTAGCGCCACGGCGACCGCGATGCCGGTCGCTGCGCTGACGAAATTGTGCACGGCGAGCCCGGCCATCTGCGTGCCGTAGCTCATGACCGCTTCGCCCGAATAGGCCTGCCAGTTCGTGTTCGTCATGAAGCTGATCGCGGTGTTGCAGGCGAGCGCGAAAGGAACGTTATGCAAGTGCTGTGGGTTGAGAGGAAGCCAGGCCTGGGTCAGTTCGAGAGCAAGGAGCAGGGCGCCCCCCGCGAGATTGAAGACGAGGAGCGCAAGCGCGTATTCCCGCCACGCCATTTCGTGGGTCGGATCAATCCTACTCAATCTGTAAATGCCGCGTTCGACGGGACCGAGCAGCGGCTGTAGAAAATGCCGATCTCCGGAAAAGATCCGGACCAGAAAATGCCCGAGTGGCGGTGTGATCGCCACCAAACCAGCGACGAAGAGCGCCAATTGCAACCAGTCGCGTGGATTCACAATCCCAGCGTGCGTCCGGCAGAGCGCGAGCGTTAATTAAAGGGAATCGCGCAGACGTTAAGAATTCGTTAACGACCTGCCTGGGTTTCTGGAGTCAGATGCGCCAGGACCTCGATCTCGGCGGTCTGCGGGAACATGTCGAACGGGGTGACACTCTGGAGAGTGTAAGCCGGGAGCAGATCGGCCAGATCGCGCGCCAGCGTCGGTGGATTGCAGGAGACGTAAAGTAACGTTGCAACCGGATACACGCGCAGGATCTCGCGCACTTCCGCGCTCAGACCGGTCGCGGGCGGATCGACAATGACCGTCGTCAAACCAGGGTTGCACGATTCGAGCTGCGCCCGAAGATGGATCGCGATCTCACCCGCAATATAGGTTTCGGCGGCAGTCGCCCCATTTTGCGCGGCAGCGATCGCGTGCACATCCCAATCGAGGCCGACAACCTTCGAGAACTTGGGCAGGTGATGTTTGGTGAAGAATCCCGCGCCACAATAGGCGTCGATGAGAAGCGATTGGTGAGGCGGAATAAGAGCGGCCATCGAGTCGGCCAGATGGTTCGCAACGGCGTCGTTCGTCTGGGAAAAGACGCGGGGCCCGCGTTGCGTGCGCAAGGTGTAGTGACCGTCCCGCGGGTGGCGATTGCGGAGCGCGGCCAACTCGCTGTTCACCGCGGGCTCGGCGATCGGGCAGTTTTCAACGTCGATCAACCGATGCACGTCGTGCCGGAAAAAACCGACGATGCCGTTCTCGACGTGGATCGTGATGCGGTTGCGATATTCGTACGGTTGCGGCGATGGAATGATCGGGCGCAGGGGCGGCGCGCGAAATCTTCCGATGCGCCGCAACGCCTGTTCGACCTGGCGCGCTTTCCAATGCAGCTGATGCTCGTAGCCCATATGTTGATAGCTGCATCCGCCGCAACGCCCGAAATAGGGACACCGCGGTGCCGTGCGCTCCGGCGAGGCTGCGAGCACCTCGATGAGTTCTGCTTCCGCGAACGATTTCTTTTCCCTAACGACCCGGGCCGCGACTCGCTCGCCCTCGATCGTGAATGGAACAAAGACCGCCTTGCCCACAGCGCGCCCAACGCCTTTGCCGCCAAAGGCGATGTCGTCGATCAGTAACTCGAGGGTCCGCTCCACCCGCCAAGACTCGCAGAGACCGTCTCCGGCGTCGATGCGCAAGCCGAAGGGCCAAGTTTGCGCGCAGGAAATCAGCGAACAAGCTCCGCCAGCCGTTGCTTCGATTCAGAGGTAATCGTTTCTGAAAGAGGTTTACGACGCGCGGCCGGGCTCCTGGGAAAGGGCGAATCGGTCTCGCTCACCCGGAACTCACGAGCCCAGGACCCTGATTCCCGGACAAACTGCCGGTTGACGAGGGTGGTGATTGCGCCGTTGAGTTCTTTTTCCATGCTCGCCGCTTCCTTACGCGCCCTCCTTGCTCACGCAATCGACTACGCCGGGCTTTTCCCGCCCGCCGGCCTCGCGCTCGAACCGGCGCTGCAAAATCAGGCCGCCTACGTGCGCTCGCCCGAACGCTGGATGCTTGGGGCCTTCATTCTGCCGATCGGGAAATTTGCCGAGGCTCGAGCGCTGCTCGGGCAGTTCGACGCCGAACATCCACTGCAGGTTTCGGCGCTCGGACCGAAAACGACGAAACCGGCGGAGTTTCGCGCTGCCTTGGAACTGGCGGCGGAAGGGATCAAGGAATTGCTCGCCGAGCACAAGGGTACAGTTGCGATTGGACAGTTTGAAATGCCGTTGCCGCCGGGACCAGTCGAGGATTCGCTCGGCGCGGCCCGCGCCATTCTGGGCGACCTGGCCTTGAATATTTTCTGGGAAGCGCCAACCGACGAGGCGGCGGCCACGATCGAGGAGCTTTCCGGGACTAGCGCGGGCTTTAAACTCCGCACCGGCGGGGTGACCGCGGAGGCGTTTCCGACCAGGGCGCAGATCGCGCGGGCTCTCGTTGCCGCGGTACGGCGGCAGGTACCGATCAAGTTTACTGCCGGGCTGCATCATCCAGTGCGGCTCTTTCACCCGAACGTTGGAACGAAGATGCACGGTTTTCTCAATGTCCTCGGGGCTGGCGTGCTGGCGGCCGAACATCGCTGGAGCGAAACACAGACTCAGGAGATGCTGGCGGAGGAAGAGGCGGCTTCGTTTGTCTTCGGCGAAGAGTCGTTTCGCTGGCGCGATTGGAAAATCACGACCGCGCAAATCACGGCGCGCCGCCGGCTCGTAACGTCGTTAGGCAGTTGCAGCTTTGACGAACCGCGCGACGACCTGCGCGCTCTCGGATTCTTCGAGGGCGGCGCGAGCTTCCAGCTTGCAGGCTCGAAGCGCGCAAGCTAGAAGCTCGCGCTACCCTGAGTGGCGTTCGAGTTTCCTGAACTGCGTGACGAGAACGCGTTTCTCGATTCCCTTATCCTATGGCCAAACCACTTCAATCCTTCCTCGAGGTCGCACCGGAATCGCATTTCTCGCTCGAGAATCTACCTTACGGAATTTTTCAACCTGACGACGGGCCGGCGCGCGCCGGGGTGGCGATTGGCGACCTCGTGCTCGACCTCGCCGTCCTGGAAGAAAGCGGCTATTTCCGGGCCTTGAACTTCGGCGATCACCCGGTCTTTGGCCGCGATTCGCTTAATGCTTTTCTCGCCCTTGGCCGGCCGGCCTGGCGCAAAACACGCGAAATTTTACAACACCTCCTTGCCGTCGAGACCGCAACTTTGCGCGATGACGCCGCGTTGCGAGCCCGCGCTTTTCATCGCCAGGCGGAGGTGACGATGCACCTCCCGGCGCAGATTGGCGATTACACCGATTTTTATTCTTCGTATCATCACGCCTTCAATGTCGGCACGATGTTTCGCGGGCCGGAGAATGCGCTCATGCCAAACTGGAAATGGCTCCCGATCGCCTATCACGGCCGGGCCAGTTCGATCGTGCCCAGTGGGGCCCAGGTCCGCCGACCGCATGGCCAGATCAAGCCGCCCGATGCTGCGACACCGATCTTCAGCGCGACTCGAGCGTTCGATTTTGAGCTTGAGACCGCCTTCTTTATCGGTCCGCCTAACGAACTGGGCGAACCGGTGCCAATCGCGCAGGCGGTCGATCACATTTTTGGACTGGTCCTGATGAACGACTGGAGCGCGCGCGACATCCAGACCTGGGAATACCAGCCGCTGGGGCCGTTCCTGGCGAAAAACTTCTGCACCAGTATTTCGCCCTGGATCGTGACCTTGGAAGCGCTCGAACCCTTTCGCAGGCCGCTCCCGGCGCAGGATCCGGCGCCGCTCGACTACCTGCGCCTGCCGGACGATTTCACCTTTGACGTTCGCCTCGAGGCGCAGTTGCAGACAGCGAAAATGAGTGCCCCGCAAACGATCACCCGGACCAATTTCCAGAATCTCTACTGGAGCATGTCGCAGCAACTCGCTCATCACACTGTGGGCGGTTGCAATCTTCGGTCCGGTGATTTGCTGGCCAGCGGTACGATCAGCGGGCCGGCCGAGGACGGACGGGGGAGCATGCTGGAGCTGACCTGGCGGGGGGCAAATCCGTTGCAGTTGCCCGGCGGCGAGACGCGCAAGTGGCTCGAGGATGGTGATCGCCTAACGATCAGCGGCTGGGCTGAAAGTGACGGTTACCGGGTCGGCTTTGGCGAGGTGACCGGCCGGATCGTCGGTTAGAAAAAAGAGGTTGGCAGTCGGGCGATGAACGGCGCGATCCAGTCACATGCATCACGGCGTTGGCGGAAGTTTTTGCGCGCGGATTGGGTCGAAAGAATTCAAAAAAACTTTGCCGGAGTGGAAATTTATTGTTGCACGGCACCGGACTTGCCTTCATAAAAAGCCGGCGTGATTCGTTTTTCTCTCCTTCTCAGCTGCGTTCTTGCCTTCTCGAACCTGCACGCTGCCGGTCTCTCCAAATCGGAGACCCGCTTTGTCTATGTCGATCGCCATGGCAAGGTGCAGAAGGCGGAGATCCTCTCGCATTTCACGGGCAAGCTGAAGAATCTGCCGCACCTCGATCCGAAACTGGCGCGTGCCGCCACCATCGCCGAGGAGCGGGCTCATGCGCACTCCAGGATGCGGTGCTGGCGTTATGTGAAAGAGGCTCTGCTGGCTGCTGGCGCAGTCGATTCTTATCCCAAGACCGAGTTGGCGCGTCAGGCCGGGGACGAACTCGTGAGCCGCTATGGATTTACCCGGCTGGCCGTGCGTGATCCGTATCAGGCACCCATCGGTTCGGTCTTGGTTTACGGCACGCGCCGCGGAGCCGGCCACGTGGAAATTCGCACCAATGACGGCTTCGCGAGTGATTTTCGTGCCGCGAAACCTTCGCGCCGGCCTTTAATCGGCGTTTACGCGAAGGTGGCTTCGCCGAAGGACCGCGGTTAAGATTCGAAGTCCGCGACACCTGCGCCCCGTCGTCAAGGCGCGGAGACTAGAAAGGCGTGGGGCGTGGCGACTGCAACCATCTCACCATCGCGAAGGCGATGAACCGATTCGCGGAAAGTGCCTCGCCTTGACAAGGTGGGACGTGTCCGCGAGCCTGCCCGTCCACAAAACTTTTGCTTCATGGCTAATTCCAAATCCGCCGCCAAACGTGCTCGTCAAAATCCGCGCCGCACTCTGCGAAATCGCAGCGTCGTCAGTCATCTACGCTCGCTCCAGAAGCGACATGCGACCGGCGGGGGAAAGACCGAGGACCATCGCGCGCTCGTCTCGGCGCTTGATAAAGCGGCCAAACGCGGGGTGATTCACCGCAACGTGGCCAATCGTCGCAAGGCCCGTTTGGCCAGAGCGGTGGCAAAAAGCGCGGCTTCCTGAATCCTGCTCGTTCTCGTCCTCGTGATTTTGTCGGACGAGACCGACTTTCGAGGACGAGGCCGATTACGAACAGGAGATAAAAGCGCTTTGCATCTCGTTCAGAACAGTTGAGTTTTGGCCATGTTTGCTGCGCTTCTTTTGGTTTTGCTAACCGTCGTTTTTCGTGTCGCCTCGGCCGTTATCGTGCACGGTGGCGGCAGCGCCTGGCTCTCCAACTTCGCCCCGCTCGCCGCGATTGCTCTCTGCAGCGCGGCTTATTTTCCGCGAAAATACAAGTTTACCGTGCCGTTTGCGGCGCTCCTCCTCTCCGATCTCGTCCTTGATTTTTACTACGGGGCGTCGCTTTCAGATCCCTTGATTCTCTGTCGTTACATTGCCTTTGGGCTTGTTGGTTTGCTCGGGCTCGCCATCAGCCGCCGACCTTCGCTCAAGACGGTCCTGCCTGCTGCGCTTGCCGGGTCGGTTCTCTTTTACGCGATCACGAACGCGTTTTCCTGGCTGACCGATCCGGGTTACGTCAAGAATTTCGGCGGCCTCATCCAGGCGCTCACCGTCGGCCTGCCGCAATACGGTGCGACTCCGACCTGGATGTTCTTCCGCAACTCGGTCGTGAGCGACCTGCTTTTCACGCTGCTTTTCGTCGCCTGCATGAGCTTGAGCCGGCGCGAAGCCGCGCTGCCGGCCACTGCGGCGCGTCCGCTGCCGCATTGATCCCGATGTCTTCGCCCGGGCAACGCGACGAAGTCGAGATGCTCGCGACCATGTTGCTGATTCGCCGCTTTGAGGAGCGCGCGAGCCAGCAATATCAAGCGCAGAAGATCGGCGGCTTCTGTCATCTTTATATCGGACAGGAAGCGGTCGTGACCGGCGCGGTCGCGGCTACCAGGCCGGATGATTACATCATTACGGCGTATCGCGATCACGCCCACGCACTCGCTCGCGGAACGAGCGCCAACGCCTGCATGGCAGAACTTTTTGGCAAAGCGACCGGCTGTTCGCGCGGGCTCGGCGGGTCGATGCATTACTTCGACAAGGCCCACCACATGTATGGCGGTCACGCGATCGTTGGCGCGCACGTGCCGCTGGGGGCGGGCATCGCCTTCGCCGCGAAGTACCGCAAAGAAGACCGGGTTACGCTCTGCTTTTTTGGCGACGGCGCGATCAACCAGGGGAGCTTCCACGAGGCGCTCAATCTCGCCGGACTTTTCAGATTGCCGGTCATTTTCATCTGCGAAAACAACTTCTTCGCCATGGGCACCTCGGTGAAACGTTCGACCTCGCTCGAGCACCTGGTCGATCGGGCCGAGGGCTACGACATGCGGGGCGAAATTGTGGACGGGATGAACTTCCGCGAAGTGCGCGACAAGCTGAGCGAAATCGTCACTTCCATCCGCAAGGATCCGCATCCGGCTTTTGTTGAAGTCCGCACTTATCGTTACCGCGGTCATTCCATGTCGGACCCAGCCAGCTATCGGACGAAAGAAGAGCTGGAGAAATACCGGCTGGAAGATCCGATTACGCGTTTGCGCGCCCAACTCACGCGGGAAGGCAAGTTGACGAACGAACGGTTCGACCAGCTCGACAAGCGAGCTAAGGAAGAGGTGATGGCGAGCGTAAAATTTGCCGAGGAGAGCCCCGAGCCGTCGGTCGAGGAGCTTCACGCCTATACCTACGTTGACGACGGCGACGAGCCGCGCGCTGTCGAAACGGGCGTGTCGCCGGCAAAAACATCCCGACAAGCCAGGCCGGTCAGAAAAAAGGGGCCGGCCGGCGGAACGAAGAATAACGGCGATGCGGCCGACACGGCCGCCGCCACACCGAGAACGAAAGCGTGAGAGAGATCACCTACCGCCAGGCGCTGAACGAAGCGCTGGCCGAAGAAATCGAGCGCGACCCGAATGTCTTTCTCATGGGGGAGGAAGTCGCGGAATACAACGGCGCCTACAAAGTGAGCCAGGGCCTGCTCGATCGTTTCGGGCCGGATCGCATCATCGACACGCCAATCAGCGAAAATGGCTTCGCCGGCCTCGGGATTGGGGCGGCCATGGTGGGGCTGCGGCCGATCGTCGAATTCATGACCTTCAGCTTTTCGTTAGTCGCGTTTGACCAACTGGTGAACAACGCGCCCAACATGCTCACCATGTCGGGAGGGCAGTTCAACATCCCGATTACTTTCCGCGGACCGAACGGCCCGGCGCACCAACTCGGGGCGACTCATTCGCACGCCACCGAATGTCTTTACGCCAACGTTCCCGGCCTCAAGATTTGCACGCCGGCCACGCCGCGCGACGCGAAAGGTTTGCTCAAGACCGCGGTGCGCGACAACAACCCCGTGCTCGTCCTCGAGTGCGAACTTTTCTACAGCCACAAAGGCATGGTCGAGCCGGCGGAGGAGGAGTTGCTCATCCCGTTGGGCGAAGCGGAGATCAAACGCGAAGGCAGCGACGTCACCATCATCTGTTACGCGCAAACGGTGCCGATGGCGCTGGTCGCAGCGGAGCAACTGGCGAGCAACAAGATTAATGCCGAAGTGCTGGATCTACGCTCGATCAAGCCGCTTGATCTGCCCGCAATTCTCGAGTCGGTCAGCAAGACTCATCGGGTCGTGATCGCGGAACAGGATCGGCCTTTCTGCGGCGTCGGCGCGGAAATCAGCTACCGGATTCAAAAGGAAATCTTCGACGAACTCGACGCGCCGATCCTGCGCGTTTCGCAGGAGGACGTGCCGATGCCGTACAACGAGTCGTTGGAGAAAGCGGTCCTGCCCAGTGCCGAAAAAATCATCGCCGCCGTCAGGAAGATTTGTTAGGCCTGACAGCCGCTTCACCATTCAACATCTTACGATTCACAGACCCAATGCCTGAAATCCAGATGCCCAAACTGAGCGACACCATGACCGAGGGAACGCTCGTCAGTTGGAAAAAGAAAGTGGGCGATCGGGTCAAGGCTGGCGAAGTCCTGGCCGAAATTGAGACCGACAAGGCGACGATGGAATGGGAGGCGACGGACGACGGTCTTCTGAAAAAGATTTACGTCGAAGAAGGCGGCAAAGTGAACGTCGGCGACCGCATCGCCTTCATCGGGGAGGAAGGCGAAGAAGCGCCCGAGAATGGCGCGGCCAAACAGAAAGAACCGAAAGCCGAAGCCGAAAAACCCGCACCCGCCGAAGCGACAGAAGAGGAGATTGCGCCAAAACAAAAAGCTCCCGACAAGAAAGCCGCGTCCGATGGTGAGGAGAAAACCGAGACCGGCCGAATCAAGGCCTCTCCGCTCGCGCGCAAAATTGCCGCCGAGAAAAGCATCGACCTAACGACCATTAAAGGCACCGGTCCCGGCGGCCGCATCGTAGAAAAAGATGTAGAGGCGGCCGCGTCGGCCACGCCTGCCATCGCCAGGACTCCTGCCAAAGCCAAACCTGCCCCCGCGATTGCCGCCGGCGAAACCGTCCGCACCACCCTCACCGGCATGCGCAAGATCATCGCCGAGCGCCTCGGCCAGAGCCTTGGCCCGATTCCCCATTTCTATCTCAACATCGAAATCGATGCCGGCCCGCTCATGCGCATCCGCGCCGAACTGAAATCCGCCGGCGAAGACGACGACCTGAGTAAGATCACCGTCAACGACTTCATCCTGCGCGCCGCCGTCCTCGCCGCCCAGCGCGAGCCGAAAGTGAACGCCTCCTTCGACAACGATGCCATCGTACAATACGGCGACATCAACCTCGGCGTCGCCGTCGCCCTCGATGAAGGCCTCGTCACGCCGGTCGTTAGGCAAGCGCAAAACAAATCGCTCCGCGAAATCAGCGCCGCGGTCAAAGACCTCGCCCACCGCGCGCGCAACAAGCGGATGAAGCCGGAAGAATTCAAGGGCGGCACTCTGACCGTTTCAAATCTCGGCAGCTACGGCATCGATTATTTCTCCGCTGTGATCAACCCGCCGCAGGCCATCATTCTTTCGATCGGCGCCATCGTCAGGCAACCGGTCGTAGCGGAGTCCGGAGCAATCGTCCCCTGGCCACCGAATGAAAATTGGGATGAGCTGCGACCACCGCGTCGTGGACGGCGCGATCGGCGCCAATTACCTCAAAGCCTTCCGGCAGCTCCTGGAAAATCCCGCGCTGTTGCTCTTCTGAAGCCGGCAACAATCTCCAGCCACGGCTATCCGATCCCACTTCGGGCGTAAGTAATCGCGGGGTTTGCGTTCCCCAAGTCTGGGTGGATTTTGTTAGGCGCAAATGATTCCGCCTGACGACGAACGCCCGCCCAACGAACGCGGCCTGCGGATCGCCTCCTTTTCCGTGCATGCCGCGCGCGGCCTCCTGCGCGATCCAACGATGCGGCGCAAGGCGATGTTTTGGACGGTGATCGCGGCGGTGGCGATGCTCTTTTGCGGATCGACTTTTCTCGCTCCGCTGCTCGATCCCCGAACCTACCCGGTCCGGTTCATTCTTTACTGGGTGGCCTGTGCTTGGTTGACCGTGACGGTAGTGCTGCTTGCGATTTTTGATCTCCTCATGGTGCGGGCACAGGCGCGGACGGAGAAACGTGCTCTCGCCGAGAAGATGACGGAGTCCGCGGATTCGCATGAGGAGGCGTAACTTCACGGAGATCACAGAGCGTGTGTTGCCGGTGCGCGGGCGAATGCCCTCCGCATCGGCGGATTTTTTTGGAATGATCGGCACGGATTCGGTGATTTGGGCAGTGGACAGAAGGTCGTTGAGGCGGGTCGCCTCAACCAGCGTGCGAGTCGCACGCGCTCCCCGGAATGCCCTGGGCAACGCCTGAACCGTTATGCCTAACGAATCCAATTTTGCTGAAGGGGCGACACTTCCCGCCGCGGGTTGGAAACGCCGCGAGCAGATGGAGGCCGATGAGAAGCGGGTGCTCGCCCCATTTGCCCAGAAATCGGCCGACTCGCGCGGGCGGAAATTTTCCGAGCCGCGTCACGATTTCCGAACGGAATTCCAGCGGGATCGCGCGCGAATCATTCACTCGCGCGCTTTTCGCCGGCTGGAATACAAGACGCAGGTTTTCCTCAACGGTACGGCGGACCATCTGCGCACGCGACTAACGCATACGATTGAAGTGGCCTCGATCAGCCGCACGATCGCGCGGGGGTTGGCGCTGAACGAGGATCTGGCGGAGGCGATCGCGCTGGCGCATGATCTCGGGCATTCGCCCTTTGGGCATTCGGGCGAGGAGATGCTGGCGGAATGCATGCGGGAGCAGGGTGGCTTTGAGCACAACCGCCAGAGCCTGCGCGTGGTCGAGTTGCTGGAACATCCGTATCCGGATTTCCCCGGGCTCAATCTGACGTTCGAGGTGCTGGAGGGTTTGCGGAAAGGTGAGGGCGAGACCGCGCTCTCCCTCGAGGCGCAGATCGCCGACCTGGCGGATGAGATTACCTATTATAGTCACGATCTGGATGACGCGCTCGATTTCGCGATTCTTGACGGCGATCAACTGGATGAGAGCGCGATCTGGCGACGGAGCCACCAGCGGGTGGCGGCGCGGCATCCGGAATTGTTAGGCGCGGAGCTGCACCAAAACATCATCCGCGACATCATCGATCTGCAGGTGCGCGATGTGGTGGCGACGAGTGCGTCGGCGATCGCGGCCGCCGGGCCGGCCAGCGCGGAGGAAGCGCGGCGGCAAGCGGCGCGGTTGATTCGCTACAGCGAGGAGCAGGGGACGGCGAATCGGGAGTTGCGCCAATTTCTCTATGCGAATGTCTATTATCACCCGCGGGTCGCGGAGGTAAACCGGCGCGCCTGCGAGATGTTGCGCTCGGTTTTTGCGGCTTATGTGCAGGAGCCGGAACGACTGGGCGAGAGCGCCGCGCGCCGGATCGAGAGCGAAGGGCTTTACCGGACGGTGTGTGATTACATCGCCGGAATGACCGATCGGTATTTGCTCGAGGAACACGCGCGGTTGGTGGGTTCCTGACTCGTTAGGCGCTTTCGTCGCGAAGGTACTGGATGAGGAGGCGGAGGCGCTGGTTGAGGTCGAGCTCCTCGAGAAGTTTTTGGCGGCGGACTGTATCGCTGATGAAAGTGGAGGCGATCAGGTCGGCGAGAGTTTCCGGATCGGACATCTCGCTCAGATAGCGATCGATTTTTTCCGGCAGCTCCCGCCCGGTGTTTCTGAGCTGGGCGTAGAGTTCCAGCACCTTGGCGGCGAGCGCATCGGTTTCGACGCTGAGGTTGGTACGCGTTTCGAGTGGCTTGATCCGGGCGATTGGGAAGGGTGTTTCCTGCTCAAACTCGCTGAACTTCACCCGGTGGATTCCCTGCAGGATGAGATCGGAAGTTCCATCGCGCCGGCCAACGCAGGCCCGGATGAGCCCGACGGTACTGACCTCGTAGAAGTCGTCGCTCGTGCGCCATTGCGAGCGCTCCGGCCTCACGAGGGCGACGCAGAGCATGCGGTCGTCATCGAGTGCGTGGGCGAGCATTTCGCGGAAACGCGGTTCGAAAATGTGGAGCGGGAGAAGGGCATTGGGAAAAAGCAGCACGCCCGTGAGCGGCATGACGGGAACGGAGATCGGGAGTGGCACGGTATCAGATATCGGCGGCATCGAGACTCTCTAATAACACTCTCTATATAGTATACGTGCGCCGGGCGCGCCGGAGTTGGCTGAGAGACGGCTGGCCTTGAACGTTTGGCTCGCCGAGCGCGACATAGGTGAGGGCCGAACCGAGGCGATCGAGCTGGCGGCGTGATTTGGCGCCCAGCTTGCCAAGGCCCATCGCGGCGATCGGAAATTCGGGGCGGTTCGCAGCCTGAACAAACGCGATCAACCGGTCTAACTGCGCCGGAGTATCAGTGCGGGTCGCGATTTTGAAAATCGCGGGTTGAATCGCGGCCGCGCTCGTCGCCAGACGATGAAATTCCCCGACCGACGGCGTGTCACGAAAATCGTGCACCGAAAGGAGAAGCCCGGTCTGACGCCGCCGCATGTCATCGAGGAGCGTTTTCATTTGCCTGACGGATCGAAGTTCGAGATCGACCAAGGTGGCGGCGTTGAGAAATCGCTGGAGCAGGTTGCGACGCAGGCCCGCGTGCAACCCGCCCACGCCGCCTTCCGCCGGATGACGTGCCGTGAGAATGAGCGGGGCGCGCAGTCGCGGAATCGCCCGTTCGACTTCGCCTAACGAGTCGCGAAGCGCGTCGAGTCGCAGCTCGAAAAGATCAGGCGGGCGCCGCAGGTGCATCGCCCTGACGAGAGTCGCCGACGATGTAATTACACCGACGATGCGCGGGGCCGCGTTCCTGCGGTTGACCAGAGTCGTGGCTTTCATTTCTTCCCTTCGGGTGCGTAGCTTGCGATGGCAAAGTGCGCCCATCGCGTGTGCCTCGAAAGCATGTTAGCCCGTCAACCTGAAGTAAACATGCAGTTCCAGCAGGTCATCGATGCGTTCCTGCTGGCGCTTGCGCTTTTTGCCGCGCACGCACCGCGTTACTACGGCACGGGCTGATTCGATCTGCCATGCCCGATCGATCCCTTCCGGAACTATCAATGGCCCCTGATAATGATCATTCCCTTCGGCCCGACCCTGCTCGACCTCGAGGGATTTTGTGAGTCACCCTTCAACCGAAACGTTCGGGAAATCGTTCGTCCCGCCTCGTGCGGAGGATGATTTGCCTCAGCGTGCTGGTGAGCCGGGGCATCATTTTCCTGCGCCGACCGCTGCTCTCTTCTAGGACGTTTTTCGCAGCATTCGCTCAACGTATTTGGCGAGGATATCGAACTCTACATTCAGGATGTCGTTAGGCTGGAGGCGGCGGAAGTTTGTCTCTGCTCGAGTGTGCGGAATGATCCAGACGACGAAGCTGGCCGGAAGCACTTCGGCAATCGTTAGGCTAACGCCGTTGAGCGCGATCGAGCCTTTGCCCACGACGTACTGGGCGAAGGTGCCCGGCAATTCGACCTCCAACCGATAATCCGTGCCACCCGCGGCAAAGTTGAGGACGCCGACCGTGCAATCGATGTGGCCCTGCACGAAATGGCCGCCGATGCGTCCGGTAGCGGCGAGGGCGCGTTCGAGATTGACCGGGCTATCGGCACCGAGGCTGCGCAGATTGGTGCGCGCGATCGTTTCCTCGAGCAGATCAAAAGTGAGGTCACCATCGCGTATGGTCGTTGTCGTTAGGCAACAACCATTGACCGCGACACTGTCGCCGTCCCGCAAGTTGGGCGAGATGGAAGGGGCGGCGACTCGCAGTTGAGTGCCCCGTGCGGTGGTGCGAATCCAGCGCACGCGGCCCACTTCCTCGATCAATCCGGTGAACATACGATGGCTCCCAGATTACACAGATTCTGGCCGATTGATTGGTGCGGCCCCGGTCCGTCAAACATCTTCCGATCCATCACCCGAAGAGACGTGATGGTGCCAGGAAGGTAAAGACCAATTCGTCTGCCCGCCGCTCCCCCGAGGCCGTGTACCCTCTCGTTACGAGGGACGCGAGCCGAAAAATTGCCTCGCTGGCGCTGAAATTGCTGGTTAGGAAAGCACAAGCGGGAGGAGTTTCGAGCAGGCCGCGTGGCGGAGACGACACGCGGTGGCCGGGAGTCGTTCAAAAATATTTTCAAAAAAATGAAAAAAACACTTGTCAGACTGAATTTATTCCTGAATTCTCACCGCCAAACCTAACCAAACACCAATGGAGAAACTAATGATCAGAACTACAAAAAGACAGTTCGGATTTCTTCGCACGGCCTTCGCGGTCGGCGTGGCGATTCCGATTCTTGCGGGTTCCAGTGCGTTTGCCCAACAGGCTTCGCCCTCACCGGCAGACCAGGGGCCGATCCAGGAAGGCAACGCTGGAGCAATCGGCGCTGCTGGAGCTGGCAGCAACGAAAATGCGATCGGCCAGGGCCAAACCGCCGAGACCGAGCGCATCATCGTGACCGGTTCGAACATTCCGACGGCGCAGGAAGTCGGACCGAATCCGGTTCTCAACATTAACCGTGACCTGATCAACAAATCGGGTTCGCGCACCGCCGAAGATCTGATCAAGAGTCTTCCGGTAGCCAACGGTGGTGGCGTTCCGATTTCCAACAACGGCACCGGCTTTACCCCGGGCGCGACGGCCATTTCGCTGCGCGGCCTCGGACCTGAGGCCACCCTCGTGCTTGTTGACGGCCGGCGCATCGCTCCTTATCCGGTTGGTAACGGCGGCACTTCTTCCTTCTTCGATTTACGCTCGATCCCTGAAGCGGCCATCGAGAGCATCGAAATTCTGAAAGACGGTGCCTCCACGACCTACGGCGCGGACGCCGTTGCGGGCGTGGTGAACATCAAGCTGCGCCATGATTACAAGGGCGCAGAAGCCGCGGTGGGATACGGCAATACCCTGGACAAAGATTCGGGCGAATTTCGCGCGTATGTAGTCTTCGGCGTCGGCGATGGCAACACCCAGGTCACGGGTGAAATGAACTATTATCAGCGGAATTCGATCTTCAACCGAGATCGGGGTTTCTCGGCCGTGCCGCCGTTTCTGAGCAGCAACGCGACACCCTACAATCTCCAGTTGTCGAGAGATGTGGTCATCGCCGCGGGCGTGGATCCAGCCACTTTGCCGAACCCCGCAAGCGGCGTCATCTACGGAACAGCACCCACCGGTTCGAATGGCCAACTGGCCCAAAACCCGGCAACCAAGTACATCTACGGAGCAAGCAGGGTCCGGGCGCCTTTCTCCCAGCTGCCTGGTTTTGACTACAACCAATTCTCGAGTTCTTATCCTCACCTTCAGGATTACGGCGGATTCGCCAACTTCAGCCACAAAATCTATGGGGATCAAATGGTGCTCTTCGGCGACTTCTTCTATGAGCACGCCTTTTCCCACGACGAATTGGCTCCAACCGCGACCGGCAACTTCAACACGCCCGGTTCGGTTCCGATCGCCATTCCGCCCGGCACGAACCTGAACGGCGTGGCGCCGCCGAACACCCCGACGTATGAAAGCGTTGGTTTGCCGCCTGACGCGGTCAATCCCTTCAACCCCTTTAATCAGATTATCTCCGGCGGAAGCCGGGCTCGCTTCCTTGAGTTCGGGAATCGTCTGTTTGATAACACAACCGACAACTTCCTCGCCACCATCGGATTGAAGGGCGACAAGTTGTTCGACGGAACATGGGGTTACGACAGCGGCTTCCGCTTCAACCAGGTCAAGGAGACCGCGCAATCGACGGTGGTATCAAACTCCCGCCTGTCGGACATTCTGAATCAAAACAATCCGGTCTTCCAATCGGGTGGTGCTTTGGCGGGCGGGACTGCCTTCGATCCCTTCGGCGATGCGTTGCACGGCCCTCCGATCCCAACCAACGCGGCGGACGTGGCCTTCGCCACCATTCATCCAAAGGATGTCGATACGTCCAAGATTGCCACGCTTGATCTGAACGTCTACACGACGAGCCTATTCAAACTTCCCGCGGGCGGCGTTGGGTTTGCCTTTGGTGGTCAGTTCCGCAAGGAACAATTAAAACAGGATGTGGATCAATTGTCGATCGATGGAGACATTGCCGGCAATTCGAAGGGCGCGAGCACCAATGCGGGCCGGCAGGATTGGGCTCTCTATGCGGAGGCTCAGATTCCGATAACCAGCCCGACGTTCAACTTCCCCGGTCTCTACTCGGTGGAACTGGACGCGGCCGTGCGCTATGAGGTTTTCGAAAACAACAACAGTAATGTTGCGGTGCCGAAGTTCGGTATCCGTTGGCAGCCGATCGATGAGTCGTTCACGATCCGTTCAACCATCGGCAAGGGCTTCCTCGAGCCGTCCCTGATCGAACTTTACGGCAGCCCAACCTCGGGCCTTCAATCCGTTACAGACACCTTGCCGACCTCACTTGGCGGACCTCCGGTTCCGATTGGCGATCCAAGCCGGACTGAGCCTGAACAGAACACGGTCAACACCAGCAGCCCGGCGCTGCAACCGGAAGACTCGGTCTCCTTCACCGCCGGCTTCGTTTGGACGCCGAAGTTTGTTCAAGGGTTGACTATGTCGGTCGACATCTGGGACACCGAACGGACCGGCACGGTTATCCAGTCGAGCATCCCGCAGGAATTGCAGCGTGAAGCGACCAACAGCCTGTTGCCCGGTGAAATCATCGAGCGCGATGCGTCGGGCTACATCAGCCGGATCTTCGTGCCGTTCATCAACAGCGGTTCCATTAATGCTAATGGTATCGATCTCGGCCTGCAGTACGTTTATCCAACGTCGTTCGGAACGTTCACCTCGCTCACCAACGTGAGCTACCTTAATAAGTTCAACCTCAAGACGACGCCTACCTCCGACACGCAGCAACTGGCAGGCGTTGCGGTTGCCAGCGTTGCTGCGACCGCCGATGACGGTTATCTGAGATGGCGCGGGAACAGTTCCATTGATTGGAGCTGGAATGGTTGGGACGTGGTCACGACTTGTCGGTATCTGGATGGATTCCACGAGTTGAAAGGCTTTGGAAACAATCACTGGGTGAGCCAGACGTGGTTCTTCGACGGCCAGGCGTCGTATGACTTCACCTTCGTGCCGCCCGTGGAAAACCAGCCGGTGGCTGGTTACTCCAAGGACGCGAAGGATATGGAAAAGGGTAAGGACGGGAAATCGGTCGAGTCGTCGACAGTGCAAACGGTCAACGTCGGCTTGCCGTGGTGGAAGCGCTCGCTGAATGGAACGACCATCACCATTGGATGTAACGACATCTTTGGTCAGGATCCTCCGGCGGCCTACGGCTTCGGTGGTAACTCCACGAAGTACCCGGGCTTCCTCTACGATGCAACCGGAAGGTTTGTTTACTTCCAGATAAAGAAGAAATTCTAGAGAACTAGGGTTTCAGAAGACATTGCGAAGAGGCAGCGGGGCGTCCCGCTGCCTCTTTTGTTTTATTTGCCGGCGCGGGGCGTAGGCGGAGAATGCTGCGATTGATGAAGACAGAAGCAAGCAGAGGGTCGGCGGAATGGCGGTCCCGCGTCTTTCGGAATCTGATGGGGGAGATTGGTCTTGCGCCGGAAGACATGTTTTGAACGCCAGCGGGTCTTTGGTCACCGACCCGAGTGTTCCGTTCGGATTAGCGCTCCTTCCAATCGGAGCAGTCCCAGCTCAAGAGTTGCTCAAGCTGTGCAATATCGGCCTTGTATGCTTCGTAGAGATAAACTCTCTCCTCGTCGGTGATCGGTCTCTCGTAAGGAATTCGATTCTGCTGACGGTTCTTTACCTTCGAAAGCGATTTCAATCCGAGAAAGGTGAAGACCTTGTTCACCACTTCCGGCGTGCGCTTTCGAAAATCATCGAATTTGATCACGTGAACCTGTTCGCGGGGAAAGAACCTAAAGACCCGCTCCATTTGCTCAAAGTAAAATCCACGATCCAGATACGATGTTCGGCGTGGTTGAAAAGGCAGCGCCGCACGAATCCGCTTTGGTTCTTCAGCGATCGCTTCGAGAAAGCCGAGATCTTCCTGCTTTCGCTCGCGATACATGTTCCAATGCGAGAAGGCACGGTCGATCGGATTGCGCAGAAGGACAATTAGCTTGATTCCGGGGTGGTAGTTCCTGATTCGCTCCATGGCCGGCTTCCAATACGTGTATATGGGTGTGCACGAACCAGTAATGAGCGATTGTCGTTTAAGCCTGATCCCTTCGTGCAGGATGTCGTATTCGACCTTGCGCGCAAACCGATCTTCGTCGTCGAAGAAGTGACGACGGGGATGATCAATCATATGCGCTTCCTCGCTATGGGCCATCGTGATGTTGGGATGTTGGTCGAGATGATAGTGCAGCGCGCTCGTCCCGCCTTTTTGGGTTCCTGCGATAATGAAATCCAATCGCTCAATTTTACTCGGTCTTGATCGAAACATAGCTTTAGTGGCAACGTCAGCAGGAGATCAGCTCGCTTATGAGCACCTCCCTCGATCCTGCCTGGAATTTTTGGACCCGCCCGATTTCTATAAGTTAGGATCACTTCCCAAGCAGGTGCAAGCGCGCGAACGCGGCTCAACTTCTACGATTTCGATGAGAAGAGAACATTGCTCCGTTCAATCATTCCGCCTCGCCGTAGAAAAACCTCGAGGATTTCAGGCGTGTAGTATTTTCCATCATAGGCAGCGTTGAGATCGAAGAAGATCCTTCCACCCGGCTTGAGGCGCCGCGCCACATCCCCCAGAAAAAAATCCCATTCTTGCTTGCCCCAGCGCCAGGAATCTTCTCGGCCGCCCTGAAATGCGGTGGCAAAAGCCGTAATGAGATCGAACTTTCGGCCGAAGTCTGGCAGGGTTTCGAGGCCCGTGATTCTGTATTCGATGCGATCGATTCCGAGAAGGTCCACCAAGTCGTCGAACAGCGGAATGCCGCCGACGTCCAGACCCAGGCTGCGGTGACCAAGAGCCCGGGCGACGAAGAGAAAATATCCGCCGCCACAGCCAAGGTCCAGGATTTCCAGCGGAGGCAGGCGGTGCAGGTTCAGATCCTGGGTGCGTTGGATGTTAAGGTGAAGATGCCTTTTAACGTCGAGATATTTCGAGTAGTGACGCCATAAACCCGGCGCATCCGAAGAGAGAGAACCGTACCTTGCCCGCAAATCCGCGAGCCGATCTTGATCAATTTTCGCCAGCAGGGGTGCCATCCAGACGGGATGAAGGAGTCGGCGCGTGCGGCGCCACGCGCGCCGGTAGGTAAGCTGCTGGCCGAGCTTTGCGACCGATTCCGAGAATTTCAACGCCGATTCTCCACAGTTTTTGGAGGGAACTGGCTATTCGTTCTTTGCCTCTCCGGACTCGTTATCTCTCGTATGCCGATCACATCGAAGAATACGGGGCGTCTTTTGTTTATCCAACCGTTTTGGCCGGTATCCGGGTCGCGAAGCGACCTCGATTCCATCAAGATCCTCGCTACGAAGCGCCACGATGTGGAGCGGTGGCCTCGGGGTCGATTGGCAGGAGAATTGCCTCCGCGTGATTTGGATCCCGAAGCTAGCGGTTCTCATGGAGCAATCCGAAAAGCCCTGCGGCTTCCGTTTTAACGAAGCCGAAGGCTTTGCAACCGATCGACGGAAGGAAGAGCTCCAAGCCGGCCGATCGGCAAGTCAGCGAAACGGTGACGCGGCCTTCTTTCGTCCCTCCCGCCGCTGAAGGGCGCTCGCACTTGCAACCCCCTATAGAGGGCCTATTTTAATCCTATGAAAACTCTCAAACTGGCGATTGGCATTGCCGCCGCGAGTCTCGTGGGGATCGGAATCGTGGCCGCTGACCCGTTAGCGGAAGCAGTGAGTGGGCAGAAAACTGCAGGGAAGCTGGTTTTCGTGACGGGTTCGAATATTCCACAGCGGGTGGCAGTGAAGGCCATCGGCACGAATACGGTTTCTCCGGTTCGCGTTTATCCTCGGGCCGAGCTGGATCGCACCGGGCGATACACGACCCAGGGTGTACTGGCGTTGGATCCTTCGGTCAACATTACAGGCCACTAAGGACCGGCAGGAAAATTTCAAGCGGCGATCAGCCGCTGACTCTGTCAGCGGCTGGGGTCGCCGATTTTCTTTGGAACTGGGGATGAATCTGGGTCGTTTGCGCGAAGCGGAACGGCTGCTTTGGCCGAGAGGCAACCGGAGGTTCGTTAGGCGAAGGCAACGGTTACCCCCTTTGCCCCGCTGGGGAAGCTGGTTTTCCTAGTGGATTTGAGCGATTCATCACAGTCGCCCGGAAAAGGACCCACGGCACGCCAGGCAACGTCGCCAGAGTGGCACGGCCACGGCTTGTAAAAATCATAATCAAATATGATTTTCGTGAGCATCAATCCGTTTGCTCTTAAGCGCTTTTTCTTTTTTTCCTGGCAGCGATTGGTTTTTCCTGCCTCTCCTGTTTTGGCCAAATCAGTCCTTCTGAGTGTAAAAACGCTCCCTACGATCGGCAAATGAACTCGTTCGTCCTGTCTTGATCTCGGATCGGGACATTTCGCCGCGAATCGTCAATCACTGGATCGCCGACCTGCGTTTCTTCCCGTATGGCTTCACCCGGGGGGATGGAAGACTCCCGCCGAAACCAAATCGAGAGCCCCTGCGGATTGTAAGGCCAGGGGCAATTGTGCTTTACCAATTGATGCGATCACATGGTGCGACGAATTTGCGCTTGATTATCGGTAAGCACACCGTCACCAACCGCTCCACTCGCTCCTGGCTGGAATGGGAAAATGAAGGCGGAGCCTGCGTTCTGGATCCGAGGCTCAATTGGAGAGCGTATCGAATCAGCGATTTCGGTGGTAAATACTCTCGTATTCCGTTCTCGCCTTCGAGTGTTCGAGGAAGTACCGAGCGGCTCAGATGACCCTCGTCGCGAAAAACTAGGTTGAGGCCACGGCACGCGCGCCTGCTCCCGTACGAGCGATCGACCGCTCTTCTCAGGAATAGCGTCTCGTTGTGACCGGCGAGAGTTCGAGGATTGCCAGCAAATAGCGTGGAGTTCTGCGCCTTAACCGGAACACATATTCGCTGCCGGGTATTGCGCCAAATTTGGCTCGCGGATTGCGTCTTACAAGAATCCTTCTCCGTGCCGAGATTTTGATTGCCAAGGCGAAGGCGATTTTCTACCGTGGTTTCGAAGCTATGGAAATTATATGAAGGCGCCTTTTCTCTCCTTTTGTTCGAGAGGGCTCATATTTTGCCTCGTCTCGGGTGCCACTTCGCTCGGGATGGGAATTGATGTCGGGCTTCCCGACGGAAGGAGCTCCGCCGCAGC
>CAWAIY010000018.1:0-61506 GCA_963782205.1 uncultured Verrucomicrobiae bacterium | reverse complement strand
GAGAGTGAGAGGCAGGAAATAGGTTGATCCGCAGCGACCCAGACCGCCCGACGCGCGGAACGGTTGAGAGTATCGTCATCCACGCCTGCGACGCAAGCTTTGGTTGCTCTCTTCGCCGGGCCCAGCCCCGCGGTTGATTGCCAGGTGTGCCCTCGGGATCGTCAGCACTTTGAGGCGGAAAGCACTGTAACCCCGCCCAGCTCGCCGCAAACGCCCTTCAACACTTCATCAACCGCGCCAGCAACTTCGGGGGAAAGCGGTTCGCCCGCACCGAAGCTGCGGCCTTCGATCCCGTAGAGAACGACGCGCGCCGGAAGCTGATTGAGCGTGCGCGCCAATTCCACCGCCCCGGCCACGCTGAAGGCGTGTGTCGAGGATGGAAAAAAACGCGACGCAACCGGACCCCGACTCACGTCGAGCCGATGAATCGTGCCGGGGGCCGCGCCGGACTGCACGGCGTCGATCAGAATCACGCCCATAGCGTCTCTCCACGCCTCCATCAAAGCCACGCCTTCGCCGCTTTCCTCGCGCACATCGACATCAGGCAGCGCCAGCTCCTGCAGACGCCGCGCGATCACGCGGCCGACCGCATCGTCACCGCGGAAGGGGTTGCCGAGGCCGATGACGACGGTGATGGGCAAGCGATTCATTCGCGGATAATTTTCAGTTTCAGGAAATGTGTCGCGCACGAGATGCAGGGATCGTAGTTGCGCACCGCCTGTTCGCACTGCCAGGTCAGTTTGTCGTTAGGCAAATCGACCCGCCGCGAGACGAAGCGCCGGAGATCGTCCTCGATTGTTCTCTGGTTTTGCGAGGTGGGTGGGACAATTTTTGCCTCCTGGATCAAGCCTCGCTCGTCGATTGCATAGCGATGGTAAAGCAAACCGCGCGGCGCTTCCGTTGCGCCGCAGCCGACGGCGGCGCGGGGAGTCACTTCGATCGCGGGCGCATCCGGCGGTTCGTAACTCTCGATGATGCGCAACGCCTCGTCACACGCCCAAAGCACTTCGACCGCGCGCACGATGATGCTCCGAAACGGATTGCGGCAGACCGGGCCGAGACCGGCCTCGCGCGCCGCGTCCTGCGCGAGCGGCGAAAGCCGGTCGAAGTTCAAACTGTAGCGCGCCATCGGGCCGACGAAGTAGGCGCCGCGCTCCTTCAAGACCGCGTGCAGCGCGTTGGAATGCGCGACCTGTTCCTCGTTGAAATGCACCTCGAAGTCCCGCAGAGAAATGTCGAGTCCGCGATTGGAAACGATCCGGCCTTCGTTGAACGGATATTCGTCAGGGTGACGCAAGGCGACGAATTCGTAATCGTACTCGTACTCCGGAAACGGCAGCGTCCCGCACCAGCGCACCGTTTCGAGCGCCTCGTCACGCGCCCATTTTAACCGCTCGGCCAGCGGCGCGAGTTCCTGCTTCGTCGGCACCCGAAAAAATCCGCCGACGCGCACATTGATCGGATGCACCGCGCGTCCGCCGAGTAACGTGATGATTTCATTCCCGGCTTTTTTCAATTGCAAACCCCGCTGGACGATCGGCGCGTGATCCTTCGCCATCTGGATCGCGCTTTCGTAGCCAAGGAAGTCCGGCGCGTGCAGCAGATAAATGTGGAGGGCGTGGCTCTCCATCCACTCGCCGCAGTAAATGAGCCGGCGCAACGCTCGCAATTGCCCCTCCACCTTTACACCGCAGGCATCTTCCATCGCGTGCACCGCACTCATCTGGTAGGCGATCGGACAAATCCCGCAGATCCGCGCGGTAAGATCGGGCGCTTCGCGGAAATCGCGGCCGCGCAGAAAAGCCTCGAAGAAGCGGGGCGGTTCGAAGATTTTCAAATTCACATCGGTCACCGCCCCGTCTTTTATCCTAACGAGAAGCGAGCCTTCGCCCTCGACCCGCGCAAGGTAGTCAACGCTGATGGTTTTACTGTTGCTCATGTTTCTCGCTCTCTTTACGGAACGGCTCCGCGCCGGCGTTGAAGTTGCGGAAGGCGCGCAGCAGATTCGGCTCTGAGACATGCAGAACACCGCTCATCCAGTCGGCGAGCGAACTGGTGTGCGACGTTTCCTTCGGACCAAAACAGCCGTAGCAACCGCGCTGATAAGCGGGGCAGAGCGCGCCGCATCCGCCATGCGTGACCGGACCGAGACAGGGCGTGCCCTGGGCCACCATCACGCAAATGATCCCGCGACGTTTGCATTCCATGCAGACGCTGTGCGGCGGCGTATTCGGCGCGCGCCCGGTGAGAAACGCACTGATCACATCGAGCAATTGTTGCTTGTTAATCGGGCAACCGCGCAGTTCGAAATCGACTGCAACGTGCGCCGCGATCGGCGTGGAGGTAGCGAGCGTGGAGATGTATTCGGGCCGCGCGTAAACAATCGAAGTGAATTCCTTCACGTTGGCAAAATTGCGCAGCGCCTGGATGCCGCCGGCCGTGGCGCACGCGCCAATCGTGACCAGACGTTTCGAAATTCGGCGTACTTCGCGGATGCGCTCCGCATCGTGCGCAGTCGTGATGGAACCTTCGACCAGCGACAGGTCGTAAGGGCCCTTCACGACCGCGCGCGAGGCTTCGACGAAATGGGCGATCTCGATTTCTCCGGCGAGCGCGAGTAGTTCGTCCTCGCAATCGAGCAGACTGAGCTGGCACCCGTCACAGGAGGCAAATTTCCAGACTGCGAGTTTCGGTTTGCGCGGTTTTTTCATCTCACAATTCCCGCACGCCGAGGAGCGGCTTCACCCGATCGTAGCGGAAGACCGGACCGTCTTTGCAGATAAAGTTCGGCCCGAACTGGCAATGTCCACAAAAGCCGACCGCACACCTCATATTGCGCTCGAGCGAAGCGTAGATGCGTTCCAGTGGCAGGCCGCGCTTCTGCAGCTCCAGACCCGTGAAACGCATCATCACTTCCGGCCCGCACATTAACCCGATGGCGTTCGCCGGGTCGAAGTCGGCCTGCGGAATGAGCCGGGTCACGACGCCGACGTTCCCATGCCACGGCCCGAGGGCATGATCGACGGTGACATGCAGCTGCAGGTCCCGCCGCGCGCCCCAGCGTCGCAGTTCGGCCTTGAACGGAATATCCCGCGGAGTGCGCGCGCCGATCAAAAGCACAACCTCGCCAAAATTTTTCCGGTGCGTGAGCACCTCGTAAATCACGGAACGCAACGGCGCGAGACCGATGCCACCGGCGGCGATCACGAGGTCACGGCCGGTCGCCTGCGTCAGCGGCCAGCCCGAGCCGTAGGGTCCGCGCACGCCGAGCATGTCGCCCGTCTTCAGCTTCGCCAGCGCGCGCGTCACGACGCCAACCACGCGAGTGGTGTGGATGAGTAGCGATGGTTCCAGCGGATTGCCACTGATCGAGATCGGCACTTCGCCAACACCGAAGACGTAAAGCATGTTGAACTGTCCAGCGGCAAAGGCAAAAGGCGGCGCGTCATTCATCGGCCTGAGCGCGAGGGTGAAGGTGTCGGCCGTTTCCTTCCGCACCTTTTCGATCCGCCAGGGCACGGGCAGCATCGGTTCGTTAGGCCGAGCGGAGGTTTGCTCAGGGACGGGCGCCATAGACGTCGAGCAATTGCAGCCGCGTCGCCTGGAGCCGCTGCATCATGATTTGGGCGGAGCGCATCGCCAGTTCGTAGCCGAGGTCGTGGTTTTCCTCGCATTTCCCGCGCAGGCATTTCCCGTCGAAGACGGTCGCGCGCACGCTTTCGGTCGCGACCGCGTCCAAATGCCAGAGATAGGGTGGAAAGAGCCAGGACCAGCCGATCACTTCACCGGCCTGAATGGTCTCGAGCGCGACCGGTCCGCGGCCCGGCACGAGCGTTTCGAGACGGACGCGCCCGTTTCGCAGGAGATAAAACTGATTCGCCGGATCGCCTTCATGAAACAAGAATTCGCCGGTCGCAAAGTGCACATTGGACGCACAACCGGCGACCAGTTCGAGCGCCGCGGCATCCAGTCCGGAAAAGAAGGGATGTTCCTGAATCAAGGTCTTGATGTCTTTCATGGCGTGGGTGGTTTGTTAGGCTGGAGTTCCAATTCGCGAATGACGCGAACTTCCTCGGTCAAATCGATCGCCACCGGACACCAGGTAATGCAGCGTCCGCAGCCGACGCAGCCGGAGGTGCCAAACTGGTCGATCCACGTCCCGAGCTTGTGCGTGAGCCATTGCCGGTAGCGCGACTTGACCGACGTCCGCACGTCGCCGCCCGCGAGGTGGGAAAAGCCGACGGTGAAACACGAGTCCCATTTACGCCAGCGCTCTGCGTGGTCGCCGGTGAGATCGGTCGTGTCCTCAACGTTGGAGCAAAAACAGGTCGGGCAAACCATGGTACAGTTCGCGCAGGAGAGGCAGCGCTCCGCGACGTCGTCCCATCGGGGATGCTCAAGATTCCGGTAGAGCAATTCCTTGATGCCATCGGTGTCGAGCGCGCGGCCCATTTGCGAAACAGCCCGCGCGGTGGCCCCAGCCGAGGCGGAAATCTCGGCCTCCTCAGCCGCGCGATGTGGCAACTCCGCCAGCACCTCCGCGCCCGCCGCGCTGCCGGGCTCGATGACGAAATAATGCCGCGCGCGCTCGATGATTTCTGTCATGGCGAGATCGAAGCCGCCTCTCGCTTTCGGCCCGGTCTTCATCGAAACACAAAAGCAGGTCCCGCCCGCCTGGCCGCAATTGACCGCGACGATGAAAACATTCTTTCGCCGCGCCTGATACGACGGATCGACAAATTGCCCGCCGAGGAAAACCTTGTCCTGCACAGCAATGGCGTGGAGTTCGCAGGAACGCACGCCAAGAAAAGCCAGCCTGGGCGCGGCGGTCCCTTCCGGCAGCACCTCAAAGCCATCCCCCGTGCGCCGCGCCCGAAAGAGCCGCTCCTCCGGCGGGAAGAGAAATTTCTTCCACGAATGCGGCCCAACGACGTAACCGAAAAGCGCGGCGTCGCGGCGCTTTTTCAGGCGATAAGTCCCGCCGTCCTGCTCGTCTGTCCAACCGGCGGGAAGCTCTTCAGGTCCAGCCATCGCATCGTAGACAATCGCACCATCGCGCACGGTCGGGCCGACCACTTGATAGCCGCGCGATTGCAACGCCTCGAACAAGCGCGGCAACTCCGCGCGCTCGAGCGTCGCAGCGCCAGAGGGTTTTGCTTCGTCAGGCATGATTCGGCGCAGGGCCGCATCTCGCGGTCATCTTCAATTATCATCCCTTGCGCTGGATCTGCCCTGCATGATTTGCGAAAAACTCGACATTTCTTGACCACCGCATGACCAGGCGGCGGTCGCCCGGGAATCACGCCGCCGCCTCGGCGGCCGGCTCTCTTTTGAGTCGGCTGCGCACGACCTTCCTGATCTCCACCACGGTAACAGGAACGAGCGCCAGAAGAAAAATGAGCCACCAATCCGAGCCGAAAGTCGGCGCCGAGACGAAGAAGACCTTTCGCGTGAGAGGAAACCAAAGGAGCGAAAGTTGCATGACGGTCGACAAGACGATTGCGCCCAGAAGATAAGGATTCGAAAAGAGACCCAGCTGCGGAAGCGTGCGCCAGTGACTCCGGCAAGCGAAGGAGAAGAAGAGTTGGGCGAAGGTCGTGATGTAAAAGGCGGTAGCCTGCGCGCGCGCGATGCCTCCCTCGAGATAGGCATAGGAGAAGCCGGCGATCGTTACCACCGCCATAACAAGACCGTGCAGCAGGATCCGCCGTCCGCGCTTATAGGTAAAGAACGGTTCCCGGGGCGGGCGCGGCGGGCGACGCATCACATCGGTCGCCGGTTTCTCCATCGCGAGGGCGAGGGCGGGAATGCCGTCGGTGATGAGATTGATCCAGAGCAACTGGAGCGGAATGAGCGGTACCGGCCAGCCGATGACGGCGGCAAAGAGAACGAGCGCGATTTCGCTCGCGTTACAAGAGAGGAGGTAATGAACAAACTCCTGAATGTTGTCGTAAATGCCGCGGCCTTCCTCGACCGCGTTCACAATGGAAGCGAAGTTGTCGTCGGTCAGGACCATGTCGGACGCTTCCTTCGTCACGTCGGTGCCGGTGATTCCCATCGCGATGCCGATGTCCGCCATCATCACGGCGGGCGCGTCGTTGACGCCGTCGCCGGTCATGGCCACGACTTCACCCCGCGCCTTGAGCGCTTTCACGACGCGCAATTTGTGCTCTGGCGAGACGCGCGCGTAGACGGGCAGATTCTCGACCTGGGCTGACAATTCTTCATCCGAAAGACCATCGAGCTGCGCACCCGTAACGACGCGATCGTGCTCGCCCGCAACGCCTGACTGGCGCGCCACCGCAAGCGCGGTCGCCGGATGATCACCGGTAATCATGACAGGACGAATGCCGGCCGATTTGCATCTCGCCACCGCGCTGCGCGCTTCTTCGCGCGGCGGATCGATCATGCCCGTCAGCGCCACGAAAATCAGATCGTGCTCGGCGTGGGCCTTGAAATTTTCATCGGCTTCCCGCCAGGCTAGCCCAAGCACGCGCAGCGCGCGGTCGGCCATTGCGCGACTTTTTTCCCGCAGCTCCTCCCGCCGCGCCGGGGTGAGCGGCACGACTTCGTTCGGCCGCTGCTCGAAGGCGCAACGCTCGAGGAGAATCTCGGGCGCGCCCTTCGTATAGATGGCGGTTTGCTCGTTGGTGTGCCGCACCACTACCGACATCAGCTTGCGTTCCGAGTCGAAGGGAATTTCGTTCGCGATTACATCCTCGGGATCACGCCCGAGACCGGCCTTGCGCGCCGCGACCACAAGCGCCCCTTCCGTCGGATCGCCGATGACGTGCCAGCGCTGGTCCTTCTCGTCAGGCGACGCGAGGTACGAGTTGTTGCACAAGAGTCCAATCTTGAGGGCCAGTGCGAGCTCTGGTTCGTTCGGTGGCTCGGCGCGCCTTGAATCTACCATGAATGCGCCTTGCGGCGCGTACCCGCTGCCGGTGACTCGATACGCCTGCGTGGCAGTGACGATTTCCGTCACCGTCATTTCGTTGCGCGTCAGGGTTCCCGTTTTGTCGGAGCAGATGACCGTGACTGAGCCGAGGGTCTCGACGCTGGCCAGATGGCGGATCAGCGCGTTGCGTTTCACCATTCGCTGCAAGCCAAGCGCGAGCGCGATGGTCACGACCGCGGGCAAACCCTCCGGCACCGCCGCCACCGCCAGGCTGACCGCGAGGAGAAAGGTATTCGCGAGACTCTCGCCCCGCCAAAGTTGCAGGATGAAAATGAGCGCGACGAGCGCGAGGCAGGCAAAGATCAGGACGCGCCCCAATTCCTCGAGACGCTTCTGGAGCGGCGTTGGCTCGCGCTCTTCGCTCTGCAGGAATCCGGCGATGCGCCCGAGCTCGCTTTCCATCCCGGTCGCGGCCACCACACCGCGCCCCTTCCCTGCGACTACGCTCGTCCCCATGAAAACCATGTTGATTCGCTCGGCGATTGTTGACTCGTTAGGCAAAACCGCGCCGGCATCCTTTTCCACTGGCGTCGATTCGCCGGTCAACGCGGCTTCCTGCGCTTTCAGCCCGAAGTTGCTGATCAAACGGACATCGGCCGGCACGCGATCGCCCGCTTCCAACTCAACGATATCGCCAGGCACGAGTTCCTGCGCGGCCATGCTGTGCAGAGCCCCGTCGCGCAAGACTCTTGCGCTCGGCGAGGAGAGCTTCCGCAGCGAAGATAGCGCTTCCTCCGCCTTCCGCTCCTGCAAAAATCCGAGGAGCGCGTTCAGCAGAACGATGGCAAAAATCGCGCCCGCCTCCAGCCAGTCGCCCAGCGCGCCGGAGAGAATCGTGGCTGCAATCAGGATCCAGATAACGAGCTGATTGAACTGCTCGAGCAGGTTCCGCCACCAGGGCGGCGGGACCGTTTCGGCGAGTTGGTTTGGCCCAACGCGGGCGAGCCGCGTTTGAGCCTCCAAGGTCGTGAGTCCGCTCTTCGAATCCGTCGCCAGATTCTCCAACACGGCGGAAATCGATTCGGTAAAAAAGGAGTGCCCCATTTGCGGTTGACCTTGTGGCGGCAACTGTAGCCTGATTCGGGCCAGGCAGTGCAACCCTGGACCGCAACTGATTGGTTTGCCTCGGCCTAACGACTTGCGAATCTCGGCGCCCGCTCAGTCCGGTCGACGGCCGGTGCACTCTTCATTTTTGCGCCCTTTCCCGGCTGGGCACGACGAGTACCGGAGACCTGGCATAACGAACAATCTGTTCGGCCGTACTCCCCATCAGGACATGCCGGAGTCCGGTTCGGCCATGCGTCGCGGTCACAATGAGATCGGCCCCGGCTTGCTGCGCATAGCGGCAGATCTTCTGCGCCGGCGAACCCATTTTAACCACCGCTTCATGTTTGACCTCACTGAAATCCGTCGCGCGTAGCAGGTCAGCCATGTGGGCTTGTGCCACCTCGCGTGCCCAGCGGCTGAGCTCGGAGTACGTGTAGACCACCACTGGGGGAAGATCGTGGTGAAGCTGGACGACGTTGAGCAGGATGAGCTCTGCGCCAAACAATCGCGCGAGTCCTACCGCGTACTCGAGACCCCGCGCCGCGCAGGTGGAAAAATCGACCGGCACAACAATCTTCTCCAGTTTGAAGTCCGCCTTTCGCTTCGATCTGAATTTTCGCGCCACCAACACCGGGCAGGGAGCGTGGCGAATGACGCGCTCGGCCGTGCTGCCGAGGAGAGCGCGTTCCCAGCCGGTCCGCCCGTGGGTGGAAAGAACGATCAGGTCAGCCTGAATTTCGCTTGCCCCCTGGCAGATCTGGTCGAAAGCGCGGCCGACCCGAATTTGGAAATTTGCGTCCAGGACATTCTGGCTGATCGCGACGGCCTGCAGATCGCGGTGCAAATGATCCTTGATCTCCGCCTCCGATCCGATGACGGGCGGGGTCAGCGCCATCGGCACCGGATAGCCAAAGTCATGCACGTTCACGAAATGGATGCCGGCCTTTGTTCGGCTGGCGATGAATTTCGCCCATTGAATCGAATAAAGAGAAGCGGACGAGAAATCGATCGGAACCAGAATCGTCTTCAGTCCGAGCGCCCGAGGCGAGGAGCGTCCGGCCTTCGCCAAGATCCCGGAGACCTTGCCAGATCGACCTTGGCCGGAGCGGTGTGGTCTTTTCGCGCGTGCAGGCTTTTGTCTCATGACGCGAGCCTACATTTCATCGCGCCCGCATCACAAGATTTCCTCGCGCACCACCAGAACCGGGCGCCGACTAGCCGTCATGACGCCTTGCGTTACCGAGCCGAGAAAAGTTTTGGCCAGGCCGCTCCGTCCGTGGGAACCGAGGCAAATCACGTTGGCGTTGAATCGTTCCGCCGCCTGGCGGATCGCCTCCGCAGCCTCCGCATTCTCGACGATTTCCGTCTCGACGCGGAAGTGATCGCGCACCTCCGCCGGAACGAGCGAACGCAAATGAGTGCGCAGCTTCGGATTGTCCTTGTCGGGTCGAGGTTTATTTTTTTCCGTAGCGGCTGCTTCCAGCACGTGAAGGATTTTTAACGTTCCTCCCCGGTGCAGGATTGCGCACCCATACCGGATCGCGCTGTTGCCGAGGTCGGAGAAATCCGTCGCGACGAGCACGCGCTCGAGTTTTGGCATGGCACGGCGTGGATGCTCTTCGAGTGGCGGAACCACCGCGACGCTCACTTCGGCATGATGCAAAACGCTGCGCGAGACGGAACCAAATCGAAGCCGGCTCCACCCATGGCGATGATGGGTTCCGACCACGATAAGATCGATCTGGTCGCGCTGGACCACCTCGAACAGATGACCGGCCGGATGTCCCCAGGCGGGTTCGACAGTCACCGCCACGTGCTCGGGAGCCAGGCGCAGGGCGACATGTTCCGCCAGATCACGCTCGAGGTAGTTTTGGATCTCCGTCGGATTCCTGGTCAACGGCATCGGTCCGTGATAGCCGAGGCGATCCGCTTCGTTAGGGGGCCAATCAAGGTGCAACACGGTGGTGTGGCACGGACCGATCTGCTGCAGTTCGTTCACCCAGCGCAAAGCAGCGTCACTCGCGGGCGAGAAATCGTAACCGACGAGAATTTTCAGCGGGTGCTCGCCCTGCAGCCAGGAGCCGAGTCGCCCGCCGGGACGCACTACGAGAGTCGGAATCGGCGAGGTTTCGGCCGTCCGCTCGGCCACGCTGCCGACGAGCAGGCGTCGCGCCAGCCCATGACCGACCGCCCCGACCACCATGGCTCGTCCTTTGCAGTCAACCGCAGCCGTGACCAGCTCGTCAAAGACCGAGCCGGAAAGCAGTTTGATTTCAACCTCGGTTCCGAGTCCGCGTAAGCGCGCCGCGGCCTTTTCGAGTTCGCCTCGCTTTTGCGAGAGCGCCTCTTCGAAAAGCCCCGGATCGACTTCCGCCATCCCGGAATATTCCTCCACGTGCAACAGGACCAGCTTCGTCCCGAGCCGCCTTGCCATCGCCGCCGCGACATCCATCGCCTCCACCGCCACCGCGGAGGAATCGGTGCCACAAACTAACGGTCTTCGCTTCCGCTTCTCTTTCATGTCCTGTCGCGCTCGTTTGCCTAACGACCGCGCCGGCCGGCCGACCAGGCCGGAACGCCATTCTCGTCGCGCAGTTTCAGGACTTCGTCTCCTTTCTTGATCTGCCCGGCGATGATCGCCGGTTTGCCGTCCATCATGACCCGGGAACCTGTCACGGTAATCGCATCGTTGGCCGCGATCTGCATGGCCTGCTTTTCCAGATATCCGGCCGGCCCCAGGTGCACCTCGATGGTTTCCTTATCCGTCTGCAACATGAGGTGAACGCCATGCCCGCGCTGCGCCGGAGGGCTGGTTTTTTCCACCGACAACACCTTTCCCTGCAGGGTTTCCACGGTCTTTGGATTATAATTTCGCTGTCCGGCCGCGCCGGACGCGAACAGCCCCACCACGGCCGCGACAATCGTGACTAACTTTGCTGGCTTGTTCATTTCATTCCTTTTTCTCTGGGTTTGGTTGGTTCCTTTCCTTTTCCAAAATTGCCACCGTCGTTTTCAAGACCGTATCCGGATTGAGTGAGATGCTGTCGATTCCCTGTTCGACAAGGAACTGGGCAAACTCCGGGTAATCGCTCGGGGCCTGGCCGCAGATGCCGATCTTGCGGCCTCTCCTGCGACAAACTGCGATCACCTCCGCGATCATTTTTTTCACCGCCGGATTTCGTTCGTCGAAAATCTCCGCGACGATTTCACTGTCGCGATCGACCCCAAGGATGAGCTGGGTGAGATCGTTTGAACCGATGGAGAAGCCGTCGAAAACCTCCGCGAATTCCTCCGCCAGAATGACGTTGCTCGGGATCTCGCACATGACGTAAACCTCGAGCCCATTTTCGCCGCGCTTCAGTCCGTGCTTCGCCATTTCCGCGATCACCTTGCGGCCTTCCTCGACGGTGCGGCAGAACGGCACCATCAACTTGAGGTTCGTCAGGCCCATCTCCTCGCGCACTTTTTTCATGGCGCGGCATTCGAGGGCAAACCCGGCCTGATAACGCGGGTTGTAGTAACGCGAGGCACCGCGGAAACCGAGCATCGGATTTTCCTCGACCGGTTCGTAGGCCCGACCGCCAATCAGATTGGCATACTCGTTCGTCTTGAAATCGCTCAGCCTGACGATCACGTCCTTGGGATAAAAGGCCGCCGCGATCATGGCCACGCCCTGGGCCAGCTTGTCCACGAAGAATTGGGACTTGTCCCCGTAGCCGACGGTCAACTGGTCGATCTTCGCCTTCACCTCGGCGTCGTCGATCTTCGCGTAATCGAGCAAAGCGAGCGGATGCACCTTGATGTAGTTGCTGATGATGAATTCTTCCCGCGCCAGACCGACGCCATCATTGGGAATGAACGAAAGGGTGAACACCTCTTCCGGGTTGGCCACGTTCATCATCACTTTAGTGCGCGGGCGGGGGAGACCTTTCAGGTTCGTGCGCTCTACTTTGAACGGCAGTTCGCCGTCGTAGACGAAACCAATGTCGCCTTCCGCGCAGGAAACGGTGACGGTTTGCCCGTTAGGCAGGATTTCTGTGCCGTGTTCGGTCCCGACAATCGCCGGAACTCCAAGCTCGCGACTGACGATCGCAGCATGACAGGTGCGGCCACCGCGATTGGTCACGATCGCCGCGGCCTTTTTCATGATTGGTTCCCAATCCGGGTCAGTCTTGTCGGTCACCAGAACCTCGCCTTCTTTGAATTCGCCGAGGTAGTGCGCGCTCTTGATCACGTGCACCGGCCCGGTCGCGATTTTGGATCCGACGCTGCGACCGCTGACGAGAACCCGGCCACGCGTCTTCAGTTCGTAGCTCTCGAGGACATCGCGGTCGCGGCGCGACTCGACTGTTTCCGGCCGCGCCTGGACAATGAACATTTCTCCCGTTTGCCCATCCTTGGCCCATTCCGTGTCCATCGGCGTCGGCCTGCCTTTGACCGCGCTGTAATGGTCTTCAATGACACAGGCCCAGCGGGCAAGGGTCAGGATGTCGTCGTCCGAGATCGCGAATCGGTTCCGATCGCCGGGCGCAACCGGGACGTTCTTGACCATCTTGCCGCCCCCGACGTCGTAAATGAGCTTGAACTCCTTGCTCCCAATCGTCTTTTGCAGAATAGGACGGAATCCTTCTTTCAGGGTCGGCTTGAAAACAGAATACTCGTCCGGCGTAACCGATCCCTGCACGACATTTTCGCCGAGGCCATAGGCGGCATTGATCAAGACGGCATCACGAAAGCCGGTTTCCGTATCGATCGTAAACATGATGCCGGAAGCACCGAGATCCGAGCGCACCATGCGTTGCACGGCGATGGAGAGCGCGATCTTGCGGTGGCTGAATCCCTTGTCGGCCCGATAGGAAATCGCGCGATCGGTGAAGAGCGATGCGAAACACCGGCGACAGGCGTCGATCAAGGCGTTCTGCCCGCGCACGTTCAGATACGTTTCCTGTTGTCCGGCAAAACTGGCGTCAGGCAAATCCTCTGCCGTCGCGCTGCTCCGGACCGCGACGCCCCCATCGGCCTGGCCGCTCGCGCGCAGCCGATCGTAGGCGGCCAGGATTTCATCCCGGAGAGCGTCGGGAAAAGGCGTGGCCAGAATCGCTTCGCGAACCTTTGCGCCGCAGTCGCGCAGCGCTTCGAGGTTCTGAGTGTCGAGCCCACGCAGAAGCCCATCGATTCTGCGGTCGAGCCCTCCGGTGCTGAGAAAATTGCGATACGCATCGGCCGTGATCGCGAAGCCATCCGGCACTTTCACCCCCTGCGGCGAAAGGCTCCGGAACATTTCGCCCAGCGACGCCGTTTTCCCCCCAACCGAGGGCACGTCTTCGATCGAAATTTCGTCAAACCTCTTGATGAAACATGGTCGCGCTGAAGTTCCCGATTTCGCCGCGGCCGGAGGCGCCGTTTGAATTGTCTCTGCTTTCATTTTCCCTCTCTTCCTCCCTTTCGTTTATCCAGAAAACTTTGGCCGGGGCTCGTCCTGACCGCTTCCCAACACTTGCGATTTGCCGCGCATTTCTTGTCCTGTTCCTCGAAGCCAAGCTGGCCGGAAATTGCGCGGTGTTCTCGTGCGGAGGAGAGAGCGCAGTTTCAAAAGCGACGAAGTTCGTGTAACCAACAACATGCGCGCGATGGTTCTCGAATCACCTCGCCAGCCGCTCGTCGCCAAGGACGTGCCGCGGCCCGCGCCGCAACCGGATCAATTGCTCGTGCGCGTCGCGGCCTGCGCGGTTTGCCGCACCGATCTTCATGTGCTCGACGGTGAGCTTTCGAATCCAAAATTGCCGCTCATTCTCGGTCACGAAATCGTCGGCCGGGTTGAGCAAATCGGTACGGATGTGCGTGGATTTCAGATTGGCGAACGGGTGGGGATTCCGTGGCTGGGCTGGACCTGCGGCAAATGCAAGTTCTGCCGGACGAATCGCGAGAACCTGTGCGAGCGAGCGCGTTTCACCGGTTACACGATCGATGGCGGCTATGCGGAATTCACCGTTGCCGACGCGCGTTTCTGTTTCCCCATTCCAGACGCCTATGAAGATGTCGCGGCCGCGCCGTTGTTATGCGCCGGGTTGATTGGTTACCGCTGTCTGCGCAAAGCCGGCAACGCGCGGCGGCTCGGGATCTACGGCTTTGGCGCCGCCGCCCATATTATCGCTCAGGTCGCGCGACATCAGGACCGCGAGGTCTTCGCGTTTACCAGTCCGGGCGACATGGAGGCGCAGGATTTCGCGCGTCGGCTCGGCGCCCAATGGGCCGGCGGCTCAGATGAAACTCCACCGCAAACTCTGGATGCCGCGATCATCTTCGCGCCGGTGGGTCCGCTGGTGCCGGCGGCGCTGCGTGTGCTGGAACGCGGCGGCACCGTCGTTTGCGGCGGCATTCACATGAGCGACATCCCGTCGTTTCCGTACGACGATCTTTGGCAGGAACGCACCATCTGTTCCGTCGCCAATCTCACCCGGCGCGACGGCCAGGAGTTTCTCGCGCTTGCCCCGCAGGTGCCGGTGCGGACCGAGACCCGCCCCTTTCCGCTCGAGCAGGCGAATGAAGCGCTCCACGCACTCCGCAGCGGTGCGCTGACCGGCGCGGCGGTCCTGAAAGCGGGACTTTAATCGCGGGCGTCAGGCCCTCCCTGAATCGAGCACACCGGGGGAAATGAAGTCCATCATTTCCCATTTGATAATACCGACCGGTTGGTCTATATGTCAGAATTATGGCGGCTTCCTCTACGAAAGAACGGCTCTTGAAATCAGCGCAGACCCTGATGCTGGCCAACGGCTACAAAGCCACGAGCGTCGATCAGATCTGCAACGCAGCAGGGCTGAGCAAGGGCAGCTTTTATCACTTTTTTGACGGCAAGGAAGTTCTCGGGTTGGCTGTCCTGAGATTCTCGCTGGAGGAACATGCGGAGGCCCTCAGCAGCGACTCATTGGCCACCGTGGCGGATCCGATCCAGCGAGCACTGGCGTATGTTGATCACCTCGTAGAGCAATCGCCGATGCTCTGGAGTCAGGGCTGTTTACTTGGGAGTTTCTCGCTCGAATTGGCGGAGACAAACCCCCGGATGCAGGCTCAGGTCTCCTCTCTTTTTTCGGAGATTACAGACGGCTTTGCGGCAATCCTTGAACCGGTCGCGCGGCAACACGGCTCGACCGATGGACCCACAGCGCGGGAACTGGCGGAGCAACTGCTCGCCTGCCTGGAAGGTTCGATTGTTCTGGCAAAGGCACATGCCGATTGGCGCCGCATCCCCACCGGCATCCGGCAATTTCGAGGTTATTTGAAGCTACTCTTGGAGACGGCTCCAGCGCTCAACGGCTGAGATCGCGTTTTGCGTTATAGAATCATACCAACTAGTCAGTATGCAAATGCCCACCGAAATGAGGACAAACAAACATGACAACATCAAACAACAACATCGGACAAGAAAACAACAAGAGCGCGGACATTGCCTCTTTGTTTAACGATCAGTCAGGCGGACAACGGTCGCGCAGCCGAAAGAGCAAAGTCGCGCAGGGCGCCGTGATGAGTTGCCTCGCGGTCATCCTGAGTACTCTCTGCCAGCCGGCGTGGGCGGATGAGACTTGCTCCTCACCTTACCTCGCGCGCATCGAAGGGCAGGAAGAGTTCGTCTACGTCTGGACGCTTGGCGTTGAAGGTCTGGGCGATGGCTCTGATAAACTCGTGACCGTGGATGTGAAGCCCGGTTCGCCCACCTACGGCAAGGTGATCAACACTTCCTCTGTCGGGGGCCGGCACGAAGCGCATCACGGAGGCTTCACCGATGATCGGCGCCAGCTTTGGCTCGCCGGGCTCGAGAGCAGCCGAATCTTCATCTACGACGTCTACACCGACCCGGCCAAGCCACGACTCGTAAAAACGATCGCGGACTTCACGCAAGCAAGCGGTGGGGCGGTCGGACCGCATGGCGTCTATGCGTTGCCCGGCCGCGTGCTCATCCCGGCGCTCTCGAATGCGAAGGATAAAGATGGCCGCACAGCGCTGGTCGAATACAGCAATGACGGCAATTACATCGCGACCCATTGGCTGCCGACAAAGACAGATGCACACGGCGCGGCGGGCGCGGAGTTCGCCGACGGCTACGGCTACGACGCACGAGTCCTGCCGCGGAAGAACGCGCTCCTGACCTCATCGTTTACTGGCTGGGATAACTACACCACGGAATTCCCCAAGGTGACAGCGGATCCGGAAGCGATGAAGCGGTTCGGAAACACGATGGTCATGTGGGATTTCCACGCAAGGCAGCCGAAGAAGGTTTTCCGCGTTCCGGGTGCGCCCCTCGAGATCCGCTGGGCGTTGGGCAAGAAGCACAACTACGCCTTCACCGCCACGGCCCTGACCTCCAAGCTCTGGCTCGTCCACCAAGACGACGCGGGCGAATGGCAAGCAAAGGAAGTCGCTTCCATTGGTGATGTGAAAGGCGGCGTTCTGCCGGTCGACATCAGTCTCAGTGCTGATGACAAGACGTTATTCGTCGGCTGTTTTGCCGACGGCAAATGCCGAGTCTTCGACGTTTCGGATCCGGAAAAGCCGCGACAGATTCTCGAGAAGCAAATCGGGCGGCAGGTTAACATGATCTCGCAAAGCTGGGACGGGAAGCGTGTCTACTTCACCAGCTCACTCCTCGCGAAGTGGGACAAAACCGGGAAGGACAACGAACAATTCCTCCGCGCCTACGCTTGGAATGGGAAGGACTTGGAACCGAGCTTCGACCTCGACTTTACGGCGCTGAAACTCGGCCGACCCCACCACATGTTGTTTGGCGCGCGAAAAATGGGGGACGCGAAGCCGCCCACCGTTACCGAACGCTAGCCGCTGGAGAGAAGACGCCATGAAGAACTCTATCGGAGCGATCGCGGCGGCGGCGTTGCTGGTGCTCGCCTTGTCGTTAGGCAAGGCGAGCGCGGAAACGGGGTTGGATCTTCCGCGCGATCCCGATTTTGATTACGAACCACCGGTTCCGGGAACCTACAATCTACCAGTGGTGAAAGAAGCCGCCGATGGCGCGCTGCGGGACATGCAGGGCAAACCTCTGAATCTGCGCGACGTGACCGGCGGTCGCATCACTGTGCTGAGCTTCATCTACACGCGTTGCGGTGACGCGCGGGCATGCCCCTACGCGGCGAGCGTCCTCAACCAGCTGCATGAGGCCAGCGCGCACGACGAACGGCTCGCCCAAAGCATGCGTCTTGTCAGCATGAGCTTCGATCCGGAACACGACACGCCGGAGCGGCTGGCCGACTACGCGGCGATGGTGCGGGACGACGACAAGGGCTGCGAGTGGCGTTTTGTTACGCCGCGATCGGTCGGGGACTTGCCCGCGATCCTCAGCAGCTATGGACAGGCGGTGGACCGAAAACAAAACCCCGCCGATGGGCTGGGTCCACTCCACCACACACTCCGCGTATTCCTCATCGATCGCGAGCACCATATCCGGAACATCTACAGTTCCGACACGCTCGATCCGCGCCTGGTGCTGGCCGATGTGAAGACGCTCCTGCTCGAGGAGGCGAAACGCGCGCAACGTTGAAAGAGCGACGCGGATTTATCGACGCCATTCCGGACATCGAGCTGAAGCGGCCCGGCAGTCTTGCCGCGGGCATGGCGCGCAGCCCGATCCGAGTGTGAGATTCGTTTTCGTCCGGGTGTCGTATCGCGACCGGGTCATGCTTGACCAACTGTTGGAAGACTGCTTGCCGTCGGCATCCCCCGCGGTGGGCGAAAGTCGCTCGTCAGGCAACCGTTCGCGCGAGCGGAAAAAGCTCAAGCAGAGCTTCCCCTAACGACTCAGATTTTTGAGGAGCCCGTGCGCGAGGCCGGAGATCTCCCGCACTTGTTGGCGTGAGACCGAGTTGTCGCCCGCCGCGAGGGCCTTGCGCACGTCCTGGAGGCCGGCGCGCATTTTTGTGATGACCGGATCGGTCCCGACGTCACCGCGCAGGCCGGCAAGTTGCTTCTCGAAGTGATCAAAGAGCGCCGGTTGCCGAAGAAGCTCCGCGTCTTGCCTGGAGTAGTTTTGCAGCACCAGTGCGGCAAACGCTTCTGACCCGCGCACCCAGCCGCCGAGGCTCACGAGTTGCGCGAGTTGGTCGCTCTGCAGTTGCCTCATTCCCTTTTGAACGTCGGGGAGCACGCCGTCCCATTCCTTGCGCACGGCAGGCCAGTCCCCTTTTTGGGCATAGTCAACAATGCTGCGGCTGCGCCGGAGCGCCGCCTTTTCCACGCCGAGGCCGCGCGCCAATTTGAGCACGAACCGGCCCAGACTTTTCGTTTCAACGGCGTCTTCCGCTTCCACAGCGATAAATCCTTCGGCAATCACCGCCCCGAGCAAAAGCGCGTTCTCCGCCTGATTGCCGGGCGGCTTCCAACGCGCGAGTTCCGGACGCTGCACCGGGCGCCAGTTCGAATGGCGGAATTTGTCGAGCGTGTTGAAGATCTCGCTCGGGACCGGCACGAGGACGCCATCGACCATTGTGAATTGAGGAGGAAATGGCTTACCGTCGGCGGTTGGCGATGGCTGAGCCGCGCGAAGAGAGGTCAGAGTCGCGAGCCCGAGGACGCAGAGCAGAGTTTTCTTCATCGAGATTTTGTCAAAACGCGCTAGAGCGAAATGTGGCGCAGGCGGAGCGCGTTGGCGATCACCGAGACGGAACTGAAGCTCATCGCCGCTCCCGCGATGATCGGGCTGAGGAGAAGGCCAAAAACCGGATACAAAACGCCGGCGGCAATCGGGATGCCAAGCGTATTGTAGGCGAAAGCGAAAAACAGGTTCTGCCGGATGTTGCGCATGGTGGCGCGGCTCAGGGTGACAATTTTCACTATCCCATCCAGATCGCCGTGCAGGAGCGTGACTCCGGCGCTTTCGATCGCGATGTCGGTCCCGGTCGACATCGCGATCCCGACGTCGGCGGCGGCGAGGGCGGGCGCGTCGTTGATCCCGTCGCCGGCCATCGCCACGATCTCGCGCTCGTCGCGCAATCGCCTAACGACTACGCTTTTCTCGCCGGGAGTCAGCTCTGCTTCCACGCGATCGATTCCGATCTCGCGCGCGACGGCGTCGGCAGTGCGCCGGTTGTCGCCGGTCAGCATCACGACTTTCAAACGCCGCCGATGCAGCTCGCGAATCGCGGCGCTGGTCGTCGGCTTGATTGGATCGCTCACGAGCAAGACGCCAGCGGCGCGCTGGTCCAAAGCAACGAAAATCGCGCTTTGTCCTTCGGCCTGAAACTTCTCCGCGGCGCTCTCGAGCGATTGGAGATCGGAAACCTTTCGCTCGCGCAGGAATTGCGAACTGCCTGTCAGCACCTGCCTGTGCGCCGTTTTTCCGCTGACGCCGCCGCCGGTGACGGAGTTGAAATCGGAGATCGATCCAAGCGGCAAATTTTTGTCTTTGGCCGCGGCCACGATCGCCGCGGCCAGCGGATGTTCGCTTTGTTGTTCGACGCTCCCGACCGCGGTCAGCAAATCGTTTTCCTCCGCCCCTTGCGCCAAAATGATTTTCGTTAGGCGCGGCCGGCCTTCGGTCAGCGTGCCGGTCTTATCGACTGCGATTGTCGTGACCTTTTCCATTCGTTCGATGGACGCGGCATCCTTGATCAAAACACCTGCGGCCGCGCCGCGGCCAACCCCGACCATGATCGACATCGGGGTCGCAAGACCGAGTGCGCACGGGCACGCGATTATGAGAACTGCAACGGCGTTGACGATCGCATAGGCGAACCGCGGCTCGGGCCCGATCCAGGCCCAGACCGCGAAAGTGATGGCCGCCGCCGCCAGCACCGCGGGAACGAAATAGCCGGCCACTTTGTCGGTCACGCTCTGGATTGGCGCCCGGCTGCGCTGTGCGTCCGAGACCATTTGCACGATCTGCGCGAGCAGGGTCGCGCGGCCGACGCGCTCCGCGCGCATGAGAAAACTGCCGGTGGTGTTGACGGTTCCGCCGGTCACACCGTCGCCGGCGCGTTTCGCGACTGGCATCGCTTCGCCGGTGATCATCGATTCATCGATGTTCGTCGCACCATCGAGCACCAGGCCATCGACCGGCACTTTTTCACCCGGCCGCACCCGCAATTCGTCGCCGACTTCCACCTCGCCCAGCGGCACGTCTCTGCTTTCCCCGTGACAGATGAGATGCGCGGCGGCCGGCGCGAGATCGAGCAAGGCGCGCACGGCGCTGCCGGTGCGATGGCGCGCGCGTAACTCGAGCACCTGCCCGAGCAGGACGAGCACCGTGATCATGGCCGCGGCTTCGAAGTAGATGCCGATTTTCCCGTGCTCGCGGAAGGAAGGCGGAAAAATTCCGGGCCAGATCATCGCCACCGCGCTGTAGGAGTAGGCCACGCCCACGCCCATCGCGATGAGCGTAAACATATTGAGGTGACCCGTGCGCAACGAACGCCAGCCGCGCTGGAAAAAGGGGGCGCCCGCCCAGAGCACCGCCGGTGTGCTGAAGAAGAATTGAATCCAGCGCGACGTGTCGCTCGACATCCAGGACGGCGCACCCGGTAGGAGATGCGACATCGCGAGCAGGAAAACCGGCAGGGCGAGGACGGCCGCGATCCAGAACCGCCGCGTTATGTCCTTTAGTTCGGTGTTGTCTTCCGGGGCGGCGCCAACTTCCCTCGGCTCGAGGGCCATGCCGCAGATTGGGCAATCGCCCGGATGATCCTGCTCGATCTCCGGATGCATCGGGCAGGTGTAGATCGCGCCCGGGACAACCGGCTCGGGCGCCTCGTCAGGCGGCGCTTCGAGAAACTTCGCCGGGGCGGCGTCAAATTTTTGTTTGCAGCCGGACGAGCAAAAGTAATAGGTCGCGCCCGCGTGCGTGCTCGTGCCGGCAGCCGAGTCCGGCTCGACCTTCATGCGGCAAACCGGATCGGTATGTGTCATCACGAGTTCGTCAGGTGATCCTCAGGCTGAGGCAAGCGCGATTCTTCTCGATAAGGCGCGGAGGAACTGTCGGCCGCGGCGCGCCTTGGCCAGCGTCGTCTCCATGTCGGCTTCACCGCTCAACTCAAGAATGAAGGCGCCATGAAATTGCGTCTGTACCAGATCGTGCAGCAGTTTTTCCCAATCAATCACGCCATCGCCCGGGGTACGATGTTCGTCGAAATGACCGTCGTTATCATGCGCGTGAATCACCTTGAGGTGGCCCGCAAGTTTATGCACCAGCGTGGAAATGTCGCCCGCGATCGTAGCGTGGCCGGTGTCGAGACAGGCACCGATCTCTGTCGTGCTAATGGCATCGAGAATCCAGAGAATGTCGCTCGTGTTCCCGAAAAGAAGGTGCGGCAGCTTGTTCTCGAGCACGCACATGATGCCGAGTTCGCGGCAGCGCGCCGCGACGACGCTCAAGGAGGCGACAACATTTTCCATCCGGGCCAAACGTTCCTCGGCGCTCATCTCACCGGGCAATTCCGGGCCGGGATGGATCACAAGATAGTGAACCTTGAGGAGTGCCGCCGCCTCCGCCGCACGCAGGATTTCGGAAAGCGCGCTGGCACGTTGCTTCGCGTCCGGCGAGGCAATGTCGATGTGATCCGAGAAAGGGGCGTGAAATGAATAGGCTTCCATCCCTAGCTGGTGGATGCGCGCAGCAGCCTGCCCAACTGCAGCGTGATCGCGGTAATCGAGATGGGCCGGCCAGGAACAGACCTCGATCATGCTGAAGCCGCTCGCGCAAATGCCCGGCAGGCAATCAAGAATGTTTTGTTGGTAAAAGCAGCCGGTTGAAAGGCCGATGGGCCAGTTTGTCATTTCCTCTCCGGAAGAGCGCCGCTTCCCTGAAGCGGAGCAGGTTGTCGTGACAGTCGGTGAGAAAACAGATTCCCTGTTCCTGCGCCGAAGTGCAATTGAAGTCGACCAGATCATCGCGCCCGGTCACGAAGAGACCGGCAAAAACGCGGACGTAAAAATCTGCCCGCGCCGCCGGATCGCAGTCGGTGAACTGAGTCCAGCCAAAATCGCGCTCGTATTTGGAACGAATGAAACCGGCGATGTGGCGCGGGTGCCAGCCAAGCGCGAGGAGGATGCGGACAACGCAGCGAATACAGGCCGGACGGAGGAGGAGATCGTTAGGCTGCTCGATCATGAACCGGCCGCAGTCCGGCCAGGCCTCCAACGGGACGCGATCATAGGTCTCGGGCCAGCGCTCCGGCGGCTCGTGTTCCTGCGAGTAAAAATCGAGATGAAACTTGCCTAACGACGAATCCTGATAGTCGTCGATCAACCTTTCCATCTCGCGGCTCGCGTCCGGAATTGCCGTCTTAGCCGTGGCCGCGAGCCTGGCCGCCAGCTCGCCCGAGCGCATGATGGGCAGGGCTTCATTCACTTCCAAATCGCCTAACGGAATGACAAAGAGCGGTCTGATTTCGTCGAGCACTTCATCCGCGATCAAGCCGCGCTGCTGCCACGGCTTGAGATAGACGCTGAACGGCACCCGCAACATGCGGGCCGGGAGCGGATCGCCATATTCCGAGATGTCGAGCGAGACCATTTCGCGGCCGCGATCGGACGGGCCGACCTCAACCGCGGTTAGCTCGACCGGAATTTTGCTGGCAGGCGCCGCGACCTCCTTCACCCGGTTGGCGAGGAATTCCATCACCTGCCCGAGCCCGGCAAAAGCTCGCGCCAGTTGCAGGGAGACAACTTCACCGTCGGGCGATCTTTGTTCGGCCGTCGTCCGCCACAGGCTGGCCGGGCCATTTCCGAGGTTCGTCAGGCGCCGAAAGGCGGGCGAATTCTGGTCGATCTGCCAGATGAAATGATGACCGCGTCCGCTCAGCAGATGGAGCGGCCGGATACCGTAGCCGGCGAGCACCCGTATAATCGTTTGCTCGACCGGCCTCTGCAGCTCGAAGGCGCGCCCGGGATTCAGAAAGGCCTCGGCCGGTCGATCGAAATTGACGTATTCGACGTCGAGATCGGCGATGAGCGCAGTCTCATCCCAGAGCGAACGCGCGATCTCGGTCCCTTCGTCGAAGAGCGCCTCGAGATCCCTCACCGGATGACGCTCGTGCAGGTGCAGCTCGGTGGTTTCTCCTTTGGCCAGATAACGACAGGTCGGTTTGCCTGACGAATCATGGCCAAGAAAGTCCCGGATCCGCGCCCACACCTCCGCGCTCTCGTAATAGTGCGCGGCTTCTTCATTCATCGGTCAACCTTCGGGCGCGTCTGAGGTTCCCGGCCGCAGATGGCTCGGCACGATCAACACGGGACAACTCGCCTCGCGCGCCAGTTCCTCCGCCACGCTGCCGAGCAGAGCATGACGCAGACTGGAATAACCATGCGTCGAGGTGATGATCATGTCCAGATCGGCTCGGCTGCTGGCCGCAATCAGCTTTTCGGCCGGCTCGCCAACGGCAAGATCCGTCTCCGCCGAGATGCAGATGAGCGGAAGAAAGTTGACCAGCGCCTCAAGCTTGTCCTCGGCTTCGAGGATTGCATTCTCCAATTGCTGCGCCGAATTGCGAACGCCTCTCCTTCGTTGCGCTGCAAGATCATGAGTCGGACGGACGACGTGCATGAGCAAAAGGTCGGCGCCGACGGCGGTCGCAAACATCGAGGCATAGCGCGCGCCTTCCCGGGCGCAGTTGGAGAAATCGACCGGCACGAGAATTTTTTGCAGCACGATTCCGTCGGCTGCGATCTTGACCGGTCCGCGCATCGTTTCGCGCACGATCAGCACCGGACAGTTCGCGCTGCGAATTATTTTCTCGGTTGTGCTGCCGAGAGTCAGATGGCGGAAACCGTTCCGACCATGAGTCGCCATCACGATCAGGTCCGCCTTTAGTTCCTCCGCCGCCGCGATGATTTCCCGGGGCGGCTTGCCGACCCGCACGTGACAATCTTCCCGCCGCGGACGCGTCCCGAAGGTGAGTTCCACTTCGTCGGCCAGATGGCGTTTTCCCTCGCCTTCAGACCAGAGGAGCGGCGATGTCGCGATGGTCGAAAATTGGTGTGCGCCTTCGTAGACGTGCACGAGGTGGACGCGCGCCCCCAATCGTTTGGCAAGCGGGAGGGCGAAATCGAGCGCCCGGAGCGATTCGAGGGAGAGGTCAAGCGGCACTACCATGTTCGTCAGGCGAAGCGGTTCCTGGAAGAACGAAGCGGTTGGTTGGATCGAGTCGCGCGGCAATTTTTGCGCGGCAATCAGCCGGAGTTCGGGGTTCTTGCTCACAAGTGTTCCAATCGGATGCACAAAGCGAAACAGCTTATCGCTGCTTGCGAAACAATCGGCATTTCTTGGCCGGCCCATCCCTTTGGGCCGCTTTGCCGATATTCTGCTACGGTCAGTCGACCGATTTGGTCGGTGCTCGGAAGGCTGTTTTATTGAGGCTATGTCGAAATGAGATTACGGCGGAAAAATGGCGATCGCGTCCTGGTGATCGGTTTCTTCCAAGGTCCGGAAATCGGAAGGACTGTACCTGAGGAACCTGCATCAGGCACGGTTTCGCCGCGCCGCCGCAGTCCATGCTCTGGTCAAAGGCCGGCCGCGCGTCGAGGAAAGTGGCGTCTCGGCGATCGGCGGAACGGCCACGGCCTGCGCTCTCGGCCTCGGTTTGGGCGCATTCATTTTCTGGCAGCGCGGAATGCTGACCGGTTACGGTCCGGCTCAAACGGCCCTGCTTCTTTTTGCTTTCGCGCTGGCCGGCGCTCTTACCGGATGGATCCTCGTCCGGTTGCTTCAGCAGCATGTCGATGACGCGAGCCTGGACTGGTGCAAGAGCACGATCCTGCCAGCCGAAACGGTCATCATCGCCCGGGTCCAAGCCGACGATACGCCGCGCGTGCTGGCAATCCTGCGGGACGTGGAGGCGGAGGCGCCAGTAACATTCTCCTTTTATTCGCCTCCGCCTTTGTCGGCTGAATTAACCACGCGCCCGCTCTGGCCGGAGCGGCCATCGGGTCAGCGCCTGGCGGAAAATGCCGCCCGGCTTGCGTCCTCGATTCCGGTGAGCCGGACGATGAAGCCGCGCGGGCCATCCTTCCTACACCGCCTGCGCGAGATCGAGCGGACGTTGGAATGGGCCAACGACAGCCTGACGATGGGAACCGAAGCGCAGCAGACCTTCGCGCTTTCGTCGGAGTGGCTGCTCGATAACGCCTACCTCATTCGCGAACAAGCGACCGAGCTGCGGGGAAGTTTGCCGCGAGAATCTTATGGAGAGTTGCCGCTCATCGCGAGCGGGCCGGAGGCGGGGCTCCCGCGGGTTTACCGTCTCGCGGCGGAAATCGTGGCGGAGAGCGGCGGTGCCCTCGACCGCGAGACGATTCGGAAATTTCTCGTCGCCTTCCAGGAGGTTGCGCCACTCGACATCGCGGAGCTCTGGGCCGTCCCTCCGATGTTGCGTTTGCGTCTGGTCGAAAGTCTGCGCCTGCTTGCGATCCAGGTCGGGCAACAGCAGGGCGAGAGCGAAGAGGCGGACTTCTGGGCGAATCGTTTGATCACGGCCGCGCGGCACGACTCGTCGCGTCTGCTCAGGATGATGGAGCAGCTCGTGGAACAGCATCCGGAGCCGAGCGCGCATTTTGCCCACGAGCTGGTGGCCCATCTCTATGACGAAGAGGCGGCGCTCCCGATGGTGACGGGCTGGCTGGAACGCCTTTTCCGCGCGCCCCTGCACGAAGTGATGCAGCAGGAACACCTACGCCAGACGGTGCAGCAGACCGCGCTGGCCAATTTGATCAACAGTTGCCGGCGTCTCGCGCAGATCGAATGGCGCGAGCTGTTCGAAGCGACCAGCCGCGCGGAGAGCGAACTGGCGGCGGATCCGGCCGGCATTTATGCGCGGACCGATTTTGAAACGCGCGATCGTTGCCGCAGCGCGGTGGAAGAAATCGCGCGTTGGTCGAAGCGATCGGAACACGAAATCATCGACGCGGCGCTGACCCTGGCTCACTCGGCCGAGGGTGAAGTCGTGCGGCACGTCGGTTATTACCTGATCGATGCGGGCCGGCCGGCGCTCGAACAGGCGGTGAAGGCGAGCGTGCCTTTGGCGGAACGGTTTCGTCGCTCGATCTGCGCGCATGCCGCCAGCTCCTATTTCGGGAGCATCCTCGTGCTCACAATCGTGACGATCGCGCTGCCGCTTCTCTTTATCGCGCGGTCGGTCCATGGACCAATGCTTGGGATGCTCGGCTTCCTTCTCATTGTGCCCGCGAGCGAACTGGCGGTGCTGGCGGTGAACTACTTCGTGACCTCGATCCTGCGGCCACGGGTCTTGGCGAAAATGTCCTTCGAAGAGGAAGGCATCCCCGACGATTGCCGCACACTCGTAGTGGTACCGATGATGTTGACCACCCCGGAGGCGATCGAAAACGAAGTGAATCGCCTGGAAATTCGCTACCTCGGCAATGCCGATGCGAACCTGCGTTTTGCGCTGTTGAGCGATTTTGCCGACGCCCCCCAGCAGGTCATGCCCGAGGATGCGGAGGATCTCGACATCGCGGTGCGCGGCATCGAGCAATTGAACCAACGGCATGGCACGGGGCGCTTCTTTCTTTTTCATCGCGGACGTTTTTGGAGCGAGAGCGAGCAACGCTGGATCGGATGGGAGCGCAAACGGGGCAAGCTTGAGCAGCTCAACCGTTTCCTCATCGGCGAATCCGCGCCCGGGCTGGAGGGTTTCCTCTGCGCGGGTGATCGGGCGCAACTCGAAGGCATCCGCTTTGTCATCACGCTCGATGCCGATACGCAATTGCTCCGCGAAACCGGCCGGCGGTTGATCGAAACACTGGCCCATCCGCTCAATCAGGCGCGCCTTTCGCCCGACGGCCGCGGGGTTGTGCGCGGCTACACGATCATTCAACCGGGCGTCAGCACGACGCTGCCGAGCGCCACCGCAACGTGGTTCTCACGCATCTTTGCCAACCAACGCGGCATCGATCCCTACACCCACGCCGTCTCCGATGTTTATCAGGATTTGACCGGCGAAGGCAGCTATCACGGCAAAGGCATTTATGAACTGCGCACCTTTCACCAGCTCTTGTCTGGGCGCTTTCCAACGGCGCATTTGCTCAGTCACGATTTGCTGGAGGGCAACCATGTGCGCGTCGGGCTCGCCACTGACATCGAATTGCTGGACAGCTTTCCCGACAACTACATTTCGTGGTGGCATCGGCAGCACCGCTGGATTCGCGGTGACTGGCAGATCGTCGACTGGCTGAAACCGCGTGTGCCGTCCGGTGCCGGCGGGAACGAACCGAATCCGCTCTCCGCGTTCAGCCGCTGGAAAATTTTCGACAATCTTCGCCGCAGCCTGGTGCCGCCCGCGACCGTCGCTCTCCTTCTCGCGGGCTGGTTCTTCACACCCGCGCCGAAGCTCTGGAGCGTGATCATCGCGGGGCTCATGCTCTGGCCGGCCCTGAATTCCATCCTCGGCTTGTTGCTGCATCCGCCGCCGCCTGGAACGAGGTTCTGGCGCGAGCCGCGCGATCGCCTGGTCCGCTCCGTCTTCGCGATCATCTTCCTGCTGGATTACGCCGGCATGGCGCTGAATGCGATCGTTCGCGTGGCCTACCGGCGAATCGTCACGCACCGTTTGCTCCTGGAATGGGAGACAGCGCAGGAAGCTCACCAGCGCGCAAGAAATCGGCAACGCCAATTCATTTTCCACCGGCTTTGGATCCCGGCGGCCTCCGCGCTGCTCTTCGTCGCCGCACTGCTGCGCGGGCCATCGGCCCTTTGGGCCATGAGTCCGTTCCTGATCTTGTGGGCTCTTTTCCCACTCGCCGTCATTTTCATCAACCGCCCGGCGAAAAGCTTCCGCGGCGGAATTTTGACGCCGGATGATCGCCGCTTTCTCCGCACCGTCGCGCGGCGCACCTGGCGATATTTCGATGAGTTCGTCGGCCCGCAAACTTCCTGGCTCCCGCCGGACAATGTTCAGGAAACCCCCCAGCGTGAAATTTTCCTGCGCACTTCCCCGACGAACATCGGTCTCTGGATGCTGGCGACGGTGGCGGCAAACGACTTTGGCTACATCACCAGTGACGATGTCGTAAAGCGCAACCTCGGCACCCTGGAAACGCTAGGCCGTTTGGAAAAATTCGAGGGTCATCTTTTCAATTGGTACGATCTGAAGAACCTCGAGCCGTTGCATCCGCGCTATGTCTCGACCGTGGACAGCGGCAACCTGCTCGCCAGCCTCTGGACTTTCGAGAGCAGCTGTCACGAATTGGCCACCCGTCCGCTTCTCGATGGGAGGGCCTTGCGAGGGCTGGCGGATGCACTCGGTGTGCTGCGGCAAATCATGTCGGCGCGCGAGGAAAGTGATTATTCTGCGGCGTTTCTTGAGCTGGAAAAATTGACCGCGGGGCAGCCGTTGAACCTGGAGGAAATCATCACGCGCCTCCGCTCGGCGCGGCCCCTCGTGCAGGATCTGGTGCATTCCCTTCGCGAAGCGGAAACCAATTCGTGCACCTACTGGGCGCGCCAGGTCGCGCGGCAGGTGACGGACTGGAATGCCGTGATCGACAAATATCTGCGGCCGGTGGAAATCCTGATGGCGCCGCCGGTGCAGTTGGTGTCGTTAGGCGAAGCGGTCCACGAATTCCGCCGCGAGGCGCTCGCGGCCACCTTTTCGCTGCGCCACCTCGCCAGCGACGGAAGCGCGGGGCTGGCCGCGTTGCTCGCACTTCATGGACGGCGCGAGGAAATGGAAATTCCCGAGGCGGTGCGGGAGTGGCTCGATCGTCTCGTGACCGAGGTGGAGCAGGCGCGCGCCAAAGCCGCGGAAGAACTCGGGCGCCTGGACGAACTTTTGACCCAGAGCCAGGAACTCGAAGACGGCATGGGACTGCGTTTCCTCTACGACGAGGAACGCCGAATTTTTGCCATTGGCTACCTGGTGGCGGAACGCCGGCTCGACAACTCGTTTTACGACCTGCTCGCGAGCGAGGCGCGCCTAACGAGTCTTCTGGCGATCGCGCGCGGCGAAGTGCCGGTGGAGCACTGGTGGGCTTTGGGCCGGCCTTTTGGCGCCGCTTACGGACGACTGCCGCTCCTTTCCTGGACAGGGACGATGTTCGAATACCTCATGCCGCTCCTCTTCACCGAGACGCACGAGAATTCGCTCCTCGATCGCGGCTGTCACGATGCGGTGCGTTGCCAGATCGCCTATGCCGAGCAAAGCAAAGTACCGTGGGGCATCTCGGAATCGGCCTTCAGCGCGCTCGACCGAAACAATGTTTATCAATACCGCGCTTTTGGCGTGCCGGCGCTGGCCTTGAAGCGGGGCCAGGGACGCGAATTGGTCGTGGCGCCTTATGCCGCAACGCTCGCCCTTGGCCTGAGGCCCGCCGCGGCGGTGAAGAATCTGCGCCGGCTCGCCACTCTGGGCGATTCTTCCCTCCTCGGCGAATACGGCTACTACGAAGCGATCGATTACTCGCGGCGGACCGAACCCGGCGGCGCGGCCGGGATTATCATTCATTGCTACATGGTGCATCACCAGGGGATGTCGCTCGTGGCCTTCGACAATGCGCTAAATGGCAACACCATGCGGCTGCGTTTCCATCGTGACCCTCGCGTCCGGGCCACTGAGCCGCTGCTCTACGAGCACATCCCGGAACAGATCTTGCCGACCACGAGCGAAATGCGCGAAGAACGCCCGCTCCTGCGGGCGACCTCAGGCCTCGATAGCGGCGTGGTGGTGGCAACACCCGACATCGCCACGCCGCGCATCCACCTGCTCTCCAACGGCACCTGCTCAACCATGGTGACCAACTCCGGTGGCGGTTACCTCCGCTGGCTTGAGCAGGACGTCACACGCTGGCGCGCGGACACGACCTGCGATATGCCGGGCGCGGTTTGTTATTTCAAGGATTTGGAAAGCGGAACGATCTGGAGCAACACCCACCAACCGGTACGCAGCCCCGAACGCCGTTACACTTGGAGCTTCACGCCCCACAAGGCGGAATTCCGGCGCCGGAGCGGCCCGTGCGAAACCTCCACCGAAATCGTGATCTCGGCCGAGGATGACGCCGAGGTTCGCCGCGTCATTTTGGTCAACACTTCGCGCAAATCGTGCCGACTGGAGCTGACCACATACCTCGAGCTCGCGCTCGCGCCGCACAAGGCCGATCGCGCGCATCCTGCCTTCAGCAAGCTTTTCATCGAGACGGAATGGCTGCCGCATTGTGAAGCGCTCCTTGCCCGGCGCCGTCTCCGTGCTCCCGAGGAAAAGCCGATCTGGGTCGCACACCTGATGGTGCCCGAGGTGGCCGGCGACGAGGAAAACGATGCGATCGAGTTCGAAACCGATCGTGCCCAATTTCTCGGCCGCGGCCGAACCCCGGCAAATCCCGAGGCCCTGGGGCGGGGCCTAACGCAACAGGTCGGCACGGTGCTCGACCCGATCTTCAGTCTGCGCCGACGCGTGACGATCCGGCCTAACGAGCGATTACAGTTTGCCCTCGTCACCCTGATGGCGGAGACGCGCGACGCGGTCGTCGCATTAGCCGAGCGTTACTCGGAGTTCCATACCTGCGCGCGCGCCTTCGAGACCGCCTGGACTCATGCCCAGCTGGAAATGCGGCGCCTGCATATCCGCCCGGGAAATGTGCAGACCTTTCAGCAACTCGCCTCGCACGTCCTCTTTCCACAGGCCCAGCTCCGCCCGCCACCGGTGCGTTTGGGACGCCGCGGGGAAGGTCAACGCGCGCTCTGGCGACAGGGCATTTCCGGCGACCTGCCGATTGTCGCCGTCATGATCGCTCATCTGCGCGACATCGAAATTGTGCGCGAGATATTGAGCGCGCATGCGTTTTGGTCTTTGCGGGGATTGAAGACCGATCTCGTGCTCGTAAGCGAGGAAGTGGGGAGCTACGACGACCCGTTGATCAGCAGCCTGCGCCGGCTCACCGAAGCGCAGTCATACCTGACTGGAGTGGATCAACCAGGTGGCGTTTATCTGCGTTCCGCCAGCAAGATGTCGAAAGAAGAATTGATCGTCATCCAGGCGGCGGCGCGGATGGTCCTGGTCGCGGCCCGCGGCACTCTTCGGCAGCAACTTGCCGCAACCGCGCCGGTCGCCACGAAGCCGCGGCGACGGCAGCCCGGCGCGCAATTTCATGAAGAGCCCTCCGCGCCTTTGCCCTTCATGGAGCTGAAATACTTTAACGACTTCGGCGGCTTTACCGCGGACGGAAAAGAGTACGTCATCTATCTCGGGCCCGGCCGGCAAACGCCGCTCCCCTGGGTCAACATCATGGCCAACCCGGATTTCGGCGCCTTGATCTCAGAGGCCGGCTCCGAATGCGTCTGGGGCAGCAACAGTCAGGACGACCGCCTGACACCGTGGTCGAACGACCCGATCTCCGACCCGCCCGGCACCGCCATATACATAAGAGACGATGAGATCGGCGCGGTCTGGTCACCCACGCCTCAGCCGATCCGGGAGAAGGACGCCTATCGCGCGCGACATGGACAGGGTTACACCAGATTCGAGCACAACAGCCACGCGATCGAACAAACGCTCCTCAGTTTCGTCCCGGTCGATGATTCCGGCGGCCTGCCGGTGAGGCTGCAACGGCTGCGTCTGCGCAACAACTCATCTCGCCGGCGGAAGTTGACCGTGACCTCCTACGCCACGCTCGTTCTCGGGACCGATCGCGAGGAAACCGGTCTGCATGTGGCGACAAAGTGGGATTTGCAAAGCCAGACCCTGTTTGCCCGCAATTCCTATGACCCGGAATTTTGCGATCGCGTCATCTTTGCCACTTCCACTCCGCCGCCCGTTTCCTTCACCGGCGATCGGGCCGCCTTCATCGGACGCAACCGCTCCCTGCGCGATCCCGTCTCCATGGAGCACGAAAGATTGACCGGCGATACCGGCGCTGGATTGGATCCCTGTGCTGCCGTGCAGCTCACGGTCGAGATCGATCCCGGGCAGACCGCGGAGGTGACTTTTCTGCTCGGACAGATCGGGAACGAGGAAAAGGCACGCGCCCTCGTAAACCGATTTCGCGATCCGGAAAATGTCGAAGCCGCCTTCGAGGAAACGTGCCGCTGGTGGGATCGACTCCTCGGCACGATCCAGGTGGAAACGCCGGAGCTTTCCACGAATCTAATGCTCAACCGCTGGCTGCCTTACCAGACGCTCAGTTGCCGTGTCTGGGGACGTTCCGCCCTTTATCAATCGAGCGGTGCCTACGGATTCCGGGACCAGTTGCAGGATGTCATGGCTCTTGTGCATGCCGCGCCCGGGATCGTCCGCGAGCAAATCCTGCGCGCTGCCGCGCGCCAATTCGTGGAAGGCGATGTCCAGCACTGGTGGCATCCCGAGTCCGGCGCCGGTGTCCGCACCCGGATCAGTGATGACCTGCTCTGGCTTCCTTTCGTTACTGCGCATTACGTCCGCGCCACGGGCGACGACGCGATCCTCGATCAGGTGGTTCCGTTCCTCGAAGCCAAGCCGCTGGAGGAAGGACAAACCGAGAGCCTTTCCATCCCGGCGGTTTCCAAAACGCAGGCGCCTCTGCTCGAACATTGCCGCCGCGCCATCGCGCGCGCCGCGACAGCCGGTCCGCACGGGCTACCGCTGATCGGGAGCGGCGATTGGAATGACGGCCTCAACCGCGTCGGAATCGGCGGCAAAGGCGAGAGCGTCTGGCTGGCCTGGTTTGAAATTTGTGTGCTGACGGATTTTTCCGAATTGCTCCTGGTGCGCGGACTCGAATCCGAAGCGAAAGACTGCCGCGCGCGCGCCGCGCAGCTCGCCAAAACAATCGACGCCGCGGCGTGGGACGGAGCATGGTATCGCCGCGGATACTTCGACGACGGCAGCCCGCTCGGATCGAAGGAATGCACAGAAGCCCGGATCGATTCGCTCCCGCAAACCTGGGCCGCGATTGCCGGCACGGGCGATTCCGCTCGAGTCGACGCCGCGCTGCGATCGCTCGAAGAAAATCTCGTCCGCGAGGCGGACGATCTGATTTTGCTCTTCACGCCGCCGTTTGACAAAACGACCGCCGACGTCGGCTACATCAAGGGTTACCCGCCGGGAGTGCGGGAGAATGGCGGCCAATACACCCACGGCGCCACCTGGGTTCCGCTGGCGTTCGCCCGCCGCGGCGATGGCGATCGAGCCGTCCGACTGTTGCGGATGCTGAATCCGGTCGAATGCGCCCGGGTGAAAGAAAAATGCGAACGCTACAAGGTCGAGCCCTACGTCATGGCGGGCGATGTCTACTCGTTAGCCGGGCATGTCGGTCGCGGCGGCTGGACCTGGTATACCGGCTCGGCCGCCTGGACCTATCGCGTCTGGCTTGAGGAAGTTCTCGGCTTCCAGCGCCGGGGCGAAACCCTCACGATCAATCCCGTCATCCCAAAGGATTGGACCGGTTTTCATCTGAATTACCGCCATCAAGACACGGTCTATCGCATTAAGGTTGAGAACCCCGACCACTGTTCCCGCGGCGTCACCTTGGTGGAACTCGATGCCATACCGCTGGCAGACAACGTGGTGAACCTAAGCAACGATAGCCAGCCTCACGAGGTGCGCGTGGTCCTGGGAAAGAAACCGCCGGGATAAAAAGCGATACAGCCAATTCTGTCGCAAATTTCGAAGCAAAATCTGAACAGACTTCGACAAACAACGGAGAGTGCCATTCGGTGCATCCGGGTTTGCTGGGGAAGGAAAGGAAGGAGAAGTATGAGTCAACTAACCATGTGGAATCCCTTCCGCGAGCTGGACGAGGTGCAAAACCGCCTCGGCAGTTTCTTTGGCGGAAGGCTTCCGAGATTCGGAGACGGTAACGGCGGCCTGCAACTGGCCGACTGGTCCCCGCAGGTGGACATCACAGAGGACGACAAGGAATACCTCATCAAAGCCGACCTGCCGGAGATGAAGAAGAACGAGATCAAGGTGAACGTCGAAAACGGCGTCCTGACGGTCTCGGGCGAACGCAAAACCGAGAAGGAAGAAAAGAACAAGAAGTTCCATCGCATCGAACGCAGTTACGGCACTTTCATGCGCAGCTTCGCGCTGCCGGAAGACGCCGACGGCGCAAAGGTGGCGGCGGAGTTCAAGGAGGGTGTGCTCAGGGTGCACCTGCCGAAAAACCCGGTCGCCAAACCAAAAGCGATCGAGGTGAAAGTGGACTAGCCAGGATGGACCGGCGCGTGGCTGTTTGGGGTCGCGCGCCGGATATGCCCTTCAGTCGTTGTCCGAAACAGGTGGATTGTAGCGGCGCTCTATGAGCGCCGATTGGGCACGATTAGTGTGCTGCTCCGGCGGTCATAGACCGCCGCTACAATGATGTTACCTAACGAAAAGCTGCGTCAGCTATTTCCGTCCCGCCTCCATCAACGGGACGTTGCGCGGCCCGTGGGTTGACGGCAGCGCAGGAGCGTCCGTCACCACGATGGTCGTGCCCGGCGTGAGCACATCGTAAACCTTCTCCGCGAACTCCAGCGGGACTCGCACCCGTCGCCCCAGATCATGCAGCGTCGTGTTCCCTTCCGTTTCCACCGCCATCCATTGATGCGCGGGCCGGCCGTGGACAAACGCGCTCGGCTCTTTGCTCATCCCGGAGAGCATGGTGAAGACATGGCTACCGAGCGGGCGCTTCGGGTCGTCAATTGCGAGGACGGCGCGCCCGATCGGCACTCCATTTCGATAAACGTAGACTGTCTTGTCCGCCGCGCTCGCCAGGATCGTGATCGGGCCTTCCGGGCTTCGCTCCGGCGCCCATTCATAGGTGCCCTTGATCGGCCGCAATGCGCCGGCCTCCTGCGGCCACCAAATCATTCCGGGGTGGGCGGTCAGGGTTGGCTCCGGCGCTTTTTCGCCCATTACGATCACGGTCGTGCCGCGCGTCGTGATCGAGTAGAGCAGCTTGGCAAAAGCCTTCGGCAACCGGATGCAGCCGTGGCTCGCCGGATAACCGGGCAGATCGCCGCCATGCAACGCGATGCCCTGCCAGGTCAGTCGCTGCATGTAGGGCATGGGCGCGTGATGATACTTGTTCGAATAATGCGTGACTTCTTTTTCCAGGATCGTGAAGACGCCGGCCGGCGTGCTCCGCCCTTTTCTCCCGCTGCTGATGCTGGAGCGCGCGATGCGAATCCCGTTGCGATAGGCGCTCAGGGTTTGCTCGCGCAGACTGATGATGATGACGAGCGGACCACTCGCGGAAAATTCCGGGTTCCAGGTGAACTCGCCCGCCCGCAAAGGAGCCGTGTCGGCGCGAAGCAAGACGCTCGTTAGGCCAACCAGCACGCCAATGACGACAAACTTCGTGGCCCAAGATTTCACGCCGGCTGCACGCTGCCTTTCTTCAACCTCAGCTCAACCGGCATCCGGCTGAGTCTTTCATAAATCTTGCCGAGGTGTCGCAATGGCCACCAGTCATAAAGAAAAATCTGCATCGGTCGCCACATCGCGACCCAGCCGGCAATCGTCAGGCTCTCGCGCATGAAGCGGAACAGGGCTTCGTCGGCCTGGCGCAACAGCACTTCCCGGAGCAGGAAACAAGCAGCGAGAAAAAGCAGTCCGATGACGAGGCTCGTGCGCCCTTGCTTGAGAAGGCGCTTGAACTCCATCGCGTTGAGCCGGGCACGGTAAGCAAAGTAATTGCGCACCGCTTCTTCCACCAGCTCGCGCGAAAACCCTGCCGAGGACTGATTGACGTGCACGATGAGCATGAAGCGATCGCTCCGCGGATATTCGCGCGCCCAACTGACGATAAACTCCTCCGCATCGTGATCGAGGTCCTTCTCGTGAAACGGCGACGGATCCATCGAGTTAAAAAGCTGCTCGATCCGGTCGACAAAAATCTCGAGCCGCTGGGGGGTCCGCTTCCGGGTCTTGAAGGCCTGCGTCATGGCGCGTGCCTATCAATACCCAATCCCGCCCACGCGGTCTGATCGCTGGTTGGCAAAGAATCGCCGTTTCTTGGCAGGGCGAGGCAGCTCGCGCAGCTGGCTGGCAGAAGCAAAAGCGGCCCTGGACCAAAAACTTGACTGGCACTTGACCTTCTTGCGCGTTGGCGCCGGCCGGGCAGGCCGTCCCGATGTCCAGGCGGCATGCATTTGGGGATTCAAATGTATATTTTTCTCCTGTTTTTATACATTTCGACCTGCCATTGTCTAAACCGCATGCATTTCGACCCGGACAAACCCTTTAATCAGCTCCCGGATTTGCCGCCCAAGACCGAGTTGGAGACCGCGCGTGTGCTCAAAGCCACCACTCGCGCCAGTCGCGCCCTGGCCGAGCTGAAAGGCCGCACCCACAGCCTCCCGAATCCCACCATCTTACTGAACACTCTGGCCCTTCAAGAAGCGAAACTGAGTTCAGAGATCGAGAACATTTTCACCACCAACGACGAGCTCTATCGCGGTCTCGCTGCCAACGGCGATGATGCCGACCTTGCGTCTCACGCCAAGGAAGTCCTGCATTATCGCGATGCCCTCTGGCACGGAATGAAGGTCATCCAGAAGCAACCGTTTCTCTCCACCGATCTGGCGATCGAGATCGTCAACATCATCAAGCAAAACAAGGTCGGCATCCGCACCACGCTTGGGCGATACGTTCGTCGAAACCAAGATAGTTCACTTGCTTAAATTCCGAATTCCACCTTTAGACGCTGCCACAAGGACAACATCAAGCGCTTGGTTGACCGCATCCTCGCGGCCAAGCAGCGGGATCCGAAGCGGACGTGAGCGCGTTGGAGCGGGAGATAGACGAGTTGGTGTATGCGCTCTACGGCCTGACGCCAGAAGAAATCAATATCGTGGAGTCTGCCACCACTGCCTCCGCAGTTAAGCGAGAACGCGCCAAACGATGACCGCAAATTTTCCGCTTCCCATCCCCGACCGGCTCCCGATCAAGATCGACCCCTGCCCGATCGTTGAGGCGATTCTCGAAGTTCGTTTTACCACTTCAGAATCCTGGCTGACCTTGCCCGGCCTGCTCTTTGGACATATTCGCGAACGCTATCCGGAGCAGAAGAATCTGCCGCTGGCAGATTTCCCGCCGGAGGCGCGCCGCCTGGAACCCGCGTTTACCCACCAGCCACTGGTCCAGTTTCTGAGTCGCGATTTCCTGATCCAATTCGGGCCACGAGTATTAAGCTTGGTGACAAAGCCGAATCAATATCCCGGCTGGGCTGCGTTTGCCGAAGAAATGCGGTGGCTTCTTTTGCAACTGCAGACCATTGGTTTTATCTCCGAAGGCGAGCGACTCGGGGTGCGCTACATCAATTTCTTTCCCTTCGACATTTTCGAAAGGCTTCTCCTCGATGTGAACTCTGGTGGGCAGCGGCTGAGTGGAGCGGAACTCTCCATCACCACCGTCCTGCCCCGGCCTCCACTCACTGCGCGCCTGCAAATAGCGAACAAGGCCATTCTCGGCACCGGCGACAACGCGCGAATTGGCAGCATCCTTGACGCGGATGTTTCCTTGCGTTCGCTCGACTTTGATCTGTTCCAAAATGGCTTGGAGAAATTTGCCGAGGCTCATGAATTTGAGAAGCAGATCTTCTTTGGCTTGCTCAAGCCCGAGTTTTTGACGACGCTCAACCCGGTATACGAATGATCACCGCGCTTCCCCAACCGAGGGATTCCTTTTATCGCCTTTCCGACAACTTGCGCGATGAAGCGGTCTTGCTTGGGGTGCGACCGGCAGCGTCCAGCGAAGGAGAACGGGATGAACTGCTTCTGACCAAGTTGGGACCGAAGGGTTGGGGACGCCTTCATCATTTCCGGCATTATTATTCCGCCGGCTGGGGCGACGGCTCGGGCAAGCCACTTTCGCCACGCGCGCTCGAATCCTTTTATCGCTTCCTTGAGTCCGCGGCACTGCCGCAAACCGCCAGTCTCTTCCTGACTGATGAGGGATGGATTGAACTTTGCTGGGAAGATCCCGCGGGAAAGGCGATCCAGGTGGAGTTTCGATCGAACGAGATCGAATACTACGTCGAGGCCGACGAGAGCGAAGGCACGATCCCAAGTGAAGACGCGAGGGAGTTGGCGGCGCGTTTTGCGTGATTTCGGTCAATGCCCCTCAGAGCAGAAGAAGATATTGTTCGCGCCGTCTGCACGGACAAATGGGATGGAACGCGAATCGCGCCAAGCCTTTTCAAAGGACAAAATATCTCAGTCTCCCGCCTCGCGATTATTCCCCTCGTTGAACATTGGGATATGTTCCGAGCCCGCCTCGAAAAGCCACCCGAACGTCGGCTTGAGCTGATCGCTGAAATCAACGTCGGCCGCCTCGAAAAGATTGGCCGCGAACATGACGATTCTCTGCGGTTGACAGTCGAGCCAAAGCCCGAGGACTGGAATCTAGCGCACGCCGAGATTCCACAGCGCATCACGCGCGGCCTGGCCAACAAAATTCTAAAGGAGTTGGAGCTTCATCGACCGCCGTAAAGTCGCGGCTGGAAGCCGTCTCGCAGGATTCATGGTAAAATGCGCCATGGCGCCGGAATCGAAGTCGCATTCTTTTCTCAAAGGGCTTTCGCCGGCGCAGCTGGCTTCGCTGGCGAAGATCGCTACCCGCGAGCAGTTCGCGCCGGGCAAAACCATCCTGCGGCAGCGGGAAATGGCCGATCGATTTTTCCTCATCGAGAAGGGCCGCGTCAGTCTCGACTATGAGCTGCCGCGCCAGCGCCGGGTACAAATCCAGGAGATTGGGCCCGGCGAAGCGCTCGGTTGGTCGTGGCTGGCGAAACCTTACAAGTGGCAATTTACCGCGACCGCGACCGATCGCGTGACGGTGAGCGTTTTTCGGGTCGCGGATCTGAGAAAACTCTTCGCGCGCGATCCAGCGTTGGGATACGCAATGATGGAACGGGCGGCGCAGGCGCTGCTGGAGCGGTTGCAGGCGACACGCCACAAGTTGCGGGTCTATGTGCGGCGCGCGAGCGGCGACGAAAACACCCAGCAGGTTTGCTAGTCTGCGAGCCGCCTCGCAAATCCTTCGTTGCGGTGGTCTGCGACCGTCGCTCGAATTACGACAGAAGCCCGACCCTTACAGAGCGCCGCGACAGTTCGTTGTCTTGATTTGCGCGACCCATCAGCGGGCCTTGATGATGTACTGATAGGGCAACATCTCGCTGTCCGCGGAGACGATGGTAAAGCCGGCTGATTTTAGTTCCGATTCCACCTGCTCTTGCGCGACTCGGAGCTCGACCGGCGGGCCTGGCGGCGTCTTCATTTTTTTGAAGTCGATGATCACGAGCACGCCGTCTTTGCGCAGACCCTTCTTGAGTTTCTTGAGGTACTCGATCCTCCCCTCGATGTGGTGATAGGTATCCACGATCAGGATCATGTCGGCTTCGCCCGGCTTAAGTCCCGGTGAATCGGGTTTGGTCAAACGGGTCTCGATGTTGACGCCGATTTTCTGCGTCTGTTTCTTCTGAGCGATGTAATCGAGGAAGCGCTGGTCGATATCGATGGCGATCACCCTGGCCGCCTGCTTCGAGATCGGGAACGAAAAGTAACCAGTGCCCGCGCCGATGTCGGCCACGGTCTTGCCCTCGAGCGGTCCGAGGCTGGCAATGACCTTCTCCGGCTTCTGCCATTCGGCGCGCGCAGGGTCCTCGAAGCGAGCCGCCAATTGATCGAAGTCTGCCTGGTGCATGAATTGGTTCGCGGCACTTTCCTCGGCAGCCGCGGCATTGCCCGGCTGTAAGGCGGCGCATGCGATCAAGGTCGTGGTCGCGGCTGAGATTAGGTCTTTGATCATGGGTTTCATCCTGTTTGTGCTCCTTTTTCATGCCGATAAAAAAGCGACTTGGCGAGTTCTGCGGTCACAACGTAACCGATCACGACAAGACCGAGAACGAGATAGAAATAGATCGGAAGCGGCTGAAACCCGAGCAGGCTGGCCAATGGCAGATACGGCGTCACCGCCGTCACGCACACGATCGCAAGCGTGGCCAGAGCGAGCAGTTTACTCGGCCGGCTCTTGAAAAACGGACGCCGGCTGCGCACGACGAGCACGACGAGCGCAGCCGAGATGATCGACTCGATGAACCAGCCGGTGCGAAATTGCGCGACGTTGGCGTGCAGCCAGAAGAGGAGACCAAAGGTGAGGTAATCGAAGACCGAGCTGATGAGACCGAAGACCAGCATGAAGCGGCGGATGAAGACAATGTCCCAGCGTCGCGGTGCCTGCACCATCTCGGGATCGACGTTGTCGCCGGCGATCGTCATCTCCGGAAAATCGGTCAGTAGATTGATAAGCAAAATCTGTTTCGGGAGGAGCGGCAGGAACGGGAGGAAGAGCGACGCACCCGCCATGCTAAACATGTTTCCGAAGTTCGCGCTCGTCGCGATGAAGACATACTTCAGGGTGTTGGCAAAGGTCCGCCGGCCTTCGCGCACCCCGTCCACCAGCACTTCGAGATCATGCTCGAGCAAAACAAAATCTGCCGCTTCGCGCGCGACATCGACCGCACTGTCGACCGATAAACCGACGTCGGCCGCGTGCAGTGCCGGCGCGTCGTTGATTCCGTCGCCGAGATAACCGACCACGTGCCCCGCTTTCTTGAGTGCGAGAATGATGCGCTCCTTTTGCATCGGCTCGATCTCGGCAAAGACATCGGTTTCGCTCACGCGGCGGGTCAGCGCCTGCGCGCTCATCTCGCGCAGCTCGGGTCCCGCGAGCACACGCGCTTGTCCCAGGCCGACCTCGCGCGCGATGTGTTGGGCGATGAGCGCGTTGTCCCCGGTGATGACCTTGAGCGTGATGCCGAGCTGCTTCAGCTCGTCGATCGTGGCGCGAATGCCGGGTTTCAGCGGGTCGGAAAGAACGAGAAAGCCGGCGAAAATCATTTCGCTCTCATCCGCGCGCGTGATCGTTGTCCGGCCCGGCATTTCCCGATAAGCCACCCCGAGTACGCGATGACCTTCGTGACAGAATTCCTCCCAGTGCCGTTCGACTTCCGCCCGGACGGTCTCGAGCGCAACGAGTGCGCTGTCGCCGAGCTGCGCCCGCGCGCAAACTTCCAGCGTCTCGCGCAAAGCGCCCTTCGTCACGAGAAGCGGCCGCGAATCCTTTTGCACGAGCACGCTCAGACGTTTGCGCAAAAAATCGTAAGGAATCTCGTCGAGCTTTTCCCAGCCGTCGGCTGATCCGACCGGCGCCTCCCGAATCGCGCGATCAATCGGATTGATGAATCCGGTTTCGTGCGCGGCATTGAGCCAAGCATAGAATAAGACCTGCGCGCTGGGCTGGCCAGATGGATCGAGCGCGGCCTGCACCCGCACTTCGCCCTCCGTCAGCGTGCCGGTCTTGTCCGAGCAGAGGACGTTCATGCTCCCGAAATTCTCGATCGCGGCGAGCCGCTTCACGATCACCTTCTGGGCAGCCATGCGGCGCGCGCCGTGGGAAAGATTAATGCTGATGATGGCCGGCAGGAGTTGTGGGGTCAGGCCGACGGCGAGCGCGAGCGCGAAGAGGAGCGAATCGAGGACCGGCTTCTGGAAGTAAACGTTGAAAGCGAAGATTGCGAGGACGAGCAGGAAGGTCACTTCCGCAAGCAGATATCCAAAGCGGCGGATGCCGTGCTCAAATTCCGTCTCCGGTGGACGCAACCGGAGCGTATCGCAAACCTTGCCGAACTCCGCTGACCGGCCGGTGTGGATGACGCAGGCTTTTCCGGTGCCGCTGACGACGTGCGTCCCCATGAAAACGGCGTTGCTGCGCCGGGCCAGCGGAGTCGCAGAAGAGAGCGCGGAGGGAGCTTTTTCGGCCGGAAACGTTTCGCCGGTCAGTGCCGCTTCATTCACGAAAAGGTCGCGCGCTTCGAGCAGCCGGGAGTCAGCCGGGATGATCGCACCGGCCGAAAGCAGGACGATGTCGCCGGGAACAATCTCCGCGAGCGGCACGGGCGTTTCCGCGCCGGCACGCAGCACGCGCACTTTGGTCGCGACGATCGCGGATAATTTCGCCACCGCCGTAGCGGCGCCGTACTCCTGCCAAAAGCCAAGGAATCCGCTGAGAAGGACAATCGTGAGAATGATGGCCGCATCGGTCACGTCGCGGAGAAAAATCGAGAGCAGAGCGGCGCCGATCAGGATGAGAATGATCGGGCTGGTAAATTGCCGCAGGAGCAGAACGATTGCGCTCGCCTGTTTTTTCGGCCGAAGCCGGTTGGCGCCGAATTGGGCGAGGCGCTCGCCGGCCTGCTCGTTCGTTAGGCCAACAGCCGAGGTATTGAGCAGCTGAAAGAGCGAATCAGGCGCGGCGGCAAAAGGATCGCCTGCGCCGATTGACCCGCCACTCAAAGGCCGCTCGGGAACGTCTCTTCCACTTCGCCCAGTTCCCATTCGGTGCTGCGCTCCAGCGGTTCGACCGCGCGGGTGTGATCGAAGTGAATGATCCCGTCGAACTGGTCGGGCAGCCGGGCATGAAAGTAATGGCTCTGCATTTCAGTCTCCGGGCGATAGATCACGCCGATGGCGCGCTCTAACCGCTCTTCGCGCAGGTGCGCGGCCAGCCCTTCGTTATCGCGCAGGTTGAGAAAGAAACGCGGCGTGTCGACTTCATGAAAAAGTCCTTCGTAACTTTCGCGATAAGCCGGACGGACACTTTTGCGTTCGGCGGGCGCATCCCAGTCCGACGCCGCCGTGACTGAGCCGGTGTAAGTGGTGAAGCCGATCGAGACCGCCTCGACCGAAAAACGCTCGCGCACGAGCTGGCCGAGATTCAATTCCCCGCGGTCACCCATCTGGGTGGCGCGCGCATCGCCGAGATGTGAGTTGTGCGCCCAGACGACTATCTTGGCCGGCGCGTCCTGCTGCCTGCTGAGATGCTCGCCTAACGACACGAGCGTTTCCATCATGTGGGTATCGCGCAGGTTCCAGGAGGAAACTTCGCGCCGAAACATGTTGCGGTAATACTCCTCCGCGTTCCGGACGACGACAGCGTTTTGTTGCGCGCAAAAGTAGGCGTCGGCCGCCACCTGGCCGTCGCGCTGGAGATAATCCATTTCCTTGCGCCGAAGTGCGACCAGCTCCCTGACGACCGCGTCTTCGCAGGTCGGGGCGAGGCCGAGGCCGGCCGCGTAACCGTAGGTTTGGACCTCCCTGCCGAAATGCTCGAAGCACCCATAATGCTTCCGTGCCCGCCTGGCCGCTTCCGGGTCGACCTTTTCGAGATACTCGAGGACGGCTTCAATCGAGGCGTGCAGGCTGTAAAGATCGAGCCCGTAAAACCCGGCTTTGCGGTTCGGGAAAGGCTGTTCGTCGTTGTGCTCGCGCAGCCAGCCGACGAAATCGAGCACATCGGCGTTACGCCACATCCATTGCGGGAAACGGCGGAAACCGCTCAACGCTTCCACGCTGTCAAGGTCGGCGCTTTCCCCGTGGACGTAGCGATTGATACGGTAGGCGTCCGGCCAGTCCGCCTCCACCGCGACGGCGTTGAAGCCGCGCTGGTAGATCAGTCTCTTGGTAATGAGAGCGCGTTCCCGGTAAAATTCATGCGTACCATGACTCGCCTCGCCGAGCAGGACAAAGCGCGCCTCGCCCACCATCTCCATGAGAGCGTCATAGTCGTTAGGCGAACCGGCCAGCGGTTTCGCTGCCACGCTGATGCGATCGGATAACGCGCTCATGCGGCCGCCGGAGCATCCCGATGGTTCAGTTCGGCGAGAAGCCGGTGTACTTCCTCGTCGCTGGTTTGCGAGAAATCTTCGTACCACTGGCCGACGCCGTAAAACTCTTCCGGCACGATCACGGCCACGACCTCATCGGAGTTCTCGCGCAGATAATCGTAGGTTGTCCGGGCCATGGTGGGCGCCGCAACCACAATGCGACCGGCGTTTAACTGGCGCAGCGCAGAAATCGCCGCCACCATGGTCGAGCCGGTCGCGATTCCATCATCAACAATGATCACCGTTTTGCCTTCGACCTCCGGCGGCGGGAGATCGTCACGATAGGATTGCTCGCGCCGCTTCAGTTCCTGGAACTCCTCCGCCGTGACGGCATTGATAACTTCATCAGGAATGCGAAAGGCATTGACCACCTCGCCGTTGAAAACCCGCACCCCGCCGCTGGCGATCGCGCCCATCGCCAGTTCCGGATGCCCGGGCAACCCGAGCTTGCGCACGACGAAGACATCCAGCGCCAACCCTAACGTCTTCGCCACCTGCGCGCCGACCGGCACGCCGCCGCGCGGCAACGCCAGCACGATGACGTCCGGTTTGTTGGCATAATGAGTCAACTTCGCGGCCAGCAGTTCGCCCGCCTCAGTGCGATCGCGGAAATGTGTTCTCATGGACGCGGCCTCAGATGTTTGCAGAACCAATCCCCGGCCAGGCGAGCCACTTCCTCGAGAGCGCCGGGTTCCTGGAACAGATGCGTGGCGCGCGGCACGACCGCGAGCGACTTTTGGCACCGAAGTTGTGCATAGGCGTGTTGGTTCAACTGCAGGACTTCTTCATCACGCTCGCCCACGATGAGCAGGGTAGGCGCCTTAACGTGGACGAGGGCTTCGCCGGCCAGGTCCGGCCGGCCACCACGAGAGACGACGGCCCCAACCGTTGTCCCGAGCGCCGCCGCCGCGCGCAAGGCTGCCGCACCACCGGTGCTCGCACCGAAGTAACCGATACCGAGTTTTCGCGAAACATGATCGTCCGCGATCTCTCCAGTCACCAGCACGAGGCGGCGGCTCAGCATCCCGATATCGAAGCGAAGATGCCCGGTGTAAGCATCCTCCACTTCCTCTTCCTGCGTGAGCAGATCGAAGAGCAAGGTGGCAAGGCCAGCGTCGCGCAGGACTTCAGCCACCGCCTGATTGCGCGTGCTGCGCCGGCTGCTCCCGCTGCCATGCGCAAAGAGGACGAGGCCTCGCGCTCTTTCCGGAATCTCCAAGTCGCCGGTCAGCGTTACCTCGCCAGCCGGGATCTGAAGCATTCTCCTTTCCCCTGGCAACGCCATCTCCTCTTCCAGCGGCAGCGGAGCGACATTCGAATGGCTGTGCTCTTTCATCTTAGTGGCGATGTTGCTGCCTTATCGGGATGCTTCCCGCATGATCGTGAATGGCGTTCGCAATCGCCGCGGAAAGTGCGCCAACCGCAATTGCCCCAGCGACGAGGAAGAAACCCTCATGCACCACAATTCCCAATCCCACGGTCACTCCGAGCAATAAGGCGACACGCGCGGGATCGATACCCCCGGCTATCTTCTCCTTTGTCCTCATGATGCCTCCTTCTGGAATATATATCTCCCAGAGGACAGATCATGCGCTCACCGTGAATTGCGTTTCGCTATCCAATTCTTGCCCGGCGACTTCAGCGCTGCTCCGCCCGGATACAAAAGGCCAGCCGGCTGTCTTGGGCGGAGCAAGTAACGCGCCTTCGTTCTCTCCTGGTGAAAAAGGAAATCGAGTTTCGCTGACCGACCGGAAAATGTAAAGAATTGCGGATGAATTTTCGCGCGCTCAGTGCCTGCGAGTTTTTGCTCGGAGCGGGCATCGTCATTGGTCACAATGTTTATCATCTTTTGCCTAACGAAGTTCCTATCCTGTTCTTGCTTGGCTTGCTCTCGGCCCGAGTACGCAACGGCGGGTGGTCGGTCATCGGCTTGAAGCGGCCGTCATCGTGGTCGCGGATTTTCCTGATCGCGCTCGCGGCGGCGGCTCTCCGGATCCTGCTCGGGGATTTTGTGATCGAACCGTTAGGCGCGCATTTCTGGGCACCCATCCAGCCTCCGGCGGATGCGCGGCAGATTACGGGGAACATAAAAGTAGCGTTCCTCGCGCTCCTGATTGTTTGGACATTCGCCGCCTTCGGCGAAGAGACTGTGTATCGTGGCTATCTGACCCTTCGGGCGGGAGAGGCCGGTGGCGGATCGACCGCCGCTTTCTGGGTGGCAACCGTGTTGGCGTCGGTGTTGTTTGGCTGCGGGCACTACTACAAAGGCCCCACCGGAATCATCGACTCGGGGATGGCCGGCCTGATCCTGGGAACGGCATACATGGTCTCAGGCCGGAATCTCTGGGCCTGCATATTGGCCCATGGATTTATCGATACCGTGGCCGTGACCTTCGCGTTTTTTGGTTGGGCGGACTAAGCGTCGCCAAGCCCCTCAGGCTTCCTGGCGGTGGATGCATAGTATTTCGCACACTCGGCTTCGCGGCCGGCGACGATGCGCTCTCCCTGCAAAGGGCCAAACTCAGACGTGATGACGGTGAAGCGATCTTCGGTGGCGCCGTTATCGCAGAAGAGAACAACCCAGTCGTGGGTCTTCCCGAATTCGTGAGCGCGCGCGGTGTTGGAAAAAACCGCGGTGTAATGACGCTGCTTCCGCGCGGTGTGGAGAATGGGAAGCCAGGCTTTCCTTTTCAGATTGAAACGCCGCGGCGCAACTTTGGCCAGGATTCCAGCCGCCGCCTTCTCCCGATATTCGCGGTCGACATCGAGCAGCTCGGAGACGGGAGGTTGGCGCGGCGGCGACGCGGCCAGCTCGCGGCGAACGCGGCGCAAACGCTGGGCGAGCGAATCGCGAATGCCAGCCAGACGTTTCGCACCGATGCCGGGATAGCTTTCCAAGCGCCCGTCGTGCGCCGCGACTTCCAGTTCCTCCAGCGTTTCGATGCCAAGATCATCGTGCAAGCGGGCCGCGAATATTTTCCCGATGCCCGGGACCGAAGCGAGGATGGCAACCGGATCGCCTTCGCCGCGCAGCCGGTCGAGCATGGCGAGTCGGCCGTGCAGCAAAATGTCGCGAATTGAACGCGCAATACTCGGTCCGATGCCCGGAATCTCCGCCAGGCCTTCGACTCCTTCCTCGGCGAAAATATCCGCGACGGATCGGGGCCAGCCACGCAACACGCCCGCGGCATGACGATAGGCCCGGACGCGAAACCGGTTCGCGCCCTGCTGGGCAAAAATGCGCGCGACCTCATCCAGCCGATCCGCGACGTCGAGGTTAGGGCTGGCTGGGATCTCGCGCGAGTGTTGCATGATCTGCCGACGCCAGATTTGAACTGCCGTCGTCAGGCCGGGTCAGGCAACGGCGGCGACTTTGCGTGCGAAGTCCTTGAAGGGCCGGCCCAGCGCGTAAGTGCGATGAGAGCAGATCGCTTTCAGCGTCTCCTCCACATCCTGCGCCGTCAGGTCCGCCAGCTTGCTGCTGCGCGCCTTCAGGGCGAGGTCGTTCAACGAGAGGAGGCCAACGATTCTCCCGTGTTCCAGCACCGGCAACCGCCGCACGCGTCGCTGCTCCATGACCTTGAGCGCGTCGTGGATGTTGTCATCCACCGAACAGCTGTAGACCTGCCCAGTCATGACTTCCTCCACCCGAATCGCCCCCGGCGCCTGATTCCTGCTCGCCGCCGCCATGCAGATATCGCGGTCCGTTATCATCCCGACAACTTCCCCGCCATCCGCCACGACGGGGAGCACGCCGAAGTCGCCTTCCCACATTTGCATCGCCGCCAGTCCCAGATCCGTATCCGGCAGGCAGGTGTGCACTTCCCGCGTCATTACGTCTTCTGTTTTCATAAATGAGTGACCGCCCTCTCAGCCCGGCGCGCTTCGCGAATCTTGCGAAGGAGTACGCGGTTCTTGGCGTCTCTTGGCTCGCGTTCGATCAGTCGGCCCTGTTCCCGCTTGCGTTCGCGACGGCAGACAAGTGCAAGCGGCGCAAACGAGCGCTCTTCTTGTTCTGGTGCGCTTCCATCCGAGAGAGGATGTCATCCAGGACCCGAACGGCCGTGACGAGGTGTGGACCTTTGTTGAGCATGACGCACTCCGCCCGCTCGCCCATGGCCGCGTCCGTGATCTCGGCGCGCGATGGGGTGCCCTTCTTGGCCAGACTTTCAAGCACCTGCGTCGCCCAAATGACGGGGATGTGAGCCGCTTCGCAGACCCAGAGAATTTCTTCCTGCACCTCGGCGAGACGCTGCCAGCCGCATTCCACCGCCAGATCGCCGCGCGCGATCATGACCCCGACATGGCGTCCGCCTTGCATCGCTTCGAGCAGGATCATGGGCAGTTGTTCGAATGCCGTCCGGGTCTCGATTTTAATCACAATGCCGATCCCGGGGGCCAGCAGGCGCTCGAGCTCGGACTGAAGCGCACCCACATCCTCCGGTCGCCTAACGAACGATAAACCAACCAGGTCGGCGTGCGGCACGATGAAGGCGAGGTCCTCGATATCCTTGGCCGTCAACGCCGGCAGGTGAATCGTGCTTTCGGGCAGGTTGATACCTTTGTCCGCGCCCAGCCGATCGCCACCTGGCTTCGCCACCGTGATGCGCACGGTCACTTCGTTGGGACTAACCGATTCAATCACGCCGCCGATTTTTCCGTCATCAAACCAGATCGGCTCCTGCGGGCGAAGATCGGGGAAAACTTCCGGTAAGGTGCAGGCGATCGTCGCCGAGCGCACAACCCGGCCCTTTTCGTCATGAACAGCGGGACGCCCGGGAATCGGAGCACGCGTCAGGATCAGTGTCTCCCCCGGCCTAACGACAATTACCGGTTTGGCGGGAGGCTCGACGGTCGCAGGCGTGGTGATCTTTTTCGCGCTCGCTCGCGTGGAAACACGCGTAATCGCCAGAGGATTCCCCGCGCTCAGGTAGACGGTTTGCCTGGAGGTCGCAACGCGGTTTCGGCCTTCCCGTGGGCCGACGTTGAGAACGCGTGTCTTACCGCGCAGGTCTTTGAATTCAATTCGGTCGCCCTCGGCGATGTCCGCGAGGACCGCAGAGGCCAGGCGCATGCAACCCCCGGCCAGATCAACTGGCGGCTCCGGGTCTTCCGCCGACGTGAGCCAGACCTGCACCGGCGCGGTCACACGACCGCTCGTGTCTCGCTGCGGCCGCCATTTCAGGATCTGCGACGCCGGGTCGATCGATCCGGTGCGCAGCTTCGGGCCGGTCAAATCCATCACGACGCGACAATCGCAACCCAGTTCCTCCTTCGCCTTTTGCAGGTTGGCAAGCATGCGGGTCCACGCCGCTTTGTTGTCGTGTGCACAGTTAATGCGCATGCAATCCATCCCGCCGGCCAGCAGATCGCGAACGAACTGAAAATCATCTGCCGCTTCCGGCGGCACCGTTACCATGATGCGAACGTTGCGCTGGCGCCGCACCGGTCCCAGCAGCGCGTCGGTGTTGGCCCGGAGAAGCTTTGTGCCTTCCGCGAAATCAAGTGGCGGTTGGGCCCGTCCCGGCATCTGTGCGTCGCGCCGGGCCAGATGCTGGAGTAGCTTCAAAACGGCCTCGATGCCGGCCAGGACATGCGATTCCGTCCGGCCTAACGACGAGAGGCCGAGCGCCGCCAGCCGCTCCTGCAATTGCCGGATGTCGTGACCGCGCAGGGCGAGGTAGTGGATCAGATTCCGCGCGCTCTTCCGCTGGGCAGCGTGACGCGCCAGACGAGGTTGGAATTCATTTTCCAGTCGAAGAAGATGCGAGCGGATCTCCTCCAGCTCGCGCCGCAGTCGATCGATTTCCTGCGGGTCCCAAACGTCGCGTGTCGGCTCCGAAGCGCTGATCGTCGGCCTTACTGCCTTCATCATTTTCAACTCATCGAGATTGTGGCCGGACTCGCTCCACGAATCTTGCGAAGGACTGCGCGGTTTTTGTTTTTGCCCGCCCTGGAGAGGCAAGATCTGAACACGATCAAACAAGTCACGGTGAGTGAAGCGCGAGCCGCGCATCATGCTTCGTCGGGATTCCATGCTTAAACTGGTAACCATGGCGACACGAGCACTGTTGTTCTCGATCGCGTTGCTTTCCGTCGGTTGCGCCGCGACGGGACTCACGCCGGCGGAAAAGATGATGTGGTCTACTTATCTGGTCGCCAGTCCCAAGGGGATCGCGACTTGCGTGATCGTGAATCGAAAGGATCCCTCCGCACCCAACGGGATTGTTCCCGTTCTGGTCACTTCCGCGCACGTGCTGGCAGTCGCTCCCCATGGTCCGTTCTATCTCGCCTACCGTAGTTCCTCGCAGCCCGGACAAAGTCCGCAGGTGGATGTTCTGGAGATTGATCCGCCAGAAGAAATCGGCCCTGCTTTTATCCGGCATCCGCGGCACGATGTCGCCGCACTCGAGATCCGGCTTCCGGCCGACCTGGCAAACGAAGTGACCCTGCCGTCGTTTCTGGAGGAAAACGCGATTGCTCCACGGGAAAACGAGCCGCATCCGGGCGAGGACGTCTCTGTCCTTGGGTTTCCAAGTGTTCTTCCTGGAACAGAAGGAGCTTTCCCGGTTTTGCGCAGCGGCAGGATCGCCTCTTACTCCCCCGGCCCGCCGGCCGATCGGGAAACCTTCCTGGTGAACACCAACATCTTCAGTGGCGACAGCGGCGGCCCGGTCTTCACTTCGCGCCATGGAAAGCCGAGACTGCTTGGCATCATGACGGAACGGATTGGAAAAAAGGAAGGCAGCGTCCCTCTCGGCGTCGCGATTAGTGCCTCAGTCATAGCCGAGACCTTGAGACTGGAGGCCGCGGACCCGCGCGCTCGTCTCGATGGAGACACCGAAAGTCCGGCGGTTGCCCACAAGGAATCCCGTGTTGGGAGTGTAAAGCTGCTTGGTCCGGCGAAGTCATTGCGTGAGATCCTGCGGTCCAAACGCCAACCCAGTTTTCCAATCCCTCTTTCTGCGACGCAGAGATGAACCTCTACCTCGGCGCGGCTGATCAGGCGTTCTCGGGCAATCAGTGCACAATCTTGAACAGGAAAAGACGGGCCGAAGTCTTAGGTTAAGTGAGGGAGACTCAAATCAACGGGAAATAAAATGATAAAGAGAATGCTAAGTTTAACTGTCGGAGTGATCGCAGCCGCGTCGCTCGTTGCTCCTGCTTCCGGCCAGGAAATGGACCAAGGAAAAATGGGCGGAATGATGGGGCAACACCATACTGCCATGATGCAACTGCATCAGCAGATGGAGACGGCATGGAAGAAGGAAGACGCCGAGCTCGACAAGCTGCTCACCCAGATGAACAGCACCACTGGCGACCAAAAAATCCAAGCCATGGCGGCTGTGATCAACAAGCTGGTGGAACTGCGCAAGCAGCATCACGGCGAGATGTCTGCAATGCATAATGACATGAGCAACAGCATGCAAAAGAGAATGCGAGGCATGTCTGGCGCGAGCCCCAGCCCGACCGCGCAGTCGAAGAATCCCTGAGTAATCGAGACGTGGTGCTTCAGTCCAGAGGCGAGAGCATGTGATACCTGCTCCGCTCCAGCATCGGGCCTTCCGTGCTGCCGCTGAGAAATTGCACGACAAATGGATTGCGCGACTGGCGCATTTCCCGCGGGCTTCCCTCAGCCACGATTCTCCCCCGATGTAACATCGCCATGCGCGTGGCGACGCGAAAGGCACTGTCCATCAAATGAGTCACAATGATTGAGGTGACTTTCGAGCGTTCGGTCAGATCGATAATCAACTTGTCAATCACCGCGCTCACGACCGGGTCTAATCCCTGGGTAGGTTCGTCGAAGAGAATCAACTCCGGTTCCATGACCAAAGCGCGGGCCAGGCCGACGCGCTTGCGCATTCCACCACTTAGCTCGAAGGGCATGAGTTTTCCTTCCCCACCCATTTCCACGAGCTCGAGCTTTTCCGCGACGATGCGATCGATTTCGCGACGGCTCTTCCTCGTCAGCTCCTGCAAAGGCAGGGCAAGGTTTTCAGACACGGTGACTGAACTGAGAAGCGCCGCGTCCTGATAGACCATTCCAATTCGCGTCCGAATCTGCTGCAAATCGGCCCGCGTGAGAGACGAGATATCCTGCCCTTTGAATAAAACCGAGCCACTGGTTGGCTGAATCACTCCGAGGACCAGGCGCAGGATCGTCGTCTTGCCCATGCCGCTCTGGCCAATGATGACCAGTCTTTCCTGGGGATCGACCGCGAGTGAGATCGCATCCAAGACTCGCTTCTCGCCAAAACTCAGGCTGACCTCGCGGAGCTCGACAACATGCGAGGTCTCCACGCTCGCGTCCTTCTTCCCGACGCTCAAAAGCGGTTTCGACTCGGCACTGTGATGACCGGACATTCAGCGTAGCGAACCACTTGTTCGGCCACACTTCCAAGCAAAGCGCGCTTGAACCCTGTGCGGCCATGGGTGGAAGTAACAAGCAGGTCAATCCCGGATTGCCGACTCGAGCTTGAAATGACGTCGGCGGCGGAACCCACTCGCACTTCTCTTTCGCAGGCGATGTCGCGGAGGAACTTCCTGTCTCTGAGCATGGTCATTTGCTCCTCTGCGGTTTCGGTCGCGATCTTGATCACCGACTCGGAGCTGGAACCCATCCGGTCGAACGCGATAACCTGAGCATAAGGATAGACGGCATGAAAAAGGCGGAGACTTGCCCCTGTACTCCGCGCCAGGCGTGCGGCATAGCGCACTCCGGCAAGTGAACACCTGGAAAAGTCAGTCGGAACAAGGATCTGACCGAGCCTGAATTCAGTCATTCCAGCGAGGTCATCCAGGATCGTCCTCTGGTATTTCGTCCTTCGCAGGACAAGCACGGGACAGGGCGAAAAGCGAACCACTCGCTCCGCCGTACTGCCAAGGACAACGTGCTTCAATCCCGTATAGCCGTGCGTCGGCAGGACGATGAGGTCCGCGTCGATTTCACCCGCCAGCCTGCAGATTTCCTGGTAGGGCCGGCCGGAGAGGACGTGACAGTTATCGGGCCGGAATTGAACTTCGTGCGTGCGCTCGATCTCGGCCAGGCGATCCTGCATGAGCGCGATCGCGTCGGCGCAGTCAAGCATCAGGTCTCCGGCGCGCGAGATGGCTGTGAGTTCGTCAGCCGGCTGCACGTGAACCAGCTGAATGGCCGCCTTGAATTTTTCCGCGAGCGGGACCGTGTACTTCAGCGCCCGCATGGAAGCGTTGGAGAAATCGAGCGGGACGAGAATGGTTTTGAGCTGCAAGGATTCTCCGGCAGGAGAGGTCCGTCGCCGGGTCACGGGCGCGCGAATGGCCCCGGAGAGAACCGGCGCAATCGGTGGTTCACCGCTGGCAGTCCTTGTCTTCATTTGAAAGAGCTGGCTCAAACCGAATGGGACTCTCGATAACGGTTGGTCTTGCGTCTTTCCGGCGACGGATGAGCAAGAAGTTTACGGCCGCGTTTGGTCGGTGTTTCGCTCGTGGCCGGCAGCTGTTTCCCGTCCATTCGCGCGACCTTTGGCCACGCTTTGCGCGAAGCTGATTTCGTTAGGCCGGCAATTCGAATCTCCGGATGCGTCGGTACCACGAGCACGGGCCGGCTGGCATAACGCACCAGGTGTTCGGCGATGCTACCCATGAGCAGATGCTCGAAGCCGGTGCGACCGTGGGTCGCAGTGACGATCAGGTCGACATCTCTTTCCTCGGCGAAAGCGCAGATCTCCGAAACCGCCGGCGCCACCTTGACCACTGTCTCGAACGGGACCCGACGGAACTTGGCGAGCCCGACAAATTTTTGCATCTGTGCCTCGGCATCCCGGCGCGCCGCTTCCTCCAGAGCCGAGAGATCGTACATCACAAAACCATCGGCGGTGAAGGCGTCGCAGAGCGGGACCGCGTGAAAGATGATCAGCTGGGAAGCCATTCGTTCGGCAAACTCGATCGCATATTCGAGCGCCTGGAATGAAGGCTGCGAGAAATCGACCGGGACAAGAATATGATTAACGCTCGTCTTTCCCGGCGCGGAAATGGGGCGAAACCTTTTTCCGTCTTCCCGCGCGACCAGAACAGGGCAGGGCGAATGTTGCACGATGCGTTCCGCCGTGCTCCCGCCAAAGAAACGCGTGATCCCGGTATAGCCATGCGTCGGCATCACGATTAAGTCGGCGTCAATCTCCCGGGCAAGTTTGCAGATTTCCTGAAAGGTCGGCGCACCATCCATGAAGTGGCAGTTTCCCGCCGCCACGCCATTCTTCCTCGCCAGAATCCGGAGGCGACGCGCTCGCCGGGTAGCGGCGTCATCGCGATAGGTCACGACCGACATCGGGACCGGCGCGAGCAAACCCGGCGAATAATAGAACTCGTGGACATGGACGAGATGAATGGCGGCGTCGAAGCGGCGCGCCAAATCCTTCGCCGCCTCGATCGCCGGTCCCGATAACTTGGAGAAATCGATCGGAACGAGAATGGTTTTGATGTTGGGCTTTTTCATCTTTCTCCTCCTCTCTCTACGATTTCAGACCATCAGTGTCCGCGCGCTCCTTGCCAGTTGCGGACCGGAAACCAACTGCTTCATGCTGCGGTTCGTGGCCTGCCTGCCGCGCCTGACGAATTTTTTCAGCCCCTCGATTCTTTCTTTCGGATGGGAGGGCACGACGAGCACGGATTGATTCGCGCGCCGCACCACCTGCTCCGCCACACTGCCGATCAGGAGGTGGGCCAGACCGGTATGGCCATGGGTGGCGGTGAGGATCAGGTCGACCTTCTGCTGGTCCGCCACGGCGCAAATCTCCGCGACGGGATGGCCGGTTTTGAGCAGTGTCTGATATGAGACAGGGCCGAAATCTACCGGGCGTAGAAATGCTTCCAACTGGCGCTCCGCTTCTTCGCGGGCTTTTTCCCTGACGTCGGAAATCCGGTAAATGCCCATGCCTTCCGTGCTCAGAGCGTCCCCGACATAGACAGCGTGCAAGATGATCAGCCTGGCGGCGGCCTCCTCTGCGAACTCGATGGCGTAGCGGAGGGCCGCCACGGAAGCCTCGGAAAAATCGACCGGTACTAAAATGGTTCGTGCGCGACGAGGCGACGTTTTCTCCGTCGCGGCTTTGCTCGCTTTTCCTTTTCGGGTGCGGGTGACCAGAACCGGACAGGGCGAATGCTGGACGACGCGTTCGGCGGTGCTCCCGAGAAAGGTATGCCTGAGACCGGTGCGGCCATGGGTTGGCATCACAATCAGATCCGCCGGGATCTCTTGCGCGAGCCGGCAGATTTCGTGGTAGACCGACGCGCCTTCGCAAAGGTGAACGGAAACGTCGGGCGACAGGTTGTTTTGCCGCGTCACCTCTTTCAATTCTTCGCGCAGGGCCGCTTCGCGGTGCTCTTCGAAAGAGGTGGCCGGTTCACCAGAAGACAGAACCGGTCCCATGAATGTAACCGGGTATTGCTGATGATGGATATGGGCGAGATGAATGGCCGCGCCAAACTCCTGGGCCATGCTTTTTGCTTTCGCGACCGATTCGATCGACATCGGCGAAAAATCGATCGGGACCAGAATATTACGGATCCAGGGTCTCTTCATACTTTCAAATTTGCCGCAATCGCGGCGCTTCGCTCCGCATCCTTTGCCGAAGTTGCATCATTTCTTGCTCCGGCCTGGAAGTCCTGTCTTCGTTAGGCGGGTAATGCGCCGCGGTGGAAAATCCTTTCCCGATACTCACTCGGTGATTGCCCAAAGATGCGCTTGAAGGTGCGGTTGAATTGGGTGAGCGATTGGAAGCCGACGTCGTATGCGATCTCGCTGATCCGCCGGTTGGGATTGCGCAAGCCCCCGCGCGCGTCTTCCACTCGCACTCGTGCGACATAGTCGGTGAAGTTCAGGCCGGTCGACTTGTGAAAAATCTTGCAGAAGTGAAAGACGCTCGCTCCGGCCGCCTTCGCGACGGTGGAGAGTGAGAGCGGAGCCGTTTTGTTCGCCGCAATATATTGGCGCGCCCGTGTGACGACGGCCGGCTCCGCGTTTTCCTCTTCGATCAGGATCTGGTTGCTCAAGGCCGAGAGTTGTTTGGCGAAAAAGGTCAGGAGTTGCACGGTGGCCTCGTATTTCTCAGCCGGAATGACCGGTGTCTTTTCCCACAACTTGCTCGCCTTTTTCTCCTCAGCCGAACCGGCCCGAAAGAGAGGACGCATCGCCGCCTTGAAGGCGGACGTCTTCGGAGTCTGGGTGAAGACCTGGCCAATGCGCAGATGACCGATCACTCGGTCTCCCATCTGCACGGGCACACGCGTTTCCGTGAGGCCAAAGGGACAGGCGACGCTCCGCGGCTGCGCACCCTGCTGTTTCATCAGACACTCCTGAGTCTTAAGACAAAAGGTGCAGGCGCCTTTGCGATCGGCCAGAAAAGCGCAAAACGGATTCTCGTTTTTCTTACCGTGGAACGGCAGATCGAACGATTCCACCGGCCGTAGCGCGAGCGGCAGCCCGGTCGATTCGCTGAAGACTTTTTCGTATTGCCGGTAGACCGGCGAGCGACGCAGCGCGTCGATCAGTTTGCGGTCGTTATGGCCGACGGATTCCGGTTGAAGAGCGGCGTTGGTTTGCATGCAGTATTAATCCGGCTTCGCCGAACGCCGGACAATCAGAGCGATCCATAAATCGCCCTAATGGGGGATCCCTACCGCAAATAAGAGAAATCCCTTATCCCAGGGCCGAAGGACTCCTTTCCGCTTTTGCATCCCAGGCCAGGTCGTCGCCTTCCTCGCGCACCAGCAGCACAGGGCAGCGCGCATAACGGACGACCCGTTCCAGGGTATGACCGTCACACATCGATTCCATCGAGGCACGGTTGCGCTGGCCAAGAATAATCAGATCGCTGCCGCTTCCTCTGGCCGTCTGTGTAATCTCGAAAAAGGGGACCCCCGTGCGCACCAGCAGCCGGCGGCGATCGGCAGAGATTCCCTCTTCGTCGCAAAGGCGGGCCAGATCTTTTTTTGCTCGCTTGATTTCGTCGTCGGGCTGAGAAGCGGTTGCGACATGCAGAAGCACGATCTGGGAGCGATGCCGCGCGGCGAGCGTCGCAGCATAACGAACTGCGCCCAGGGCCGCGAGCGAAAAATCCACCGGCACCAATAGCTTTTGCAGCCGCGCTCTTTTGGTCGTTTGTTTCTTTCCCTTCACCATTAGCAACACGATCACTTTGAACACGTCAAAATGGCTTTGTCCGTGCATCGATTGCGACTTTTTCGCCTTTTCTTGCGCCGCCAGAAATCGTTTTTCTCTTCAGATCGAGATCGTTAGCCGATGAAAGACTTGTCTTCAGGCCGCGCTAGAACCAGACGCCGCCAACGCGTCAAGCCCACGATGTCGCCGGCCGAATCCAGCCTGAAGGCCGAGCGCTTGGGCCGGCGGGCGCGCGAACTGGCGATCTCGGCGCGCTTCAGCATCGACGCCCTCCAGGCGCGCAACGTCCAGACGGTCTTCGACGATGCGGTCCATATCCTGCGCGAAAATATGCGGGTCGATTTCAGCGCCATCTTCGAGCTTTCACCAGACGGCAAATCCATGCGGCTCCGCGCCGGCGCCGGCTGGCGGCCGCGCGATGTTGGCAGGCTCGAAATCAAGGTCGACGATAAAACGCCCATCGGGCGGGCTCTGCAATTTAATCAACCAATTATCATTAGCGATGTCGCAGGTGAGAAGGGATTGAGTCTGCCGAAATTCCTACGGGACCGCGGCGTCGCGAGCAGCATGGCAATCGTCATCCCGGGTCGGACTGGAGCCTTTGGCGTGCTGGGCGTCGATGCCAGATCACCGCGCGTCTTCAGCTCCGACGACATCCATTTTCTCGAATCGATCGATAACATTCTCGCCACTGCCATCTCCCGCCTGCAGTTTGAAAGTGAACTGCACGATGCCGCGGCCCGCCTGCGCGGCATCGTCGAGACGGCGGTCGACGGGATCATCACGATCGATCATCGCGGTATCGTCGAGACCATCAATCCCGCGGCGGAGCGCATCTTCGGTTACAGCGCGAGCGAAGTCATCGGGCACAACGTCTCGATGCTCATGCCCGAGCCGTATCGCTCGGAGCATGACGGTTACATCGAGCACTATTACAAAACCGGAGAGCGCCGGATCATCGGTATCGGGCGCGAAGTGCGCGGGCGGCGCAAGGATGGAACGGAGTTCCCGATGGATCTCGCGGTGAGCGCAACGGACGTTGGGCAACGCGGGATTTTTACCGGGTTGGTGCGCGACATCACCGAGCGCAAGCGGCTGGAGCAGGAAATTCTCGAGATCAGCGATCACGAGCAACGCCGAATCGGGAGCGATTTGCACGATGATCTCTGCCAGCGTCTTGCAGGGGTACGATTCTCCTGCGACGCGCTCCGCAACGCGTTAGGGAAGATCCCTGCCGCGGTTTTGGCGGAGCGGATCGAGAAGATCGGCGCCAGCGTTAGCGAGACCATCGATCGCACCCGGATGCTGGCCCGCGGACTTTCGCCGGTCGCACTGGAAGCGAACGGTCTGGCCGCCGCGTTGCATGAGCTGACCGACGGAATCCGGCAACTTTTCGCGATCGACTGCCGCTTTGAGAGCAAGGGCAACGTCGCGGTCCATAACACGATGGTGGCGACAAATCTCTACCGCATTGCACAGGAGGCGATCAACAACGCCCTCAAACACGGACGCCCCACCCAACTGATGGTCGTGTTCGAAAGGCGCGGCGACAAGGCCATGCTTACCATCCATGACAACGGCCTGGGCTTTTCAATCGACAAAGAACGCTCGCACGGAATGGGATTGCGCACGATTGCTTACCGCGCCGGCATGATCGGCGCCGACGTCTCAGTGCGATCGGAACCAGGCCAGGGAACGACTCTCGCCTGCACCTTCTCGCTCAGCTGATGAAAAAGAAACCGTCCAAGGCGGCGACGCCGCGCAAGAATCGCGTCCTGATCATCGACGACCACGTGATGGTGCGCGAAGGCGTCACCCAAATCATTGAGCACGCCGAAGATCTCTCGGTCTGTTGCACAGCCTCGACGGCGAATGAAGGACTGGAGGCCGTGCAAAAATTTAAACCGGACCTCGTTCTGGTCGACATCACTCTGCCCGGGAAAAATGGCATCGAGTTCATCAAAGAGGCGCGCGCCATCCAACCCGACCTCCGGATTCTCGTCATGTCGATGCACGACGAATCGCTTTACGCCGATCGCGTTCTGCGGGCCGGCGGCCGCGGCTACATCCGGAAACAGCAAGGCGGAGATAAACTAATCGAAGCGATGCGCCGCGTCCTGGGTGGCGAGATCGCCGTCAGCGAAAAAATCACCCGGCACTTGCTGGAGAAATTCTCCGGCCGGGTCACGATGGATTCGCCGCTGGAAGGATTGAGCGATCGGGAGCTGGAAGTTTTTCAGCTCATTGGTGCGGGGAAAACAATGAAGGAAATCGGCGACGTTTTGCACCTCAGCCCAAAAACAATTGAAGTGCATCGCTCGCACATTCGCGCAAAGCTCAGGGTAGCGAGCGCGGCCGAACTCGTCGCCTACGCCGCGCGCTGGAACGAAACCCAGGGCGTAACCTGAATCGCTGTCTTGATTGATTGATTGCAACGCGGCGCGCGATAAACTGCGCCGGTGACCGAAGTTCGCCGCCACACTCCCGGAAAGACCCCACCGCCAGGGTGGCGAAATTGGCAGACGCGCCAGACTTAGGATCTGGTGGAGCAATCCTTAGGGGTTCGAGTCCCCTCCCTGGCACTATCGACCGATGAAAAATCCGCATCTTGAGATCGAGCGAAAATTTCTGATCGAGCAGCTCCCCCGCTCGCTCGAACGCTTTCCGCACAAGGAGATCGCGCAGGGTTATCTCGCCATCGCACGCAATAAGGCCCACGTCCGCCTGCGTCGTGCCGGCCGCGTTTGCACGCTCACCTTCAAGCGCGGTCCGGCACGGGCGCGCGAGGAACGCGAGATTCATCTCACGCCGGCGCAATTCGCCATCCTCTGGCCTGCGACTGTAGGCGCGCGCCTGACGAAAACGCGCTACTACGTTCCCTGGAAAAAACTGACGATTGAGATCGACATTTATCACGGCTCGAACGAAGGCTTGATGGTCGCGGAGGTGGAATTTCCAAATGTCGAAACCTACCATTCGTTTTATCCACCGGCCTGGCTCGGCGATGAAGTCACCGGCGCGAGTCGTTACAGCAATGTGAAGCTGGCACGCGACTGATTCGACGGGAAAAAATCGCTCCGGAACGATTCGGAAATTGTCAGTCGCGACCCAAACTTCTATTCTTTTTTGGAAAAAATGACCGGCCCGCCTAACAAAAAGATCCTGATCGTCGAGGACGAGCCGGACGTGGTCGACATGCTCACCCTTCAGTTGCGCAAAACCGGTGGTTTTTCTGCGACGGCCGCGCAGGATGGAGCGGAAGGCTTGAAAAAAGCGCGGGCCGAGCTGCCGGCGTTAATCGTGCTCGACCTGATGTTGCCCCGGATGTCGGGCCTGGAGCTGTGCAAACTTCTCAAAACCGATGCGGCCACGTGCCACATCCCGATCATCATGCTGACGGCGAAGGCGGAGGAGGTGGATCGCATCGTCGGGCTCGAGTTCGGCGCGGATGATTACGTGACCAAGCCGTTTAGTCCGCGCGAGATGATCCTTCGCATCAAAGCCATCCTGCGCCGCGGCCAGAATAACGATGGTGCGGCAGAAGCGAGCATGACGCGCGGTTCGATCACGATCGATTCTGCACGGCATCGCGTTCTTGTTTCGGGCAAGCCGGTTGTCCTGACGGCGGTCGAATTCAAATTGCTCAGCATGCTGATGAAACGACCGGGCCGGGTGCAGTCGCGCGATCGTCTCCTCAACGAGGTGTGGGGCTACGAAAGCGCGATCGACACGCGCACGGTCGATACCCACGTGCGTCGATTGCGGGAGAAACTGGGCAAAGCGGCCAAGGCGATCGAGACGGTACGCGGCTTCGGCTATCGCCTGCGCGAATAAGCGCGAGAAAACCAATGGGCTGGTTCGCTTTTGCCCTCGCGCTCGCCGCCCTGCTCTACACGTGGTGGTGGGTCTGGCGCCGCTGGATTCAACCGGGTCGTGAACTGGAACAGGTGGTCAACGAGGTGGCGGCGGAGCGCGTCCCGCGCACTTTCATCATCGGCGGCAGCGACCGGATGCGTGGAATCGCGCTTACCCTCGAACAACTGGCCCTGCGCGAAGGGCTGCTCCGCGCGCGAGTGCAGGAAAGTGAATTTGGCGTGCAGGCGATCGTGAGCGCGATGGCCGATGGTCTGGTCGTGGCCGATCGGGAACGGCGCATCCGGCTGATGAACCGCGCCTTTTGCGAAGCATTCCAGATCACTCCGGAGACGAGTGGCGTCACCCTGCTGGAGTCGGTGCGCGAGGCGACGGTCGAGCGATTGTTAGGCGAAGCCCTCCGCAGCGGCGAGACGCAGTGCGAGACGATCGTCTTGCAACGTCCTCCGGGAGCCGAGCGTCACCTCGAAGTCGTGGCCGAGCCGATCAAGGATGAGCCGGGTGACGTAAGCGGCGCGGTGATCCTGTTTCGGGATATCACGAATCTGCGCCAGACGGAAGCGATGCGCCGCGACTTCATCGCAAACGTTTCGCACGAGCTCCGGACCCCGCTCTCCATTTTGCGCGGTTACCTTGAAACCTTGCTCGAAAACCCGAAGCAACCGCCCGAGGAATTGCTTCGCATCTTCGAGGTGATGGAGCGGCATTCCAACCGCCTCAATCTTTTGGTGGACGACGTGCTGAGCCTCGCCCGGCTCGAGGGCCCCGGCATGGCGCTCGATCTGACGACAATTCATCCCGCGACGTTTCTGAGCGGCATCATGCGCGATTG
>CAWAIY010000017.1:0-36499 GCA_963782205.1 uncultured Verrucomicrobiae bacterium | reverse complement strand
CCTCCGCTGCGTTCATCGAAATGGGAAGAAGTGTCAGCGCGGCCGCGCCACCAAGCAGGCGGGTCGCTTCCCGCCGGGTGATGCCGGAAGGTTGATCGGGCATCGAGCAAACTGGTCCGAACCCTTCAGTCCTTCAACCGGTTCGCCTGGCTTCGTGTCCACAGATCGACTCCGCGGCTGCCACCTACTCCGTCCGCAGTGCGACCATGGGACTGATTCGCGTAGCGCGTTGCGCGGGGAGCCATGTCGCGAGCAACGCAGCCGCTGCGAGCACCAACGGCGCGATCGTGAAAGCCAGCGGATCGAGCGCGCCGACGTTGTAGAGCATTCCGCTGATCAGTTTGCCCGTTGCGGCCGCCAGGAGCACGCCGAGCAACACTCCGCTCGCCAACATCACGGTGCCTTCGCGCAGGATCATCCACTGCACCGTCCCGCGTTGCGCGCCCAAAGCCATGCGAATCCCAATCTCCCGCGTCCGTCGCGCAACGGAGTAGGCCTTCACGCCATAAACTCCGACCGTCGCGAGCAGCAGAGCGATCCCGCCAAAGACACTGAACAACGCCGCGCCAGCGCGCACGATCCAAAGCTCGATGTTGCCATCGAGATGTTGGGCGAACGTCTTCAAATTCAGGATGGGAAGCGCGCCGTCGACGTCATGCACGGTACGGCGAATCAAATCCGCGGCCGCACGCGCATCGCGGCCGGCGCTGGGCGCAAATTTGATGTGAAAGAAGACGTTACTCTGGAAACCGCCAGAAAACGGGAGATAAAGCGTGCCGTTGGAATCTTTCTCAAACAAACTGCTCGGCGTGTAAGGCACGATGCCGACAATCTCGATCGGGGCCTGCGCGTCGCCGGCGCGCATTGCGTTGGACGAATCCTTGCCCGCAAACTGAATCTGTCGACCCAGCGCATCGCCCTCGGGCCAGAGCTTCTTCGCCAGTACTTGATCAACGATCGCCACTCTCGGTGAAGTCTGATGCATCGCTTCCGCCACAGTAAAGGCGCGCCCGCGCAGCAAGGGCAGGCCCACAGTCTTGAAATAATCCGCGCCCACGCTGTTCCAAGTCGCAGTGAAGGCGCGACCCTCGGCGGCCGTCGCGGGCCGGGCGTCCGGTGCCGGATTCGCTCCGGCCCGTCGCACCGACTTGCTCAGGTCGATCATCCCGAATGGGACTGTGGAAGAAATGCTGGCGTGTTCGACGCCCGGCAAGGCAGCGAGCCGTTCCTCGAGCGTTCGGTAAAGCTCTTGGGCGCGTGCCTGGTCGTAGGTCGCGAGGCTGGCGTCGACTTCCAACAGATAATCCGAGCTTGTCTGCAACCCCGTATCGACATTGGCCGCCTTGCCCGCCCCGCGAATGAAGAGCGCGGCCGCGGTCAGTAGCGCGAGCGAAAATGCGATCTGCACCACGACGAGCGGATTACGCGGCAGCCATCTTGCCCGCCTGACGACGGTATCTTCTCCCGCGTGCTCCTTTAGGTCTGCAATCACCGCGGACTTCGATAACTTCAGTGCCGGCCCGAGCGCGAAGGCCAGGGTCCCGAGCAAACAAAAGACCAGCGTCGCAATGATAACCGGCGCACTCAGACCGCTTTGCCAGTAGAGATCGATCGGCAACTTCCCGCCTAACGACGCCACGAGAAGATCGGACGACCAAAGACCAAGCAACAACCCGAAAACTCCGCCCGCCAGGGCGAGAAGAAAGCCTTCCACCAGTAATTGACGCACGACCCGCCAGCGACTGCTCCCCAGCGCGAGCCGGATCGCGATCTCCTTGCGCCGGGCTGCGCCCCGCGCGAGCAGCATGTTGGCAAGATTGAGGCACGCGACCAGCAGGACGACGCCCGACATTCCGAAAAGCAGTGGCGCCAGTCTTTTGATGTTGCGGCCACTGCTGGGGCTCGTGCTCAGGGAAAATCGCGAGAGCGGCGCGATCATGAAGGTCTGATTTTTTAGTTCGACGGGATACGTGCGTTCGAGATTTGCCGCCAGGTTCTTCAAGGCTGGCGCCGCCGCGGCCGCGGTCATACCCGGCTTCAACCGCCCGACGATCATGAACTGCCGGCCCGCGCGATCAGTCAGCTTGTCCTTGTTCTCGGTTTCGAAATCGTTCGCAACCTGATCGTAGACCCCGAGCGGAAGCCAGATTTCCGGAGCGAAAATCTGCGTCGTGCCGGTGAATCCTTGCGGGAGAATCCCGATCACGGTGTAAGGACGCGCATCGATCCTGATGACGGAGCCGAGCAGCGCGGGATTGAGCCCTTCCCGCTTCCAATAGTTATAGCTCACGATCGCGACCGCCGAGTCACGACCGGGCGTTTCTTCCTCCGGTCGAAAGGCTCGGCCCAGCATTGGTTTCACTCCCATGACCGAGAAAAAATTGGCGCTCACCACGTCGGTAAACGCGCGCCGCGTGTTGCCTTTCTCGCCCAGGCCGACCATCGCGAGATTGTGCGCCATCACCCCGGAAAAGACGCTGTTCCGATCGCGGATATCCAGATAGGTCGGATAGGAGAATCCGCGAAAGCTTTCGGGATTCTTCCTGTCCTGGGAGAAAACCTGCACTACCTCGCCCGGCTTGGCGTAATGCGGCGGCTGGAAGAGCAGCGTGTTCATGAGACTGAAGATGGCCGTGTTCGCACCGATCCCGAGCGCGAGCACAACAACCGCCGCTGCAGTAAAAGCCCGTGCCTTCACGAGCTGTCGAAGTGCAAATTTGAGGTCGTGAAGCATATCGATCTGATGCTTCCCGCAGAGATTTGGATTCAAAAAAATGTAACGATCTCGGATCGGCGAATGGGACGCTCTGCTTTCCAGGTTCGTCGGGCGATGAGAAAAGGTCGCTCGTTCATGCTCGGAAATGCTTGCTTCGATTGCAAATGAGTCGCTAGCCTAAGAGCTAACACTCGCTGCGATGAAGACGACCAACAAAGTCAGACTGGTCGCTCTCATGCTGGCATTTACCCTCGCCGGCGCGGGAGTTCTTAGCGCCAAAGAACCGTTCTTCCACGGGGTTGGCACCTACAAACGCAAAGTCACGACCAGCTCGCGGCAGGCGCAGCGCTATTTCAATCAGGGCCTCGCCTTTTATCACGGCTTCAATCACCGCGAAGCGATTCTTTCTTTCCAGGAAGCCGCAGAGCTCGATCCGAAATGTGCGATGGCGCACTGGGGCATCGCTCTTGCCTGTGGTCCGCATATCAACTTTCCGCTCGTCCCGCCAGCGGCAGCCGCGCTGGCGTGGAAGGAACTCGCTCTTGCGCTGGAAAACGCGAAGGACGGATTGCCGGTGGAGCGCGACCTAATCGAAGCTCTTGGCCATCGTTATGCCAACCCGCAGCCGGACGATCGCATTCCGCTCGACCAGGCTTACGCCGACGCAATGCGGAAGGTTTGGAAGAAATACCCTAACGACCCCGATGCCGGAGCTTTGTTTGCGGAAGCGATGATGGATTTGCGTCCGTGGAACCAATGGACGGCGCAAGGTCAGCCGAATGCCGGCACAGACGAAATCCTCGCCACTCTCGACGGGGTCTTAAAGCTTAGTGCGAAACACCCGTTCGCGAATCATCTCTACATCCACGCGCTCGAAGCTTCGCCGCATCCGGAACGAGCCGCCGCCGCCGCGGATCGCCTGCGCAGTTTGCAACCAGGGATTGCCCATATGGTTCATATGCCATCGCACATCGACATTCGTTGCGGTCGCTGGCAGGAGGCGATTGATACCAACCTGCATGCGATTGAGGCAGACCGTAGTTATCGCGAGGTCGTCGGCATACCCAGAGGTCTCGTCCCGCTCTACGCGGCCCATAATCGTCACATGCTCGCCTACGCCGCGATGATGACCGGGCAGCGCAAGCTCGCAGTCGATCAAACCCGCACCATGGTAACGGAATTTCCGTCCGATTTCATGCAGCAAAACGCGATGATCGCGGAAGGTTACGCGGCCATGCCGCTCGAGGTACTGGTCCGTTTCGGGCGCTGGGACGAGATCCTCGCTGAGCCCGACAATTACCCGGACTACATGCCATTTACTCGAGCCTTCCACCAGGCCGCTCGCGCCGTCGCCCTCGCCGCGAAGCGCGAGCCGGATAAGGCCCGCAAGGCCCAGGGCATTTTTCTCGAACGCAAGAAGTTGGTGCCGAAGGATGATTTCATCTGGGGCAACAACAGTTGCGAAGCGATTCTGGACGTCGTCACGCCGATGGCGGAAGGCGAGGTCCTGGTCGCGGAAGGAAAGATCGATGAGGGCGTCGCTCAGTTGCGCACCGCGGTCGCGGCAGAAGACGGACTCAAATATGACGAGCCGCCGGGCTGGCTGATCCCTGTTCGGCATTCGTTAGGCGCGGTCCTCATGCGCAACCGGAAATTCGCCGAAGCAGAGCAAGTTTATCGCGACGATCTCGCGCGCCTGCCGGATAACGGCTGGTCGCTTTATGGGCTAGCCAAGAGCCTGCGTGCGCAGAACAAGAGCCCGGAGGAAGCGAAATCGACAGAGGAGAAATTCAAAAAGGTCTGGGCCAAAGCCGATACAAGCATTACCAGTTCCTGCCTTTGCCAGCCCCTATGAAACCGACCAATCAAATCAGGATTCTGCTCGTGCTGGCGTTCTTACTCGCCGGCGCGGGAGTGCTCAGCGCCAAAGAGCCGTTCTTCGACGGGCTTGGCACCTATAAACGCAAAGTCACGACCAACTCGCGGCAGGCCCAGCGCTATTTCAATCAGGGCCTCGCCTTTTATCATGGCTTCAACGACGGCGAAGCGATCCGGTCCTTCCAGGCTGCCGCGCAAACCGATCCGAAGTGCGCCATGGCGCACTGGGGCATCGCGCTCGCCTGCGGACCGAATATCAACCTGCCAGTCGTCCCGCCTCCGGCCGCAGAGCTGGCCTGGAAGGAAATCAAGCTCGCGCAGGAGAATGCGGAGCACGCGTCGCCGGTCGAGCGCGATTTGATCGAGGCGCTCAGTCATCGTTATGCCAACCCGCAGCCGGAAGATCGGGCGCCACTCGACCAGGCCTACGCGGATGCGATGCGCAAAGTCTGGCAGACTTACCCCAAGGATCAGGATGTCGGCGTCCTCTTTGCCGAGGCGATGATGGATTTGCGGCCGTGGAATCAATGGACGCCGGAAGGCCAGGCGAATCCCGGCACCGACGAAATCCTCGCGACTCTCGAGGCCGTCCTGAAGCTCAATCCCAGTCACCCGTTTGCGAATCATCTCTACATCCACGCGGTCGAGGCCTCGCTGCACCCGGAGCGGGCCAATGCCTCCGCGGATCGCCTGCGCACTTTGCAGCCTGGGATTGCCCATATGGTCCATATGCCATCGCACATCGACATTCGTTGTGGGCGATGGCAGGAGGCGGTCGAGACCAACATGAAGGCGGTCGAGGCCGATCGCCGCTATCGCAGGATCGTTGGGCCACCGGTTGGGTTCATTAACGTTTACGTGGCGCATAACCGCCACATGCTGGCCTACGCCGCGATGATGACCGGCCAGCGCGATCTGGCGATGAAACACATTCGCGCGGCGGTCGCGGGGTTGCCGGCCGATTTCCTGAAGGAAAACGCGCTCCAGGCCGAAGGCTTCGTGGCCATGCCCATGGAGGTGATGGTCCGCTTCGGGATGTGGGATAAGATCCTCGCCGAGCCCGACAATTACGCTGACTACATGACGAGTACGCGGGCTTTTCATCACGCGGCCCGCGCCATCGCCTACGCTGCCAAGGGCGATCCCGAGAAGGCGCGCAAGGAACAGTCGATTTTTCTCGAGCAAGTGAAGTTGGTCCCGAAAGAGGAAACCTTTGGCAACAACACGGAGTTGGATTTGCTCGCGGTCGCGCAGCACATGACCGAGGGCGAAATCCTGATCCGCGAAAACAAACTCGACGCCGGGATCGCGGAGCTGCGCGAAGCGATCAAGCTGGAAGACGCCCTCCACTACGACGAACCGCCCGGCTGGCTCATCCCGGTCCGCCATTCGTTAGGCGCGACCCTCATGCGCAACAGTCGTTATGCCGAGGCTGAACAGGTTTACCGCGAAGACCTCAAGAAATTGCCGGACAACGGCTGGTCGCTCTACGGCCTGGCGCAAAGCCTGCGCGCGCAAAAGAAGAACCCGAAGGAAGCGAAAGCGACCGAGGCAAAATTCAAAGAGATCTGGGTCGACGCCGATCTCAAGATCACCAGTTCCTGTCTCTGTCAGCCGGGAAAAATGGCGAGCGATTAGCCGCCGCGCGCACATCAGATGGAGGGACGACTAAGCCTGCCCGCCGCGGCGGGTGTCGTCCGCGTCTCTGGTTCTGCGACTCTCCCTGCCCCATCCCGGATACCGCGCATTTCGCAGATGCGTTTCCTGAGAGCGTGCCACATCGCCGCCATCGACCGCAGGCAGCTCGCTGAGAAACCCTGAGCGGCCGAAATCCCTGAAGCGCAACCGCGGTCATCTGCGCAATCTGCGATTGATTTTTCTGCCGCTTCACCGTCCCGGCGGCATGATGATTGGAATGACTTCGCGTTTATTCCTTCGATACAGCCGAAAATCCCGATCGACCGTCACAATACTGTGTTGGGGATAAAGTTCGCTCATCCGGATCAGACAAAGATCCGCCAGGTCGGGTTGTCGATCCGCGTAACGCGCCGCCAGGACGGCCAGTTGCGGCAAATGGTCATTACAATCGAAGGCAAGGGCTACCAAATCTTCGGCGATCATCTCCAGCCCCAGGGCGGAATTGCGCAGGTGAAAGGCCGCTTCGGCCAAAACCGGTTCGCAGGTCAGGAGCGGCTCTGTTACCTGCTCCGCCATCCGTAGCGCCCAGGAATGATGGAGATCCCGCGCATTCGCCAGGGCAATCAGAAAACCGGTATCGGCGATGCCTTTCACCGTTTCGAGAAACCTTTGCGAACGGAAAGGTTGCGCGGGCCGCGCACCATTCCGGCGAGACGCATGAATTTCTTCGCGGTGCGATCGCCGGCTCGCGCCTGCTCCAGATGCGAGCGAATGAACTGTCCCTGGGAAACCCCCAGTTGCGCGGCCGCCTGCTCAATCCAGCCCGCCAGCTCCTTGGTAGGACGAAAAGTAATTGTCTGACCCATATGGCAGAAATGTGCACATGATCTCCGGCCGCGTCAACGATCGGGAGCTACGGGCCAACCGCGCCCCAATGGAGGGACGACTAAGCCTGCCCGCCGCGGCGGGTGTCGTCCACCATTTCTCTCATCCTGCGACTCTCCCTCTCTCGTCCTGACGTCCCGCGTTCCGCAAATGTATTTCCCGGGAGCGCACTGCCTGCCCGCCGTGTGCGGGCGATTCGCGTGCTGGCGATGGCGACTCGCCATCGCGAACTTCGCTGGCATTATCCCACCAAACCCGAAAAGCTCTGACTGCTCACCAGCTTGATCCCCCCGGCAGCATTGAATGTTGTTCTGTGGGGGCGCCTTCGAATGCGCTCGACCGAGAAAATCCATCTCGACAAACGCCACCGCACCGATCAGTCATGGTGCATCGCTCACTAACCCCGCTCTGAACTGTTATGAACCGAAACAGCTCCCTTTTGGTCGCCCTGCCCGTAATCGCAAACTCTGGGGCCATCGTAACGTTTCCACCACCATGATTGATACCCACCTCCTCGACTGTCCTGACCTCGCCGTTCGCCGCGGCGTCCTCGACGATCAACCCGACGCCACCAAATTTCTGAATATCCAGTTAGACGCAACTTTTTCGTCTAATTCTCGTTACGTGTTTCTGTAGCCATGCCGCAGGACTACATCATGCGTCTGATCGAGCGGATTGCCGCGCTCCTGGCAAGCATCATTGCAAAGGAACGTGCCGGGTTCCACTCCGAAGCGAAGGCGGATATTGACGAAAAGACCCAGCAGACGATTGGGATGGGAACCCGTGACGTGCGCCGACTTTCGCCAGAGGCGGTGGCCCAGCTTCTCCAGAGCTCGGGCGGTTTGCGCTATGGAAGAGCGGTTATCCTCGCGGAGTTGCTGTTGCACGACGCTGCTATATCCGACGCTACCGGCCAAGACAGCGACGCGCTGTTGGACTATCTGCATGCTTTTTGTCTTCTTTCCGATGCGATCGACACTCTCTCCGACGATGATCAGGCCGTGTATCGCCCGAAACTTGACGCGTTAGTCGTGCGTCTCAGGAATTTGCCCGCTCATCCATATGTCAGCGAGAGGCTGCTCCAATATGATTCACGTCCCAACACCTAACCCATCAGTGGAGCTAACCGCCACCCGGCATACGCTCACGTTTTGAGATGATTAGAAGGTCTTCACTCCGAGCCTCGCTCGCCCTCGGTGGCGGTAGCTCACTTCTGTCTCGTTAGACCTCGCGCAGACCCACACACTTTAGGAGAACCCATGTTTGATCACGTTAAATTTGGAACCAGCGACTATGCGGCGAGCAAAGCGTTCTTCCTCAAGGCACTCGAACCGCTCGGCGTAGGTGTTGTCGCGGAGGGGCCGCCGACCTACGGCGTCGAGCTTAGTGCACCAAAGAGTCCGGCTTCATTGATCCTCCATCAAACCGAGAAGCAGCCGACGCCTCTTCACCTGGCGTTCACGGCCGGGAATCGCCAGCAAGTCGATGCTTTCTATCGCGCGGCTCTGGACGCGGGTGGCAAAGACAATGGTGCGCCAGGTCTGTGCCCGGAATACAACGCGAACTATTATGCAGCTTTCGTCATTGGTCCGGACGGACACAACATCGAAGCGGTTTGCCATGAACCCGAGGCCTAACCAGCGATGGAGCGAACGCCGGACCGCTGTACGCTTCACTTCTGATATGACTTCCACCCTTCCACTTCGAGCGACGCGCGCGCTGGTCCGGAGTCGCTCATCTTGTTCTCGTTAGATCTTGCGATGCCACGTCCTCCTTCGAGCGCCAGCACGCTTGCCCTGCTTTTTCCGCTCCTCTGTTTGGCGGCGTGCCAGACACCGTCTACGCCGATAGCCGTATCAGACGCCGACATTCGCCAAATGATTCTCGGCCGTTGGTATCGCGAGGACTTCGCTCTGGACGGCGAGGCTCCGGTTTCGCATGAGACGATTATGTTCGCTGTGGACGGCTCCTGCCGATACGTGCGATCTGGCACAGCGTATTATCCGAGCGGGAAGCCTGCTCCGTGGCGCGAGGAACAACGCGGAGAGTGGCAGCTCGGCAATAGAATCCTTAAACGCACTTGGCGCGCCACTTCCGAACTGCCGGCAAGGTCAGAAGAGGGCGAAGTGCTTGCACTTTCTGCTGAGGAATTGAGGCTACGAGAGTTTCCCTTTAACCACTTCGACAACTACTATCGTACGATTCGCATCCGCAGCGTGAAGACCAACCGACCTAACCGGGCGATCGAGCCAACGCCGTCCGACTAGATTATGAGCTTGTTTGCAGTTCAAACCTCGGGCCGCAGCCTGTCGCGCTTTCGGCGACGTGGCTCATCTTGTTCTCGTTAGGTCCCATGCCAGCCTCCGTGACAGCGCGACCGAAGATCGACCGACCCATCAGCGCCGAAGAGGTCGCATCTGTGAATGTGCTCGTATTCGGTGCATCGGGTGCTACCGGGCGTGAGGTAGTCAAGCGCGCGCTTGACCGCGGGCACTCGGTTAGCGCGTTTGTTCGTGACCCCGACAAGTTTGAGATCAAGCATGCCAACCTTACTCTGATGGTTGGCGACGTGACGGAGTATGCGTTGGTGGAGCGTGCCGTCCGACGTCGGCATGCCGTCGCGAGTGCACTGGGCTCCGGCAATTCCTTAAGTTCCGACCCGGCCTTGATCGATGGCGTCCAGAACATTATTCGAGCCATGGATCAGGCAGGGGTACGCCGGTTCGTCTATTTGTCGATGCTCGGAGTCGGTGACAGCGGCAAGCAACTAGGCTTCGTGGACAGGTACATTGTGCTGCCACTCCTATTGCGCAACGTCGTGATAGATCACGCTAGAAAGGAAGGACTCATCAAGCGAAGCACGTTGGATTGGGTGATCGTACGTCCTCCGCGATTAACAAACGGCCCGTACACAGGGAGATATCGAAGCGGTGAGGATATCAGGGAGAGAACGCTCTTGGCGTCAATCTCACGTAGCGACGTAGCGGATTTCATGGTAAGGCAGTTTACGGACGATCGATATGTGCATAGAACGCCAGCGGTGCTGGGCTGATCAAGAATTGACGCGATACTCCCGTGATTGCCAGAAAGAGACCCAACAATACAATCTGAGGTAGTCCGTCAAGGATTTTGAATAGAGTTATTGGCGGTGGTGAGTCAGGCGGCTTGCGCGAGGGTGAGTTCTAGCTTGGCCGTGAGGGGTGAGCCGCGGCGTTTGAGGCCGTCGAGATAAGTCGACTCATCATAAGCAACACGGTCGCGCCAGCAGACGAACATGATGCGCTGCCATTTGAAGGCCATTTGTTCCTGGAGGAAGAGTTTGGCCCAGGGGCAATGGAGAACGGACTGGTTGGCGTACTCGAAGAAGCTCTGATGAAGGAAGTGGGGCCGGCCCAGCGGCGGTGGACGCAGTGCTGGTTTTTACCGCTGCGCTCGGTGACCGGAGTCCTGTACTGGTCACGCTCCGCTACGGAGAGCGAGGCTGCCTATTGAAATATGGCTCGACTTGGCTCGCGGAACCCGGCCATGATCGGCCTGAAGGAGAATTAATTAATGATGCGCATCTTTCTCGCGGGCCTGCTCGGCGGCATCGCAATGTTTATCTGGACTTCCATCGCCCATATGGCGCTTCCGCTCGGCGACACGGGCGTGCGTGAAATGCCTAACGAAACAATCGTGCTCGACTCGATGCAGACCAACATCGGGGAGAAATCCGGCTTCTACTATTTCCCTGGGCTCGGACTGGGTGAGAACCCGACGCATGAGCAGAAAAGTGAAGCGATGAAACACATGGACGAAGCTCTCGCCCATCATCCCTCGGGGATTCTCATTTACCACCCCCCGGGTTCGCGGCCGTTCCAGATTGGGTCGCTGTTGTCAGTCGAATTTGTGACGGAATTAATCCTGGCCTTCCTCGCCGTCTTCCTTTTGGCGCAAACGCGCCTGACGAGCTATGGGGCCCGGGTGGGCTTCGTTACGGTGATTGGGATCATCACGGCGATTGCGACCAACGTTTCCTACTGGAATTGGTATGGCTTCCCCGCGAATTACACTGCGGCCTACATGTTCATTCAGTTCATCGGCTTTCTTTGCGTGGGCCTGGTGGCTGGTTTCGTTTTGAGCAATCAGAAGCCGGCCGGTCCGCGCTGATCGTTTCTCAGCCTCGCTGCGCCGCTTCGGTACTGCTTCGTTTTTAGCGCGTAGGCAATGAAGCAAATCCCGCCCAGGACCAGAATAACAGAAAGCGTCTGCCCGCGGGTGAAGGGACCGGTAAGCGGCGCGTCCGGTTCGCGAAAGTTTTCCACGATCACCCTGACGAGCGCATAAAGGAGCAGGAAAATCCCGGCCAGCATTCCGCGCGGCTGCCGGGTGCGGAGGCGGAGAAACCAGAGACAGCCAAAAAGAAATACCCCCTCGAGAAGTGCTTCGTAAATCTGCGACGGGTGTCGCGGGGTCAGAGTCTGGTGCAGAACCCGTTGCAGCGCCGCGTCGCCGGCGCGGGCCTGCTCGATCACCGTCTCGAGATTGCCGACGTTGGGTTGTACCGCCTGGACCGCCGCGAGTGTGTGCGCGCCGAGCTCCGGCAGATCGAGCGCCTCCTTCGGAAACTGCATCGCCCACGGCACGGTCGCAGCCCGGCCATAGAGTTCGCCGTTGATGAAATTCGCGCAGCGCCCGAGAAACAAACCGACCGGCGCGACGACCGCGATGTTATCCGCCAGACTCAGCCATGGAACGTGTTGCCGCCGCCCATAAAGAAAGACGGCGAGGGTGAGGCCGATCATCCCGCCGTGACTCGACATCCCGCCGTCCCAGATGCGAAAGACAAAAAGCGGATCGACCAGAAATTGCCCCGGGCGATAGAAGAGCGCATAACCAAGCCGGCCGCCGACAACCACGCCGACCGCCGCGGCAAGAATGAAGTCGCCAACTTTTTCCGGAGGCAGAGCGCAGTAGCGGCGTTGCGCCAGCCAGCGCAAAAGGAGAAAGCCGCAGAAAAAAGCGAGCAAATAGGAAAGGCCGTACCAGCGAATGCCGAAGTGCGGTCCAAACTTGACGATGAAGGGACTGAAATTATCGAGGTAGTAGGCGATCAAAGCGGCAGCAGCGTAGATCAGAGAACCAATGATGCGGAGAAGAAATTTTTGTCCGAGAGGACGGAGGCGAGGCAAGGTCTGACGAAATGAAATTGGACCTCCCGGTTTGTCTTCTTCTCCTCGCGACGGGCGCGCAGGCCGCAACTCTCAACCCCGCGGCAGTGCGCAGAGCTGCGAAATATTCCGCCGAGCATCGCGGCACCTCATTTCTCGCCATCCAAAATGGAAAAACGCTGCTCGAGGATTATCCCGGACGCGCTTCCGCCGACACGCCGCAACGAATTTACAGCGGGACAAAAGCCTTCTGGAATCTGGCTGCGCTCGCGGCAGCGGAAGACGGCATCCTCAATCTCGACGAACGGGTCGCGGATACGATCGCTTCCTGGCGCAAGGACCCGCGCAAATCGCAGGTGACGATTCGGCAATTACTCGATTTCTCCTGCGGGCTGGCACCGGGCTTCGGCTTGCAGGTAAACGAGTACGGCGATCGCGACACGGCCGCGCTCCGCCTCCCGATGGTGGCGAAACCGGGGCAGGCTTTCATCTACGGGCCGAGTGCGCTCCAGGTTTTCCATCAGGTCTTGAAGGAGAAACTGCGTCGCGAAACCCCGACCGAATATCTGGAGAAGCGGGTCCTGCGGCGGATGCGGCTCGGCTCGCAGCGTTACCTCGACGATCGGGCGGGCAATCCGCTCCTCGCCGCCGGGTTCGTTCTCACGGCGCGGCAATGGGCCAGGATGGGTCAGCTCGTGCTCGACCAGGGCAAGCCGGTCATCAGGCCGGAATCGCTCGCCCAATGCTGGCGCGGTTCGCAGGCCAACCGCGCCTTCTCGTTAGGCTGGTGGAACAATCGCGCCGCTCCCGGCGGTCGCGAGTTCGACTTCGAAGACATGCTGGAACCGAAATGGTCGCGCCAGGACTGGCATGACGCCTGTCTTTGCCGCGACGCGCCGCGCGACCTTGTCGCCTGTGTCGGCTCCGGCTATCAGCGCCTCTATGTCATCCCGTCGCTCGACCTTATTGTCGTTAGGCAGGGCCGCGGGGGGGAATTCTCCGACGCCCATTTCCTGCGACTCCTGCTCGGGAAATGAGCGTGGACGTGCGGAAGCACGTCCCTCCGCGGACTGGTTTCCAAATTTTGGCGGGTTTGCAGCGCGGCGACGCTCAGGGAGCCAGCGCGTAGAATTCCACCAGGGCAATGCCGGTGGTTCCGTTCACGCCTCGCACAATCGCGGTGTAGCCGAGGCCGCTGGGGCTGGCTGGCAAGGTCGCGACAATGGCCGATTCCAGGTTGTTTGTGGGCGGCACACCGGTTGCGATGATCTCCGCTTCCTGGGTATCACGCCAATTGTCATTTGAGGCGATCAGGGTGCCGTCACTGTTATGCAATTCCAGGGTCGGATCCTGAAGCGCGCCCGTCACGCCTGCACTGCCTAACGATGGACCGATCGCGCGGACGATCACTTTTTGCGCCTCGGTGCCAACCACGATAACGCCCCCGATCATCACGTCGTTGCCCGTCTGCACCTGGCCGCGGGTCGAGATGTTGGCCAGCTTGGAATTCGCCGCAGGATCGAGATCATAAGCCTCGACCAGGCCGATGCCGGTGGTGTTATTCACTCCGCCCATGACGGCGGTATAACCAATCCCGGTGGGACTCGCTGGTAACGTTGCGACAATCGCCGGTTCAAGATCGTTCGTTGGCGACACCGTACTGGCGATAATCTCCGCTTCCTGCGTGCTTCGCCAATTGTCATTCGAGGCAATCAGCACGCCGCCCGGGCCAAAAAGCGCAAGTGTTGGATTTGCCAGTGCGCCTGTAATTGGAAGCGACGGCCCGATCGCCCGCACGATGACCTTTTTCGGTTGCGTGCCGGTAACGATGAACCCGCCGATGGCCACGTTGTTGCCGGTTCCCACGACCAGCCGCGTCGAAATGTTGGCCAGACCCACGGTGGGCGTGGGCGTGGGGGTGGGAGTTGGCGTCGCAGTCGGCGTTGGCGTTGGCGTCACAGTCGGCGTTGGCGTTGGGGTCGGCGTCGGTATTGGCGTCGGAGTTGAGGTTGGCGTTGGGGTTGGGGTTGGGATCGGGGTTGGAGTTGGCGTCGCAGTCGGTGTTGGAGTTGGCGTCGGCGTCTCGGTTGGAGTTGGGGTTGGCGTCTCGGTTGGAGTTGGGGTTGGCGTCTCGGTTGGAGTTGGCGTCGGTGTCTCGGTTGGAGTTGGGGTTGGCGTCTCGGTTGGAGTTGGCGTCGGTGTCTCGGTTGGAGTTGGGGTTGGCGTCTCGGTTGGAGTTGGCGTCGGTGTCTCGGTTGGAGTTGGGGTTGGCGTCTCGGTCGGCGTTGGGGTCGGCGTCTCGGTTGGAGTTGGCGTTGGCGTCTCGGTTGGAGTTGGCGTTGGCGTCTCGGTTGGAGTTGGGGTTGGCGTCTCGGTTGGAGTTGGGGTTGGCGTCTCGGTTGGAGTTGGCGTTGGCGTCTCGGTTGGAGTTGGCGTTGGTGTCTCGGTTGGAGTTGGCGTTGGTGTCTCGGTTGGAGTTGGGGTTGGCGTCTCGGTTGGAGTTGGGGTTGGCGTCTCGGTTGGAGTTGGGGTTGGCGTCTCGGTTGGAGTTGGCGTCGGTGTCTCGGTTGGAGTTGGCGTTGGCGTCTCGGTCGGCGTTGGGGTCGGCGTCTCGGTTGGAGTTGGCGTTGGAGTTGGGGTCGGCGTCTCGGTTGGAGTTGGCGTCGGTGTCTCGGTTGGAGTTGGCGTTGGCGTCTCGGTTGGAGTTGGGGTTGGCGTCTCGGTTGGAGTTGGCGTTGGCGTCTCGGTTGGAGTCGGGGTCGGTGTCTCGGTTGGAGTTGGGGTTGGCGTCTCGGTCGGCGTTGGCGTTGGCGTCTCGGTTGGAGTTGGCGTCGGTGTCTCGGTTGGAGTTGGCGTTGGCGTCTCGGTTGGAGTTGGGGTTGGTGTCTCGGTTGGAGTTGGCGTCGGTGTCTCGGTTGGGGTTGGCGTTGGCGTCTCGGTTGGAGTTGGCGTCGGTGTCTCAGTTGGAGTTGGTGTTGGTGTTGGGGTTGGTGTTGGGGTTGGTGTCGTTGGGGTTGGCGTCGGTGTCGGTGTTGGCGTCGGTGTTGGCGTTGCGGTCGGTGTTGGGGTTGTGAAGCAGACAGTGACGTCGTTCAACGTAGGCGTCATGGTGCCGTTACTGGTGGTGAGGAACGCCTTGTACTTCAGGTAGCGAGACCCGTCGAACTGCGCCAGCGAGTCGCCGTTGTTGAAGTATGTGCCGGATGTCATATCCGGGCCGACGAAGGTGAACACGCCGGCAACATCGTTGCTCGCCGCGGCCTGGAACTGAACATTGGTGTTCGTTGGCACCGAAGCGTTCCATGAGATCATGCCCCAAGTGGGCGTAAAGCCTATCCCCGGGTTGGCGTCTTTTGCCGAGGAGATCAAATTTCCCGCGGCAGCGAATCCCGTGCTCATGTAAGTCTTGAAGCCGATGTCGGTTGTTTGGCCCGCCCAGGTCCCTCCGCTGTTCGCGGAAGTCACCCGGCGGCCATTGGCATAGGGGCTGCCGGTGCTGACGACGTAGGCGTAGGTTCCCGCGGAGGGATTCGAATTCGCGCGGAATATCACGGCATATTGCGTCCCAGCCGTCAAAGTAATTGGGCTACCAAAGTTCGCGGCATAGAATCCGCCTGAGCCGCTCGAAAACCCGGGGATCGTCGCGGTCGCGAGGTCGCCGCCCGTGGGCAGGTTGCCGCTCGTGGCCCTGATTGCGACCGTGATGTCCGGGGTCGTCCCCGTGCAACCACTGCAGAACAGGTCGAGATCCGCCCGCGTGAGTTGGCCCGTGACGGCTGGAATGAAAGTCTGGCCGGCCCAGCTTGTGGCGTTGAAGCCGAAGCCGCTCGACGTGACGTTCGTATTTTGCTGATCGATAGTTGGAGCAGCCGATAGGATGACGTTGCCGGGACTGGTGGTCAGATCAACGTTCGTCGGAATCCCGGCCTGGAAGTCAGCCTGCGTCGTATCGGTCAGGCAAGCACTCATGGCCGAGGCCGTGAGCGGGAAGTTCTGTACCCAGGTGCCCGCGTCTGTCACGGCGATGTTTATGGCCGTCGACGAGTTGTATCCCGGGTAGCTGGCCGTGAGGCTCGGGTAGGTACCGGCGGGTATGTTCAGGAACTGATAGAAGCCGCTCCCGTCGGTCGTCGTCATCCGGGAGCCGAGCATCACGGTCGCGCCGCTCAAGGGGTTGCTGTTACCGGCATCAGTCACAGTGCCCTGCACCGTGCCGCCAGCTCCAACCGGGGTACAGGATGAGTAGGTGAACGAGCCGATGCGAGTGAGGTAGTTTAATCCACTCACCGCGTAGTATTCGTTAGTGTACCAGAACGTACAGCCATCGGGATCGAGACTCATTGCCGTGTAGTCGCCCCAACGGGTACAGTTGCCACCACCGCAGGTGCCGGTCTGCGTGCCCGTGCCATCGAACAGGGTCTGTTCGGTCTGGCTAAAGGTGTTGATCGGGTCGGTCGAGAGCCGTCCGGCGTACTTGATCTGTGGGTTGGTGGTGCTGTTTGATTTGCTGTAGCCCAGCGCCATGTTGCCCATCCGGTCTACCGCGAGGCTGGGCACGAAGCGGTAGAAGGTATTCGCGGCGTCAGGGTCCCACGTCACCCCCTGGGTGTCGTTGGCGCCGACCGTGCCGCCAGTCACCGGAATCTGGTACCAGCGCGAGGCCGCGGAACCGCTGGTGTTGGCCCTGCGGACGGTGTGGGTGGCCCAGAGCGACTCGACGCCACCGATATTGGTATAGCGCGTGGCGTGCATGTTGCGGATCTGAAGAACGTCCAGGCTGTTGCCTGGCGTAGGCGCATTCGGCACGGCGGCGTTTGGCCAACTGGTCGCGGCAAAGGCGAGGTCGGGTCCGGTGAAGGTCGATAGGGAGATATTGCTCCAATCCACGTGAAACTTGTAGACTTCTTGGGCGTTCAGATACTCCCATGTCGAGACGAAGAAGTTCGGTCGACCTGCTGGCGGGGTACCGGTCTGGAGACGCGCGTTGCTCGGCAGGAGAGTAAATTCGGCCGCGTCCGCCACGTCAAAGGAGACGATCTGGACGGTGGGCGCGCCGGCGTACATCTGGGACTTGTTCAGAGCCCAAACCCGGGCATTGCTGAAGCTGCCGCCGGCCAGCGGTGAAAACATGTTCGCCGACATATAGATGCCGTCGGTCCAGACGCCGAACTTTGGATAATCCCCGAAAAGATCGCTGATCGTGAGTGAATAGAAGTTCCAACCGCCGCCGACCGGATCGCTCGATTTGGAGACAGCGATACACTGCTGGTAAGGCATGTTGATGTTGCCGCTCCCGTCCACCGTGAACGCGAAATCGCTAATGAACCAACGACCCTCGAAGCTGTCATAGAGCACGATTGGGTCACCAAAGTTATGCGTGTCGCAATTGTTCCCGAAGCTTCCCTGACTCATGAACGTGTCAAAAGTGAACGCCGCCACCTGGGCACCGGTAGTCTTGTTATAAATGCCGATCGAGGTGTTGATCGTCTGGATGTAGTAATTGGGGCCAACGTCGCCGTTGGGATCGGGCGGAAAACCTGCACCCCAGTTCGCAAAATCGAGTCCGTTAAACGTGATATTCGGGGCGGGAGCGGGAGCGCCGATCACGGGCCCGAGGGGGCTCTCTGGCAGCGGGGAAGAGGGAGTTCCGCCCTCTGGCCGAATAAAACGCGGATTCGGCGCGGGTGGCTCGAACTCAGGGCGTTCCTTCCTGAGCGGCGCAGTGTAGGGAAGCGTCTGCAGATCCCCGTTAAATGAATGAGGCGCGCGGATCGCGGCCAGTTCCTGCGGCTTGCGATCACGCGCGGCCTGATCATTTGTGGCCGAGCCTGCGGGGGGCGCCGATTGCGCCATAAAACTTGAGGCCAGTAAGATCGCAGCGGCGGATACCAGAGCGACAGCGAGTGTGATTCGGATCAGCGCGACCGCGCTTCCGAAATTGTTAGGTGCTTTTTTCAATTTGTTCCTTCTTTCATTTTGCTTTGGGACGGTTGCGCTTCTGTGCGTTTACTGGAAGACGGTGGCCGGGATCTTTGGATTTTCAGCGACCTGGCGTTCCTGATGTGGCCCCGGCTTATAGGTCGCGGCGACCTCGCGCGAGGGGCGCGAAACGTCGTTGTGATAGGAGGCGGTGGCCTGCCTCCGTCGCGGGCTCAGCGCCAGGGCGGACGCACCTGACAACACGGTGCACGCGCGCAGACTGACCAACGCAAGAACCTTTTGCATCCGACGCTGGAAAGCAGAAGCCGTTCCAGAGGAAGGCCTATGCGTGCATTGTTTAGCAGCACACTCGGGCCGAGAGCGCTACCCGGACCGACGCTTGGGCGACGCGAAATAGACGACGAGCCCGAGGGCAGCGGTCGCCATGCCCCAGAGAGAGGGCCCGCGTGTCGAGGAATCCGCCAGCATGTGCCAGAGCATCCAGCCGCTGACTATGAGAAAAATCGCCGGCGTGACGGGATAGCCCCACGTGCGATACGGTCGCGGCAATTCCGGCCGCCGCCAACGCAGGACGAAGACACCGAGCACCGTCAGGGCGGAGAAAAGCGTGAGGCTGAATTGCACGTAGTTGACCACCTTTTGGAAAGTGGTGACGAAGATTAGCAAATTCACGACCGCGAATTGCACCAAGGTCGCGCGCACCGGAACGCCGCGCGCGTTGCGCCGCGCCAGCCAGGAGAGCGCCGGCAGGTCTTCCCCCATTGTCATGGTCACCCGCGGTCCGATCCACATCATTGCGCTCACCGCCGAGACCAACCCGACCGCGATGAACACCGCCATCACCTTGCCGCCGGACTCGCCGAAGATATGGACGCCAGCGATCAGCCCGATCTGCTGTTTCCCGACCATCTCGGCGGCCGGGGTGGTGCGCAGAAAGACAGCGTTGATACCGAGGTAGAGCGCGGTAACCAGGAGCGTGCCAAGCCCGAGCGAGAGTGGAATGGTGCGCGTTGGATTGCGCACTTCGCCCATGATATAGGTCGAAGCGTTCCAGCCCGAGTAGGCATACATCACCCAGTAAAGACTGACCGCAAATGGCGTGCTCACGATCAAAGCGCGGTCCGCCGGTAGCGGCAGAAAAGAGATCGGCTGCGTCCCCTTCACGCAGAACCCGGCGGCGATGATCACGAGAATCAATCCGACTTTTAAGAGCGTCGAAGTATTTTGGAAACCGCTCCCCAGCCGCAAATCCCAGAGCAAGACGAGGGTCGAGATTAGCACCACCACGAGCGATAAAAAAAGCGGGTTCAAACCCGGCACAACGCCGGCGAGATAAGTGCCGAAGGGAATCGCGGCGATCGCCACCGGAGCGGCGAAACCGACCGTGGCCGAAATCCAGCCCGCCATGAACCCGACTGCAGGATGATAAATCTCGCGCAGAAAATGATACTCGCCGCCCGAGCGAGGAAGTGCCGCGCCCAACTCGGCGTAGGAGAGCGCACCACAAAGCGCGCAGACGCCGCCGATCGCCCAGAGCGCCATGATCGCGAAACCGGTCTGCAGATCACCGACCTGAAAACCGAGGCTGGTGAAAATGCCCGTGCCGACCATGTTGGCGATCACGATGCAGGTCGCAGTAAGGAGCGAAATGGTTCTCGGCCTTGGAGAAGAAAAGTTCGAACGCACCGGCCGTTCATCTAGCGGCAGCCCCGGCTGGATTCAAACGAAGAAGTCGGAGCCCGGAACGCTGGAGTCCTTCCTTGCGATTGCAGGAACGTCAAGAAACTGACCGCGCCATAACTCACGATGAGCCAGGATGGCAACCCTGAGTGGCGTGCGAATGCCTGCTCCGCCGCCTGGATAAGGCAAGGGCTGCGGACGAATCCGCAGCCCCGCCTGCCCATATCCCAACGGCCTAAGTTATTCCGGACCCGGACCCGCCGGCCGCGTCTCGCGCAGGGTTTCGAGCGCGTCGAATCGCTTTTGCTGGTCGGCGGTGAGGAGCGGACGGATTTTGGCGTCGAGTTGTTTGATGATCACATCCGCCGCCTGGCGTGCCTGTTCATGGATGGCATCGAGTTGCGGCTGCACCTCGGCAACCAGCGCCTTGACCTGAGTCTGCTGGGCATCAGTCAGGCTGAGCATATGAGTGAGCATCGCGGTAAGGTTGGGCGGACCGTGCCGGTGCGGCGACATCGGCTCGTCAGGCGCCTGCGCGCCCGCAAATTGTCCTGCCGCGAGGAAGCCCGCGGCGCAGCATGTAAGGAGTGTGAGTTTGTATAGTTTCATTGCTTTATTCGTTAGGTTTTCTGACAGCAACTTGCCGTTCGCTCCTACAGACGCCAACAAATATGGAACGGTTACAGATCTGTTTGAGAATTGTCCCTGGAAATCTCCCGACAGACCTACCCCACTCGGTCACCGGAATTTGAAGACCATGCTGCGCCATGAATTCGTATGAAAATGTTTGTAACTTTGAGGCCGCCCGCCGTGTCTTAAACGTAATGTGGAGCCGTGCTGCAACCGCCCATGCCAGATGAGAGCTTCGACGAGCAGGTGTGCCTGCGTCGGATCGCTTCGGGTGATGAGGGCGCGGCACGCGAACTCCTCCGCCATTTTCATCCCTTTGTGCTCAAACTCGTGCGTTCTCATCTCCCCCGCCGAATGAGTGAAGAGGACCTGACGCAGATGATTTTCATCAAGATCTTCCAGAATCTGGACAAGTACTCCGGCAAAGTGCCGCTCGAGCATTGGATTTCGCGCGTCGCGGTCAATACCTGTCTCAATGAGTTGCGGGCGGAAAAGCGCCGTCCGGAATGGCGTCTGGCCGATTTCGACGAGCAGACCTCCGCCGCAATCGAGCAACTCAGCCGGGCCGAAACGGATCTCGCATCGCCCGATGACGCGCGCCTGGCGAAGGAGCTTCTGCACAACCTCATGGGTCGACTTTCACCCGATGATCGCCTGCTCGTGACCCTGCTCCATTTGGAAGAGCGATCGGTAGAAGAAATTCATCAGCGCACAGGCTGGAGCCGGGCCACGATCAAGGTTCGCGCTTTTCGCGCTCGCGAGAAGATGAAAAAGATGCTCAAAAAGAACGCCACCTTTAACCTCGACTTCGCCTTATGAATCCGACGCAACTTCTTGACCGCATTTTTTCGCTCTCGCGGCGTTCGGCCGACGCGCCTCTGCCCGCGATGCCCTACGGGCTCGAGACGGTGGTGCTGGCGCATTGGCGCGAATCGATCGCACGTCGCTCGATGAACCTCGGCCTGCTGCGGGGGCTGCGTTGGGCGGCATTGACGGCCTGCGCCGTTGCGTTCCTGGCCGGCGTTTTGAAAAGCGACGAGCTTACCGCCTTTACTAACCGCTACGATCCCGAGACACGTCTGGCTGATTCGGCGATTGTGGCCGGCTATGGCTATGAGTAAGTGGCCTTCCCTCCGGGTCATTCTTTATGCGTTGCTCATCTTTCTCGCCGGAGCAGTGACCGGCGCGCTTGTGGCGCCCATGGTCGGACGCACTTTCATGCGCCCGCCCGAGCCGCGGGAGTTATCGCGCCACATGCTTGAACGACTGCAATCCGGCTTGCACCTGACCGCTGAGCAGTCGGCGCAAATCAAGCCGTTAATCGAAAAAACCGGGGCCGACATGGAAATCATCCGACGCGAGACGACCAAGCGCGTCCTGGAGCGAATCGGGCAAACCAACGCGCAAATTTCCGCCCTTCTCACCCCGGAGCAGAAGGTCGAGTTCGCCAAAATAGAAGCGGAACATCGTGAATACCTCCGAAAGCACCATCACTTTCACGGCCCGCCCGGTCTTCCTCCTCCTCCTCCGTCGCCGGAACCGTAATTCGGCAGCGAATATCGATCGGTCATAAACCGCCGCATCGACGAGCCGGCGACCGCTGGAGGCTCGCCCAACGAAGCGTCTACAGCTTCGGAGAGGAGATGAAAGTGCGACCCAGGCAGGCGCGGAGCCGCGTCGAATCGAAATCGTTGTCCCGATAACCGACATATCCATCCGGCCTAACGAGCACGAGTCCTCCCTCGGATAACCCGTAAGCGGAATGGGCAAGCCCGCTCAGATCGTACAATTCCGCCACCGCCGCACTGCCTTCGCCGCGCACAATACGGTAGGTCTCGATCGCGTCGTCGGGCAAGCCGCCAAGCGCGTTGCCGATCCGTTCTGCTTTCGCGGCGGAATCGAACGCGGCCCCGAGGAAGATCAGCAAAACATGTCGCGGCTGGCGGAAGAGTTCGAAGAGGCGACGCGCCTGCCCACCTTCCCCGCGCAGTTCGGCATCGGGTGCGCGGTCGCCCGCCCGCACCTTGCCTCCGCCAAAATTATCCAGGAACGAGGTCGGACGATAATTCACCGCCAGCTCCGACAACCGGTCCGCGACCTTCTCTCCCACCAGATCGATTCCGCTCACCACCGGCAGGAGAAAATCCCGCACACTTTGCGCAACGGAATTCCGCACCGTCGCCATCTTGGTGATGCGATCGGTCAGATTCAGCACACCGCGTGCGACCGGTTCGCGCTCGCTCTGATAAGTCGCGAGTAGTTGAGCCGGAGCGCGGCCCCTGACGACAAGCGCGAGTTTCCAGCCAAGGTTAAATGCGTCCTGGATCCCGGTGTTCATCCCCTGCCCGCCAGCCGGACTGTGGATGTGGGCCGCGTCACCCAGGAGAAAGGTCCGCAGCTTGCAATATTGCCGCACTTTGCGATGCGAAATGTGAAAGCGTGAGAGCCAGGCAGGATCGCTCAGGCGGGCGTCCGCCGGGCCGCGCTGCTCAATCAATCTTTGCACTTCGTCGAGCGTAAGATCGGGCAAAGCCTGATCGCGCGATTGCGGAGGAATGTTCGCCACGACACGCCAGCGATCGCCGCCAAAGGGAAAGAGACCGAGCACCCCGTCCGGGCCGAGGAACAGATGCAAACGCTCGCGATCGAGCGGCGTTTCGACGCGCACATCGGCGAGAATGAAACTCTCGTCGTACTGCGAGCCCTCAAACCCGATCCCAAGAGCGTGCCGCGTTGTGCTGTGTGCGCCATCGCAACCGAGCAGCCATGGGGTTTCCACGATCTCGTCGCGGCCATCGGCATGACGCAGCGTCGCGCGCACCGACTCGTTCGTTTGTTCCAGACTCGTCAGGCTGAGTTCGCGCTCCACCTCGATTCCGACCGTGGCGAGGTGTTCGATGAGCAGCCGCTCCGTTTCCGATTGTGGCAGACTGAGGACGAACGGGAACGGACTCGCCACCGTCGTGACATCGATCGCGGCAAGGCAGTCACCACCGTGATGGATCGAGAGCCCGCGGATGCGGTGACCGGCGGCAATAAAACGATCGGCAATTCCCATTGTGCTGAAGGCTTCGAGAGTGCGCGGAAAGATCGCGAGTGCCCTCGAGGTTTGGGAGCGTTCCCGGGCTTGGTCGATGATGCGGCAAGGGACTCCATGGCGTGCGAGTTCGTTAGCCATCGTCAGGCCAACCGGTCCCGCACCGACCACGAGCGGCATGGGCAAGTCAGAATTCATTTCCCAATTATAACATATTGGCGCGACGCTTCGGTCGCACGCCGTGCGCCACTTCCCAGGACGACATGTGGCGCCTTAGAGCGACCACTTCCTCGGCAGCTTTTGCTTGAGCGTTTCGACTTCCTCAAAGAGGTCGCCCATCTTTTCCACCCGCGCGAGAGTCTCATCGCACTGGAAGACCAGACGCTTCCCATCTTTCTTTTTGACCGTTTGCGCGACCTCTTCCCACGTCACCGGCGTGGATGCGGTCGGCTGCTCCCGGGCACGGAGCGAATAAACACAAATGGTTGTCTTGTGCTCATCGTTCTGGCTCCAGTCGACGAAGACCTTTCCCTTGCGCAATGCCTTCGACATTTTGGAGACGACCAGTTCCGGATGCTCGTGCTCAAGATACTCCGCCAGAGCATGCGACAATCCTTTCGTCTGCTCGTAGGTAACTGCGGTGTTCAACGGAACGTAAATTTGCAGGCCTTTCGAGCCGGATGTCTTTGCCCAGCTTCGCAGGTTCATCGTCTGTAAGATTTCACGGAGCCAGAGGCCGACCTGGCAGCACTGCACGATGTCGGCAGGCGCGCCGGGATCGAGATCGAAGACCATCATCGTTGGCCGCTCGACATTTTTCTTGCGCGAGAGCGAGGTGTGCAGCTCGATGTCGGCGAGGTTGGCGGCCCAGACCAATGTCGGCAGATCCTGCGCAAGGCAGTAGTCGATGTCGCGCTGATTGGGTTCGCTCCAGACCTTGGCTGTCTTGACCCACTTCGGCCGATGACCCGGGCAATTCTTCTCGTAAAAAAACTCGCCTTCGACGCCATCAGGATAGCGTTTCATGGTCAGCGGCCGGTCTTTCAAATGCGGCAAAAGGGCGGGCGCGATCTGGATGTAGTAATGAATCATCTCGCCTTTGGTGAAGCCGGCCTTCGGCCAAAGCACCTTGTCGAGATTCGAGACCGCGAGGGCGCGACCCTCGACGACCAGTTCAGCTTTCTTGCTCATGCGTCAAAAAACTACGGAATAACAACCGCGGATGACACGGATTTCGCGGATGGAAGGAATGCATGGCGAACCCTTTCCCGTTATCCGTGTCATCCGTGTCATCTACGGTTTATGAAAAGAATCGCTCGGGCGAGAGCATCGGCTGCGGCTGACAGATGCGCGCCACGCAGTGTTCCCAGGTCTCGTGGCCGCTCAGAATCAGGATCTCCACCCGGAGAAAATAAATCGGTACTTCCGGTTTTGTCAGGTGCGGGAAACGGACGGCGTCCTTTTCCGTCGTGACAATCATGTCGACGTCGCGCCGGACGCAGCGGTTGATGAAGCTCTGGAGCTCGGCCTCGCTGTAGCGATGATGATCGGCAAACCGCTTCGTGAGCTCGATCCGCGCCCCGAGCTTGCGCAAACCATTCTCGAAACTGTCCGGCGCCGCGATTCCGCAGAAGGAGCCGATGTAGGTGTCGGTCAGGCGCTCAAGCGGGAGTTGCTCGCCAGTATAGACATCCTGCAAATAGAGCGGCTGGTGCGCGCACTCGATGATCTCGGCCGTGCGGTTGTAGCGCCGGATGCGAGCGATCAGTTCGTCGTTAGGCTCGCCCGTGCTCTTGGTGATGAAGATGTAGCTCGCGCGGCGCAGGTTGCGCGGCGGCTCGCGCAAGGTTCCGCGCGGGAGGAGAAACTCGTTCCCGAAAGGCGCCTGGCGATCGATCAGGACGATGTCGAGCCGATGTTTGAGGTGCAGATATTGCAGGCCATCATCGAGCAGCAGCGTGTCGGCTTTCATCTCGCGGATGGCGTAAAGCCCGCTTTTTACCCGATCCTTGTCCACGAGCACAATCACGTCCTTCAAATTATTCGCCAGCATGTAGGGCTCGTCGCCGGCGGTGAGTGAATCGAGGAGGAGCGATTGCCCGTCGGAAACAATGCGGGGCGGATCGGGCGCGACACCGCGCAACCGATCGAGCCAGCTGCGCTTGGAAGGTTTGGCCACACTCTTGTAGCCGCGGCTGAGAATCGCGACGCGGCGACCACCGGCCTGGAGGGCGCGCGCAAATTTCTCCACAATCGGCGTCTTGCCCGTGCCGCCAACGGTCAGGTTGCCGATGCTGATGACGAGGCAGCCAAGGGCGTGTTCTCTCCAGACGCGTTTGCGATAAAAAAAGAGACGCAACTGGACGAGACGCGCGTAGACGAACGAAAGGACAAAAAGCAGACTGCGCAGGAGCGCGGCACGCGGACCATGCCGGCGCTTGAGAATGACGTCGATCGCGAACTGCTCGAGATTTTCAAGCCAGCGGCGCATCAGCGTGCAGGGGTGGAGACGACGAGGCGAACGCCATGGTTATCAGCGGAGATGACGCGCGTTTCGGCCTTGCGCAAGCCGGAAGCCTCCCGCATGGCAGCGGCCACTGCCTCCGGCGCGTGCAACGTAAGACAGGCGATGGTCGAGCCAGAGCCGCTCAAGAAGCCACCGAGCGCGCCCGCCTTCACCCCGGCAGCGATCACCTGATCGAGAAACGGAACGAACTTTGCTCGAAAAGGCTGATGAAGATGATCGCTCAAGACGCCGCGGAGATTTTCGTAGCGGCCACTGGCGAAGGCGGCCGTGACGGCGCAGGCATTGCCGCACGATTCGACGGCAAGTCGCCGATCGATCTCGTCAGGCAAGACGCTTCGTGCTTCTGCTGTCTTCACCTCGAAGCTGGGAATGAGGAGGATGAAGCGCAGCCGCGGATCGATCGCGAATTTCTGATGCCGATCGGGGCCGGCAGCGACGAATCCCCCGAACTCGGCCGGAGCGGCGTTGTCCGGATGACCTTCGAGCTCGGCACAGAGTTGGAAAATTTGCGCGCGCGCCAGCGGGCGATCGAGCAGCGCATTCAAGGCGTGGAGCACACCGAGCCGAACCGTGACGCTGCTCCCGAGCCCACGGGAACGCGGCACGTCGCCCTCGATTTTGCAGGAGAATGCAAACGGCTCGCGCTTCGCCATCCGAAAAAATTTCCGGGCCGCCTCTTGCGCCATCCGGCCCGCCGCAACCGTCTCCGCCGGCGCGATCGTGACGAAGTTGTAGAGGCGCAAGGCCGCGCCGAGACAATCAAAGCCCGGGCCGAGATTCGAAGTGGTGGCAGGGACGCGTGCCGTGATCTGTTGCTTTTTCAAAGGAAATTGCCCGAAAATGCTGACTGGCGGGCCATGGCGGTGTTGATTCTACCGCGGCTCGTTCCCGCAGCAAGACGATGGCAGAGAAGCCAATGAAAGACTGGATCGATTTCGGGCTGGTGCGCGATTTTGCGACCGAGAAAACCGAAGCCTACCGCCTCTGCACCAAGCCCAGCGGTTGGGTCGAACGTTACGGGGCGGACGTAATCGTTTCCTACAAGACCGAAGCGGCTCGCGAAGAAATTCTGCACGAGCTGAATCAATGGACCGTGCTGGCGAAGGAAAAATTCGAGCGCGTCTTTGGCCGTTATCTCCCGAAACAAAATTCGGAGCGCAATCCGCCAAAGCTCATTTCCGGCGATGCGGGAGGGCCACTCCAGCGAACCGTGCTCGAACGCGAAATTTGTTACGCGATCGATTTCGGCGCCGGATACTCCGCCGGACTCTTCATTGATCAACGCGAAAATCGGCAGTTCGTCAGGCGCGCGGCCCCGCGCCGGATGCTCAATTGTTTCGCCTACACCTGCTCTTTCTCCGTCGTCGCGGGCATGGCCGGTGCCGAAACCGTGAGCGTTGATCTTTCCAAGAAATCGCTCAATCGCGGCCGGGACAACTTCATGCTTAATCGTCTCGCGACCGACCGGCATCGCTTCGTCGCCGACGACGTCCTCGCCGTATTGCCGCGGCTCGCGCGCAAGGGCGAGCGTTTCGACATGATCATTCTCGATCCACCGACTTTTTCGCGCTCGCGCGCCGGGAAAGCCTGGCAGGTGGAAGCCGACTTCGAGGATTTGCTCCTGACCACGCTCGAGTTGGCGGAACGCGACGCGAAAATCCTGCTCTCGACCAATTGCACCCGCCTGAACGAACGCGCGCTCGAGGTGATGGGACGCTTCTGCCTCAAGGCGACGCGACGCGCCGGAAGTTTCCGGCAGTCGCCCGCGCTGCCCGATTTTCCGCCGGGAGTGGCGGCGAGTTCAGTTTGGATGATATTGCGCTAAAGCTTTCCTGACGCGCAAAGATGCGTCACCATGCGAAGATCACTTATATGGACAGCGAACACATGAGCAGCGCAACTGGCGACATCGCCGAACGAGGAATCCAGTATACGAGGGAACAGTGGAACGAAATCATCGCGCAAACGGAGGATTACGTTCGGGCCAATCCGACCAAATCGCTGCTTTATGGAGTAGCCGCCGGCTTCATCCTCGATCGCCTGCCCATTTTCCAAATCCTGAGAGCGCTCGTGCGTCTGCTCTTGATGGCCATTAAGCCCGCCATCCTGATCTACGGCGCGACCAAACTCTACGAAGTGCTCAAGACCGACGAGTAATTGCGCTAGCGGCGGTGTATCAGTAAAATCGAGACCACCATGGCAGAGCCTGGACATGCTTCCGCGCGTCCACGCTCGCGCCCGCAGCCGACGGTCTCGATTCAAGTGATACGCCGCACTAGTGGCGGGTGGGTCGCCTGCAAATCTCGCCGTCCAAAGCTGTCGCCTGGCGCACTTCAAATCCCTGCGGCCGGCATGTCCGTGGCTGAACTCGCCTAACGATCGAGGGTAAAGCCGACTTTTATCGTCACCTGCCAGTGATTGATCTTGTTCTCTTCGATATGCCCGCGTGTATCGACTACTTCGAACCAGCGCATGTTCCGGACCGTTTTCGCGGCCAGCGAGACCGCGTTTTGCACTGCGTCCTCAATCGTCGTCTGGGAGGAACCAACCAGCTCAATCTTCTTGTAAACGTGATCGCTCATCCCCGAAAATCGGCGCCCGCGCCCGGAACTCAAACGCAAAACCAGTTCCCGCGTTGCTTCGGCTGCGCCAGCGCTCTATCACCGCCGAACCCCGCGACGGCCACGGCGCTCGCAGAGCGCCGCTACAACTGCCGGAACAACGGCGAACTTTGCGTTGAGCGTCCCGAGACCGCTTGTTAGCGTGCCGTTGCGCTCATGGAAAAAAATATCGAGTCCCACCTCAAGGAAACCCGCATTTTCAAACCCGCGCGCGACTTCGCCAGGAACGCCCGCATCCGTAGCCTCGAGCAATATCGCCGGATGCATCGGGAATCGATCCGTCATCCGGAAAAATTCTGGGCACGCGAAGCGCGCGAGCTCCATTGGCAGAAGCCATGGAAAAAGGTTTTGGAGTGGAAGGCGCCCTTCGCAAAGTGGTTCGTCGGCGGGAAGCTGAACCTGGCAGAAAACTGCCTCGATCGACACCTGAACGGACCGCGCCGGAATAAGGCGGCGATCATTTGGGAAGGAGAGCCGGGCGATAAACGCATTCTCACTTACCAGCAGTTGCATCGCGAGGTCTGCCGCTTCGCCAATGTTCTGAAGCGAAACAGGATTCGCAAAGGGGATCGCGTGATCATCTACCTGCCAGCGATTCCAGAGGCTGCGATCGCCATGCTCGCCTGTGCGCGGATCGGCGCCATTCATTCGGTCGTCTTCGGCGGCTTCAGCGCCGACAGCATTCGCGACCGGATCGCTGACTGCGGGGCGACCGCCGTCATTACCGCCGATGGCGCTTACCGCCGGGGCGCGATCGTTCCGCTCAAGCACAACGTCGATGAAGCACTGCAAGGCAAGACAACGATCAGGCGCGTGATCGTTTTCCGGCGCGCTGGCAATGAGGTGCACATCGAGGAAGGGCGCGACGTCTGGTGGCATCGCGAACTTGAATACGTCGATGCGCATTGCCCAGCGCTCGCGCTCGGCAGCGAGCATCCCCTTTACATCCTTTATACGAGCGGATCGACTGGAAAACCGAAGGGCATTTTGCACACCACCGGCGGCTATCTCGTCGGCATTCACAGCAGCACGAAATACGTTTTCGACCTGCGCGAGGATGACATCTATTGGTGCACCGCGGATATCGGCTGGGTCACCGGGCACAGCTATGTGGTCTACGGACCGCTCGCCGCGGGCGCGACGACGCTGATGTATGAAGGCGCGCCGAACTGGCCGGAGCCGGATCGTTTCTGGCGCCTGATCGAGGAATACGCCGTCAGCATTCTCTACACCGCGCCGACGGCGATCCGCGCCTTTATTCGTTGGGGCGACCAATGGGTGAAGAAGCACGATCTCTCATCGTTGCGATTGTTAGGCACAGTCGGCGAACCGATCAATCCCGAGGCCTGGATCTGGTATCACGAGACGATCGGCGGCGGGCGTTGCCCAATCGTCGACACCTGGTGGCAAACGGAGACGGGCGCGATCATGATCACGCCGCTGCCGGGTGCAATCCCGACCAAACCCGGGAGCGCGACGTTGCCTTTCTTTGGAGTTGAAGCGGCCGTGGTCGATGCAGCCGGGAAGGAAGTGCCTCCAAATGTTGGCGGGAAGTTGATCGTTACGCGGCCGTGGCCTTCGATGTTACGCACGATTTACGGCGACAAACCGCGCTACAAAAAGCAGTACTGGAGCGAATACAAAGACAGCTACTTCACGGGCGACGGCGCGCGCCGCGACAAGGATGGTTATTTTTGGATCGTCGGCCGGATCGACGACGTGTTGAACGTCGCCGGTCATCGCCTCGGCACTTCGGAAATCGAGAGCGCGCTTGTTAGTCACGCCAAGGTCGCGGAAGCCGCCGCCGTCGGACGCCCGGACGAACTCAAAGGCCAGGGCCTGGTGGTTTTCGTCACCCTCAAGAGCGGCGTCACGCCGACCCTCAGCCTCAAGGAGGAGTTACGGGGGCATGTCGGGCAGCATATCGGAGCGATCGCCAAACCCGACGAGGTGCGCTTCGCCGAGGCGTTGCCGAAAACGCGCAGCGGCAAAATCATGCGGCGTCTGCTGAAGGAAATCGCGAGCGGCAACGCGGTCACCGGCGATACGACAACGCTGGAAGATTTTAGCGTCCTGGCAAAGTTAGCCAGCACCGAAGAGTGATTCGCCGTAGGTTGCCCTCGTGAGTTTTATCTCCACCGGATTTCGTGAGCTGACGCTGAAGGTGCGCCGCCAGCGTACGCGCATCGCGCTCAGGCACGAGAAGCGCCGCCTGCAAAAATCCGAGATCGCGTTGGGACGGGAAGGCACGGCGGAAGCCGCGAATTTTCCCGAGGTGCGCAATGAGATCGTCGCGCTGAAGAAACTCGAGCAGGAGCAAAGAGAGGTCGCGGTCCGGATCGCAAAAATTGAGGAGGCGCTCAAACAGATCGAGGCGCAACGCCAGGAAAACTCACGGGAGCAGGCGACCGCCCTGGGCAAGCTCGAAGAAGAAAAGCGCCCCCTGGTTGAGCGTCGCAACCAGGCGAAGTCTGCCGCCGAGCGATGTGAGAGCGAGCTTGCGACGATCGATCGTCGTCTCAAGGAAAATGAGGCCGCTGATCGCGAACTGTTGAAAAAAGTCTCTGCTCTTCAGGCGACCGAGCCGCCGCCGCCCGATCTGCAAACGCAGATGGAACGGCTCAGCACGGAACGGGCGCGGCTTCCGCAGGAGAAAGCCGAGATGGAGCGAGACCGCGTCGAGAGCGCGGACGCCAGCCGATCTGCGCGCGAAAAATTAAGCGCGGAGGAAGCGCTCGTCGTGCAGGCCGAGAAGAAAATCGCGAAGGCTCGCGCCGAATTTGAGGCCCAAGATCGCACGTTGAAGGAAAGTGCGCGCGCGCAACAGGAGGAAGTTCGTCAGGCGCAACAGCAGCATCAGACGGTCGAGGAGAAGAAGAACCCGGCCTACCTCAACATCGGGCGCCACCTTGCTTCACAAGGCATCGCCCCGCCGAACGCGCCGCATCTCCTTACCGAGGTGCAAAGGCATCGCGCCGCCGTCGAGCACCACGCGGGACACAGAGAGGAGTTGGCCCGGCTCTCCGCCCAGATCGACAAGCAGGAGCTGCGAAAATTTTATTTCGTGATTTTCTCCGTCCTGGCCCTCCTCGCGATCATCTTGCCGCTCGTTTCGCAATCGCCGACGAAACGCGAATGGCTCCCGGCGGAAACATCCGCCATCCTTTCCCTCGATGTGTCTCAGCTCGACAAGGGCGCATTGCCAAATCGCTGGCGCAAAGAGCAGCCCGAGACCTGGCAAAAGGTCTCAGCCGGTCTCCTCGGTCAAGCCGCGCGCACACCGGTCCTCCACCTCGCCGAGGATGCAGTCCGCGTAACTCGCGCACTGACACTGGATGACAACGATCGCGAGGAGGAATACGTCCTGGTGGAAACTCGCAACGATCTCGCGCCGATCGTGCACACCATTACGCAAGACAAGAGCTTCGCGAAAAGCACCATCACCGGCCTCGTGGTTTGGGAGCGACCTGATGTGACCGTAGCCCGGGTTGGCCCGCGCACCCTCGCCGTTGGTTCGTTAGGCGAGGTCGACAAGCTGGTGCAGGTGCGACTCGGTACCCGGGCTGATTTAAAAGTCGACGACCCACTCCTCGAGTCTTTCCAGACGCTTAGCACGGGGAGCGCGCTACGTCTGGTCTCGCGCGACCCGGATGATCTGGAGACACTTTTCGGGCCGATTCTGCCGCCTGAATTCCTCGATGATTGCGATCTGCTCGGATTGGAAATGACGTTCGATACGCCGGCCAAGGCGCACCTGGTCGTGAAGGTAACGAATGAAGCGAATGCCAAAGGATTGGCCGCGGGATTGCAAAACGAACCGGCCCGCTGGCTGAAGATTCCGGGATCCGATTTCGTTCTCTCGACTGATCCGCCAAAGATCGAACAAAAGAATCTGAATCTCGATCTTCATTTCAACATTCCGGAAGGCGCGGCGCGTCTACTCCTGGAGCGACTGGCAAAGGTCCAGCCACTGCCGGGCTCCTGAAAGTCCTCATCTACCGGATACAATCTGCTTCAGGTCATTACTTGAACCGTCGCTGTGACAAATCTCGATTTAACGACTCACGGTCATTCCAATGCTCGCCTCGCTCAGCCAGGATCTCAGCCAGCCTGAATACATTCACGTCCTGATCAACCCGCTGCCGGTCTACGGCCTAACGATGGGCATGGTCGGCCTGATCATTGCGCTCTTCCTCCGCAGCCGGGCCGCGCAAATCGCCACTCTCACGCTCATCCTGCTCAGCAGCGCAATGGCGTGGCCGGTGATACATTATGGAGAAGCCGGTTACGATCGTGTTCTTTCCATGTCCGACGACCAGGGGCAGGCATGGTTGAAGGTGCACGAGCATCGTGCGGATGAGCTCGGGTGGTCCTTTTATCTCCTGGCAGGGCTGGCGGCGATCGCAATCTTCGCACCGCTGAAATGGCCGAAGGCTGCGACTGGATTGAGTATCGCAACTATAATCGTCTCCTTCGCGGTCCTTGGCGTGGGAGGCTACATCTCTCACGCCGGCGGCAAGATCCGACATCGCGAATTTCGCAATGGTCCGGCGCCTCCGGTCCCGGCCGAACCGGACGAAAACTAGGCGTGCACGTCGATATCATAACCCTTTTCCCGGAGCTCTGTCGCGTCCCCTTAGGCGAAAGCATGATGGGCCGCGCGCAGGAGTCCGGCGCGCTCGACCTGCACATCCATGACCTGCGCGACTGGACTACTGACCGGCATCACGTCGTGGACGACGCGCCCTTTGGCGGCGGCCAGGGAATGGTGATGAAACCGGAGCCAATCTTCGCCGCGGTCGAAGCGCTCCGCTCCGATGCAAGCATGGTCGTGCTCATGACGCCGCAAGGGCGGCGCTTCGATCAAAAAGTGGCGCAGGAATTTTCAACGAAAGAAAATCTCATCGTCATCTGCGGGCATTACGAAGGAGTCGACCACCGCGTTATCGAGCATCTGGTCGACGTCGAAATCTCTATTGGCGACTACGTCCTGACCAACGGCGCGATCGCTGCGGTCGTTTTCGTCGATGCAATCGTTAGGCTGCTGCCCGGCGTGCTGGGTCACGAGCAATCAGCGGTGGACGACAGCTTCAGCAGCGGACTGCTCGAAGCGCCGCAATATACCCGACCAGCCGAGTTCCGCGGTTGGAAAGTTCCCGACATCCTTCTCTCCGGCCATCACGCCGAGATCGCCGCCTGGCGCAAGCGCGAAGCCGAGCGCCGCACCCGCGAAAACCGACCCGACCTCCTGCCGTAAGCCAAGACTACGTGACGGCCCGGCAGCCGGCATCCTGACCCCGGGAACAATCTGCCATTCCCGGCGCGATGACGAAGGCGCCGGTGAATGATAGCGGGTCGACGAGACGCTCGCCCCGAAGGTCGGGTGATCGGCCTAACGAGAAGCATTCCGATTGCCTTGGCTATCGCTTTGTAGCCAGAGGACGATTCGCGGCCTGACCTCAGTTGACTTTCCTGCAAGGCGACCATTACGATCTCTCTTCCTCGAACCCGATTTGCACACTCCTCGATGACGCTCTCCGTCGTAATTCCTGTCTATAACGAGGCGGCGACGGTGGCCGAGTTGATCGGTCGAGTTTACGCGGTCGACCTTGCCAAACAGATAATCGTCGTCGACGACGGCTCGACGGACGGCACTCGTGAAGTGCTCGCGAGCTTGCAGGGACGCTATGAAAATATGCGGGTCCTCCGGCAACCTCGCAATTGCGGGAAGGGGGCGGCGCTGCGGCTCGGCTTCCAGCACGCGACGGGGGACTTCGTTTTGGTGCAGGACGCCGACCTCGAGTACGATCCGGCTGAGTATCCCTTGCTCCTCAAGCCGCTCGTAGAAGGCAGGGCCGATGTCGTCTACGGCTCGCGCTTCCTGACGACACGAGAGCACCGGGTGTTGTTCTTCTGGCACTCGGCCGGCAACCAATTGCTTACCCTCATCTCAAACATTCTGACCAACCTGAACCTGACCGACATGGAGACTGGCTTCAAGGTGTTTAGGCGCGAAGTGATTCAATCAATCAAGCTGAAGGAGGACCGGTTCGGATTCGAGCCAGAAGTCACAGTGAAGATCGCGCGAATGAAGCTGCGTATCTACGAAGTGGGGATCTCGTATTATGGCCGCACCTACGAAGAAGGAAAGAAGATCGGCTGGCGGGATGGCGGCAAAGCGCTCTGGTGCATCCTGAAGTACACGGTTACGACTCCTCATTCGGCCTTCACACCAGCCGGGCAGACTTCTTCTCAAGATTGAAACAACGGTTCAGCCTGACAAAGGACGGAACGCAGTTCCAGGGCGTCAGACAATGTTCCCGGCGTTGTGGAGCAGATCGATCAACGCCAGCGCGAGCATTCCCGCCGCCACCGTGGTTGTGATTGGAACCGTCCGACCGCCGATCACGACAGCCTCGTCCCGCGCCAATTTCTGGATGGCGATCGAGGCCACGAAAACAAAGGGCAGGAAAAGGGTAAGAACGAATCGGCTGTCGGTCACGACGGCATTATACCAAGCGTAGAGAATCAGGTAGACAGCAAAGTAAGCGAAGCAAAAGATAGCAGCGAAGGGTTGGCGGGCGAGCAACTCGCGAACACGGGCACGACGGCGGATGCCCAGGACGAGCGCAATCGCTCCCAAGACCGCCGCATATTTGTAATAGCCCACGGCCTTGAAACCGCGCGTCGCAAGGCTGAGCAAACCGTGGAGGAGCCGCGAGATCATCTCGCCCGTCGTATGTTGCCGCCAATATTTGGCGAAGGAGGGCAACTCTGGTGCCGCGGGATTATCGACCGGCGGACCCTGCAGCCGATCGGAATAGGAAAGCGCCTCGGGCCATGAATCGCACCACATGTAATGCGCAGAATTGACGTTGTAAAAAAACTGCCCGTAACGCTGTTTGCTCGTCCAGACATAGGGCCAGACGACGAGCAGGAAGGTCCCGCTGAGGAGGATGAAGAGCGCGCACCGCTGTAGGAGATAGCGCGCAGGCTGTTCCGTTGCGGTCCGGCGCAGCCCAAAGCTCTGCGCAATAAAGGTGACGCCCCAGCAAGGCCACGCTGGAAGCGCCGAAGCTTTGGTCAGAAAAGCCAGCCCCAGCATCATCCCGGCGAGCATCGCAAGCCACCAGCGCGGCGTGAGCAACATCTGCAAGAGAAGAACGAAGGCCCCGAAGTTGACGACGAAGAAGAGTGGTTCCACCTGCACGATCCCGGCGCGATAAACGAAGACGCCAAAAGCGGTCGCAACCAGCAGCGCGGTGCTCTCCAGGCGCGAAAAGTATTGCCGGAAAATCGGGGCGAGAATCAGGAGGAGCGCGACGGAGAGAATGACGCAGCCGGTTTGGGCGCGCGCGAGGATGTCCGCCTCGCTCTCCCCCGGCCGATAAAGTCGAGAGAGGAGAAAAGGAAAGACGGGCATGCGATTGCGATCGCCCACGAAGGCGTAACCACTTTCGCGCATTTTCTTTGCGTAATGGAGATATGCACTCTGATCGGCATGGTCGAACGCGGTGGGGAGGGCGCGCCGACGTCCGTTCGCCTCAAGGGCGTAAATGCTCAGGATCGCGAGCAAAGCGAGGACGAAAAGGCTGCGCCGCCAGCGAGGTGAGGTCTTCACGAAATCAGCCATTGTCCGGCTTTTCGCATGGCACCCAACCTTTGCAAAGCTTCTCCGGCACGCCTCACGGAAGGATCAGGACTTTACCGGCGGCGCCTGTGCCTGTCGGGCGACGAGCACCTCGGCGATGTCGAGGACCTGGATGGACTCGCCCCCCTTCGTGCCCGCCACACCAT
>CAWAIY010000016.1:0-161722 GCA_963782205.1 uncultured Verrucomicrobiae bacterium | reverse complement strand
ATCGGTTCGAGCAAGCGAATTGCTTTTGTGCTTGTCCCGTCGAGTGCTCTGCCCGACGAGGAGGCGGCCGTCTTGCGCATCCTGCTCAACGCCGAACGGCTCGACCTCCCGCAAAAGTATGAAGCGACCAAGGGAACGCCGACCGCTCTCACGCCGCTTGGCGAACTTTATCTGCCGCTGGAAGGTTTGATCGATGTCGAGGCCGAGCGGCAGCGGCTTGGAAAAGAGATCGCAAAGATGGAAGCCGAGCTGGTAACGGTGCGAAAAAAACTAGCGAACCAAAATTTCGTCGCTAATGCGCCTGCCGCAGTCGTGGCCGAGCACCGGCAGCGGGAAAGCGATTTCGCCGAGCGCCTCGCGCAGCTCGAACGAATGCGCGACTCGTTAGGGTTGAAATCGGAGGGACCTTTGTGCCCCGATGTCCGTTTGGCACGTGCAGACGAGGCAGAAGGCTCGTCCCCGTTCCGGTCGATTGCCGATCGAAGGCGAAGCATTATACTCGGCCCGCCTGCCATGATCCGGATTCTCAAATTTCTTCTCTGGCTCGGAATCGGCCTTCTCGGCGCCGCGGCGGTCGCGGTCCTCGCCTTTGCCCGCGGCGAACCGGTCAACGCCCTCTGGATCGTGACCGCCGGCCTTTGCGCCATGGCGATCAGTTACCGCTTCTACAGCAAGTGGCTCGCGGCAAAGGTGCTCGTTCTGAATGACGAGCGCGCCACGCCAGCCCTGGTCGTGGATGACGGCAGAGATTTCGTCCCGACCAATCGCTGGATGGCGTTTGGTCATCACTTCGCTGCGATCGCAGGGCCCGGACCGCTCGTCGGGCCGGTGCTGGCGGCGCAGTTCGGCTACCTGCCCGGCACCCTCTGGATCTTGATCGGAGCGACCTTGGGCGGCGGCGTCCACGACATGATTGTTCTTTTCGCTTCGGTCCGGCGCCGAGGCAAAACCCTCGGCCAAATGGTGAAGGAGGAGATTGGAAGCACGATCGGCGCGCTCGCGCTCATCAGCGTGCTTTCGATTATGATCATCCTGCTCGCCGTGCTGGCGCTCGTCGTCGTGCAGGCGCTGGCCAAGAGTCCGTGGGGCGTTTTCACGATGGCGATGACGATTCCAGTCGCGTTCATCATGGGAATCGGACTTCGTTCTGGTCGCGTCGGCATCGGTTGGGTGACGGTTTTTGGTTTGCTGGGCCTGCTTTTCGCGGTCTGGGGCGGTCAATTTCTCCCGCAGTTTCCCATGGTCGAAGGTTGGTTTCGCCACGGCCAGAAATGGCTCGCCTGGGCGGTGATCATTTACGGTTTCGCCGCGTCGGCGTTGCCGGTCTGGCTGCTCCTCACGCCGCGCGATTATCTGAGCACATTCTTGAAACTGGGCGCGGTCGCGGCGCTGGCGGTCGCGGTCATCATCATCCATCCGACACTGCAAATGCCGGCGCTCTCGCGCTTCATCGATGGAACAGGGCTTGTCTTTGCCGGTCCGGTTTTTCCCTTCGTTTGCATCACGATCGCATGCGGCGCGGTTTCCGGTTTTCATTCCCTGATCGCTTCCGGCACAACGCCGAAAATGCTGGAGCGCGAATCGCGTATTCGCGACATCGGCTACGGCGCGATGGTGACCGAGATGATGGTGGCCTTGATGGCAATCATTGCGGCCTGCGTTCTTTCGCCCGGGCAATATTTTGCGATTAACGCCAAGGGCACGCCGCAGGAGGTGGTGGCGAAGGTTTCCGCCGCCGGCTTTCCTGTCACCGAAACCGAGATGCAGCACCTCGCGAATGATCTCGGGGAAAGCACGATGTTTGGACGCGCGGGCGGGGCTCCGACCTTTGCGGTCGGGATGGCGCACATGTTTGCCCGGATCTCGCCCAGCCCGACGGCGCTCGCGCTTTGGTATCACTTTGCCATCATGTTTGAGGCGCTCTTTATCCTGACGACGATCGACGCCGGGACGCGGGTGGGGCGTTTCCTTCTTCAGGACTTGTTAGGCCAGGTCTGGCGTCCGCTCGGCAACACGCGCTCATGGGGCGCGAACATTCTGGCCAGCGTGCTTCTGGTCAGCGCGTGGGGGTGGTTTCTTTATCAGGGCGTGCTCGATCCGTTAGGCGGCATCAACAGCCTCTGGCCGCTCTTTGGTCTCGCCAACCAGCTTCTCTCTGTCATCGCGCTTTGTCTGGGAACGACCATCCTGATCAAAATGGGCAAAGCGCGCTACGTTTGGACGACGCTGGCCCCGCTGGTTTTCATGGTCGTGGTGACCTTTTCAGCCGGCTACCTAAAGATCTTTTCGCCTGATCCGAGAATCGGATTTCTGAGCGGCGCGCGGATGGTGGAGTGCGAAAGTTGCGGCCGGACCGACGAGCGTGGATTTCGCGCGTCAGGCCCTGATCTGGCGAATCGACGCGCTTGTCGCGCTTGCCTTTCTCGTGCTTGTTTTTCTCATCGTGACCGGTTGCGCCTGGCAATGGTGGCGCTTCCTGCGCGGGACGAGGCCGGTGGTGTTGCACGAAAGCGAGTTCGTGCCGCTGGCCCGGCTACAGGCCGCGGATCGTTAGGCAAAGATGCGCGAGAAAGAAATGCTCGCGGTCGTCGAAGCGCTGGCGAACCAGCCGACGGCGCCATTTCATGAGGACGCGGTGCGGGCGGAAATTGAAAGGCAGCTCGTTCGTTGTCCGCACGTGAAGTTTGAGCGCGATCGTTTTGGAAACGTGATCGCGCATTACCGGCGAGGACGGAGCGCGAAGGCGGGATGGGCACTGGCCGCGCACATGGATCATCCGGGCTGGGTGCGGAGTAAGAGCGGCGAGATGAAATTTCTTGGCTCGGTGCCGGAACGCTACCGGCAGGATCCGAAGACGAAATCGTTCGGTGATTTCGAGATGTGGGATCTTCCAGCCTTTGAGGTTCGCGACCGGCAGATTCATTCCCGCGCCTGCGACGATTTGCTCGGCTGCGCAGAAATCATCTGTGTCTTTCGGGAGTTGGAGGAAATGGACGCGGCAGCGCATTGCGTTGGCCTTTTCACTCGGGCGGAGGAGGTGGGTTTCGTCGGTGCCATCAAGCTCGCGCAGGCCAACATCCTCGCGCGCAATCTGACGATTCTGTCGCTCGAAACGAGCACGCCGCGCGGGACGGCGGAGATCGGCAAGGGGCCGATCATCCGAGTGGGGGACAAGGTTTCGAGCTTTGATGGCCCGGCGACGGCCCGACTGCTCAGCGTCGCAACCGAGGAAGAAATTCCGGTGCAACGTTGCCTGCTCGACGGCGGAACCTGCGAAGCGACTGCCTACCAGCTTTATGACTACACCTGCGCGGCGGCCAGCCTCGCGCTCGGCAACTATCACAACGTCACGCCGGAAGGCACCATTGCGGCCGAGTTTGTTGCGATCGATGATTTTGTCGGAATGGTCCGCTTGTGCGTGGCGGGGGTTTTGCGCAGCAGGAAGGCAGATGATCCGCAAAAAACGCTCCGGAAAAGACTGGAGACGAATGCGCGGAGTTATCGCGAGTTTTATTAAGCGCCGTGCATTGCCGGGCTTCGCGGGGCGGCGTGTCCCGCATGCGATTTCGGCCTTACTTCCGCCGCAGCGGGACCACGATTTCGGAATCCTCGTAGGCGACGATGACTCTGCCGTCTTCGATCGCTCGCAGGGTGATCTGGTAAATCTGGTTGCCGATTTGCAGGCCAAATTGCTGACCTTCCTGCATGATCTTTCCGTTCAAAATCGCGAAATGAGTGCCGCTGCCCACCGTGACCGAGGTGAGCGAAAAGGCTTCGGGCGCGAGGGACGTTCCCCCGCCAATCTTCGGGCCCGGCTTCTTCCAGCCGATCGGCCAGAAAGGATCGCGCGCGTCACCCGCATCGAAGCTTGATTTGCGCTTTAATTCGACCGTCGTCACGGCGTCCTTGGCGCGGGCGGCGTCGAGCGACAGACTCGCTAGGCAGATGGCGAGAAGGAGCTTTTTCATTTCTTAAAGAGGGCAGTCTGAGCGTAGAGGCGGACCTGCTGATACTGTGGCTGCTCGGGCACGGCATGAATGACGATGCGCTGGATGGCGAGGAGCGGCTCGGTGTTCTCCAAGTCGGCGATCGCTCTGCCGAGCGCGTCGTAATCGCTCTCGGGCAGCTCGATCGCCCAGGTATCCTTGATCCAGTCCGACATCTCAGGTTGTTTGAAATCGCCGCTCGATTCGAGACGGGCTGTGACTTTGTCGATGTCGTACTTGGCAAAGAAGGTACGGATCTTAGGCGGGAACCACGCGATCGGTGCACCGTCCGCGGTGGTACGCTCGAGCGCTTCGTAGCGGCCGGTCGCCTCCTTTGCCTGCAGCTCGAGATTCACGGTCTTTTTCAACTCGGTTTTTGAATCGGCGGTCTTCGCCTGCACATCGGCCATGGTTTTCATCATCGCCGCGCGGCTTCTGTTCAGGGGCCCGAGGAAGAAGGTGAAATAGCAGTAGATCAACCCGATCAGGCCGAGGATGCTTAGAATGATCTTTTGAATCTGATCCTTGTTTAGTGTTTTCAGCGTCATTTCGTTTTCGGGGCTTCCTTGGCCGCTGGCTCCGTTTTTTTCGTCGGATCGCCCGACGAAGGATCAAAGGTGATGTCAAGAACGAAACGCGCGCTGGCGGTGGGGTTACCCGAGAGGTTGACGAGAGTGTCGAGGTCTTCCAGGTTTTTGAAGGTCACTTTTACGTTGTAATAGCTTTTCTCGAGCTGCTCGCTCAGAAGTTGCCGAAGTTCTTCCGCGGCGGCACGCGGCTCGCGAGCTGCGGCGAGGCCTTCAATGGTGACAGTGACTGACCGGTTCGTTTCAACGAGGCCGCCGTCAAGACTGGTGATCTGAATGTTGGGCGCGACGCAATGGGAAATGATCGCGAGAAACGGCGCCCAATAGAAGCGTTCCTCGATCGAGGCGTCGAGCACCTTGGTGCTGTCAATAATCCGGTGCAGTTCGGTCGCACGCTTCTGCGCGGCGGTCACTTGCGGTTCGACCTTTTTCCACTCGCGCTCGGCAACGTTGAGCTGGCTTCGAATGTAAATCGTCCGGTAGGCGTTCCAGCCATAGTAGAGCAGGAAGATCGCTCCAAATGCAATCAGCGCCATGATGCCAAGCTTAAGCGGGTCGCGCTTGCGCTGGCGTTCCTCGGTGAATTCCTCGTGGAGAAGATTGAGTTGCAGGGCCATCGTCAGGCGGTTTTCAGGTAGGAGATGGCTGCGCCGCAGGCGACGTTGAGTGAAACGAACTCGCTCGCGAGCGCCTGTCGCTTGGCCGGTGGTAGCGCCACCTCGCAGGTCTCAAGCGGATCCCAAATCTCACAAGGCAGACCGAGCTCGTCGCTCAGAGTTTGCAAAATCATTTCCGTCTTCGCCATGCCGCCAGAGACAAAAATCCGGTGGATGCTTTCTTCGCACTGGCCCTCGAAGAATCCAATCGAGTTATTCACTTCCGTGGCCAGGCCAAGAAGCGACTCACGGCAGGTTTCGGCCATGCCGGCGTCGCCCTGTTGCATAAGGATTCGCGCCGTTTCAGCGTTAACGGCGCCTTCCGCGGTCAGCGCTTCAGCAAACAGCTTGCCCCCGTAATCCACGCTGCGCACCAGCTTCAGCTCCGTCTTCTGACCGATCAGCACCGTGCTTTGCAGGTGTCCCATGTCGAGGAGGAGAAAGGCTTCGTTGTGAAAGGTTTCGGGATAGGCGAATTCAAACGCGTTAAAGGAACAGATCGGCGCGAGCTGGAGGAGGCTGGGAGCGGTTTTCATTTTGCTCATCGCCTCGGAAATTTGTTTCACCGCCGGGCGCAGCATCCCGCCGACGAGATAGCGCGTCTTGCCTGTATTCTCAACTGCCGTTCCGTTGGAGCCCACCCCCGCCATCGCCACCGCTGAGACCGGCGCGCAATCGAGCACAAAATCCCTGCATTCCTGGTTTAGGACGGCGAGACCGTTAAGCCGCAACGCGCTGCGGAGCAGCTGTACTGGTGTGCTCGGCTGCTCGATGATGCGCACGAGCGCGCCCGGATCAGAGACGGCCAAGGCGCAACCTTTGGCGCTGCCGCCGAGATCCTTGAGCAGAAGCCTGATCTGCTGCGCCAGTTCGTCGGCACTGCCGATCGATTCGGGCACGGGACGCGAGGCGAAGTTGGTCAGGACAAAACGGTTCTCGCCTTTTCGTTGCAACAACACACTCTTGAAGTGGTGCTTGCCGAGATCGATGCCGATGACTGAATTCGCAGGCTTGCCCATGAGCTTGCGCTTCGTTAAAGCGAAAACCATGCCGGGCGCGTCACGCTTTTGAAAAAACGTGGAGGGCCTTTGGTCTCCGATTTGCCAGGCGGCCTACGCCGCAGCCGCCGCGCGGTATCCAAAAAATCCGCGTGCCTTGATCATGCGTGAAACTTCCGGAGGCACCATCGTTTCCCAAGTCGGGTCGCCTGCGCGCATTTTCGCGAGCACATCGGACGGAAAAATCTTCAGGTATTCACGATGGAAATTTTGGATCTCCTGGATGAAACCGTTGTCGATCAGGTACTGATAAAGATGCCGCAGGTTGGGCGCGACCTCGAGCTGCTTTGCGGTGATCAGGCCGCCGGTTTGGTCATCCTCCACCGGGTAAACAAGGAGCTTGAGGTCGCCTTTGAACATTCGGCCGAGCGCTTCGAGAATTCCGCCTTCGAGGTTGAGATAATATTTTTCGTCGAAGATTTCGTCCAGGCCCGGCACGCCCATGACAAGGGCAATCGGCTTGTTCGTGTAACGTGAGAGGTAACCCGCCAGCCGATAGTATTCGCCAAATTTCGAAATCAGAACGGTCCGGCCTAACGAACCAAGAATATCGACCCGGGCCAGAAAATCGGCGTGATTGAGTTGCCCCTCCGAGAGCAGATTTTGCAGCGTCATTTCCATCAACACGACCAACTCCTCCTCTTTTGCACCCGGTCGGCTAAGGAAGATGCTCCGTGCGCCCTCCAGCATGTCGTTGGTCGCGTGGGTGACAGGGCGAAAGCTGCCGCGCTCGACGATGATCGATTTCTTATAGAAGACCTCCGCCGGCTGTACCGTCTCGCCATCGGCCGTAAACATGACCGCATTCGTCAGTCCCTGGCTCACCAGTTGCAGGCTCATGAGCCGGTTGTCGACTGCCTGGTAGGCGGGGCCGGAAAACTTGATCATGTCCACCTGCATCCGATGCGGGCCGAGGTTTTCCTGCAGTGACGCGATCAATTTTTCCGGCTGTTGAAGGTAAAACGCGCCATAGATTAGATTCACGCCGATCACGCCGAGCGCTTCCTGCTGATCAATATTCGCTTCATCCAGCATCCGGACGTGGATGATGATCTGGCTCGGTTCACTGCGCGGTTCGGATTGGAAGCGCATCCCGAGCCAGCCATGCGATTCGTTATGCTGTTTGAAGCTGCGCGCCGCGACAGTATCGGCAAACACGAAGAACGTCCGCTCGTCCCCTAACTTTTCGTCGAGGCGCTCGATCAACAATCGGTACTCGCGATCGAGCATCGTCCCGAGCCGCGCGCGACCTACGTAACGATCGGTCGGACCATAAATCGCGTCGCTGAACTGCATGTCGTAGGCGGACATGGTCTTCGCGATCGTGCCGGCGGCACCGCCGACCTGGAAAAAGCGCCGCGCCACTTCCTGCCCGGCGCCGATCTCGGCGAAAGTCCCATAGCGTTTGATGTCGAGATTGATCTGGAACGCTTTCTTGTTCGTCCCGATTTCCATCTCTGCGTTCATCGCTTCAAGATGAGGGTAAACCGGCGCATCTCAAATGTGGGAGGGGCCTTAGTGCCCCGATCTGCCAGCGTGGCGCAACCCCTTCAGGGCACTAAGGCCCCCCACATTGGCGTAGCGAAACGCGCTCTACAGCCGCACCCGTTCGGCACTGCCGGACGGAATCCAGCCTCGCAGATCGTTAGGCAAAGCTGCGTAATCCCAACTCCCGCGCATGCTGAGAATCTTGATTTCGCTTCCTGGCGGCAGGACAAGGACCGTTCCTGCGCTCTCCGTCGTGGCAAGCCGGGCCTGGATGTCCTTCCCGGTCACAATCGCGAGATCGTATCCCGCACTCCCGGTCTCGAGCAGATAAACCGCGGCCGTCGCGCCGGCCGCGATCACGCAGGAGAGAAGAAGCGCGAAAATCCAAACCACCGGCCGGCGTTTGGATAAATAGAGCCCAGCCACAATCGCGACCGCAATCCAGAAGGCCACCATCGCGAGCCAGGTGTATTGATCGCGGGTAAGGAAATCGAGATGCTGTTCCGCCCAACCCGTTTGGAGTTCGAGCGCCCGGGCCCGATCGCGCACGAGGGCAAGGTTGGCCCGCGCTTCGGGCTGTGACGGGTTGAGTGCGAGCGCGCGTTCGTAATTCAGGATCGCACGGCCAAGATCATCGGTGCGGAAATAGGCGTTGCCGAGATTATAGAACAGGCTCGGATTCCATTGGCCGCTCTTGACCAGCGATTCATAGCCCGCAATTGCGTCCGGGAATTTGCCCGCGGCATAATCCGCATTTGCGCGAGTGAATTCCGCATCGGCATTGGCCTGCGCCGGCGCTGCGCCCAAAGCTTCCGAGATCAGGCAAACAGGAATGAGAAGAGCGAAAAGCAACGTGCGCATCTCAGGCCAGACTGTCGATGAGTTCGAGCACTTCACGTCGCGTTTCTTCCGCGACCTTGCCGTGGCCGTTTTCCCGGCCGCTGTACCGCAGTTCGTCGCTCCGCCGGAAGAGTTCGCGCACCCGATCGCACTTCTCGTCCGGCAGATCGAAGGCCGCGACGGCGGTTTCCGCGTCGACGATATTGGGTTCAACGCGCCGGCTGCTGGAGGCGAGAGCGGTTTTCAACTGCACCACGCGCAAAGCCTCGGCAAAATATTGGTCGGGCGGGTCGTCGGCCCGGCGCAGCTTGCGTTGCAATTCAGCGGTTTCATGTTCCCAGGCGGCGCGGCGTTGGCCTTCGCGATTTTCGAGGCGGCGTTTCCGCATTTCCCAACCGAAGAATCCGATCAAGCCGAGGAACGGCACGGCCTGTGCCGCCCAGAAGTCGGGTTGCATGAAGACCGGCGTAAAGCTTTGCCCCCAGCGGCCGTGATCGGTCAGCTGATAAAGAATATCCTGAGCCTGAGGTGCGACGGTCGGCTTGGCGGCGGCCGGTGGCGGTGTCGTCGAAGCGCTCGCGATTGCCGGGGTCGCCGTGACGAGCGGACTTCCCTCCACCACGACCGGCAGCTTGTCGCCCTTGAGCGTGACGTAGCTTTCCTTCAAGGGATCGAAATAGGAGAAGACGAGCGGCGGCACGGCTTTCTTCGGTTCGTTAGGCGTGAGCACCATCTCAAAGGTTTTGGTGCCGCTGATCCCGATGTCGTCGTCCGGCTTGAAATTCGCGCTGGGCGGATAGGTGTGCCAGCCGCGATCGCTTTCCAGCGTCGGTGCGGTCACTGCATCGAAATTGCCGCGGCCGGAAATGTTTGCCGTCACGGTAAGCGGATCGCCAACCTGTGCCGTCTTCGGTTTTACTTCCGTCGTAAGGGAGAAATGTCCGACCGCGCCCGAGAAATCGGGCGGCGGATTGGGCGGCAGGGGCTTGACGTCGATCGTTGTTGTCTTGCTCGAGAATTTCACTTCGCGCTGTTCACCCATGCTGGCGAGGGGATCGTTGAAAAACGGATCGTTAAAAGGGTCATCCATCCCGAAAAGATCAAACGGCGAACGCGGCCGGTTGCCTCGCCTTTGCGGGATTTGCACGATGGCCTTGGCGTCCTTGGCCGCGATTTCGAGCTTGCCGCTCTTTATCGGAGTGATCGCCGTCTTGAAGGTCACGATTTCATAGGAGCGGCCGTTGATCGACTCGAGGGTCTGCTCCGGGTTCGGCATGCGCTGGATGGTGAATCCCTGGCCGCTCAGGGTCGCGCCCTCAATCAGGCGGTGCGGGACCCGGGTATTAAGCCCGAGTCGGATCTCGGCCGGAATCGGCTCGCCGACATAGGCGGTTGTTTTTGGCATCACCAGCTCGGCGAAAAGGATGCTCTTCTCGTCGATCGAAGCCGTGCCTCCGCCGCCGCGGCTACCGCGGCGCGAGGTAGTCGTGCCGTCATCGTTAGGCGCCACGTTCAGGGTCAGGACTGGCGTGCGAATCTTGCCGCTGCTCGTTTTTACGACCTGCGGCGGAATGGTGAAGGTGCCTGCCTTGAGCGGGAGGATCGTGTAATTGTAAACAAAACTATAGGTGAAATGAAAGTTACGCCCCTCGACCAGTTGCGACTGGCCACTGTAGCGGATGTCGAGGCCGTCCACCGCGATGTCGTTAGGCGGAGTCGCATTCGAATCGCCGCTCACCTTGATCTGCAACTGCACCGGCCGGTCGATTTCCGTCTCCGAGCTGGTGAGAACCGCCGTCACACTCGGGGAATCGGCCCGTGCGGCTTTGATCGCCGCGCAGGCAAGGAGAGCCGCGAGCAGGAGCCTGACTATGCGTGATCGGTGAAACGCCATTCTTAAATCAAACATCGCACATCAAACTTCAAACACGCCATTACCAGTCATTATAGACAGGACGCACCCGCTTGTGTTCATCAAGCTGGACTTTCTGCTCTTCATCTTTCATCGATTCGAGAAGGGCCGCTGCTTGCTTCGGACTCATCTCGCCTTCCTTTTCCGGCTCGGCTTCGGCGACCTGCGCGGGCGGAGTCTCTTTCGGTTTTTGTTCTCCCGCGCCTTTCACCTCGCCGGTCGGCGCTTTCCCTGGTGTGCCGAGCGGACTCGGGCTGGGTTGCTCGCCGTTTTCGCCGCCATTCTGGCCCGCGGAACCCGGAGTGGGCGACGGAGTGCCTTGTTCTCCGGGCGTGGGCGACGCGCCCGATTGCTCGCCGGCTGAAGGCGAAGGAGTTGGCGATTCTCCGGCGCCATTTTCACCAGGAGTTGGGCTCGGGCTCTCGCCGGGTGTAGGACTGGGGCTCTCGCCAGGCGTTGGACTTGGACTCTCGCCGCGTTTCGGGGTCGGCGAAGGCGTTGGCGTTGGAGATTGCTGTTTGTTCTCCGATTTCTGCCCGTTGCCTGAGCCTTGCCCGTTCTGCTGCTGCTGCTGTTGCTGTTGCTGTTGCTGATCGTTCTTCTGCTGTTGTTGTTGCTGCTTTTGATTCTTGTTCTGGTCCTTTTGTGGTGAGGGAGAAGGTGAGGGAGAGGGTGGAGGAGGCGTGGGAGTCGGCGGTGGTTTCTGTTCCTGCTTCTTCTTCAGCTCTTCGATCTTCTTTTTAACGTAATCGTAGTTGTCCTTCGCATTCTTGTTCTTCGGCTCGGCCTTGAGTGTTTCCTCGTAATGCTGGAGCGCGCTTTCCCAGTTGGTCAGCTTTTTCGCGTCGCTCTGCTCCGCTGCCCCGCGCTCATAGAGTGTGTTGCCGAGATTGTAATTGCTCTCGCTTTGCAGGTGGGGATTTTTGGAAAGCAACGCCTGACTGAAGGCCTCGAGCGCCTTGTTGTAATCCTTCATTTTGTAGGCGGCGGCGCCCGCATCGAACTGAATCCGGTCGCTTTGTCGCGCGCCGGGATTTTCCTGCAACGTCTTTTCGAAATGGTCGTAGGCCTCAGGAAACTTTTGTTGCTCGTATAAGTCCAAGCCGGCAGAAGCGGCGCGCGCCGAACTGCCGACAACGAGAAGCAAGAGAATCGCGAGGTTCGCGCTCGTTTGCAGGGGCGTTTTGTGACCGTTGGCGCTCGGCCGATTTGCGGGACGACGATCATAGACCGGCGCCACAGGCGGAGCGCGCGATCCTTTGCGTTCATTGATCAGGAGCGCGAGCGAGAAGAGCAGGATCGCCGCCCCAAGCGGCCACTCGTAGCGCTCGATCGGCCGGCGCGACAAACGCGCGTTGATGTCGGCCACCTGCATTTTGGCCAGCCCATCGGAGATAATCTGCTTCATCGTGCGCGGACCGTTTTCGAGATGGATATAAAAACCGTCCGTCGCCTGCGCGACCTCGCGCAGTCGTGTCTCGTCGAGCTTCGATTTCACAACCTCGCCCTTCGCGTCCTTGACAAAGGCGGTCCCGCCGTTCCCGTCCTGGATCGGAATGAGCGAGCCGCCCGGGGTGCCGACGCCGACGGTGAAAATGCGCACGCCCGCTTCCGCCGCCGCCTTGGCCGCACTGACCGCATCGCCGCTCAAATCTTCGCCATCGGTGAAAATGATCATGGCACGATTTCCGGTGGCGGATTTGCCGAACGTTCGGATAGCGAGCCCGATGGCATCGGAAATATTCGTGCCGCCCTCGGGGATGGTCTTGGTGTCGAGATCGTTGATCGAATCCACCACCGCGTCGTAGTCGATCGTTAGCGGAGCCTGGAGGAAGGCGCGCCCGGCAAAGGCGATCAGCCCGACGCGATCACCCTGCAGTTCATTGATCAAATCCTGGGTTGCGAGCTTGACCCGCTCGAGCCGATTCGGCTGCACGTCGTTTGAGAGCATGCTGCGCGAAACGTCGACCGCGAGGAGCAGATCGAGTCCTCTGCGTTTCACCTCGTCGTAGGCGTAGCCCCAGCGCGGTCGCGCCAGACTAACGACGACGAGGCCGAGGACGAGAAGGAGAAGGAGGAAGCGAAAGATGCGCCGGCCGCGATTCACCGTCCCGGCCAATTGCGGCAGCAAACGCGCGGCGACAAACTTCGTCAGCTTCTGCGCGCCGAGCTGCTCCGCGCGGGCGAAGAAAAAAGCCAGCGCCGGCAGTGCCAGTAATGCCCAAAGCCAGTTGGGAGATCCAAAAGTCATGAGCGTGTGGAAGCGATGAAGAGTTGAAGGGTTGAAGCGATAAAGGGCTGAACCGAAGAAGCGAGCAGCCGCTTCAACGCTTCAACTTTTAAACGCTTCATCGTCTCCATCACGGCAGCTTCTTCCAGATGGTTTGCGAGAGGAGCAACTCGGCCAGCAGAATGCCAGCACCCGCCATCAGGCAAACCGGGAACAAATCGCGATACTGCTGATATTTTTTTACCGAGACGGTCGATTTCTCCATCTTGTCGATCGCCTTGTAGATGTTCTCCAGTGAGTCGGTGTCGGTCGCGCGGAAGAACTGGCCACCGGCGATTTTTGCCACTTCCTTCAGGCCCGCTTCGTTGAATTGCACACGCTGATTCTGGTAAATGACATTGCCCGCCGCATCCGTCACCGGTTGTCCGTTCGAGGGATCAAAAACCGGTACTGGGGCGATGCCGTTGCTTCCCGCGCCGATCGCAAAGAGGTGGAGACCGAGCGCCTTGATCGCTTCCGCCGCGGTGTTCGGCGGAATTTTCCCGGCGTTATTTTCGCCGTCAGTCAGGAGAACGATCGCGCGGCTCTTCGATTTCTTGTCGTTCAAGCGGTTGGCCGCCGAAGCCATCGCCGATCCGATCGCGGTCCCATCTTCGACCAGGCCGATTCGCACCCGCTCGAGATTTTGCAGAAGCCAATCGTGATCGAGGGTGAGCGGACTAACGACATAGGGTCGTCCGGCGAAGGCGATGATCCCGATTCGATCGTTAGGCCGGCTTTCGATGAACTTTCGCGTCACCTCGCGAATGGCATCGATCCGCGTCGCGGAATCTCCGCCGACCGTGAAATCCTTGGTCAGCATCGAGCCGGAAACGTCGAGCACGACCATGATGTCGATGCCGCTCGCATCGACCTCGGTCAGGCTCTTGCCGAGTTGCGGCCGGGCGAGCGCGAAGATGAGAATGGCGAGGGCGAGATAGAGCAGGGCATGCATGATGCGCCCTGCGCGCGAAGTGCTTCGCTTGCCGAGCGCGCGCAGCCTCGTGGTCGAGGAGTAGACGAGGGCTGCCGCCGCGCCGCGCCGGCCGCGCAGCCAGGCCAGCAGGGGTACTGATAGCAGCAGCAGGAGCAGCCACGGATGCATGAAGGAAAATCCCCACGGCGAATTGGGCGACCAGAAATCAGGCAGGCTCAAGCACGCCTCCTTTCACAAAACGCTCCGCTTCACTGAGTAGGAGCCGGCTGTCTTCCCGGGTCGCTTCGTAGCGCGCGAACTTGATCAGGTCGCAGCGGTTGAGAAAATCGCTCAAGAGCGATTGCTCATCGCTCGAGAAGGGTGAGGCCGCGGCGAGCGCATTGAGGAACTCGACCGAGGTCTGGCGCGTGACCGGTAACTGATATTGCTCGGTGACGTAGCGCCGCAGGATATCTGAGACGCGAATGCTGAATTGATAGGGAGTCAGTTGGTCGATCTGGGTTTCGATTCGCGCCAGGAGGTCGAGGGCGCGTTGCCGTGGCGTCTTGACCGCGACTGGCCGATTCCGCCAGCGCTTGACCAGCCAGATCGTCAGGCCAACGAGCAGCAGTGTGCCTGCGACTGCGCAGAAAATCATCCAGGGCTTCAGGAGAAAATAATCAATCGGCCCTGTGATGTCGTGAAATTCCTGTGCGAGAAAAATGTGCATGGATTTTCAGCCTAACGACGACCCATGCGCACCTCGCGTTGTTTGAAAAACGCCCGCAGCGCCGGGAGGTAATCGTCGCCGGTCCGCAGCGAGATGGCGTCGATGTTGTTGCGCCGGAGCGTCTGGGTGATTTCGGCGCGTTCGGCCTGTGCCGCCTCGTTGAAGCGCACCCGGGTGCGGCGATCGCCCGTGTTAATTTCGATTTGTTCGCCGGTCTCCGCGTCCTCCAGCGTGATGAGGCCGATGTCGGGCAGCACTTCCTCGCGCTCATCGTCGATCCGGATGGCGATGAAATCATGCCTCCGGCTCGTAATCGTCAGGGCACGGGAAAAATCCTCCGCCTGGAAATCGGAGATGAAGAAAACGACCGAGCGACGCGTGACAACATGATTCAAATAATCCAGCGCGAGGCTCGGCAGCGTGCCGCGCCCTTGCGGCTCGAAAAACAGGATCTCGCGGATTAAACGCAGGGTATGAGAGCGCCCCTTCTTCGGCGGAATGAAAAGCTCCACCTGATCGGAAAACAGAACGAGCCCGACCTTGTCATTATTCCGGATGGCGCTGAAAGCGAGCAGACAGGCGACTTCCGCGGCCAGCTCGCGTTTCGATTGTTCGACGCTCCCGAAATTCCCCGAAGCGCTCACGTCGACCACCAGCATGACGGTCAGCTCACGTTCCTCGGTGAACTTCTTGATGAACGCGTTTCCGAGTCGCGCGGTCACGTTCCAATCGATCGCGCGAATTTCGTCGCCCGGTTGGTATTCGCGCACGTCTTCAAAATTCATCCCGCGCCCCTTGAAGACACTGTGGTAATCGCCCGCGAAAGCCGATTGCACGAGACCTTTGGTTTTGATTTCGAGCGCCCGAATCTTTTTCAAGATTTCGGCCGGCGTCTGCCGTTGCTCGCTTCCGCGAACAGTTCGAGGCCTGATTTTCTTCACCCCGATCACGGTACCGGCAGCCCTGCGAAGATGCGTTCGATTACTGTCTCGCTCGTCACGCTTTCGGCCTCGGCTTCGTAGCTCACGATAATGCGATGGCGCAGCACGTCCGCGCCGATGCTCTTGATGTCCTGGGGGGTGACGTAGCCGCGGCCGTTCAGGAAGGCGTAGGCGCGTGCCGCGAGCGCGAGGTAAATCGTGGCGCGCGGAGACGCGCCATAACGCACCAGTCCTTCCAGTTCGAGCCGATACGACGCCGGTTCGCGGGTCGCCCAGACGACGTCGACGATGTAGTCCTTCACCCGATCGTCGATGTAAATTTGATTCACCAGCTCGCGCGCGGCGATGATCTGCTCCGGCGCGACCACCGGATCGACATGCAGATCCGGGGCGGAAGTCGCCATCAGATCGAGAATGCGCCGCTCTTCCGTTTTTGCCGGATAGCCGACATTGAGCTTGAGCATGAAGCGATCGAGCTGTGCTTCCGGCAGTTGGTAGGTGCCTTCCTGCTCGAGCGGGTTTTCCGTGGCGAGAACAAGAAAAGGATCGGCCAGCGGGTAGCTCTTGTCGCCGATCGTGACCTGGCGTTCCTGCATCGCTTCCAGCAGCGCGCTCTGCACCTTTGCCGGAGCACGATTGATTTCATCCGCCAGGATCAGGTTCGAAAAAATCGGGCCGAGCTTGGTCGTAAACTCGCCGCTGCGCGGGTTGTAGATCAATGTGCCAATCAAATCCGCCGGCAAAAGGTCGGGCGTGAATTGCAACCGCTGGAAGCCGGTCTGGATGCAGGCTGCCATCGTCTTGACCGTGAGCGTTTTGGCAAGGCCGGGAACGCCTTCAAGCAGGATGTGGCCGTTGGCGAGTAAGCCAAGCAAGAGCCGGTCAACCAAATATTTCTGGCCGACCACGACGTGGCTAATCTGCTCGCGCAAGGGCGAAATCCATTGTCCCAACTCCTGAACCTGTTGGGTAATTTCCTGCGTTGATCTCATAGGCATGGTGAGACAAATGCGCACGGAATGCGTTCGAAGAAAAGCCCATTGTAGAGGCAGGCGCACTCCTGCGACGCGAGATTCCAAAGATTTTCGAGAACTTCGGTCGGTAACTTCCGTAGAAGGTGGTAGCGATGGATTGTTTTTGTTCCGGAGCCTCGTCACGACCCTCGGCGAGGGATTGTTCTCTGGCACAGGCTGACAGCGCGAGGCGGAAGGCGGCTTTTCCCTCCGAAACAAGAGCGGCTTTTTCCCCGCGATCGCTTCGGCCGACGGCCGAAGCGATCGAGTATTTACTGCCTCACACGAGGCGTCGCCCGCTGCAAGACGGAAACGCATCCCGCTCGCCCCCCTCGCATATTTGGCTTGAGCGCTGGTCTAAACTCCAAGAAAATCGGCTTCATGTCCCCGGACGCGTCGCCCGATGGAGCAGAAAGCCGCGGTCGTTTCGCCACAACCCGCTGGAGTCTAATCCTCTCTTCCATCGATGGCGAAGGCGAGGAAGCGAAGGCGCGCGAAGCGCTCACCCAGCTCTGCCGCATCTATTGGCGGCCCATCTTTGCCTTCATCAGCCGTCACGGAAACAGTCCGGAGGATGCGCAGGACCTCACGCAGGAATTTTTTCTTATGCTCTTGAAAGGTGAACTGCTTCAACGGGCGAACGCTGATCGCGGCCGGTTCCGTTCGCTCCTGCTCACGTCGCTCCAGCATTTCCTCATCGACAGTCACACCAAGGCGCATGCCCGGAAGCGGGGCGGCGATGTGCAGTTCGTATCCTGGGATGACTGGATGGCGGAGGCGCCTTCGCATCTGGCGATTCCCGCCTCAGCCGTCGAGATGTGGCCGGCCGAGCGAATTTTCGATATTCGATGGGCCGCGACCTTGGCGGAACAGGCCCTGCGACGTTTACAGGAAGAGTGCGAAAGCCGTGGGCGGCGCCGCGTCTTTGACGTCTTGAGCACCGCGCTCACGGCGGATCGCGACGATGTCTCTTACGAAAAACTGGCGCGCGAGCTGGGCGTGGGTGCAGCCGAGATCAAGCGGCTCTTGCACCAGCTTCGGCGGCGCTATCGCCAGCTACTCCGGGCGGAGGTGGCCGAAACGGTAGCCGAGCCAAAGGATATCGACGCCGAATTGCATTACCTCGTCACTGTGCTGGCTGCGGGGAGAGAGGGAGATCCGTGAATCGTATGCCCCTTAACACCTCGAGCTTCCTTGGTCTGACCGATTCAATGGCGACGCTGGCTGCGACACCTAACGAGTGCCCGCGTTGCCGCACCCTCTCGCGCATTGCGCACGGCCTCTGCCTCTCCTGTCTCCTCCGCTCCGGCGCGGAAGAAGCAGACAATATCGAGCAGGATGAATTTGCGAAGGCGCTCGACGCCGTCGCCGTGGCCGACACCCACTGGCGGCTTGGCAATTACGAAATTCTTGAGGAAATCGGTCGCGGCGGGATGGGTGTGATCTATCGCGCCCGGCAGCGTCATTCCCGGCGCATCGTTGCCCTCAAGCGGGTTCTGAGTTATCACGCCGACTCGCGCGATACACTCGCGCGTTTCCGGCGCGAAGCGGAAGCGGCGGCGAGCCTCGATCATCCTAACATCCTGCCCATCTACGAAGTGGGGGAAAGCGAGGATGGCGTGCCCTTTTTCACCATGAAATACGCCGCGGGCGGGAGTCTACGGGAGGTCGGCCCAGCGCTCCGCAATGATCCGCGCCGGATCGTCAGGCTGTTGGCCAAAGTGGCCCGTGCGGTGCAGTACGCCCATCGCCAGGGCATTCTTCATCGCGATCTGAAACCGGGTAATATCCTGCTCGACAGCCGCGCCGAGCCTCTGGTCAGCGACTTCGGCCTCGCCAGATGGCTCGATACCTCGAGCGACCTGACAAGAACCCTGACAATTTTCGGGACGCCTGGTTACATTGCACCCGAACAGGCCAAGGGTCCTGCCGCCGAGCTCAATCCCGCCGCCGATGTCTACAGCCTGGGCGCGATCTTGTTTGACCTCTTGTCGGGCCGTCCACCGTTTCTCGGCGAGCACGCGCTCGCTGTCATCCATCAGGCCGCGGACAAACCCGCACCCAGGCTACGTTCGTTAATTCCAAACGCCGATCGAGACTTGGAGACGATCTGCGCCCGATGCCTGGAGCGCGACCCAACTGCGCGCTATCTCTCCGCCGGCGACCTGGCCGAGGATCTCGAGCGGTGGCTTGAAGGTCGACCCATTATCGCCCGACCGGTGTTACCCCCGGCGCAATTATGGCGTTGGTCACGGCGCAATCCCTTGCTTGCGGGAGCGGCAGCGGCCTTGGTCGCAATGCTCCTGCTCATCGGCGGTTTATTTACCTGGCACCGGCGTGCCGAGGCCTTGGCGCAAGCGGAGATGGCAAGACTCCGGCAAGGCGTCATGGAGTTTGCGCAAATGGAGGCGCGAGTCTGCCAGCCGGGTGAGAAACAAATGGAGGAAGACGTTTACCTGCGGCTTTCCAGGGAGCTCGGGATTGACGCCAAACAATTGCGCGGAAAGCTACCGCCCTTCGCCGCCTACCTCAAACGGACGCCGAACGCCTCAGCCTATGAGCGGGCCAATGCCGCGTATGTCGCGAAGGACTACGGCGAAGCGGAGCGTTGGGCCGTACAGGCGGCCAACGAGGCCAGGAAAGTTACACCGGTCAATGCAAAGGCCGTCATCGATGCGTTGGAATTAGCCGGCCTCTCCGCTCAAGCCCGGATCCAATATCCGCGAGCAATGCAGTACTTTCGAGAAGCGGAAAAATTTGCCGACGCCAACCGTAATTCGGAGGAATGGGCCAACCTGCACGACTCGATTGCTGATCTCTTATTCGCGCAGGGAAAATACGACGATGCGGAGAAACAATATCGGAGCGTTATCGAGATCCGTTCTCGCGCCCTCGGACCGGAACATCCCGAGACACTCGCCAGTCGCAACCGGCTTATTTATGCGCTGAATGAAGAGGAGAAGCATGCAGAGGCCGAAGCTGAAGCACGCCAGGTGGTCAAGCTCCGGGAAAAAATCCTGGGATTCGAACATCCGGACACACTGCTTAGTCGTTACAATCTTGCCAGCGCGCTCTATCATGAAGGTAAATTTGCGGAAGCCGAGCGGCTTTACCGCGAAGTCTTTAAGGTAGATAACACTGTCATCGGTCCGGAGCACCCGCGGACACTGGCGGCGCGCATTGGCCTGGCCAATACACTGAACGACCAGGGTAAGTTTGCCGAGGCGATTTCCTCTTACCGCGATGTCATCAGGCTCGATGAAAAAGTTTATGGGCGCGAGCATCCCGTGACTCTGAATGATCGCATGGACTTGGCGACGGCCCTCCAGGCCAATCGTCAATACTCGGCGGCGGAGGCCGAATACAGGGTGGTAATCCGGCTGCAGGAGAAAGTGATCGGCCCCAAACACGCCTACACGCTTAATACTCGCAACAATCTTGCCGAGCTGCTGGATGACGAGGGAGAGTTTGCCAAGGCAGAAGCTGAGTGTCGTCAAATCATCGGCCTCGAAGCCAAGGTGCTTGGTCCGAATCACCGTCTGACACTGAACAGTCGCGCCAACCTGGCCGTGGCCGTTCTCGGCCAGGGCAGGGTCGAAGAAGCGGAGATCCAAATTGGAGACGTCATGAAGTCGATGGAAGGGGAGCTCGGCCCGGGCTATCCCGACACGGTGAGTTTTATCGTAAAATTTGCGACTGGTTTTGCGCGTCAAGGCAAGGTCGAGAAAGCCATCAACATTGCCGAGAGAGCCGAGGAACGCGCTCGTACGATGCTGGGGCAGAAGGACCCGGTCACAGAGAAATATGCTCAGCTTTTGCAGTCCCTGAAAAACCCGAAATGACAACTGGTTTGCTTACGTTGACATCCGGGCTGCTTACGAATGATCGAGTGTCGTTTGATGTTTCCAGAAGCCTTTCTGTCACCAGATCAATTGGTCGAAGAAAGCTTGGAATAGTCTTGACGGCTCGGCGACAAATTGATTACAGAGAGCGGACTTCCTCATGAACCCCCGACTCAATCCTGGCGGCTTTGCGCTACGGGCCTTGCTCGGGCTCGCCGCCTCGAGTTGCGTTTTTGCATTGACCGCAGCGCTTTACGCCCAGGCTCCGGTAATTACAAATCCGGGAGATTTGCGTAATCTGAGCGTCAACACGGCCTTTCGCCCCGGTGATCCCGATCCTGCGTGGACAGCCATGGCGCCGATGCCGACGGCCCGATCGGCTTTCGCGACTGCTGCCGCCAACGGGAGAGTTTACGCCATCGGAGGGGAGGTTCTCAGCCGTTGCGTTACAGTGCCGACGGTCGAGGCCTACGATCCGGTTGGGGACTTCTGGATCACCGGATTAAGTGACATGCCCCCACCGCTTCGTTTCCGACCGTCCGGTGCAACGCTCGACAACACAATTTATGTGGTCGGCGGGTCGACGATGAGTCTTGTGTGCAACGACACGGCCCTCGGTACGGTCCAGGCATACGACCCCATAACCGACAGCTGGTCCACGAAACCAGACCTTCTGACGCCTCGGCTTTCGGTCGGGCTCGGCGTCGATAGCGTGAATCATCTCCTCTATGCGGTTGGAGGCGTTACCGCCGGGCCCGATTTCATCGCTCTTCCATCGGTGGAGGTATACGATCCGGCTACAGACGTCTGGACACCCAAGCAACGTCTGAACATACCGCGAGGCGCTCCTGCTGTAGCCGCAGTCAACGGCAAGATCTATGCAATCGGTGGAGAAAAGGAGGATAACGGGGTGGTTGATACGGTCGAGGAGTTCGATCCTGATGCCAATGGCGGTTTTGGAGCCTGGACGACGAAAGACTCAAGGATGCCTCATCCGAGACTCCAGTCGGCTGCTGCCGTCGTGGACGATAAAATCTATGTCATGGGCGGATTCGCCGACGGGATAATTTCGACGGTTGACGTCTACGATCCGGCCCTCGATATGTGGACGACCAATGTTCCCATGCCAACGGCTCGGCGCCTTCTTGGTGCTGCGGTAGTCAATAATACAATTTACGCGGTGGGCGGCGCAGCGGTGGTGGCAAGGGTAGGTGAGCAGTTCACCTACCAAATCACGGCGACAAATAATCCTACCAGCTACGACGCGTCTCCCTTACCTCGTGGTCTCAGCATTGATCGCGACCGGGGCATCATTTCCGGTATTCCGACTGCTCAGGCCAATGCTTTTGTGGTGACATTAAAGGCGACGAATGAGAGCGGCTCCGGTCTCAAGGACGTTAGTTTTTATGTAGCACATGCGCTTCCCCCTTCGTCCCAACTCCCAAGTATTGTTAGCAGTACCTGCGTGACCGGCCGGGTCGGTCAGCCGTTCACATTCCAAGTGTTGACGAACAATGCCAGTTCAGGCGAGAAGCTCGCGGCCACTGGCCTGCCCTATGAAGCGGGCAGGGGCCCCCTAATGACCATCGACCCGGGGACAGGCCTCATCTCCGGCATGGTGCCTCCGACGTCGGATGACTTTCCCAGGAGCTTCGGAGTGGGACTAAAGCTCACGGATAGTGATGCCTCGCAATCTTATTTGGAGCTCACATTCGTCTCCAATCCGCTATTTCCCGTAATCACCAGCGGTTCGAACGCTACGCTCGTCCCGAATGAGTTTTTTTCGTATAAGATCACCGCGGATGCGCCAACCACTTCCCTGGACTACCTGGGACTCGACGGAACGTTAGATGGGTTGTTGCCCAATGGTTTGAGTTTCGATCGCGCAACCGGAACGATTTCGGGCGTCTACACTGGCGATGCCGAACCTGGCATTTTCACAAGAAGCGCGCCCGCCAGACAATACGCAGACGGGAGCAATGGGATTGAGACCATCAAGAAAGAGCCTCCGCCCCGCCGAATTCAACTCTTCGCGCAAAGCGAGCAGAATGGAACCGGCACCGCACCGCTCAACTTCATCATCGCCTTGCACGACATGGAGGCCGAGGCGTTGAGCACGAAGACATCTGAAGGGACGGACTATGTGATCTTCACAGATGATCCGCTGGCGAGCGGAGGGGCAGCCGGGCTGCTTAAAGCGACGAAGGCGGGCGACTATGTGGCCTATAGGGTCCCTGTAAGCTGCAGCGGGACCTACGATGTGAAAGTCGGGATCAGGACAGGCGCTAACCAGGGCATAGTCCAACTCGCGATCGACGGCGCAAATCACGGATCTCCGCAGGATGAATACTCCTCTTCGGTGGGATACGAGGTCAGGGATCTTGGACCGGTTACTTTTTCGGAGGCCGGGATCAAGACCTTCCGGTTTGCAGTAACAGGTCAAAATCCAAATAGCAGCGGATACGAAGTTGCCTGCGACTACCTTGACCTCATCCCTTACTTCGAAGCCGAAGGACTTCCGGTAGAGGCCTGCTCCGCACCATGCGAAATCATGCGCGATCGAAGCGCCAGCGGAGGCTTTGTCAGACGCCTGAAGGCAACCCGCCCCGGTGACTACGTTACCTACGCAGTGCCGATCGCTGTGCCAGGTAATTACAACGTCAGGGTGAAAACGAAAACAGGGAGCAACATGGGTGCTTTTCAATTGTTCGTTGACGGCGTAAAACAGGGATATGCTCAGAAGGAATGTGTAATTAGTTCCAACAATGACTATGGCGTTCGCGACGTCGGGACCGTTAAAGTAGCAAAGCCCGGGACCAAATCCTTCCAGTTTATGGTCCTGGGAGGCGGTCCAGAGATCACGCTCCATAATCTTTTCTTCGATTACCTTGAATTGGTGCCGGCGAGCCATCTTGAGGTTGAAAAATTATCGGCAGATTCAGCAACGCCGCTCAAGCGCGTCGTCGATGCCAATTTAAGCGGACAAGCCGGCATGCTCCTCAAGGCAGAAGCGCCTGGCAACTCTGTCACATACAGCGTGGCGATTCCCAGTGCGGGAACCTATGATATCAAGGTGGGCACTCGAAAAGGCAATCGAAATGGGATTATCCAACTCGCGATTGACGGTGTGAAACAGGGATCGGCTTGGGACGGTTACTCGGCGGACGTTGATTATGAGGTCGTGGACCTTGGAAAGATTACGTTTACCGGAGCCGGTCCAAAGCTATTTCAGTTTCTGGTTACGGGACGTAATTCAAACAGCAGCGGCTATCAGTTTATCCTGGATTACGTGGATCTGGTCCGTTGATCGCGGGTAGTGTCCGGGCTTGTCTGAATCCGCCAAAAGCCGGGGGATGAGAGCAGCTACGAAAGTCGCGCCGCGTGGTTGTTTCTTGTCTGCCAGACTACGGCGGCGGCCGCCGCGCGCGTCTCCACTCCCAGCTTGCGCAGGCAAGCGCGCACATGTTGCTCGACTGTCCGCACGCTCACGCCGAGAATTAGAGCGATCTCGCCATCCCGTTTTCCTTTTGCTACCCAATGCAGGACTTCCCTCTCGCGCGGAGTGAGCGGCTGCTCGGTCGCGAGGTTCAGGTATTGGGTGGAACGATGCAGCACTCGTTCGAGATGCGGTTGCAGGAGTTCCAGAACGAGCAGCTCCTCATCGGAAAATACGCGATCGCGGTTGAGCGCGAAGCCGAGCGACTTCCCCGGCAGACGCACTGCAACGGCCGCCTGGTCACGCCATTTCGGCACATAGACGGCGAGTTCCTGATAGAAGTTCGTCCGCTTGATTTCCCGAAAGGAGACAAAGTCCGACACCCGGAGAGCCGGTGCGAAATTCCCCTGCTGCGCGTAAGCGATCAACGGATTTTCGTGCCCGTAGAGTTTCATCTTTTCTTCCAACTGCGGAATCGTCTCGAGATGCCGGCCTCCGTGGTGAGTAATCCGTCCCGAACGAAGGTCCGCCTCGTCCACCGAAATCTGTGAGACGGGCAGCAGGGATTCACAAAGGTCGATGATCGCCTCGAAGGGTTGGGGATGGGTGACATCCTCGTAAAGGGAAAGCAGCACGCGGTTCAGCGCGCGCAATTGCCGTGGGTTCAGGCGGGTCATCTGGCCTCGGAAGCAAAGTTTAACCCAGCCGGTTCCGCGGCTGGCAAGTCAAAAATGCGTACTTGTACGGATAGCCGATCGCGGCCGGGAGTGCTGAGATTTCTTCAACGAGCCTATGACATCCCCATGCTGTCCGATCGGCAGATTCTTTTACCGGCGCACGACGCCGGCTGTTCACCCGCCGGTTAAGTTCGTTAGTCCGGAGCAAGCGCCCGGGGTTTTCAGTCCGGAGACGGCGCTCTGCCTCGTGCAAGATTTTTTCAAATTCTGTAAAACTTCGACCTCCCGTTTCCGTAGAAGACTGGTGAAGATGAGTGTTCCCTTGAAATCAAGAGGGGCGTTGCCGCTGGAGGACGGGGAGAAGCCCTGGTGGCAGTGCGAGGAAATGAGCGCGGCGAATCTCATCCGCGCCTTGGCCGCGATCCTCTTCTGGTCGCTTCTGATCGGCGCTGTCGCCTTCTGTTACGAACTTTGGCGTCTCGAGCACAACTGGAGGCTGGGCATGGGATGAAGACGACCGCGGATTACACGCATGACACGGATTGGCAGAGAAAGACGGGGAAGTCTTGGCGGGATTGTGGGGTTTGTTTCGTCTCTCCGGTTCCCCCGTATCTGCGGTCAAAGAATTCCCAGTCCCTTTAAAGCTTTGCCACCCCCGCTTCCCGTAGAAAGTTTGTAACGATGCATCCCCCCAGCGGTTCCGGCCCTGCCACGTTGCGATTCTATGCGACCCCCGCTGGTGTAAGGGCCGTTCTCGACGATGGAGCGGATGACGAAGGTGGCGGCTTGTTCCCCCCAGAACAAACCCTGCCTTTCGATGCCGACAGATTTTCGAAATCCACGGCCGGGATCACGAGCAACGAACCCCCGCCGGCACCCGGCGAACAAGAAGCGCCGCCCTCGACAGATTTAACACCTACGTCCGACTGCAGGCTGAAACCAATTGGCGGCTCCTGGTCACCAGGGGCGTGCGCCCTCCTTTCGGCGATGACTCACCGGTCGCGGACGCGGGCCCCTTGTCGAGCGCGGACACCTCAAGTGATCGCCGACGACAAGATCGGCCAACCCAGCGACATCCCCACCGCGCCGGGATAAACCACCACTTTACCCAACAACAAACTCAATCCTGCTCCAATCAACGAGCACAGGGGGGCACTGGCTTTCATTAGCGCTGCGAGCGTACCAGACGGGGCTGTCTTCACACAGCAAGGCGCGGTGATCGCCGACAATGATTACGGTGGAAGCGTCGACTTCAATTCCGGGTCCAGTGCGGGTCAAGCCATGTTCATCAATCAGGGCGGAACTGTCAGCGGAGCATACGGCGGAATCACATCTTTTACCTCCTCCGGGACCGCTGGTAATTGCACAGTGATTAACAACGGCGCTTCTGTTAGTGGAGCATTTGGCGGTGTGACTGCTTTTGTCGAAAACGCAACTGCTGGCAACGGCACCTTCATAACAAACGGTGGAACTGCTAGCGGTGCAGGTAGGGGGTATGTCTATTTCGACGTTGGCGGGACAACAGGAGACGGCGTTTTCATCACGAACGGTGTCACGGCCTTGGGCGCAGGAGGTGGTGCTGTCCGCTTCTTTGGCGACTCTTCGGCTGATAATGCTACCTTTGTAGCGAATGGCGGCACAGACGAAGGCGATGGCGCTGCGATTTATTTCTTTCACGATTCTATTGGTGCCAGTGCGCGCTTTGAGCTCCTCGACGACGGCCGGCTTGATATCAGCGGACACAATGCTCCCGGAGTAGACGTTGGTTCTGTCGAAGGTTCAGGCTTTGTCTATTTGGGAGCGAATGAGCTCAAAGTTGGGACGAACAACCGGAGTACGGCCTTTGTCGGTGTGATCCAAGACGGTGGGTTGCTTGGTGGCAGTGGCGGTTGGCTCACCAAAATAGGCACCGGAACTTTCACACTCTCCGGTGCTAACACCTACACCGGCGGAACGACAGTGAGCGAAGGTGTTCTTTTGGCTCACTCCAAACAAGGTTCTGCGACCGGAACCGGCGACGTAACGGTGAACGGCGGCCTCTTGGGAGGTAATGGTATTGTTGGTGGCCGGGTCAGTATCGACGCCGGCGGATTTTTATCTCCGGGCAGAGACGGTCCCGGCACTCTTCGGATCAAGAGAGCGCTCAGATTCAATTCTAACGGAACCTGCTTGTGTGAGCTGCAAACCGCGATGGGCAAGGCCGACGCAGTCGTCGCCCGAAACGTGAAAATCAAGCCTGGGGCTTCTGCGTCCATCGACGACATCGATACGATCGCGCTCCCGCCGGGGACCGTTTTCACGATTATCAACAACACCGGCGCAAGGCCGATTAGTGGGACATTCAGTAACCTCGCCGATGGCTCGATTTTTGTGCTTGGCGCTAACGTTTACCAAGCCAATTACGAAGGCGGAGATGGCAACGATCTCACGCTAACGGTTGTGCCATAGGAGAAACGCCGAATGAAAGCATCCGTTCAGACTCATCCGTGGTTCTTCTTCCCGGGAAGGCAAAGCTCTTGACCGCAGATAACGCGGATGGGAAGCATTCGATCACGCGGGCAAGGACGAGGAGGAGCGGAGACGGGGAAGGGCAGGCGTGACCTACGATGGCTGGCCAGGCTCGGGCGGCTCCTCTCTGACGACGGCCGCTTTGCCGGGCACGAGTTGGTGCGTATCGGGGTCGATGTAGGGCAGACCTCTCCGGCGGCGCCACGCGATCGTGGCCCGGGCGTGATCGCACATTGCTTCCAGTGCCGTCCACTTTTGAGTCAGGGTAAGTTTCATCCAATCGCGCAATTCCGCACGCCTGCTTCCTTCCCACGTCGTCAGGCTCCAATCGATGTCGTCGTCGGACTCGCTCATTTCTCCTTTTCCTCCTGAATCCAACGCAGATGCCGGATGTCGTCGAGATCTTGCGGCCGCCCGACGGCTTCTTTCATGGCGATAAGCGCTGGAATCGCCACATAACGGACCGGGACGGGTGCCTGGCTTGGGATCTCGACCGTGTCGGTAAGGGCGCGCCGATATTCTTCGTCGAAGTCGAATGGCTCGATCACGAAGACATCGATGGGAGTCTCGCGATGGGCGTCGCTGGCAAACTGCAAGACATTCATTCCCTTGTCGCGAATCCAACTTGCGCGCATCGCCGGGTCGCCGAATTGCGCGGCGGTGATTGGCACTCGGGGCTGGTAGCCCAAACGCGCGAGCGCATCGAAAGCGCGGCGAATATTCTCGGGTAATAGTTCGACGGCAAAATCGGCGTCGTTGGTGAAACGCAGGTAGCCATGAGCGTTGACCGCGAGTCCGCCGACGACCAAGGCGCGAACCCCGGCTTCATTCAAGGCTCCCAGGATCATGGCAACGCTGGCAAGCTTCATCGCGCGATTCCTCCCGGCAGGCTGAGCGATTTAGTGGAGGTCATACCGTCGTGACGGTTGTAAGGCCGATTCTCTCTGGCGGGCAATGTTATTTCTGGAATTGAGATGACGCCGTCTCTCTCCATTCCCGGCGTGTGGCAATGTCAAAGCAAGCCGGAGAGGACATTGATGCTCAGGGCGAGAACGGCGGTGTTGAAGGCGAGGGAGATGATGCCGTGCAGGGCGCCCAGCGACGGATTTCAGGCGAGCTGATCTGCACGTCGGAGACCTGTGAAGTCATGCCGATGACAAAGGAGAAGTAGGCAAAATCAAGGAAGTCCGGCTCGGTTTGAACGCTGGGAAAAATCAGACCACCGGAGCTGTAGGGCGATTTGCCGTCCTTCACCTCGCCGTAGAAAAGCTGGGGCATAGTGCAAGGCGTAGACGGTGTGGAGCACGAGCCACGACATCACGACGGTGGCCAACGCGAGGGCGATGTGGGTAGCGAGCTGGCGGCCGGTCATGCCTTTCGACATGCTGAGCAGGAAGACGACAGAGGCGAGGCTCGCGCAGGCAGCCGCCACGACGAAAACAAAGATGAGTTTGCGGCTGATCGGTTGCAGCCTGGTTAGCTGCACAGCAACGCGCGGCACGGCCGTGAGGATTCGCGTCCACGTCAGGGTGAGAAAACAAAATGCAAAGGCGTCCCATGTCGCGATGAGTTGTGTGCGCCAGTGGCAAGCCCTCCTGACGAAGAGAAAAACAAGAAATGCAAAAGTGAGCGAAATGAGCAACCGATGATGCGCGTCCAGATTGCTCAGCCAATGTCTGGTCTTTCGCGTGAGCACTTTTGGTCGAGGCGCTCCCGAAACGCAATAATACATCCGACGCCTCATCGGCCTAACAAGAAACGCCACGAAAAATGCCTCTGAGTCGGCGGGACGTCCCGAATCGTGACTGGCTGGGGATCAGTTTTGCTCGCACGGGCGGCAGCAATCATGTAGGGCTCCTCCCTTATGCGTTGTCGCCTCGTCGTTTTCCTGCTCGCGCTCTCCGTTTCAGGCACTTTCGCGGCTGAACAAAAGCGCCTGCTGAAACCGGAGGATTTCGCCTCCATCCGTGATGTCGATGAGCCCGCGCTCTCGCCCGACGGTAAGAGCGTGGCCTACGTGGTCGGGACGGTTGACCTGGCGAAAGACAAACAGCCGCGCAATCTCTGGCTGGCGCAATGGGACGGCTCGAAAAATCGTGCCCTTACTTTTGGTGGTAACCAGCAGACGCATCCGCGCTGGAGCCCGGACGGTAAATGGATCGCCTTCCTTTCCGACCGCGGAGACGAATACGAGAACAACCAGCTCTGGATTCTCTCCAGCGCCGGTGGTGAAGCGGAGCAACTGACGAAGGAAAAGGGGAGCATCGATGACTTCGCCTGGTCGCCGGATTCCAGGCGGATCGGGCTCGTAGTGCATGATCCCAATCCACGCGATCCGGAAGCGAAGGAGAAGGAAAAGAAAACCGTGCCTCCGATCGTGATCGACCGGTATCAGTTCAAGCAGGACATCGATGGCTACCTCACAAATCGCTGGTCGCACCTCAAGCTGCTTGATCTCGCGAGCCGTAAACTGGAGAGCCTGACGAGCGGCTTGCACGACGACGTATTGCCGGCCTGGTCGCCCAACGGAAGGGAAATCGCTTTCGTCACGAAGCGCGGCACCAATCCCGACCGGACGGAGAACTGGGACGTCTACCTGATTGAAGCGAAGGTCGGCGCAAAGGAGCGTCAGCTGACGACAGCGCCGGAGGCGGACGCGCATCCGGAATGGGAAAGCCCGCCCGCGTGGAGCCCCGATGGCAAAATGATCGCCTACCTTCACGGCGGCGATCCGAAGAAGATCGAGTACGCGACGCATTCTCTTGCCATCATTCCGGCTGCTGGTGGTACGGCGAAAATCCTGACCCCCGATCTCGATCGCAATCTCGCTCAGCCGCGCTGGTCGGCCGACGGGAAGTCGATTTTCGTCCTCGAAGAGAACGATCGCACTGAACTGCTGATGCGTGTGCCCGCTTTCGCGGCCGGAAATGCTGGCGCGCTGGTCCCGGTTGTGACTGGCCGTCGCACCGTGACCGACTACGATCTTGACAAAGAGGGCCAGATTATTGTCCGGGCGAGCACGCCGGAGCGGCCCTACGAAGTCTTCGCGGTGGAGAACGGCGAATTGCGTTGCCTGTCGAAACAAAACGACGCATTCCTCGGACAAATTCAGCTCGGCCGGGTCGAGGAAACAGAGTTCAAGAGCTCCGACGGAACTGAGGTACACGGCTTCGTCGTTCATCCCCCTAACGAGGAAGCCGGTCACAAGCTGCCGACTCTGTTGCGGCCGCACGGCGGTCCGCAGTTGCAGTACGCGAACGAATTCGACTTCGAGAAACAGCTCTTTGCCGCCAATGGTTATGCCGTGGTTTTGCCAAACCCGCGTGGTTCGACCGGACGCGGGACCGATTACGGGATGGGGATTTACGCCGCATGGGGCAGCGTCGATGTGCAGGACGATCTTGCCGCGGTGGACGATGCGGTGAAGCGCGGAATCGCCGATCCGGATCGGTTGGTCGTCGGCGGATGGAGCTACGGCGGGATCTCGACAAATTATCTCATCGCGAGTACGACCCGGTTCAAGGCGGCGGTGAGCGGCGCTTCGATTTCGAACATTCTGGCCGGATACGGCACCGACCAATACATCCGCGACTATGAATACGAGCTGGGCTCGCCCTGGGAGCATCCCGATGTGTGGATGAAAGTTTCCTATCCTTTCCTGCATGCCGACAAGATCAAAACACCGACGCTTTTTCTCTGCGGCGAAAGCGACTTCAACGTCCCGCTCCTGAACAGCGAGCAAATGTATCAAGCGTTACGAACGCTAGGCGTGCCGACCGAATTGGTCATTTACCCGGGGCAATTTCACGGCCTCAAGAAACCGAGCTACATCCTCGATCGCTACCAGCGTTACCTTGGCTGGTTCGCGAAGTATCTTCATGCGCAGAAATGAATCGTCGGTAGGGCTCGACTCCGTCGAGCCTGAGAGAGTGCGTGTTTCGCGCCGAGGGTGCCGCTCTCGGCTCGACGGAGGTTCGACCCACCGATCGCCCGGTTTATGAACGCCGAACAACAACGCATCGAGCAGAACGATCATCGCGAAGAACGCTGGCACCTTTGGGGCCCGTACCTGAGCGAGCGACAATGGGGTACCGTGCGGGAGGATTACAGCGCGAATGGCGACGCCTGGAATTATTTCCCGCACGAGCACGCCCGCTCCCGCGCCTATCGCTGGGGCGAGGATGGCATCGGCGGGATTTGCGATTACAAACAGCGGCTTTGTTTTGCTTTCGCCTTCTGGAATGAGCGCGATCCGATTCTGAAAGAGCGCCTCTTTGGCCTGACCGGTCCACAGGGCAATCACGGCGAGGACGTGAAGGAGATTTTCTTTTTCGAGGACAACACGCCGAGCCACGCCTACATGCGGATGACCTATCGTTACCCGCAGGCGGCATTTCCCTACGAAGAACTGGTCACGCGCAATGCCGAACGCACCAGGATGGAGCCAGAGTTCGAACTCTGGGACACCGGTGTCTTGCGCGGGGACCGTTACTTCGACATCACGATTGAGTACGCAAAGGCGACCGAAGACGACGTTCTGATTCGTGCCACGGTGACAAACGGCGGGCCAGAAGCAGCCGTGCTCCACCTTTTGCCAACGCTTTGGTTTCGCAATACCTGGAGCTGGGGTGAAGACAAGACGCGGCCGAATCTCCGTGTCGGGAGGGATCATTCCGAGGCGCTGGGGGTAATCGAGGCAAGCCACGGCCTGCTCGGAGAATACCGTCTGGTTTGCCAAGGAGCGGGGCCGCTTCTCTTCACCGAGAATGAAACCAACGTTCAGTTGCTTTACGGCGTGCCGAATCCGTCGCCCTACGTGAAGGACGCCTTTCACGAGGTGGTCGTGAAAGGAAACGCGACGGCCGTAAATCCGGATCGCATGGGAACGAAAGCCGCATCGCATTACCGGCTCGCGGTCGGGCCGTCAGAATCGCGTCCGATTCGGCTGCGGCTGCAGCGGATCAAGGAACCGGCGATTTCCGCGTTCGACGATTTCGACAGTCTCTTTGCGCAGCGACGCGCGGAAGCGGATGAGTTTTACGGTGCGCTCACCCCGAGTTGTTTGAGCGAAGAACATTGTGCCATTCAGCGTCAGGCGCTCGCCGGGATGCTTTGGACAAAGCAATTCTATTACTATGTGGTCGAGCAATGGCTGGAGGGTGACTCCGCCCAGCCGCCTCCGCCTGTCGAGCGCGAGACCGGTCGCAACGCGGGATGGCGCCATCTTTACAATGAGCGTGTGATGTCGATGCCTGACACGTGGGAATTTCCCTGGTATGCGGCCTGGGACCTGGCCTTCCATTGCATCCCCCTCGCGCTTGTCGACCCGCACTTTGCCAAGGCGCAGCTCGATATCATCGTCCGCGAATGGTACCAGCATCCCAACGGCCAGATCCCGGCCTACGAATGGAATTTCGGCGACGTCAATCCGCCGGTCATCGGTTGGGCTGCCTGGCGCGTTTACAAGATCGAGGAGCATGCTACCGGCAAAGGCGACCGTGCCTTCCTCGAGACGGTTTTCCACAAGCTGCTGATCAATTTCACCTGGTGGGTAAACCGGAAGGACTCCGGCGGACGCAACATTTTCGAGGGCGGCTTTCTCGGTCTCGACAACATCGGAGTCTTCGACCGGAGCGCGTCGTTTCCCGACGGCACCCGGCTCGAGCAAAGCGACGGCACGAGTTGGATGGGAATGTATTGCCTGACGATGATGCGAACGGCCCTCGAGCTGGCACGGGAGAATCCCGTCTACGAAAACATCGCAACCAAGTTCTTCGAGCACTTTCTCGGGATCGCCGCCGCAATGAACAACGCCGGCGGACAAGGCATCGGACTCTGGGACGAAACGGACGAATTTTTCTACGACGTTCTGCATACACCGGGGAACCGCTATCTCCCGTTGCGGGTTCATTCGTTAGTCGGGCTCATGCCGCTCCTGGCCGTGGAAGTATTGGAACCGGCCCTGCTCGAAGCGATGCCCGGTTTTCGCGAACGACTCGAGTGGTATCTGACCAACCGACCCGATCTCGCCAATCTGATCTCGCGCTGGTACGAACCGGGGAGCGGCGATCGCCGTCTGATCGCCCTCACCCGCGGGCACCGAATGAAGTGTCTGCTGCGCCGAATGCTCGATCCGAATGAATTCCTGAGTGACTACGGGGTCCGCTCGCTGAGCAAGTTTCACGAGAGTAATCCCTACGTTCTTGAAGTGCGCGGCGAGCGTAAGATGATTAACTACGAGCCGGCGGAATCGCAGACCGGCCTCTTCGGCGGCAACTCGAATTGGCGCGGCCCTGTCTGGTTCCCGATCAATTTTCTCCTCATTGAGTCACTGCAAAGATTTCATCACTACTACGGGGACGATTTCAAAGTCGAATGCCCGACTGGCTCGGGACGGTTCATGACCCTCGATCAGATCGGGAACGAGCTCTCGAATCGTCTGATCAAGCTCTGGCTGCGCGATGAAAAGGGCGAGCGACCCTTCGCTCGCGCCTCCGACGATTCGTTAGGCGGCGCAGCCGATCGCGAGCGGTATCTTTTTCATGAGTATTTCCATGGCGACACGGGAGGCGGCCTGGGCGCAAGTCATCAGACCGGCTGGACCGGCCTGGTCGCGAAGTTGATCCAGCAACAGGGTACGCGCGGCACAATCCTGAAGCGCGACGCCTTCACGGATCTGTAGGGAGAAGGAAGTCAGTCAACCGCTGAGCCGGTGGGAGCAGCCTTCCAGCCTGCGGAACCGACCACGGCTTGTGCCTTTGCCAGTCAATTCTACGGTAGATACGTGAGCCAACTGAATCCTCGTCGCACGGTCGATGAACTGAAGGAACTGCGCGCCTTGACGAGCGATGAGAACGGCGCTCAACGAATCGCTTTTACTCCGACGTGGGCAAAGGCGCGGAGCTGGCTGGAAAGCAAAGCGAGAGAAGCAGGGGCGGAGGTCGAGCGCGACGAAGCCGGCAATCTTTGGATGACGTTGCGCGGCGATTCGGAGAGAGCGCTACTCATCGGCGGTCATATCGACTCGGTGCCGAATGGCGGCTGGCTCGATGGTTCGCTCGACACTCTCGCCGGCTTGGAAATTCTGCGGCGCATTCGTGCGGAATTCGCGGGGCAGCCACCGGTGACTGTGCGCCTGGTCGATTGGGCCGATGAAGAAGGCGCGCGCTTCGGGAAAAGTCTGTTCGGTTCCTCCGCCTGCTCGGGTAATCTCGATATGGAGGAAGCGCGTGGCCTGACAGACAAACAGGGGATCGCTTTGCCGGCCGCACTGCGAGAACAGGGAATCGATTTCGAGCAGGTAAAAGAAAGCGGCCGCCAACTCAAGAATGCGGCGGCTTATATCGAGCTGCACATCGAGCAGGGTCCGGTGCTGCTGGATCTCGATCTGCCGTTAGGCGCAGTTCTCGGGACCTTTGGGGTGGAGCGGCACCTAATCACTTTCCGCGGACAAGCGGCGCATTCCGGGAGCACGCCGATGAACCGGCGGAAAGACGCTTTTCTCGCAGCGGCAAAGATGAGTCCGGAGATTTATCTCATTACTGAACGCCACGGCGGCGTTTGCACGATCGGCTCCTGCCTGACGAAACCAGGCATTGTGACCAGCGTGGTGGAGGAATGCCGGATCACACTCGATCAGCGCCATCTCGATACGGCGGTCCTCGCGGCGATGTTGCGCGAGGCGCGGGAAGCGAGCGAACGATTTGCGCAGGAAGGAAACGTGACCGTCTCGTGGGAACGACTCTGGCAAATCGAACCGATGCTGTTCCACGACCAGTTGATCAAATTTTGCGATGACGCGATTCGCGAGGTTTGTAGAAAGTCGCACCGCCTGCCTTCCGGCCCGCTGCACGACGGCGCGGAGGTGGCGCGCGCCGGTGTGCCGACGGTAATGATGTTCGTGCAGAGTCTGCGCGGGATCAGCCACAACAAGATCGAGGACACAAAGGAGGAACATCTTGTGCTGGCGGTGCAAGCGTTCGACCGCCTGGCCGCGAAGGCAATGGACTGGATCAACTCTCGTTAGGCAAAGTAGGAGGGGCCTTAGTGCCCTGATCTGCGGGCGTGCCGCAAACCCATCGGGGCACTAAAGCCCTCCCACCTCGCAGAAAATCGTCGCTCAGTTCACCCCTGCCGGCTCGGGCGCCAACTGCGCGCCGTGCCTTTCGGCGTCGGCCTCGTGGTGAGTGTGAGCGCTGCGCAGGAATGGGACGCGGTCAAGCACTCGTTCCTGGAACCATTCGAGCGCGAGATAAATCACCGGCGTGATGTAAAGCGTGATCAATTGCGAGACGATCAGCCCGCCAACGATTACCAGCCCGAGCGGACGGCGCGAGGAGCCTTCCGCTCCGACCCCAAGCGCGATCGGCAGTGCACCCATCAGGGCCGCCAGCGTGGTCATGATGATAGGGCGAAAACGTTCGACGCTCGCTTCGTGGATGGCGCCGCGGCGGTCGTAACCTTCGTCGAGCCGATGAAGCGCGAAATCGACAATCATGATGCCGTTCTTTTTCACGATGCCCATGAGGAGGAAGAGCCCGATGACCGAGTAGAGAGACAGGGTGGAATTGAAAAGCCATAGCGTCATCAGCCCGCCCACGACCGCCGGAAACAGCGTGGAGAGCACCGTCACCGGATGGACGTAGCTCTCGTAGAGAATCCCAAGGATCACATACATGACGAACACCGCCGCGATGATGAGGTAAGGCAACGCGGTGAAGAGCTGCTGAAGGACGAGGCCTTCACCCTGCAACTCACCCTTCACGGTAGGAGGCAGCGCCTCGGCGGCCGCTTTGCTGATGTAATTGAGAACATCGCCGAGGGCATAGCCGGCTTTCACGTCGAACCCGAAGGTGACGCTGGTGAACTGGTTGGTGTGGTTCACCGATTGCAGGCCGAGTGATTCCTTCGTGGTGGTAATCGATTGCAACGGGATCAGCTTGTTTGTGCCATTGTTTGGCTTGACGTAGATCGTGCGCAGATCAGTCGGGTTCGAGCGGTCTTTGTTGGCGGCTTCAATAATCACCTGATATTGGTCATCGGCTTCCTTGATGAGGTAGACGTAGTTCTGCGAATAGGCGGAGCGGAGGAGGCTTTCGATCGAGGTGGTGGAGACGCCGTAAAGCCCGGCGCGTCCGCGCTCGATGTTAATGTCGAGGTTGGGGGTGTTGCGGAAGAGATCGGAACGCGGCGGATTGGCGAAACCGGGATAATCTTTGAGCTTCGTTTCCAGCTTGTCGGCAGCGGCGTAAACCTCGTCGGGATTGATCCCGCTCAGGACATAGGTGTAGCGACCGAAGGAGCTGCCAGCCGCTCCGACGTTAATTTGCAGAACCGGTTGCGGCTGCAAAGTGGGGAAAATGCCCGGAACCTGGCTCGTTTCCTTGCGCAGTTCGGCCGTCACCGTCTCGATATCTTCGCGCTGCGAGCGGTCCTTGAGAAACAGAACGGTGAAAACACCGGGCGATAATCCAGCCCGGCCGGCGACGGTGAAGTATTTATCGACCGCGGGGTTCGCTTGGAGAATGGGGTCGAGCGTGTCCTGGAGCCGCCGCTGTTTGTCGGGCGACGCGCCTTCCTGGACAAGGAAGAAGCCGCGGATGACGCCGCTGTCGCCGGTGGGCAAAAGAGTAAAGGGTAGTTGCTTGAAGAAGAACCAGACGCCGAAGACGCAGGCGATCACGATCGGGAGCGCGAGCCAGCCGTGATCGAGAAAAGTGTCGAGGGTGCGCCCATAGAAGTTGCGGATTGGGATGAAAAAGCTGTTCACGAAACGCTGCGTCCAGGTTTCGCGATGGCCGGCGCCGCGCTCGGCGAGAATGCGCGAACACATCAGCGGGGTGAGCGTGAGAGAGACGAGACCGGAGGCGAGAATCGTAATGATGATGGTGATGGCGAACTCGCGAAAGATCCGGCCTAACAATCCCGGCATGAAAGCGAGCGGAATGAAAACGGCCGCGAGCGAGAGGGTCATGGAGAGAATGGTGAAGGAGATTTCCCCCGCGCTGTTGAGCGTGGCGCGGTAAATCGATTCCCCAGCTTCCGCCCGCCGGACGACGTTTTCGAGAAAGACGATCGCGTCATCGACGAGGAAGCCGATGGCGAGAGTCAGCGCCATGAGAGTGAGATTGTTGATCGAGTAACCAAGCGCCCACATCGCGACAAAGGTGATGAGGAATGACATCGGGAGCGCGACCATCGGGATGAGGGTGTCGGATGCGCGGCCGAGGAAGATGTAGATCACACCAATGACGAGGATGAACGCGATCAGGAGAGTTTCCTTCACGTCGTTGAGCGAATTCACGATCGACTGCGAACGATCGAACGTCGGCAAAAGACGAATCGAGCCAGGGAGTTCCTTTTGCAGTTGCGGGACGAGCGCTTGAACCGAGCGGGCGACGGCGACGGCGTTTGCCCCGGCCTGCCGGGAGACGGCGAATACCACCACGGACGCGGGCGGCTTGAAGCCGCGGGCGTAGAAATGGCGCGACGTGCGCTCATCCTGCACGCCGTCGATCACCTGGGCGACGTCGCCCAGGTAGACTTTTCCGCCCTGCGCGTCCTGTTTCACGATCAGGTTGCGGTAGCCCTCGGCGTCGGTGAGCTGGCCGTTCGGCCGCAGAATGATCGAGTTGTTGCGCCCATCGAACTGGCCGGCGCCGGAGTAGGAGGTGCCGGACCGGATGGCGTTGGCCAGATCATCGAAGGTCATTCCTCGCGTGACGAGCGCACCGGGATCGACCTTGATGCGAATGGCCCCCTGAACGCCGTAGATGTTCACCTGCGAGACGCCGGGTAGGATATTGATCCGCTGCGATACCTCGGTCGTGGCATAACGATACAGTTCGCCATCACTCAAGGTGTCGCTCGTCAGGGCGATGTACATCACCGGCTGGTCGTTCGGGTTTGACTTGGTAAAGCTGGGCGGGCTCGGCAGGTCGCTGGGCAATTTCCCACTGGCGGCCTGGATCGCCGATTGCACGTCGGTCGCGGCCGCGTCGACACTCTTGGAAAGGTCAAATTGCAGGGTGATGCTGGTGTTGCCCTGAGTGTTTGTGCTCGTGCTCAGGTTCAGGCCGGGAATTTGTGTGAACTGCTTCTCGAGCGGAGTGGCGATCGTGTTCGCCATCGTTTCTGGGTTCGCTCCCGGGTAGGACACTCGCACCTGGATGACGGGATAATCGACGGCCGGAAGGTCGTTTACGGCCAATTCGTTGTAGGTAAGGATGCCGAAGACAACGATCGACGCGGTCAACAGCATGGTCATGACCGGCCGTGCGATGAACGGACGGGAGAGTCCGCTGGAAAATTGCACCAGCGCCTTCTTCGGAGTTGCCTCGCCCGGCTCGGGGACGCGCGTGGCCGGTTGCTCTTCGCCCGCCCCGTCGTGCCCGTCGTCCCAGCCGCTGTCGTTCGATTTCGCCATCAGGGGACCTGCTCTGGTTGGTTGGCGATAGGTTGCTGCGCCGGCTTGTTGCCGCTTGACTTGATCACGACCTTGGTGCCCGGCGCCAGCTGCAATTGACCGGCCGTGACGACTGTTTCACCCAGTTTGAGACCTTTCGTGATAACGGTGAGATCGCCATCCTGCCGCTGGCCTGGCGTGACCTGCCGCAGGTCAAGTGTCAGGTCGGGTTTGACCACGAAAACATACGGGCCGTTCTGACCAATCTGCACGGCGTCACTCGGCACCAGCATCGCGTTTTTCAGAATATCGAGAACGAGGCGCGCGTGAACGAATTCGGAAGGCCAGAACAGGTGGTCAGGATTCGCCGTGACGCCACGCGCTTGGACGGTGCCGGTTCCTGGCGTAACCGTGTTGGCGATGAAATAAAGAGTGCCCGAGCGCGGCGGAACATTGGTGTTCGGCGGTTCTGTCAGCACTTTCAGGTTCGGTCCGCCGAGATATCGCCTGACGAGCGGAATGTCCGGCTCGGAGATGGTGAAATCGGTGTAGATGGGATCGAGGTTGTCGATCTGTACCAGGACCACACTATTGCTTCCGGCGCTCACCGTGTTGCCGACATCGACCTGGCGCAGCCCGGCGCGGCCGTCGATCGGCGATCGAATCGAGCAGTAATCCAGATTCACCTGCGCCGCTTCCACCGCCGCCTGCGTCTTCATGGCGTTCGCTCTCGCGCTATCTAGGTCCTGGGTTGCGGTGACATCCTTGGCGGCCAGCACCACCTGCCGTTTCAGGTTCGCCTCGGCCAGCATGTTGTCGGCTTTCGCCGAGTCGAGAGCGGCCTGATACGGACGCTTATCGATCGTGAAAAGGAGATCGCCTTTCTTGACGTAGGCGCCGTCCTTGAAATTGCGTGACACGATCTGGCCGCTGACCTGCGACTGCACTTGCACGCTCTCGTTGGCCGCGCAGGTGCCGATTTCGTCGAGATAAAGCGGGACATCTTTCGTGATCACTTGCGCGACCGCGACCGGGCGCGGCGGTGGCGGTGGCGTGGCCTTGTGTCCACTCGTTAGGGCGCGGACGAGAAACAACAATGCAACGAGCGCGGCCAGGCCGCCCCAGATGTAGAGACGCTTGCGCCCGAAGCGATGCTCGAGGTCGCCGACGGCTTCGCGGGTGACAGTTCCAACCTTGCGTGCTGCGATCATCTCTTGCGCTTTCCGTTTTTGCTCTTCCCGCGGATGCCGTTCAGCTGCTCCGCCGCAGTGACGGCGGCTGCGCGATTCCGGATCTCGGTCAGGACCCGCAGGCAAATCTGAAGTTCGCGTGGCGGGATCTTTTCCAGAAGTTCGTGACGGAGGTCGCGCGCGGTCTTTTGAATCTCCTCCAAAAGCGCGCTCGACTTTGGTTGCAGGTGGACGGTTTTGCAGCGGCGATCGTGCGACGCGCTCTGCCGTTTGATCCAGCGATCCTCCTCGAGTTTGCCTAACAATCGCGCCAGCGTCGGCTCCTCAATGCTGAGCCGTTGCGCGAGATCGCACTGGGTGAGATGGCCGCGGGAAAGATGGGCGAGTGTGCGCCATTTCGCCTGGCTTAATCCGAGCGGCCGGAGACGCTGATCCAGCTTGTGACGCCAGACGCGGGCCGTTTCCTGAACCAATTGCCCGATGGTTTCGGGATCGATCTCACTCATCGTTAGCTTGCTAACGAATCCGTGAGCGCGTCTTTGTCAATCGCCGGCCGGTAGACCCTCCGCGATCCGCAGGAGAATGACGCGGCGTCCGCGATAATCTTTGATCCGCAGAATCGGCTGCGCGTGTTTCGGTCGCCAGAGCGTCGATTGCTCGGCGGCCTTTTCATTCTCGGGCTGGACGAGGATGAAGCGCGCGGCGCGCGGCAGATCGCTCACCTGGCTGACGTAGTCAATCGGTCGCCGAAGGTAGAAGAGATACGGCTGGTACTCCGGATCGACGGCGTAGAGGGTTTCGTTAGGCGGAATCGCCGCCTCGAGCCGGCGCGCGATTGGGCGCACCTTCTCGCGGCGTTGAAGAAGCGGGATGATCGCGAGCGAGTAAACCAGCATCGCTACGGTCACCGCCTCAACCGTCCAGGTGATAACGCGACGCAGTTGCTGCGGCCAGACGAGGGCGTGCGCCCGGATGAAAAGCGCGAGCAGCCAGATGGCGGGCGCGAGCAGCGGCATGGTGTAACGCGGGAGCGCGCCCGGGGCCAGACTAACGATGAGAAACGGAACGGCGATGCCTAACGACAAACCGCGGCCAAGGCTTTGTTCCGCTTCATCATCGAGAGCGGCGAAGCGGGCGAAGGGAAAGAGAATGACCCATGGCAGCAAATAGGCGATGCCGCGCGGGATGTTGAGCAGCCAGTCGCCGAGCTTGAAATCTTCCCCCGATAGTCGTCCGGAAAACTGCCGTGACCAAACCACCGCCACGTGCTGAGCTTGCGTCATTTGAAAATAGGGAACTGCCCAGGCCCCGAAGATCGCGAGCATCAAGAGAATCCCGACGAGATGCGGCCAGCCCCATAGTTGGTGCAACGCCTTCGCCCGCCAGAGAACGGCGAAGATCACCGCATAGAAGAAAAACAAAGCGAGCGGACCTTTCGCGAGCAGTGCGAGCCCGAGAAAAATCCACGGCACCGTCCAGGCAAGCCAGCGGCGGCGCGGTTCCTGCCACCAGCTCAACCAGGAGATGAAGGCGAGCGCGGTGAGGGATACGTAAAGCGCCTCGATCTCGATCAGCCGGCCTTTTTCGAGCAGGCCGAAATTCGTCAGCCACATCATGGCAGCTGCGAGTGATCCGTTGGGGCCGAGCATCCCGCGGGCGAGCGCGAGAAAAGCGAGCGCAACGGCAAATACACAGAGCACGGAGGGAAGTCGCGCCGCCCATTCGTCGCGCACCTTGAAGATTTTGAAAGACCCGGCGACGAGCCAGTTCACCAGCGGCGGTTTGCGTAGGTACGGTTCGCTCCCGACTTGCGGTACAATGTAGTTGCCGGTTTGCAGCATTGTGACTGCGGGAAGAACACGCCGGCCTTCTTCGCTTTTCAACTCAAGCGATCCGAGCCGCGGCAAATAGATCGCCGCCCAGACCAGGGTGACGAGAAGAAAACTGCGCCGCATCCGCAGAAGTGTAGCCGGGTCATTCAAAGCAGCCAATGCCGTCCTCATCTTTGCTCGTGGCTCGCCTGCGCTGTCCGGAGGATCTCTCGTCCCGCGTTTTCGTTAGGCAGACCTCAACTTGACGAACCCCGCCGGCAAAAGTAACTTCCCAGCCTAGTCCGTTGTGGATTGGAGTGGGAGCCAGTGTCCCACTCTTTTTTGTCTGCGGGGCTCTGATCTTATGAACGCCGAATTCATTGCCATGCTCGACTACCTGGAGCGGGAACGCGGAATCAAACGCGAGATCCTGATCGAGGCGGTTTCGAACGCCCTTCTCTCGGCGTCGAAGAAAAGTGTTGGTGCCTCGCGCGATCTGCACATCGATATCGACCCGAAAACCGGAGAAATCCGCGCCCTCGCCAACCTCCTCGTGGCCGAAACAGTGACTAATCCACAGGACGAAATCTCTGTCGAAAAAGCACGCAAGATCAAACCCGACGCGCAAGTTGGCGAAGCCGTCGAAGTGGAAGTGACGCCGAAAAACTTCGGACGGATCGCGGCCCAGACCGCGAAGCAGGCGATGATGCAGCGCATCCGCCAGGTTGAGAAGGAAATGATCTACGAGGAGTTCAAGGATCGTGCCGGCGAGATCGTGAGCGGCACCGTGCGACGCTTCGATCGCTCCGACGTCATTCTTGATCTCGGAAAATTTGAAGCCATCATGCCGCAGCGCGAGCGCGTTGTGGTCGAGGACTACAATGTTGGCGACCGGCTGCGCGCTTATGTCGTGGCGGTCGAGAACGGCGCGCGCGGCCCCGAGATCATAATCTCGCGCAGTCATCCCAATTTTGTCCGGCGGCTTTTCGAGCTCGAAGTGAGCGAGATCGCCGACGGCACGGTCGAGATTCGCGGGATTGCGCGCGAGGCCGGTTACCGGACCAAGATCGCGGTCTTCAGCGACAACCCGAAAGTCGACCCTGTCGGCGCGTGCGTCGGTATGCGCGGCTCACGGGTAAAGAACATTGTGCGCGAGTTGAACAACGAAAAGGTCGATATCATTCGTTGGAGCTCCGACCCGAAGGAATTCGTGCTCGAGGCGCTCAAGCCGGCGAAGGTCAAAAATCTTGTCTTCGACGTGGAGAAAAAGAGCGCGACCATTTCCGTGGACGAAGACCAGCTCTCACTCGCGATCGGGAAAAAGGGCCAGAATGCGCGGCTCACTTCGCGGCTCACGGGCTGGGAGATAAACATCGAGAAGGAAGCGCCGAGCACGACCGCGGTCGAACAAAAAGTCGCGCAGGCGGCGCAAACGCTCTCGACGTCGTTGCCGATTACCGAGGAGCAGGCGATGACTTTGGTGAAAACCGGCTTTACCAATCTCGAAGGTTTGCGCGACGCTGAGATGCAGGACCTCGTTGATATCCTTGAGGTAGACGAAGCGAAGGCGCGCGAAATTTTTGAGGCGGTGCATCGTGAACCTGTTTCGCCCTAGTCATGGCCTCGCCTAACCGCTCACGGCCATGAGCAGATTTTTAAGGAATTTAAATGCCAACGAAAACGACGACCAAATCTACGGCGGCCAAAGCGCCCGCCCGCAAAGCGGCGAAGTCTACCGCCGCCAAGTCGTCGACTCGTAGCCGCGCCACCACCAAAACCGCCAAGACCACCAAACCTTCCAAGGCGACCAAAGCGGAAGAGCCGGCAGCCGCGCCAACCAAGGACGGAGCCACCGTCGCAAGCGACGAAGCGAAAGCTCCGGTGAAACCGTCGGCGCGCCCGGGCAAGACGACGGCGCCCACCCCTCCGGTGACAAGATCCGCCTTTGCACCGATCACAGCGAAGAGGCCGACGCCCGCACCGGTCGCGCCGGTCACACTCGAGCCGCCACCTGTGAAACCAGCGGTGGAAAGCGTCTCACTTATCGACCCGCAGGCGCCCAAACCGAAGCGCGCGCTGACCGACGAGGCAACCAAGCGCACAATCCTTCCTCCGATCTCGCGCATTCGCACACCTGCAATCGCGCCCGAGTCGCCGCGTGTCGAGCCACCGGCTCCCGCCGCCGCCGCTGAGGAAGTTGGGGAAGTCGAAAGCGAAGAAACTGAAGACGGTCGCAAGATCATTCACATCAAGCCACCAATCATTGTGAAGGATCTTGCCACACAGCTTGGCTTGAAAAATTTCCAGCTCATCAAGGAGCTAATGGACGACTATAACATTTTCGCCAATCCGAACCTGACGGTGGAGCCGGAAGTGGCGGGCAAGATTTGCGAGAAACACGGCTTCGTGTTCGAGATGGAGCGCCGTGAAAAAGGCGGCGGTGTCCATAAGGCGCCGGAAGTGGTGATCGCGCCCCCGCCGCCGGTGATCGAGAAAGAAGAAGAGCTCAAGCTACGGGCGCCGATCATCACCTTCATGGGTCACGTCGACCACGGAAAGACCTCGCTCATGGACGCGATCCGCAAGACGCGGGTGGCCGCAGGCGAAGCCGGCGGAATCACCCAACACATCGGGGCTTACTCGGTCGATCACAAAGGGACGCGCATTACCTTTCTCGACACGCCCGGTCACGCCGCCTTTACCGCCATGCGCGCCCGCGGGGCCAACGTGACCGACATCGTGGTCCTCGTAGTCGCGGCCGATGACGGCCTCATGCCGCAAACGATCGAGGCGATCCATCATGCCAAGGCCGCGCCGCACGTGAAAATCATGGTCGCGATCAACAAGATCGATCTTCCTTCGGCCAACGTCGATCGTGTGAAACAGCAGCTGCAGGAACACGGGCTGACGCCGGAGGACTGGGGCGGCGAAACGATCGCGGTGCCGGTCTCGGCCACAAAAGGGATTGGTATCGAAGATCTGCTCGAGAACATGGTCGTGCAGGCCGAAGTGATGGAGTTGAAAGCTTCGCCAACCGCGGTCCCGCGCGGGACCGTGATCGAAGCTCAGGTCGAGCCCGGCCGCGGCCCGACCGCGACTGTCATCGTGCAGATGGGTACCCTCAAAGTCGGCGAGCCATTCATCTGCGGCGATTACGGCGGCAAAGTGAAATCGCTGGTCGACGACCGCGGCAAACCGCTCAAGGTCGCCGGTCCCTCAACGCCGGTGAAGGTTCTCGGCTTTACCGGTTTGCCGAATGCCGGCGACGAATTCCTCGTCATGGAATCGGAGAAATCTGCCAAGGTGTTGAGCGAGGAACGACTCGCCGCCAAGCGCGCGGAAAAACTGAGCATGCCGCAGCGCGCCACGCTGGAGAGCCTGCTGGAATCAGCCGACGGCAAGAAGGTTCTGCGCCTTGTCTTGAAGTGCGACGCGCAGGGTTCGCTCGAAGCGCTCACCGCGTCGTTAGGCCAAATTGAGAGCAAGAAAATCGACCTGGAAATGATTCACTCCGGCGTCGGTCCGATCTCGGAATCCGATATCCTTCTCGCCAGCGCCTCGAACGCCGTTGTCGTCGGATTCAACGTCAAGGTCGAGAGCAACGCAGTCGGCGCGGCGAAACGCGAAGGCGTGCAGGTGAAGCTTTACAGCATCATTTACGAGTTGATCGACCAGATCAAGGAAGCGATGGCTGGTTTGCTCGATCCCGAACATCGCGAGACCGTCATTGGTCACGCCGAGGTGAAACAGGTCTTCCAGTTGAGCCGCGGGATCGTCGCCGGCTGCCTCGTGACCGACGGGCGCATCAGCCGCACCGGGCGCGCTCGCGTCCTGCGCCGCCGCCAGCCGGTTTACGATGGCGGACTCTCGACCCTGCGCCGTTTTCAGGACGATGTGAAGGAAGTCCGGGTCGGCCTCGAGTGCGGCATCAAGCTGGGGGATTTCAGCGAATACCAGGTCGGCGATGTCATCGAGTGTTATCAACTCGAGCAGGTTCCGCAGAAATTGTGAGGGCGTTGACCGTTAGAGCGATGAAGCGTTGAACCGGCTGGTCTAATTCCCGCTTCAACATCCTGCCGTTTGCAACGCTTTACCGCGACCACCATGAAACACCGACTGCTCCGCGTGAATGAACTCCTCAAAAGGGAATTGAGCATCTTATTCGTGCGCGAGATGACCTTTGAAGGTGCACTCGTGACCGTGAACCAGGTCGATGTCACGCCCGATCTGAAGTCGGCGCACGTCTACGTCAGCGTGCTCGGCACCGATGGCCGCAAGGAGGTTCTTCCAAAGCTGGAGGAGAATCGCGCTGCGTTGCAGGCTGGTTTGTCGCGGCACATCGTTTTGAAATACACTCCGCACCTGGTTTTCCATCTCGACGATTCAATCGAGCGCGGCGCGCGCGTCCTCGAGATCCTGCAGGAAATCGAACCTCCGCCCAGCGACGAAACCAAATGAATACCACTACGGTCGAGCCTGCCGCTGACACAGCCGTCTCTCTACCTCCCGGCCTAACGAACTCGACTTTCGCGGAGATCGCGGAGGTTTTGCGCCGCCACGAAAGCTTCGTGGTGCTCAGTCACGTCCGTCCCGATGGCGATGCCCTCGGCAGTCAGATCGCGATGGGTCTCGCGCTGCAGAAGCTGGGCAAGAAGGTGAAAGTTTGGAATGAAGAAGGATTGCTCGAGAAGTTCTCTTTTCTCCCGGGAGGCAAGCTGGTCTCCCTTCCGCCTAACGAACCAGAGGATTTCGATGTCGTGCTCGCGCTCGACACCGCTACTCGCCAGCGCCTCGGCGACAATTGCCTCGCGGCGATCGGCGACGCCCAGGTCTGGATCAATATCGACCATCACCCGAGCAACCCGCGTTACGGCGATTTGGTGCACATCGATCCGATTGCGCCGGCTACGGGCCAGATTCTTTTCGAGTTGCTCCAGAGCCAGGATTTGCCGCTCGACGAACCGATCGCGGAAAACCTTTTCGCTGCCATCTCCACCGATACCGGCTCATTCCAGTACCCAAACACGACCGCGCGCACGTTTGAGATCGCGGCCGAAATTCTGCGCTGCGGAATCAAAGTCGGGGAGTTGAGTCAAAAGCTTTACGAAAGCTATCCGCGGCGGCGGATCGAACTCTTGCGCGTCCTGCTCGACCGGATGCATTTCGACGCCGACGGCAAGGTGGCGAGCTTCAGTCTTCCGCTCGCGACGGCCAACGAACTCGGCGTCATTCCCGAGGATAACGAAGGCTTGATCGACCATCTCCGCGCCATTCAGGGCGTGATCATCGCAATTTTCTTCGAGGAACTGGAGGCCGGAAAAGTCCGGGTCAGCATGCGCTCGAAGGATGAGCGGGCGGACGTGTGCGCGATCTGCCTCAGTTTCAAGGGCGGCGGCCACAAGCTGGCGGCGGGCGCGCGCGTGCCGGGAACACTGGATGATGTGGCGAAACGTGTGATCGAGGCGGCGGTGAAGTCCGTTGCAACGATGCAGGGCTGAAGCCGCCATGATTTCCGGCGCCTCCTCGCTTCACCACTTCAGCGCTTTAACGAACCCGCCATGCCCCTGAGCGCCACACCGGACGGCGTCCTGCTCGTCGACAAAGCCGCTGGCATGACTTCGCACGATGTCGTCGCACTCGTCAGGCGGCAGCTCCAGATCAAAAAGGTCGGCCATTGCGGCACGCTCGATCCGATCGCGACTGGCCTGCTCATCCTTACCCTGGGCCGCGGGACCAAGATCCAGGATCTGCTCATGAGCGAGGACAAGGAATATGTCGGCACGCTCTCGTTAGGCCAGACGACCGATACCCAGGACCGGGCCGGGCAGGTGATCGAGGAACGGCCGGTGCCGGGGTTGACCGAAGACGATGTTCGGGCGGCTTTCGAAAAATTCCGCGGCGATTTTTACCAGATGCCGCCGATGGTCTCGGCGATCAAACAGGGCGGGGTGCCGCTTTACAAGCTGGCGCGACAGGGTAAGACGGTCGAGCGCGAGCCGCGTCTCGTGCACGTTTATCGCTACAGCATCGACCGCATCGCGCCGCCGGAGATCGACTTCACCGTCCTCTGCAGCAAAGGGTTTTACGTGCGTACCTACGCGCACGACATCGGCCAGTCGCTCGGTTGTGGCGCGCATCTCAAGGAGTTGCGTCGCACCCGTTCCGGGCGTTTCGATCTCGCCCGCGCTGTAACGGTCGATGAAATCAAGACCGGCGATCCGGTCGATTTGCTGGGGAAAATCCTCACGCTGCCCGAGGTTTCGCGGATGCGCGGAGCCTAACGAACGCCGACAGATGCAAATCCTGCGGTCGATCCCGGAGCTGGCGCAGATCCCTGGTCCGGTTTTTCTCGCCATCGGCGTCTTTGACGGCGTCCACCTTGGACATCAGGCGGTCATCTCGACTGCCGCGCGGCACGCTGCCGAAGCGGGCGGCACGGCCGTCGTGGTTACGTTTGATCCGCACCCGGCAAAGATTCTCCGGCCGGAGAAAAGCCCCCGGCTTCTGACCGCGACGCCGCACAAGATTTCGCTCATTCGCGGTCTGGGAGTGTCGCATTTGCTCGTGCTTAGGTTTGATCGTGAGTTGGCCTCGACCTTGCCGGAAAATTTCGTCAGGCAATTGGTCGAGTCGGCCCGGCCATTGCGCGAAATTTGCGTCGGCCAGGAATGGTCGTTCGGTAAGAATCGTGCCGGTAACCTCGCGCTCTTGAAGAAGCTTGGAGCTGAGCTCGGCTTCAATGTAGTCGGGGTGGAGCCGGTCACCTCGCAGGAAAAGATCATCAGCAGTACCGCGATCCGCCAGGCGGTCGAGACAGGAGACTTCGCCGCTGCGCGGCGGATGCTGGGTCGTGATTACACCATTCTCGGGACGGTGGAGGAGGGGAAACACCTCGGGCGCAGCCTCGGCTTTCCGACCGCGAACCTGAGCGCGCATAGCGAGCAGTTTCCGCCTAACGGAGTCTATGCCGCGGAGGGGTTACTCAATGGGAAAACCGTGCGCGGAGTAGTGAATCTCGGCGTGCGCCCTACGGTCGACGACGGCTCGCTGCAGCGGGTGTTGGAGTTTCACCTTTTTGATTTCGATCGCGATCTTTACGGAGAAGACGTCGAGCTGCGCTTTCTGCAATACCTGCGCTCGGAGCAGAAGTTCGAAAACCTTGCGGGATTGCGAGAGCAAATCGCGCGGGATGTTGAGGCGGCGCGCTCGATCTTTGCAAATCGTTAGGCCGTGAGCCTAACGTTGCGTGTGAACGTTGGAAAGAGCGGCCCCGGCGGCGATCGCGGTCATGATGAGCGTGCAGCAGATCGCGACCAGACTAACGAAAAGCAACGGCATGGAGAGGAAGCGATAGGCCTCGACAACGAGAAACCGGCCGCCATCGGAGAGGACGTAGGTGAGGGCGCTGGCCAGCAGCGTGATGCTCAGCAGGATGACGGCGCGGAAGGAGAGGCGATGATGGGCCGCCGGCAATTTCCGCACGACTCGCGCGGTGAAGCCATCGTCATCGATATAGGGCATCTCTTCGCGCAAGCGCCGCTCGAGCCAATCTTCTGGAAGTTGTTCGTCCATTGTCAGGCAGGTCCCCACTCCGCGAGTATTTTCTTCAATTTCTCTCGACCGCGCAAGACATTGGTTTTAACCGTGCCGAGAGGGATTTCCAAAACGCGCGCGGCTTCATCATGCGATAAACCATTCTGGCAGCAAAGCAAAATGGCCGATCGCTCGTGCAGAGGAAGAAGTTGGAGCGCGTGCATGAGATCGTGTTTCAGGGCGGGGTCGACGGTTTGCGGATCGTGCTCGGCCTCGAGCTGACTCTCGTCGATCCCGACCAGTTCCTTTCGCTTGCGGGCCTCTTCACGGAAACAGTTATAGGCAATGCGATAAAGCCAGGTAGAGAATTTTGCCTCACCGCGAAAGCTGCGGATGTTTTTGTAAGCGCGCAGGAAAGTTTCCTGCGCCAGATCATCAGCCAGCGCCAGGTCGCTCCGCGTGAGCTGGCGGAGCAGACCACGGACGGCGGACTGATGGTTTCGGACCAACTCGGCAAAGGCGTGGTGATCATCCTCCAGAAGAACCCGCGCGACGAGATCGGCATCATTAAGCGGCACCTCGGGAGTTTACACCTTGGGGGAAGCGTCATCCTTGCGAACATCCAGTCTCCATACCAGCAGGTATCCGGCCCCGATGAGGAATGGGATAATGCCAAGGCTCCAGGCGCCGCCTTCCCAGTCGTTTACAGCGCCGAAGAAAACCATCAGCCCGGCACCGACCATGAGGAGGACGACGCCACGGCGCAGATCGGAGCGCTGACGGATGACGGGCGGCGGATTCAGCAATGCTTCGGGAACGGGTTGGCCTTTCTCGACCATCATCCGGACGGTCTTATGCATCGCGCGGCTCTTTGAGAAGCTGAAATAGAGGATGATCCCAACCACCGCGACCGGGAGGCCGAAGATGGTCAGAAACACAATCAGCACAATCGGCACTGCAATCCAGGGAACATCATCGGAATTGTGCCCGGAATGATCGGTGTCGAAATCGAACTTAAAATGTTTCCGAATCTTCTGTTCGATCGCTTTATCGAAATCTTCCTCCGTGCCGGGGCTGGTGGAGGGCGCGACCGCAGGCGAGGCGGCGACTGAAGGCGCAGCAGTGGCGGCCCCGACCGGAGTTGTGGCGACGGGCGCCACGGTCGAAGTGGCGGCTGCATTCATCGCCGGGGCGGGGACTGGCGCCCCGGTGTCAGCGGGCGGCGTGGGACTTTGGCCGTGCACGGTGCAGGCGAGAGCGACGACGCAGCAAAAGTAACTGAACAGTTTAATTCGCAAGAAGGTGATTTTCATAATTGTCCTTTGCATTGAGATGCGCAGACCGGGGCGTTTGGATTCAGATTTTTCAAAGCAGGACGACGAATGACCGCGCCAGCTCTGCAGCGTTGGGTTGGGATGCGTATTTCCCGAGCGCCGGTTGCAGCCGCTCGATTCGCCTGATCACCGTGCGGCGATTAGCGTGACCGATTGTGGATGAAACTCGATGCCAGAGAGCTTGGCAACGGAGCCTTTTTCCCGAGCCATCGTCTCCCAGGCTTTTTGCATCAGCGGCCCGGCGATTTTCATCAGGGAGGAAGGGATTGCGAGGCGGCCGATATAGCCGCCGGTGGCAGCGGCGATAATTTTCCCCTGCTCAATCGAGACGCGGTAAGAACCTCCGCTGTAGATCGGCAATCCATAGAGCTGGCGCTCCGTGCTGACGCTGCAGCGTCCTTCGTCGAACTGCACCTGGATTCGGCGCAACGGAAAGAGACCCTTGCTGGCTGGGCTGTCCTTGCGACGGACATTAACGGCGAGATAGCTGTTCACCTGCGCTTCGTCATAAACCAGTGGGGTGGTGCGGTGGCTCGATACCGCCGAGACCAAATCCATGTTGATCATGGGGGCAAAGGTGTAGGTCTTTGATTCCGGCGGAAGATCGGGCGGCAGCAGCATCAGGATCAGCCCCGCGCAGACGAGCGCTCCGACGATTGTTTTAGTCAGCTTTGCGGCCAGGCGTTTTGCGCGACCGCGTCGCGGGTCAAACAGCTTTTTGAGATGCTCTTGCGCTTTTGCGTCGGAGCGTCCCTGCTCGATTTTTTCCTTGATGACCTTGGTGCGATCAAGGCGCGCCCCGCAATTGTGGCAGTAGATTCGCTCAACCTCGTTCTCGTGTTGGCAATCCGTACAAACGAGCTTTGTCATGCTTCGGAATCCTTTTTGCCTTTCGGCTCTGGTTTTTTCGCCGGTGGGACCGCGGGCTTGTTCTCCGGTTTGCCACCTGCGGTGTCGGCGCCGGTTTTTCCGGCACCGGTCGACGATTCCTTATTTGCCGCGTTCTTGTAGGAATCGCTCCGATAATCGGTGATGTAAAAGCCGGAGCCTTTGAAAATCAGGCCCGCGCCGGTCCCGAGCAATCGCTTGACTTTGCCCTTGCCCCACTTGGCCTGGCGGCAGAGTTCCTTCGGGCAAATCCGGTAGGGCTCGTCGCGCATCGACTGGAAGGCATCGAAATTCTGCCCACATTTTTCGCATGCATATTCGTAAGTGGGCATGGAGTCTTATAAGCGGTTTTTGGGCGACGTGCGCCACTCTCAGCAAATTTAAGCAGAATTCAAGCCGCACCCTCCGCCAGCCTGTCCGACGCGCCGTCTTGACTTTCGCAAGCGTGCCACGTTAGTTGCGCGTTTCTGTCGTGAGAACGCTACAGATGGCCTCTTTTTCCCGTTTTTTGTCCGCGCTTGGCGCATTCTCGCTCGCGATCCTGGCTGGTTGCGGCGAGAGTGATCCGCGGCTCGCCTACGGGCAAACTCAATATCTCGGCGGCGTCTACGGTGATCAACCGGTCGCCTCCACTGCGCCGGTAGACAACGTCTCCTATTGGGACGGAGAAGGCGTTCCAGGGAAACCTTCGATCAAGATCAGTCTCAGCGAGCAGCGGGCTTACTTCTACAAAGGCGGACAATTGGTCGGAATCTCGCAGCTTTCGACCGGTCGGGAGGGTCTCGATACGCCAGCGGGCAACTTCAAGATCACGGAGAAGGACATCGATCACGCCTCGAGTATTTATGGCGATTACGTCGACGCAAACGACAACGTGGTCGTGCCTAACGTCGACAAACGAAAAGATCCGAAGCCACCGGGCACTCACTACAAGGGCGCGCCGATGCCGTATTACATGCAGATCGCCCCTGGATTTGGACTGCACGGAGGTTATTTGCCCGGGTATCCCGCCTCTCATGGCTGCATTCGCATGCCAGAATTCATGGCGGAAGATTTCTATAATTCCGTCAACATCGGAACCCCGGTTACAATCACGCCGTAAAGGATTCCTTCTGCCTGCGCAGGGTTGCCCGCCGTCACGCAGAGGTTAGACTCCTCCTCCTCGCGCGATGATCATCATTACCCAGCCGGCCGTGACCGAGGCGCAGATCGACCACATCGTTGCGCGGGTCGCGGAGTTTGGTTTTCAATCCCAGGTCATGCGCGGCGAGTCGCGGGTCGTGATTGGCGTATTTGGCCCCGATGAGCTGATCCGGGAAAAACCGCTCGGAGCCATCGCGGGAGTCGAGTCGGTCGTCCCAGTGATGAAGCCCTACAAGCTTGTCGCGCAGGAAAACGGCGCGATGCCGCCGCCCATCTCAATCGGCGATGTGCAAATCGGCAGCGGGCAGCGCGTTGCGCTCATCTCCGGGCCATGCTCGGTGGAGAGCAGAGAACAGGTTCTTTCCATTGCGACCCTGGTCAAGAAGGCTGGCGCGCGCGTGCTGCGCGGCGGCGCTTTCAAACCGCGTACGTCCCCCTACAGCTTTCAAGGTTTGGGCGAAGACGGCCTGCGTTATCTGGCGGAAGCACGGGCTGCGACCGGTTTGCCAATCATCACCGAGATCATGGACACGCGCGCTCTGGCGGTGATGGAAAAATACGCCGACTGCCTCCAAATCGGCTCACGCAACATGCAGAACTTTGCTCTCTTGAAGGAAGTGGGCCGGAGTCGCCTGCCGGTCATGCTCAAGCGCGGTTTCAGCGCCACGATTAACGATCTGCTCCTGAGCGCGGAATATGTCCTGAGTGAAGGCAACCCAAACGTCCTCCTTTGCGAGCGCGGCATTCGCACGTTCGAAACCATGACCCGCAACACGCTCGACCTGAATGCGGTGCCAATCCTCAAAGCGAAAACGAAGCTGCCGGTGGTAGTCGATCCGACGCATGGCATTGGCTTGCGCGATTACATCCCGCAAATGGCGCTCGCGGCCGTTGCGGCGGGCGCCGATGCCCTCATGATCGAAGTGCACGACGAACCGGAGCGTGCGCGGAGCGATGGCGAGCAGGCCTTACGGCCGGAAGTCTTTGCCGATCTCGTTAGGCGAATCCGCGCGGTTGCCGCCGCGGTCGGGCGCGAAGTCTAGGGCGGCAGCGAAGTGGAAGGCGGGCCACCGCGGCAGATTGAACTTCCTTTGCCCTTCGGCGAGAGGACGACGTGGAAAAATCGAACGGCGCTGAGTTCCTGAAAATCGTCGCGGCGGCGGAACCGATCGCGCGCCAGCTGGAAGCGCTCCAGCGCGGAGAACGCCCCGTCGCTTTCTCACATGTCATCGAGTCGGCGCGCTCATTTCTCGTCGCGGTCATTGCCAGCAAAGTTTCCAAAACGCTCTGGGTCATCTGCCCAAGCGTCCGGACGCAGGAGCTGCTCCACGAGAGCCTGACAAACTGGTTGCCGGATGCGCTCTTTCTCCCGGAGGCCGAATTTCTCGCGATGGAAAACATTCTCCCCGACCAGGAGATCGCGGCCGAGCGGCTCGCGCTCCTCAGTCAGGTCGAGCACCAAAAAAAGCGGCAGGTGATCGTCGCGACGCGGACCAGTCTCGATCAACCGGCGCCGCGGCGTGGCGCGTTGCGGGCCGCCGCCTTGCGCTTGCGGCGGGGAACGGCCGAGTCGCTCGAACGGATGACCGAGTCGTTAGGCGAAGCGGGTTACGAGCGGGCGGCGCAAGTCACGACACGTGGCCAGTTCGCGGTCCGTGGCGGGATTGTGGATGTTTTTTCCTGGCAGGCGGCTGGTCCAATTCGGGCCGAGTTCTTCGACGACACGATCGAGTCGCTGCGCGAATTCGATCTCGATGCTCAGACCTCCCTGCGCAACTTGAATGAGGTCGAGCTGTTGTTGGGCGCGGCGGATGATCAGAGCGGCAAAGTGCGCGATTACATCGGAAAGGAGCATCTCCGAGTGGTGATCGAGGACGAGCAGGAGGAAGCGGACGTCCGGATCAGTGAAGGCTGGACGGGGAGCGGTGATGCGATTGAAGACTTCAGCGGTGCCTTTGTGGATTGCGAGATCGGCGAGTTCGACACGGGGGAATTCATCGTCGCGGAGGCGAAGCGGCAGCAGTTTTTCTCCCGCCTGACGAACTGGCGTGCGAGCGGGACGCGGATCGCAATCTATTTCCAGACCGAAGGAGAGATCGAGCGTTTTCGCGAGATCATGACCGAGGCTGGCATTTCGTTAGGTGGGATCGACTTGATCGAAGGAACACTCTCCCGCGGCTTTTGCTTTCCGGCGGCCAGCCTGGTCGTGCTCGCGGCAGCCGAGCTCTTCGGTCGCGCGCCGACTCATGGCCGGCGGCGTCTCCAGCGCGGCGCAAAATTCGCGGCGCAGCGGACGCAGATCGATTTCAGTGAGCTCAACGAAGGCGAGTTGGTCGTCCACCTCGAGCACGGCATCGGCCGCTTTCTCGGATTGCAGAAGATCGGTGGAACCGAGGCGAACGAAGTCCTCACGATCGAGTTCGCGGACGAGGCGAAGCTCTACGTCCCGTTGGAGCAGGCTTACATGGTCACGCGCTACGTCGGCGTGGGAAAGAAATCGCCGCACCTCAGTTCGTTAGCCGATTCAAAATGGTCGCGGGCGAAAAAGAACGCGGCTGCCTCCATTTTCGACTACGCGGGCAAGATGCTCGCGCTTCAGGCCGAGCGCGAGACGCAGCCTGGTCACGCCTTTGGCGCCGATACGAAATGGCAGCTCGAGTTCGAACATTCCTTCCCGTTTCGCGAAACGCCCGATCAATTGAAAGCAATCGTCGAGACGAAGCGCGACATGGAGGAATCGCGCTCGATGGATCGCCTGATCTGCGGCGACGTCGGCTTCGGCAAAACGGAGGTCGCGATTCGCGCCGCCTTCAAAGCGGTGATGGAAGGCAAGCAAGTTGCCGTGCTCACGCCCACCACCGTTCTCGCGCAACAGCACTTCGAGACCTTTCGCCAACGGATGCTCGATTACCCCGTCAGTATCGAGATGCTGAGCCGGTTCCGCTCGCACGCCGAACAGCGCAAGGTTCTTGAGCAATTGCGCGCCGGCGGTGTCGATGTCGTGGTCGGGACGCATCGCCTCATCTCCGGCGACGTTGTTTTCAAGGATCTCGGCCTCGTTGTGATCGACGAGGAACAGCGCTTCGGCGTTCTGCACAAGGAAAAATTCAAGGAGCTCTTCAAGCTCGTTGATGTGCTCACGCTTTCGGCCACCCCGATTCCGCGCACACTTTACCTGTCGTTAGTCGGGGTGAAGGACATGTCGACGATCGAAACGCCACCGCTTAACCGGCTGCCAGTTGAAACGGTGATTTGCGGCTACGATGAACGTATCATTCGCGACGCGATCAATCGCGAACTGGAGCGTCAGGGCCAGGTTTATTTCCTGCACAACAGGGTCATGTCGATCCAGAGAGTGCGCGATCGGATCGCGGAACTTTGTCCCGAGGCGCGGGTCGAGTTTGGGCACGGTCAGATGGGAGCGGACGAACTCGAAGCCGTCATGCACCGCTTTGTTGCGGGAAAAATCGACGTGCTTGTTTGCACCACAATCATCGAGAGCGGGCTCGATATTCCAAATGCGAACACGATCATCATCGATCGGGCGGATCGCTTCGGCCTGGCCGATCTCTATCAGCTGCGCGGGCGGGTCGGGCGCGCCGAGCACAAGGCCTATGCCTATCTTCTCCTCCCGCGCGAGATGATGACGGTGGGCGCAGCCCGCAAACGAATCAACGCCATCCAGCAATACAGCTCGTTAGGCGCGGGTTTTCGCATCGCGATGCGCGACCTGGAAATTCGCGGTGCAGGCAGCATTCTCGGCACCGCGCAGAGCGGGCACATCGTCGCGGTCGGCTTCGACCTTTATTGCCAGCTTTTGAAACAGGCGGTCGCGCAATTGAAAGGCGAGAAACTCCGGCCCCGCCTTGAAGTCGAAGTCCGGCTCGATTTCGTCGCGACCAACGAAGGCGAATATCTCGCCGCCGGACCCGGAAAGCTGCGGCCGGCGTTTATTTCCACTTCCTACATCAGCGACGCCGCGCTTCGTATTCAAGCTTATCGGCATCTGGCCGAGATCACGACCGCCGAGCAACTCCAGCGCCTCCGGCGCGACTGGCGCGATCGCTTTGGGAAATGGCCTCCCGCGGTTGACAATTTACTAATCCTAAGCGAAATCAAGCTTTCCGCCGCCCGGGCTCGAGTCTCTCGGGTCGAGGTGCGCGAGAGCAAATTAATGCTCAGCCGGCGGGGTGATTTTATCCTTGTCGGCGGGAAGTTTCCTCGTTTAACTTCCGATAGAATCGAGCTCAATCTCCCTGAGGTATTGCAATGGCTAAGGCAACTTTAGATTTCGTTTGGCGTTACCCGATGGCGACGCTCATGGCCTTCTCCTGCCTCGGCGTGGCGGCGATCGCTTCGCCGACCCGAGGGGCGGAATCGGTCAATGGCATCGCTGCGATTGTGAACGACAAGGTGATCACCTATTCCGAAGTGCGCGATGTCGTCGAGCCCCGGGAACGTTTGCTCCGCGCGCAGTATTCCGGTGAGGAGTTGGTGAAAAAGATTACCGAGCTGCGCAAGGCTGCGCTCCAGGATCTGATCGATCGTCAGCTCATCATTCAGGCTTTCGATAAAGAGAAGCTCGTGATTCCACCGCATTTCATCGACGAAAAAGTGGATGAGGTGATCCGGGACCAATTTGGCGGCGACCGCGCCGCCTTCATTAAGACGATGGAGGCGCAGAAATACACCATGTCGAAATTCCGCGACCTCGAGCGAGAAAAGATCATCGTGCAGGCGATGCGGGCGAAGAACGTGAAATCGGATCTCATCATCCCGCCGGCCAAAATCGAGGAGTTTTACCGCCAGCATAAGGAACTCTTCTCCAGTAAGGCGCAGGTGAAACTGCGCATGATCATGATCCCGGGACACGCGGATAGCGGCGGCGCCAGCGCGCAGAAAGCGATGGCGGAAGAGATTCGCGGCAAGCTCATCACGGGCGCCGATTTCGACAAGATGGCGCAGATGTACTCGGAGGACAGCACGCGCGATCTGGGCGGCGATTGGGGCTGGATTGATGACAAGACGCTTTCAAAGCCGCTGACTGATGTCGCCTTCAATCTGCATCCGGGCGCAATCAGCGATGTTGTCGAAGTCGGCGGCAATTATTACATCTTGAAAGTGGAAGCGCGGCAGGGTGGGGAGGTGAAGCCGCTCAAGGATGTCCGCAACGACATTGAAGGGCGCTTGCGCCAGGAGCAGGCGAAACAGTTGCAGGATCACTGGCTCGCCAGCCTCCGCTCCAAGGCCTACATCAAGACCTTCTAAGTTCCCCGCTCCTCCTGCATCCAAGGAGGCGAGTTGCCTCTCTTGCTCCCGCTGCTGAGATTGCGCGCAGCATGGGCAAACGCATCGGCATCACGCTCGGGGATCCCGCCGGTATCGGCCCCGAGATTATTCGGGCCGCTCTCACCTCCGGCAAATTGCCGAAGGCGGAGTATCGCGTGCTCGGCGAGACAGAAGGCCATTCGGTAGGCAAACCTACTCGCGCCAGTGCGAGCGACGCCCGCGCCGCGCTCGAGGAAGCAGCCCGGCTTGCTCTCGCGCACGAGATCGATGCCATCGTTACCGGCCCGATTCATAAGGCCAACCTCTACGAGGTCGGGTTCCAATTTCCCGGACAAACCGAGTTCTTCGCCGCGCGCAGCGGAGTGGAAAACTTCGCCATGCTCCTCACCGGCGGCCGCCTTACCGTCGCGCTCGTCACCACCCACATCCCTCTCGCCGCCGTCGCGCAAAACTTGCGCGCCTCCGAGATCGTGCGCGTCGGTTTGCTCCTGGCCGAATTTCTCGCCCGGCGCGGTACGGCGCGGATTGCGGTTGCGGGATTAAATCCTCACGCCGGCGAAAGCGGCGCGCTTGGCCGCGAAGAGATCGAGATCATCTCTCCGGCGATCGAAGAGTTGAATCAAATCTCGACCCTCGAGCGTCAAGCCCCGGCCGTCTTCTCCGGTCCGTTCTCGCCCGACACGATCTTTCATCGTGCGGTCGAGGGAGAATTCGATGCCGTGCTTTGCATGTATCACGATCAGGGTTTGGCTCCGCTCAAGCTTCACGCTTTTCATGAAGGGGTGAATGTGACGCTTGGTTTGCCCTTCCCGCGTACCAGTCCTGATCACGGTACGGCCTTTGCCATTGCCGGCCGCGGCACCGCGCGCCCCGAGAGCATGATCGCTGCGATTCGACTTGCGGTGGAACTTGCGGAAGCATCCCCGAAATGAATACCCGCATCTCGCCGCTCCATCTTATGCTCTTGGCGGCGACTGCGGTCGTTTTCGTTTGGTCCGGGTGGCAACCCTACGATCGGCTGACCTGGTGGTTGGAGGTGATGCCCGCCATTATCGGCGGATTGATCCTTGTTTTCACCTACTCGAGTTTCCGATTCACGACCCTGGTCTACACCCTCATCGCGCTTCACATGATGCTGCTCTGCGTCGGCGGGCATTATACCTATGCGCGGGTGCCCTTGTTTAACTGGATCCAGCCGATTTTCGGCTGGCACCGGAATCACTTCGACCGACTCGGCCATTTCGCGCAGGGCTTTGTCCCGGCCCTGATCGCGCGTGAGCTGTTCATCAGGCTGCGCATTGTGACCTCGGGCGGCTGGCGTTTTGCCATCATTATTTTGATCTGCATGGGAATCAGCGCGCTCTACGAGCTCTTTGAATGGGCTGCGGCTCTGGCGGGCGGCGCGGCCTCGACCGCTTTTCTCGGCACGCAGGGCGACGTCTGGGACACACAGGAAGACATGTTCATGGCCCTGATCGGCGCGATTTGCGCTTTGCTGCTCCTGAGCCGCTGGCAGAATCGCCAGATGCGCCACCTTCCGAGCCGCTGGTAATTCTCACCCGACAAATGCAGCCGCGAAAATATCTTACCGTTTTCAATCTCGGGATTCAAAACACCTTCGTCTATCGTTGGAATTATCTCCTGCGCGCGGTCTTTGGCCTTATCCCACTCGTCGGTACCATCTTTCTCTGGCGCGCGATTTTCCACGAGAGCGGCGGCGGCATGCGCGGCTACGACTACGGCGCAATGATCTACTATTACCTGCTTACCATCCTCGTAAGCAACCTCGTCACACCGACCGAGGATGAATGGCAGATCGCGGCCGATATTCGCGAGGGCCAGATCAACTCCTTCCTCACCAAACCGGTCAATTATCTTGGCTACCGTTTCAGCATTTTTCTCAGTGGCCGGCTCGTTTACACCGCGGTCACGATTCTGCCCATCGCGGCCATTTTTCTTTATTTCCGGCGCTTCATTATTCTGCCTGACGACGCCCTGATCTGGGGGACGGCGTTTTTCTCGATGGTCATGTCGGCCCTCATCCAGTTTTTTCTCACCTATGCGCTTTCCATGATGGCCTTCTGGATTCTCGAGATCTCGACCATTGTTTTCATCGTCTACAGCTTCGAATATTTCCTCGGTGGCCAAATGTTCCCGCTCGACATCATGCCGCCGGCGATCCAGGCGGTGATGAAATGGCTGCCGTTTTATTACGAGCTCTTTTGCCCAATCGCGATTTTCCAGGGGCGGTTGCGCGGCACGGAGATGCTCGGTGCTCTCGCCATCCAGTGTAGCTGGGTGCTGGCAATGTGGGCCGCCGCCAACCTGATGTGGCGACGCGGGCTTGGGCATTATCAGGCGGTCGGCGGTTAGCCTCGGCGGGCGGAGCCGGGCTGCAATCCCCCGATCGAATGCTTCACGGAACGACCGTGAGGGTGAGGTCGTTGCCATCGCCGCCGCTGTAGCTGGCTTGGAGATTGTTGCCGTTCACGTTCACAATCGCGCCATCGGGCAGGTTGCTGAAGGTGCCGCTGATCGGGTTCGCGCTCGTGTTGCTGATCAGGGTCAGGATCAGGCCGCGATTCAGGCTGCCGATGGTCGTGCCGACCAGGTCCAGAGCGGCGCCGTTGATCGTGACTCCGTTGGCTTTGACCAGGTCGGTGCGGGATTCGTTCCTCCTGGCTTTGAAGCTGTAGGTGTAGGTCGCATCCGCGTTCAAGGTCAGGGCGCTTTGGATGGTCAGGGTGGTTTGCTTGGTACTCCCCACGGCCGGGGCGAGGAAGGCGCCGCTCCCGCTCCCGGTCCCGATCGTGGTCGGACCTGTAATGATTCCTCTTCCGCCCAGGGTTCCGGTGTTGACATTCACTGCGCCGGTGCCGGTGGCCGAACCTCGCTTGTTCCCGGCGTTTAGGACGCCGCCGTTGACCGTGGTGGCGCCAGTGTAGGTATTGCTTCCGGTAAGAGTAAGTGTGCGGGCGCCGGTTTTGGTAACTCCACCACTACCCTGGACCACGCCGGTGAAGGTCGTGCTCTGGTTGTTGCTCCCGATAGTGAGCGTGTTGACGCCGAGCTGGACCGAGCCCGCCCCAGCCAGTGATCCAATCGTGACCCCTGGCGCGTCGTGCGTACTGATGTCCAACTCGGCATTGCCGGAGAGGGTGATACCCCAGGTGCCCCCTTTGGATCTATCCTCGAAGGAAATCAATCCGCCAGCGGAGCCGTCCACTCCCCCGTTGGCGGTGATGTTGGCATTGGCGGCGGTGGTGTTGTCGATGAAGGCTAACGTTGTCCCGGTCAGTCCCGCGCCCATGCCGCCGTTGATAATGTGGCATTATCTGCCGACGCAAGGTATGGCGGCCCCAGCGCTTGCATTGATGGTCGCAGCTCCTGCCGTCGAGTCATCATTAAAGTTCATGTTCGCCTGGAGAACTCCGTCGGTAAGACTGAAAATAGACGAGCCGGCGAAGGAGGTATTAAAGAATGCAAAGTATCCGCCGACGGAGTCGACACTCGTCATATTTCCGGCAGTGGAAGAGCGGTCATCGCACAATTCACCCGCCGACCCACGCTGCCGCCCATCGACCGCGAAGATGCCGACCTACTCGTGAGTTACGGGCTGCTGACCAGACGCGCTGCCGGATCGCCGGCGGCCAATTGCGCTCCAATCTTCTGAACTTGGGCTCTCTGCTCCTTCAAGGCGGCGGCCAGCGTTTTGATGGTCTCCTCTTCCTTCGCCAAGGCCACCTTCAGCTGCTCATTAGTGGCCGCCTGTTGCCGGTTGATGTGGGCTTGTTCTTCCACCTTGCGATGCTCCTTGAGGAATTCGTTGAGCAACATCGCGTTCACCGCTTCGTAGCGCACAGTGTAGGGTTTGCCGCTCTCGTCGTTGATGACGAGGTCGGGGTCAACCTTCGCCACCTCCTCGGCGACGAGGCCGAACTGCGGCACGCCTGACGAATCCAGTTCTTTTTTGTAACGGAAAGTCACCGGCTGGAGCGAGAGAATCGCCCTGCTCGCGTCCTTCATCGGCCGGATGTTATCCTTGAAGCGCGCGGAGGAAGTCACGGTGCCCAAATGCCCGGTGCTGTCCACGACCACCTGCGCGCCGGCAGCGACCGTCACCCCGCTGATGCCGGCAATGTAGGTATTTGTGTTGTACCTCCGGTCTCCGATGCGAATCGAGCCTGACTCACTCGCCACCGCATTATTTCCAATATAGATGTTATAGTCACCTGATTTCAGGTTGAAGCCTGCATAGGTCCCCAATGCAATGTTATAGTTGCCCCTTCGGGAGTAGGTCAATGCATTCACTCCCACGGCCACATTATAGGCGCCGGACATATTTTGCACGAGCGCGGCTTCTCCGATGCCGGTATTGTTGAAGCCGGTATCGTTGTTGAACAGCGCGCCAGCCCCCATCGCCACGTTGTTGACGCCAGTGGTGTTATACTCCATCGCGGTATTACCGACTGCGGTGTTACTGGTGCCGGTCGTGTTGTAATACATCGTGTACTCACCGACAGCGACGTTGGCAGAACCAGAGGTGTTGCTATACAATGCGAAAGCACCGTCCGCCGTACCGCCGCCGACCGTATTGGAAAAAAGCGCGAACGCACCGGTCGCGGTGCTACGATTGGTCGTGGTGTTATAGAGCGCGCTTTCCCCGACGGCGGTGTTGTTAACGCCCGTGGTACTGCTAAAGAGCGCATTGTGACCGTCTGCCACATTACCAAAACCGGTAGTGGTATTATAGAGCGCCTCATATCCGACGGCCGAGTTGCTCGTGCCGGTGGTGAGGCTGAAGAGCGCGTCATCGCCCAACGCCGTGTTCTCGCCGGGATAGCCGCCGACGGGCGGCGGGTCAACGGCAAGGGCAGGAAGTGGAACGGTAACGGCGCTCACGACGCACAGAAGCGCAAGGAATCGATCGGTTTTCATCCGGATCAGCGCGACCAATGAAACGCACACTGCGAGCAGTGTGTGTGTGTGGTGAAGCGGGTAAACAATGGGGCCTTCATGCCGGCGATGGTGCGGCAAAACGGGCAAGGTTGTAAAGCACAAATCTCACCTGTCTCTGAATTGTAACTGTCCAAAACATGACAGCGCACTTTCACGCTTTGGACAATCGGCAGAGTGCGTGGGCAAACTTCTGGTTGCGTTATTCGTCGCATCTTCCCAGATTTCGCGACACTGTGGAGTTGAAACCTTATCTCATCGCCCGCCAAAAAGAGGTTGATCGCGCGCTCGATCGGTTTTTGCCGAAGGCTGCGACCAGGCCGGCGACCATCCATAAGGCCATGCGCTACTCGCTCTTTGCGGGCGGGAAACGGCTGCGACCGATTCTGTGCCTGGCGGCAGCGGAGGCGTGCGGCGGCCTGACGAAGAACGCGCTCCCCGCCGCCTGCGCGCTCGAGTGCATTCACACCTATTCGCTCATCCACGACGATCTCCCGAGCATGGACAACGATGATTTCCGGCGCGGGAGACCAACCTGTCACAAGGTCTTCGGTGACGGGATCGCGGTTCTGACGGGCGACGCGCTGCTCACGGTGGCGTTTGAAATCGCGGCGCAGTCGAAGACGACCTCGCGCTACGATCTGCGGGCGATTATGCACGAGATCGCAGTCGCGGCCGGAAGCCGAAAGCTGATCGCCGGCCAGGTCGCCGACTTGGAAGGCGAAGGAAAAGCGATCACGCGGGCGCAGCTGCGTTATATTCACGAGAACAAAACGGCGGCGCTGCTCACAACCTCGGTCAGATTGGGCGCGATGAGTGCAAACGCGACTCCGTCGCAACTGAACGCGATCAGCGATTTCGGCTACGCGCTCGGTCTCGCGTTTCAGGTGATCGACGACATCCTGGACGTGACCCAGACGAGCGAAAAGCTGGGGAAAAGCGCAGGGAAAGATGCCGCGGCGCAAAAGGCGACCTATCCATCGGTGCTCGGGCTGGAGAAATCGCGCGCCGAGGCCGCGCGGTTGACGCGGCGCGCTCACGAGGCGTTACGACCCTTGGGCAAACGCGGGCAAACCCTGCACGCTCTCGCCAATTATCTCCTCGAGCGCGAATACTGATATCTTCCGGGGAGCACGGACTAGGTGAGTGCGAGATTGGGATTGATCTCGCTCGTGAGGGGAGTGGATTCGCCGCGTGCGACGCGCAACTGCGCGGCATAGGCGATCATCGCAGCGTTGTCGGTACAGAGCCGGGGCGAGGCAAAGCGCAGCTCCAGCCCGGCGCGCTGACAGCCTGACGACATCTGGGCGCGCAGGTCTTCGTTGCAACTGACTCCGCCGCTGACGGTGACGAGATTGCGCCCTGTCTCGCGCGCCGCGGCGATCGTCTTCGCAACCAGCACATCGACGACCGCGCGCTGAAACGAAGCGCATAGATCACGCTCGTCTTCTGGCGTGCGGGCCAGTTTTGGAAGCAAATAGCGCACTGCGGTTTTCAATCCGCTGAAGCTGAAATTCAAATCGCCGGAGTGAAGCATGCTGCGCGGCAAATCGAAGCGTGCCGGATCTCCGCCCTGCGCGCAGCGCTCAATTTCGGGTCCGCCCGGATAGGCGAGGCCGAGCATCTTGGCCACTTTGTCGAAGGCTTCGCCGGCCGCGTCGTCAACCGTGCGGCCCATGATCCGATAGTCGGCCACGGCTTGGACGTCGACGAGCAGGGTATGGCCGCCGCTCACGATCAGAGAAACGTTAGGTTCAATTCCGTTTGCGTTCCCAAAAAAGGGCGAGAGCAGGTGGCCTTCGAGGTGGTTGATGGCGAGATATGGTTTCCCGAAACCAAGGGCGAGTCCCTTTGCCAGCGAGGTACCGATCATGAGCGAGCTGGCCAGGCCTGGCCCGCTCGTGGCGGCAAAAGCACTGACCTCGCCTAACGAGACGCAGGCGTGCTCAACCGCCGCCTCGAGCAGCCTGGGCGCATACTGGAGATGATGCCGCGAGGCAACTTCCGGCACCACGCCTCCGTAAGGCTGATGCGCTGCGATCTGCGACGCGACTTCACTCGCGAGCAGCTCACGCCCGCGCAGGACGGCGATCGCCGTTTCGTCGCAGGACGTTTCGATCGCGAGGAGCAATGAATTCATTCACCACGAAGGACACGAAGAACACGAAGCTAAAACGACAAATAACTCCCTCGTGTCCTCCGTGGGGGACTTCACTTCTTGACCGCACTGCCTTTCGGCGCGGTCTGCTGCGCGTAAATCATGACGCCTTTGAGCGCGTCAATCCCACGCATCATTTGCAGATCCTTGGACTTGATGATGCTGGTCGCCTCTGTCGCCGGCACCTTGTCGTTGTTGCGCAGGGACGCAACGGCGCGCTCCTGCTCCGGGGTCAGCGGCACAAGAATGTTTGGCACGACGCCATTGCCCTGGATCACCGTCTTGCTCGGTGTGTAGTATTTCGCGGTCGTAAAACGCAGGGCCGACCCATCAGGCAACTGCATCACATTTTGCACCGAACCCTTACCGAAAGTCGTCTCGCCGACCACGATTGCGCGATGCAAATCCTTCAGCGCGCCGGCCACGATTTCCGATCCGCTGGCGCTGCCTTCGTTGACCAAAACAACGAGCGGGAAACGCGGCCGTTCCTTCAACCCGGCCGGGGTCGAGTAATCATGCTTCTGTGAAGTGGTGCGGCCCTGAGTCGACACCACCTTGGTATTGGGTGGCAGAAATTGCCCGAGAACGTCGACTGCGCTGTTGAGCAAACCACCTGGGTTGTTGCGCAGGTCGAGCACCAGCGCCTGCATCCCCTGCTTTTGTAAAGAGTCCAAGACCTTGCCGAACTCTTCCGCGGTTGGTTCGTTGAATTGCACGATGCGCACGTAGCCGACCTTGAACGGCCCGGTCAGTTCCGGATCGAGCAGGCGACCGCCTTTCACGCTCGCGACTTTGATTTCCTTTCGCTCCAGAGCGTAGTCTTTGATTTCCTGGGTCGAGGGACGCAAAATCGTCAGGGTAATTTTCTGTCCGGGCTCGCCGCGCAAGACATCGATGGCGTCCTGCAAGCCCAGCTTTTCAGTCGAGGCCCCGTTGATTTTCAAAATCTGGTCACCCGCCTGGATACCGGCTTTGGCCGCCGGGGTGTCTTCCATCGGCGCCACAACCGTGAGCACTCCGTCGCGGACCGCGACCTCGACGCCGAGGCCGTTAAAGCGGCTGCGGGTGTCGTCCTGCATGTCCTTGAAATCGTCCGAGTCCATGAACTGACTGTGCGGGTCGAGCGAGGAGAGCATGCCCTTCATCGCGGCATAGATGAGATCGTGATAGCTCACTTTGTTGCCATCGACGTAGTCCTGCCGGATGAGCTCGACCGCCTTGGCGAAGGTCCCGATCTCGGAATACCCGTTGTCATCGGTTGAGTTGGCCGTGGCCGGCTCGGGAGTAGTGGGCTCAGGATCGGCTGCCACTGCCGCGGCGATACCCGCGCAGATAGAAACAGTGACGGCCGTCATGCGAAGAAACCTGCTCAATGGCCCGGAACGCTTCATAATTGTCATGATTGGACGCAGACGATGCGATTGTCGTTCATTCCTTCGGTTTTGCCAACCGGCCAGGCATGACAAGCCGGAAATCCACTTTTACACTGGGCGGATGAATTCGCCGCGCCGCCCGCTTTTCCTGGCCCTCCTCGTTTCCCTGGGCATGGTCGGCTCGAGCTTTGCAGCGGACACGGAAACCAAGAAAGGGGATGCGGATTTCGAAAAGATCGCACTCGATTTCATTGGCGGTTATCTGGCGGCTCGACCGCTCCAAGGCGTCGCGCTCGGCTTGCATCAATATGACGGCAAGATCGGGGATTACACCCGGCTCGCGATCGATGCGGAAATCGAACGTTTGCATCGCTTCCAAACCCAGCTTTCCAAGATCGATCCTGGCACCCTGAGCGCGCGGACCGACATCGATCGCCGCATCCTCCTGACGGCGATCGCGGGCGAGCTTTTCCAGATCGAGGACATGAGAATCTTCGACCGGAACCCGATGACCTACGCCCGTGCGATCGACGTCAACATTTACATCAAACGCGACTTCAAACCGCTCGATGATCGGGTGCGGGACATCGTCACGATTGAGGACCAAACGGCCAACATCATGACCGCGGCAAAGACGAATCTCGCCACGGTGCTGCCCAAACCCTACGTCGAGCTGGCGATCCAGATCGCAAATGGATCAGCCGATTTTCTGGAGAAGGACCTGACTGCGGCGGTGAAAGACTTGGACGACGAGCCGCTCACGGCCGCTTTCCAGGACGCGAACAAAAAAGCCGCGGCGGCGCTGAGAGATTACGCGTCCTGGCTGGCGAAAGAGAGGCTGCCGAAAGCGACGGACGACTTCGCGATCGGCACCGCCAAATATCAACGCATGCTCGCCCAGACCGAACTGGTCGATCTTCCGCCGGACAAAATCCTCGCGCTTGGCTTGCAGCGCCTAAAAGAGGAACAGGGCATCTTTGCCGCCGCCGCGAAAATCATCGATCCGAAGAAAGCGCCGCTCGCCGTTTTCAAACAAATCCAAAGCGAACACCCGAAGCCGGGCGAGCTCGTGACGGACGTGGCGAAGGACCTCGACCAGATTCGGCAGTTTGTGCTCGATCATCATATCGTGGCGATCCCGTCCGATGTGCGCCCGAGCGTGACGCCTACGCCGCAGTTCGATCGCGCGACCACCTTTGCCTCGATGGATACGCCCGGGCCGTTCGAGAAAAAGGCGACGCAGGCCTATTACTATGTCACGCCAGTCGAGGAGAACTGGACAGAAAAGCAAAAGGATGAATGGCTGACCTCGTTCAATTATTACACGTCGGATGTCGTCTCGATTCACGAGGCGTATCCGGGGCATTACGTGCAGTTTCTGCACTTGAATGCGTCGACGGCGACCCAGCTTGAGAAGGTCTTCGGCAGCTACGCTTTCATCGAGGGATGGGCCCATTACACCGAGAAAATGATGCTCGATGAAGGGTTCGGCAGCGCGGCGAATCCGACGCCGGAACAAAAGGTACGGGCCGCGAAATACCGCATGGCACAGGCCGATGAGGCGCTCCTTCGGCTCTGCCGGCTTTGCGTCTCGATCAAGATGCATACCCAAGGGATGTCGGTTGCCGATGCAGCCAAATTTTTTCAGGAAAACTGTTACTACGAGGCAAAGCCCTCGATGTCGGAAGCGCTGCGCGGGACGTTCGATCCCGGCTACCTCAACTACACGTTAGGCAAATGGCAGATCCTCAAACTCCGCGACGATTACAAGGCCCAGGAAGGCCCGAATTTTTCGCTCGAGAAATTTCACAACGAGGTCCTCGACCACGGCATGCCGCCGATTCGCTTGCTGCGTGAAATGATGCTCACGGACAAGAGCAAGTGGGACGCGGTACTGTAGGCGCTTTGCTTTGCGAGGGCTCGGGATTCTTTCCTGTTAGTCGGCTGAATCGCCATTCTCATTCTGCAGGACGGATAAACTCGAATCGCCATTGGAGGACGGCAGCAACTCCGGAGCCTGCACTTCTCGCGCGATCTGTTCCACCTGCGGCAGCTCTTCGATCTCCATCCCGAGTGGCGCGGAGCCCAGTTCCTTGAACTTGCGGGCCGTCACCAGGACACGGGTTTCAATATTGCCCACTGCTCGATTGTAAGCTTCCACCGAGCTGTTCAGGCTCTTGCCGAGCCTTCCGAAATGGACCGAAAGATCTGCGAAACGCTTGTATAATTCGCTCCCAAGCTGGCTGATTTCTCGCGCATTCTGCGCCAGCTTTTCCTGGCGCCAGCCGTAGCAAACGGACCATAGCAACGTGATCAAAGTTGTTGGTGTCGCTGGGATAACTCTTTTATCGGCCCCGAACTCAATTAGCATGGGATCGCGTTCCAGGGCGGCACTAAAGAACACTTCGCCAGGCAAAAACAGGATCACGAAATCGGGCGTGCTCTCGAACTGCTCCCAATACGCCTTGCGCGACAGTTTCTCGATGTGCGTGCGCACCTGGTGCGCGTGTTGCTCGAGGCGATTCAGGCGCGCATCGTCATCTGCTGCCTCGAGCGCCTCGAGGTAAGCGTTCAACGAAGCCTTGGCGTCCACCACGATCGTTTTGCCCGCCGGCAAATGCACGATCATATCCGGCCGCAAACGCCCATCCTCCGTTTCAACGGAGGTCTGTTCCAGGAAATCGCAGTGATCGACCATTCCCGCCAGCTCCACCACGCGGCGGAGTTGAATTTCCCCCCAACGCCCACGCACGATCGGGGAGCGCAGCGCCCGCACCAGATTGCTCGTCTCGGAGCGCAAATAATTTTGCGTCTCGGCCAGAGAACGCACCTGGGTGGTGAGGGATTCATAGGCACCGGAACGCGCCTTCTCCAGTTCGTTGATCTTTGCATCCACCTTCTCGAGCGATTCGCGCACCGGCTTGACCAGGGCATCGATCGCCTGCCGTCGTTTTTCCAGATCGCCTCGCGCGCCTTCCTGCGTCTTTTCCAGGGTCGATTTCGCCAACTCCAGAAACGACGTGTTGTTATGGCGGAGGGCCTCCGCCGAGAGAGCCTTGAAGGCATCGGAGAAACGGGTCTGGGCCTCGTTGAGCACCGCGAGCTTTTCCGCGGCTGTTTTGCTCTGCTCGGCCAGTTGTGTTTCCAGGGTACTGATACGCCTGGCCGACTGCGTTTGCTGGTCGCGCAACTCCTGAATCTGGCGCTCCGCCGCCGCCGCTTCCGATTCCAGTTCGGGAATCCGGGTGTTCTTTTCCTGGGCCGTGGCCAGGCTAAGCGAGAGAGCAGCGATCTGTGTGTTGAGGGCCGATTCGCAATCCCGAACCGCAAGGTCCTGGCGATGTTGCAGCAGGACACGGGTCAGCCACATGCCCAAGACGAACGACACCACCCCCGCGAGAACGGGGTATACGATCGGCAGCCACGGCGCGAGCCAACTCACAGCATCGATTCCTTCATAACCGGTTTTCCAAAGGGGGATCATAACACAATCAGGCAGATCGTGGCCATCACGCCTTTCTCATGACCCGCCCGAACTGAGGGGCGCATTTTCTGGCTGGCGGTTAAAACGAAACGCGAAATCCGCCGTAAGCCGCTCGTCCCAACGCCGGAAAGCCGTAGACTTCCGCGTAGCTCTCGTTCGTCACGTTATCGATCCGACCGAAGATCGTGAGATGCGGGGTGCAGACATATTCGGCCGCGAGATTCAAGAACGAATAATCTTCGATGTCGAAATTGGGGCCGCCGAAATTCAGTTCTTCTCGTGCGTTGACGAACTTCGCCTCCACCGCTGTTCGCAATCTGTGGAACCAAAGATACGAGGCGGAAAGGTAAACTTCGTTGCGCGGACGACGCGGCAGACGGGCTCCCTGCGGCTGAGTGATGTCGGCCGCGGAGATGTTCCTGGCGTCGAGATAGGTGTAGCTGGCCGAGAAAATCAGGTCCGCTATGGGCCGCACCTCCATTTCCATTTCCACTCCCTGGGTCAGAGCGGCGCCTAAATTGAGCGTGTCGAAGAGGCCGTTGTAGCCGATCAAATTCGAGAGGTCGTTATGGAAAAAGGTCGCGGTGATATTGAAGCGGTCTTCCCAGAGTTGTTGCTCGAGACCGATCTCCCACCCCAGGTCCTGCTCCGGTTTGAGTCCGAAATTGTTCCCAAAGATCTTGTCTTGGCTGCTCGGTGGACTGAAGCCGGTCGCGACGCTCGCATGCACGATCGTGCCGGTCGGCGCGACCCTGTAGCTGCCCGCGAATCGGTAGGTCCAGATCCCGCCAAACTGGTTGAAATGATCGTAGCGACCGCCAGCGACCAGATTCAATCCAGGCAACGGGGATGCGCTCGCTTCCAAATAAATCGCACGCTCGTCTGTATAATCACTGATGAAGGTCGGTTGCGGCCCGAAATCCTGCGAGACGAAGGGGCGCTTCTGTCCGGCTTTAACCTCGTTGAAAAAGAAACCCGAGGTGAGAGTGAGCCAGCTGGTCGGCCGAAAGTTGTTTTGATAATCGATTGTCAAGCGCGTGAAGAGCGCGTCGGTCGGCCCGACGAAGCCATCCTGGTTGGGATCGTTCACCTGTCGTTCTTCGTCGTAGGCGAAAATCAGTTTGTGCTCCCATTCGTCGGATGGCCGCCAATCAAGATGCGGCGCGATTAACCAACGCTGCGTCTGAAAATTGTCGTACGGTTTCGGATCAAAAATCGTGTTGGGATTGCCCGTGTCGGCCAGCGAGTAGGTAAAAAGACTGCTGATCCGCAACTGGTCACTGGGTGACCAGCCAACGTTGCCGACGAAATCCCAGAGCCGATATTGATTGTTAGGCCGGGCGTTGTCGGTATCCAACCGGCTCCCGGCAAAGGAATAATCAACCTGCCCGACCTTGCCGGAACTGGCGAGGTATTCGCGAAAAGTGTCGTAGCTGCCGCCTTCGAAACTCGCCGTCGTTTCCGGTATTTCGCCTCCCTGTTTGGTGAAGAATTGAATCACGCCAGCCATCGCCCTCGGTCCGTAAATCGTGCTCTGCGGTCCGCGCACCACTTCGATCCGCTCGATATTGTCGGTCGTCAGGTCGGCGAAATTGAAAAGGCCGGCCAGACCCTGGTTGATCGGCACGCCGTCGATCAACACCTGGGTGTGTTCGCTCCGCAAACCACGGGTGAAAACAGAAGTGAGTTGTCCCGGCGGCCCGCTTTGCACGACCGAGAGCCCCGGCACCTCCCGCAGGGCGTCGGCCACGCGTTCCGTCTGGTGGATGTCAAAATCTTCCGAAGTGAGCACGCTCACGCTGGCTGGCGTTTCATCTTCGACGGTTGGAATTCGAGTCGCGCTGATGACCAGCTCCTCCGTCTCCGGCGCAGTGGGCTCGTCCTGAGCGCGGGCCATGCCTAGCGAAAACGCGAACATCACCAGGACGAATCGTGTGACAAAAATCCGCAACGGCTGGGCGTCGTTGCCAGCGGGCGAAACGCCCGCGCTCCCTATCGTTCGCGGTAACGCCGCGGCGGATTTCCTTCCAATCTGCATGACAAGTAACCTCCAATTTGTGAGAGGCGGACTCGTCACTTGCGCGGCGCTTTCGTCTCTCATTCTTCTTTTTGCGAAGAAGTTTTGTCGCGGGGCGCGCGTAGAAGACCGGCGATCAAAGACCACCGCTACAGCGGACCACACGAATGAGGTGGAGCGGGCAAATATTCTGGCTCCTGGCGTTTGAAGAAGTTGAGAGTTTTTAGTTAAGAGTTGGGGGACGAAGAGAGGCGCGCGTTTCCGCGTTCTTTCTCTCAATTCTCAACTCTCGGCTCTCAACTGGCTTCGTCCTTCTTCCCGCCTTCACCGTCGGGCACGTGCCTGACGATTGGCTCCTGGGAAGTTGTATCCAGTTACAGCAGCGCAACTGCTCCCGGTTCAAACGGGATTTCTTGCGCCGATCCACGAATCAAACTCGCAAAGAACTGCGCCCAGAAGTAGTGGGTTGCGCTTCCGCGCTCAAGATTTATTTGTCAGACTCCCAAAAATTCGACGCCATGCCCTTGCAAAACCCCAACTTTCTCGTCACCGGCGGTGCCGGCTTCATCGGCTCGAATCTCGTCCTGGCCTTGCAGGAGAAATACCCGGACGCCCGCCTCACCGTGGTCGACGATTTCCGCTCGGGCGATTTCAAGAATTTACTCGGTTATCGGGGCGATTTCGTCGCCGCCGATCTCGCCTCGCTCGACTGGCGGGCGCAATTTGGCGACGAAAAGTTCGACGGAATTTTTCATCTCGCCTCGATCACCGACACGACCTTGCACGATCAATTCCCCCAGGTGCACGACAACGTGGAGAGTTTTCGGCGGCTGCTTCGTTTCGCGCAGCCGAATCGCACCCGGATCGTCTACGCTTCCTCGGCTGCGACCTACGGCGCGGCGAGCGGGGTGAACAAGGAAGCGGACGAGGCAGCGCCGGCCAATGTCTACGCTTTCTCCAAGGTGATCATGGACAATCTCGCGCGGCGCGCGGCGGCGGACGATCCGGAATGGAAGATTGTCGGCCTGCGTTATTTCAACGTTTACGGACCGCGCGAAGCGCACAAAGGCGTGCCGGCGAGCATGATTTTGCATCTCTCGCGGCAGATCACAGAAGGGAAGCGCCCGCGCATTTTCAAATACGGCGAGCAGAATCGCGATTTCGTTTACGTGAAGGACATCGTGCAGGGAACGCTCCGCGCGTTCGAGGCCAGGGAGAGCGGCATTTACAATCTCGGCTCGGGCCAGGCGCGCTCCTTCAACGAGTTGATTGCGATCCTCAACCAGACGTTAGGCACAAACTTCGAACCGGAATATTTCGACAATCCGCACGCCCATTACCAGAACCACACCGAGGCGGACCTGACCAGCGTGCGCAAGTCGTTAGGCTACGAGCCGCAGTTCCCGCTGGAAAAAGGCGTGGCGGATTACATGCGTTGGCTCTATCCCGCCCCACCAGAGTTGCCCAAGTCATGAAGGCCAAAGCCAAACCACGCTCAAAAAGCCCGGAAGAGATCAACGCCGCGCTCGCGGCCAAAAAAGGCCCGGTCTCGAAATTCATTGCGCGAAATTATCGCCACTTTAACGCCGCCGCGTTGCTCGACGCAGCCAAGGGGTACGAGGATCACCTCGCCGCCGGCGGCAAGATGCTCGTCACGCTCGCGGGCGCAATGTCCACAGCCGAACTCGGCATCTCATTGGCCGAGATGATCCGTCGCGACAAGGTACACCTGATCGTCTCGACCGGCGCAAACCTCGAAGAGGACATTTTTAATCTCGTCGCGCACGCTCATTACGAGCGGGTGCCGCACTACCGGGAGCTGAGGCCGCAGGACGAGCAGCAATTACTCGCCCGGCACATGAATCGCGTGACCGACACCTGCATCCCGGAGATGGAGGCAATGAGGCGGATCGAGCAGGCGGTGCTCGAAGAGTGGATCGCGGCCGACCGCTCGGGAGAGCATTATTTCCCGCATGAGTTCCTCTATAAGATTCTTCGCAGCGGGAAGCTGAAGAAGAGCTATCAGATCGACCCGAGGCATTCCTGGCTGCTCGCGGCCTGCGAAAAGAATCTGCCGATCATCGTGCCGGGCTGGGAGGATGCGACGCTCGGCAACATGTATGCTGCGGCGGTGATACGCGGCGACGTGAGGAACGTGCACACCGTGCGGACGGGGATCGAATACATGACCCGGCTCGCGGACTACTACACGAAGAACGCGAAGAAGCTGCGCAACCGCGAGGGCTCAATCGGTTTCTTTCAGATCGGCGGTGGCATTGCCGGCGATTTCCCGATCTGCGTCGTCCCGATGCTGCACCAGGATCTGGAGCGCACCGGGGTGCCGCTGTGGGGTTATTTCTGTCAAATCAGCGATTCGACCACGAGCTACGGCAGCTATTCTGGTGCCGTGCCGAATGAGAAAATCACCTGGGGCAAACTCGCGGCCTCGACTCCGAAGTTCGTGATCGAAAGCGACGCCACGATTTGTGCGCCATTAATTTTCGCCTGGGTGCTCGGGCAGTAGGAAATGCGCCAGCGAGGCGCTGTCCCGAACAAATCGCGAACTGCGCGACTTGTCGTCGTTAGGCCAGGCGCCTCGCCTACCAGCGCGCCGGTCCCACGGCGGTTGGGTTAACCGCTATCTGTCGGCTAGCCTTCCCAGAAAAAGTTGGTGGGTCGCTCCATCTCCGCCGCCAGGCTGCGATGGACCGGACACCCGAGCGCAGTTTTCTCCAGCAGCTCACGATTAGGATGGTCGGCCGGCAGCGGAATGTGCACCTCACTCGTCAGGCGACCGATCCGGCGTGGATCGTTCGCCATCTCTTTCGTGACCTGCACCGTCATGCCTTTCAATTCCACCCCGTGTCGTTCGGCGACAATCGCCATCGTGGTCGCGATGCAGGTGCCGAGCGCGGTCGCGACGAGATCGGTCGGAGAAAATGCTTCACCTTTTCCCTGGTTATCGAGCGGCGCATCCGTCGAGAGAGTCGTGCCCGAGGGGCCGTGCCTGGCGCTGCAATGCAGCTGTCCCGTGTAATCGATCGAAATCTGAACCATCCCCGAGCATCGAACGCCGCGGTGACTTTGGCAAAAGCGTTGCCGCCTAACGTTTCTCCTCGAGAAGCGGTGTCGCCTGAATCTGGTCGCGATGCTTCTCCAGCTCTTCCCGGAAGACAGCGGTCAGCGCCGAGTCGTGCAGAATGTTGAGATCGGAATTGTGCGCGGCGGTGTCATCGTTCTCCCAGCCTTCATTCCACCAGGCGAAACCAATGATCGCCGGCCAGCGCTTCGAGAAGAGATCCCGCAGAGCAGCGCGCGCCCACTGCGCCGCTTTCACTTTGCGGTGATGAATGTCGCAACCAAACTCCGCCACGATGATTGGCTTGCCGGGCGCGAGTTTCGTCAGGCGCGGATAAACGTGATCGATTTCTTCGCGAAAGCTCTCCATCTCGACGGTGCGCGGCGTAAGTGGTCCGTAGGCGCTGATCGCCAGCCAATCGCAGTAGGCGCTGCCGGGGAAATACCCTCCCAACCGGTTCCAATGCGTCTCGGGCACGTCGTCCCAGTTCACGTGCCAGACCCATTGCAGGTTATTGGCGCCCGCAGCTCGCATCAGGCCCACGATATGACGATAGGCCTCCACGTAGCGCGCCGGCCCGGCGGCGTGGCCATTCCATTTGCCATTCCAGGCGAACCATTTCCCGTTTGGCTCCGTGCCCCATTCGATCAGGATCGGGCTGCCAAAGTCGCGCGCCGCGATCGCCCAGGCGCGCAAATCATCATCGAAACGACCGGCGCAGATATTCGCCAGGCTGAATTGTTTCTCGGCATGCTCCTGGTCGAGGTCCGAGCGCAGCATGAGGCGGATATAAGGAACTTTGCCTAACGATCGAATCCATTCGCAGGTTTCTCGGGGAAAGGCGCGCGATTCGAACCAATTGTCCGAAAAATAAACCCAGATGATTTTCGAGCCGACGGCCTTTTCGAACGCATCCACATCGCCCGGGGTAACGTTGTGTTCATTCTCATCGTCGCTCCCCGGGGTGGGCGTGCTAAAAAAGAGGCCCTGGTAAAGCTTGCCGACGGGCGGGGGAATGAGCCCGGTTTCCGCTCTGGCGCCGACCCCCAATGTCAGCGCGAGGAAGATTGCAGCGGACGTCTTCAGCTTTGTCCGAGACAGATGATGGCCACGATCACGACCAGGAAATACGGCACGAGCGCGGCGGCTCCGGCATAGTCTTTCGCCATGCGTTGACCGAAAAAAAGCGCGAGCAGCGCGAGTCCGGCGAGGATCGCGCCATAGAAAGCGATCGTGGCATCGCGGCGCAACAGGACAATCAGGCACCCGATCGCGCTCAGGGCGCCGGCCGACAGCTCCAGGATGGTAATAACACCGACCATCAGCGGGACCATCCCGGCGAGCGGACTCTTGGCGAAGTGACCGGTTAGCCATTCCAGATTGCCGCGCCGATCGACGATCTTGTCGATTCCGGATTGAAGAAAAAGAATCCCGAAAAAAGCCGAGACGAAAAGTTGCAGCACAAAAAGAGCGCCGACGGAAACATGGAGCGTGGACATGAGCGTGATTCTACACGGAGCGTCAATCCGACCTCCCTCCTCGTGCTCGCACTCGTAATCGAGTGAATTTTTGGCAAAAGGCGGACGCGGCGAGCTTCTGCTCGTTCAGGACGTGCGGAAGCACGTCCCTCCGGGGAACGCCCGTCAGGAGCACGAGGATGACAACAATGCTCTTGCGCGGCCCGAGCGGCTGGACATTATTGCTCTCCGCCATTGCGGCCGCGGGTGTAGCTCAGTGGTAGAGCACCTCCTTGCCAAGGAGGACGTCGCGAGTTCGAGTCTCGTCACCCGCTCCATTTTTCCTTTCTTCAGACCACTTCGTAAGTCGTGATCTCGAGGGGCAGGTCGTTCAGGTCGCGGAAGTAAATCGAGTGCGCGATTTCGTGATCCTCGAAGCGAAAGGAAATCTTTCGCTTCCTCAATTCTTCCTGCGCCCTGACGAATCCTGGCCGGTCGGTGCGAAAAGCGAGATGCAACATCGGGCCGCCGCGCGCCGGTTGGCCGGCTGACGTTTGCTCTTGCGGGAAAAGGGCAATCGCCGTCGATCCAAGCCCAATGAAGGCCGGGACGCCGTTCCATTCCTCGGTGTGCTGGCGCTGGAATCCGAGAACCTCGGTATACCAGGCGATCGTCCGATCCATATCGGGCACGGCAATCGCGACGTGATCGATCCCTTCGAGTTTCATGGCGCGAAAAAGATTGTCCTGCGACCGGATGCCGTCAAAAATCGAAGGTCGTGCGGGTTCCGTCTCCAGATCGCCGCCGGTTTCTCCGTCTCCTCAGTGGTGCGGCGACGGCTTTGCTCGCCCCGCCCTGGCTGCGGGCAGCGCAGGAGTTGTTGCCGGATATTGTCAGACTTTCGATTCTTCACACGACCGATCTGCATGGTCACATCCTGCCGACAGCGGATTATGACGGTCGTCCCGATCTGGGCGGCCTTGCGCGGTGTGCGACGCAGATCGCGCTTTGGCGCCGGGAAAATCCCAACTCGCTCCTGATCGATGTCGGCGACGTTTATCAGGGCACGCAGTTCGCCCTCAGCGACGAGGGACGAATGATGATCGACCTCTTTAATCTGCTCCGTTACGACGCCTGGATCGTCGGTAATCACGAGTTCGACTGGGGAATGGAGCCGTTTCTCCACGCCGTCGCGCGTTCCACCATGCCGGTCCTCGCGGCCAATACCGCGTTGAAAGGAAAGCCGGCCGGCGCATTCGACGAACGAGGCCATCCGTTTAGTCGCATCCAGCCGTACATCCTCAGGGAGATCGCCGGGATCAAGCTGGCGGTCATTGGTCTGACGACTCCGGGCATGCCCTTCTGGTTTCCGCCCAGGTTCACGGAAGGAATCGACTTTCAGGACCCGGTTGATGCTGCGCGCCGCGCCATTCGTCAGGCAAAGTTGTCAGGCGCGGATGCCGTTATCCTTGCTGGACACATGGGATTGAAGGAACGAACGGGCGGCGACGATTTCGCCAATCGCGCCATCTCTCTGACCCTCGAATTTCCGGAAGCCGCGGTTTTCATCGCGGGCCACACGCACCAGGCGATAGAAAGTCGCCTGACGAACGGCGTGATCCTGACCCAGGCGGATCACTTCGGGATTCATGTGGGTCGGGTCGACCTGCTTTTCGACCGAAATTCCAGGAAACTGCTGCACCGGGAAGCGCGGACCGAACTTATGGATGATCGAGTCGCGCTCGATCCGGTGATTCTGAGTCGAAGCCAGGCGCAGCTTGATCGTGCGCGGGCAACGTTGGCCGAACCTGTGGGAGAGCTGGCTGACACCCTGAGCGCGAACGCCCCACCCGGCGAGCCATGCGCGGTCGCCAGTCTTATTGCTGCCGCGATCTCGGAAGTGCTCGAGGAGCGCGGCCTGACCATCGACGGTGTCTTCCATGGGTTGTTTGAGGAGCATCCGTTCGAGAAAGGTCGAAAGACGGTGCGCGATCTCTGGACGATTTTGCCTTACGAGAATTTTCTCGTTACCGCCGAGCTGGATGCGGTCGCACTCAAGGTCATGATGGAAGAAGTCTTCGAAAATCGCGAGACGCGCGGTTTGGTGGGCTTCCGGTTCAACGTTGTCGGTGAAGGGAAAAACCGGCGCCTAGCGAACTTGCGCCTGGCCGACGGTCGCCCGCTCGATCACGCCCGGCGCTATCGCATTGCCATGAATAGCTTCGATGCCAGTAGCGGGGGCCATCGCTTCATGAAATTGCGCGAGATGCTGGAGGCACCCGAGGCCCGATGCGCCGTCCATCCGATCCACGCGCGTGACGCCCTCATCGCATACTTTCGCCGACATCAAGTAGTTCGGCGCTCGGAGTTGGAGATTGGCTCGCCGTCCGCCGTCTGAAGACTACCGAGCTTCGGTTCGCGGTTACACGTGCCGGAGATTGTAAAGGCTGGCTGCTCTCAACTGCGATCTGGATGATTTATTCGTTGGGCTTTTCGTCCCTTGGTAGAGGCATGGTGCTTCGGAAGGACGGACTTCGAGTGAATTTCCCGCGGTTCGCGGGGCGGCGAGGCTTTGCTAAGATTCGGCATGCTTTCCGCGAATTTCTTTACAACCGATCCGCTGGATTGCGCCGCGAATTTGATCGGCACCGAACTGGTCTGGGGAAAGTGCGCCGGGATCGTGGTCGAGACCGAAGCGTATCTCGTGGAAGGCGACGAAGCCTCTCACACCTTCAGGTGGCCGAGCACGCGCGTTTTCGTCGAACGCAACCAACCGGGCGCGGCCTACATCTATTTCAACTACGGCGTGCACTGGATGCTGAATGTGCTCGTGAAAGGCGGACCGCGCGATGGGCTCATCCTCATTCGGGCGATCGAGCCGCGACGCGGGATCGCGTTGATGCGGCGCCGGCGCGGGGTGGAGGCGCTGCGCCGGCTCTGTTCCGGCCCCGGCAAACTGACCCAGGCGCTCGATATCACGAAGCGTTATCATGAAATCGATCTCAGCTCCGATCCGGCGCATTCTTTTCAGCCTCGGCCTAACGATCAGGTCGAAGTCGTAGCCGATCCGCGGATCGGAATCAGTCGCGCCCAGGATTTTCCGTGGCGTTTCACGCTGCGCGGGAGTGAGTTTGTCAGTGTCCCGGTGCGTCCGTCCACTGTAAAGCGACGCGGGCGTTAGGTTCTGGAGGACAGCGCTCCGTCGTTGCCCAGGATGAGGTCCGGCAATGACGGAGCATTGCCCTCCAGGTTGTCATCCCGAGCCGGCCGAGCGCGGCGAGCCGTAACGCAGGCCGCGTAGCGGGTGAGGCCGGGCTTTCAAACCTCTCCGATGGAATGAGCGCGTTCCTCCTGATGGGAGCACATGGGTTGCAATCGTGAGGTCTCTCGCCGTCTACGCGGCTCGGGATGACAACGCCGGGCAGTTAGCGCGCGTTTTTTTCGAGAACGTTGACCAGCCCGCCGATCGCACCGACTTTACGCGTTTGAATGAACGCAAAGAAAGAGCGCGTCCTCCTCGGCATGAGCGGCGGGGTCGATTCCAGCGTCGCCGGTTACCTCCTGCGCGAGCAGGGCTACGACGTTGTCGGCGTGACGATGAAGGTCTGGCCGCAGGACTGCATCTCGCGGGCCGAGGACAAGTGCTGTGGTCCGCAGGCGATCGCGGACGCGCGTGGCGTTGCTCACTCGTTAGGCATTCCCCATTATGTGGTCGATGAGGCCGATCAGTTCGAGCGGGTCGTGATTGATTATTTTTCGAGCGAATACCAGGCCGGCCGAACGCCAAATCCCTGCGTGATGTGCAACGAGAAGCTCAAGTTTGGCAGCCTGTGGGAAAAGGCGCAGGCGCTGGGATGCGAGTACATCGCAACCGGTCACTACGCGATCATCGAGCATCGAGCCGATCGCGCCATCCTGCGCAAAGGCCGCGACCCGCGCAAAGATCAGTCCTATTTCCTCTTCAGTCTCCGCCAGGCGCAATTGCGTCGCTCGCTCACGCCGCTGGGGACAATGTCCAAGCCGGAGATCCGCGCGATCGCGCGCTCGTTAGGCCTGAAGGTCGCCGACAAGGTCGACAGCCAGGAGATCTGTTTCGTCCCGGGGAACGATTACAAGGCGTTCCTCCGCGGTCATCTCGGTGAAACTGAATTTCATCGGGGCGGGATTTTCGATCTCTCGGGCAATTTTCTCGCCGAGCATGAAGGCATTGAGATGTTCACCATCGGCCAGCGCAAAGGTCTGCCCGGCGGCTCGCCCCGTCCGCGCTATGTGGTCGATATCGACCCGCAGACCAACCGCGTTTTCGTTGGTGAGGCGGAGAACCTGCTGGTGGAGAAGTTTGAAATCGAGCGCGTCAATTGGAGCAGTCGTGCGGAGGCGGACGAGCCGCTCGCCGTGACGGTGAAGATTCGCTACAGCCATCCCGGAACGAGGGCCACGCTCACTCCGCTCGAGGGCGATCGCGCACTCATCAGGCTGGACGAAGCGCAGAAGGCGGTCACACCGGGGCAGGCGGCGGTTTGTTACGACGGCGACATGGTGATTGCGGGCGGCTGGATTTGCCGGCACGCGGCGGTCGCAGTTGCCTGACGACATCATGGCGGACGAAGTAATTCTCGTCCTCAGCACCTTTCCCGATCGCGGGAAAGCGCAGCGGATCGCGGAGGAACTGGTGGCGGGGCGTTACGCCGCCTGCGCCAGCGTCGCTTCTGCGGTCGATTCGTTCTATTGGTGGAAAAACGAAGTCGAAACGGCCAGCGAAGTGATGGTTTATTTCAAGACGACTGCAGCGCGATTCGGCGCGTTCCAAGAAAAGCTACGCGAACTGCACCCTTATGACGTCCCGGAAATCCTGGCCTTTCGGGTGGAGGCCGGTTCGGGGGATTACCTTGCCTGGGTGGCTGAAAACTGTCGTGTCTGATTCCCAACCGCGTGCGAACGCCGTGCGCAGAGACTGGACCTGCGGAAGCAGGTCCCTCCGAAGGGACGCGCTTCTGCGCGTCCAGTCGTGCGATCACAAACGCCGGTCTCGGTTCAAGTAAGACACGGCGCTAGTTCGCCGGCATGGTGATCTTGATCGAAGGATCGTAAACGAAGGCGGTAACGGAATGGAGGTGATGTTGCGCGGTCGCGGCCTTGAGTTGCGCGTGCAGCGCCTTCAAATCGACCGCACCATTCGCGCCCGTTTTCACCCCGGAGGTCGGTGCCGTTCCCTCGTAATCACGTTCTGTTTTTAAGAGGCGGGACGTGTCGGCTGCGATCCAGATTTTTGACCGGCCGTTGTCCGTGGTCAGTTCGTAAACCTTTGCTGCGACTCCGTCGACTCGGTCCTCGCCGGCCGGCGTCAGATGGCCGTGTTGCTCGCGCATTTGATCGTCGCTTAATTCCTTGCGCGACGCGTTCATCATCTCGCTCAGATTCATCGGGAGCGGCTTCCAGGGGTCGTTCGGGCCGGCGCGACGCAAGCTGCGTTTGCCATCGGAGATCATCTCCGATCCCGGCTGCCCGTTGTGGGTGGTAACGACATGAACCGTGTCTGGCGGGACGCGCTCGATGACGACCGTCTCGACGACCGCACCGGAATCGCGGTCCGTCACGGTGGAGGTGACGCGTGAGGCTGGGGCGGCGGCGGCCGCAGCGGTCACCTTTTTCATGAGAGCCAAATCATCCGGCGTCTGTGCGGCGGCGGAAACGACGGCGAGGGAGATGAAGCAGCAAACGCAAACTGAGCAGATGAAGTTCATGGCGGGATCCTACCTTTACGCTGCGCGATGGCGAGATTTTTGCCGCGCCTTGTGGCAGAGCGGAGGCCCGTGATAAGGTCGGGCCAGCCTTCTCGGCTCCGGAGCAAAACGAGGACTTTCTCATATGATCATTCGCGAAAGTGAACCGGCCAACCTCGAGATGCCGTTCGGTACGCTCGACGGGGCGATTACGCCTAACGAGAAGTTTTATGTCCGCTCCCATTTCCCGGTTCCACGGATCGACTTGCCAAACTGGCGTTTGCAGATCGAAGGCGCAGTCGAGCAGCCAATCGAGTTGTCCTACGACGACCTGCTGGCCCGGCCGCTGAAAACGGTCCCGGCGACGATGGAGTGCGCCGGCAACAGCCGCATCTTTCTTCAACCCAAGGTCAAAGGCGTGCAGTGGGAAATGGGTGCGGTCGGCAACGCAGACTGGACCGGAGTGTCGTTGGGCAACCTGCTCCGCGAGGTGCGTTGCACGTCGCAGGCTTGCGAAGTTATCCTGGAAGGAGCAGACAGCGGAGCGATCCCCGAGCCTCCGCGGCCAGCCGGCAAGATCCCTTACGCGCGCAGTTTGTCGTTAGGCAAAGCGCTTCATGACGTTCTTCTCGCGGTGCGGATGAACGGCGAGCCGCTTTCTCCGACGCACGGGTTTCCGCTCCGCGCCATCGTGCCGGGCTGGTATGGGATGGCGGCGGTGAAATGGCTCCGGCGCATCATTGTGACCGAGCAACCCTTTCATGGGTATTATCAGACGGTCGACTACACCTTTTGGGAGCGCGGGGCGGGCGGCGCGCGCATCGTCCCGATCACGGAGATGCTGGTCAAGGCCGCCATTGCCCGTCCCGGCAGCCACGAGATCATCGCGGCAGGGTCAACCTACCGCGTGAGTGGTGCGGCTTGGACGGCGGAGGCGGAGATTATGCGGGTGGAAATCAGCGCCGATGGCGGGCAAAGGTGGGCGGAGGCATCGTTAGGGGAGAATTCGGCGCCGAACAGCTGGCGACTCTGGCATTACGACTGGCGGGCGCCGAGCGCGCCCGGGTCCTGCAGTCTGCTGGCGCGAGCGACCGACTCGCGCGGTCGCGCCCAGCCAATGGAGCGCGATCCCGATCGCGGCAGTTACATGATCAATCACTGCCTCCCGGTTGAAGTGGAAATTCGGTAGGGACGCCTGGCCTCCGCCGAAGATTTGGTGGGGCGAGACTCTGTCGAGCCGGGGAACGGGTGGCTTGCGGCGTTGTCTTCTCCCAGCTCGACGGAGTCTCGCCCTACCAGGCTGGCCGGGAGTGTTACAGCTCCCAATCGACCGCGACGCGCTGGCGGCGGGCGAAGCGATCCTGAAAGAAAAGTTCCTTGTGACGACAGCCGTGCTCGTGCACGAGGCGCGTCACCTTCACATCGAAGCAGCAATATTCCGCGATCTCGACGATGCGTCCTTCGCGCCACCAACGGATAGCGTCGAGGCTGGCAGCGGTTTTCTGCACGCCTAACGTGGCCTGCGCGATGGCGTCGAGACCGAGGCGATGGCCGAGTCTGCTCTCCACATCGAGCATGAGATCGGCCGTGGGCAGCTCGTGCACCAGGTCGAGCACGGTGTAGCCCATCAGGACGTGATAATCGAAATTGAGGACGTTGAACCCGATGACAAGATCCGCCCGTCGCAGGCGCTCGATCAAGTCGTGGACGCGCGATTCGTCGAAGATTTCGTAGCGGCCACTGCGCGTACTGTAGGTGACGCCGATCGACATTTGCATGTTGCCCTTGCGATCCCATCCGCCGGCGTCATTGGCAGTCCGTTGGGTTTCGAGATCGAAGTAAACGATGTCGCGTGGCATCGCTCTACTTCAACTCGAAATCGCCGCAGTCGAAAGCAATCATTTGCGCAAGATTCGAAACGCGGAACTGCTCGACGACCGCGCCGTCGTCCTGAAAGACATCGAGGGCGCTGTCGTTAGGCCGGGAGACGAGCGTGCGAATGAGGTGAGGCGTGTCGCTGATCGTGCGCAGCGGGAGGCCGTCGGCGGTTTTCAAAAAACTGCCGTCCGTGTCGATCCCGATCGCCAGCGCGACGCTGCCCGGTTCATCGTGTTGCAAAGGATTGGGGCGCAATTGCTGGTTTACCTTTTGCGCTTCGCTCCGGGGAGCAGCGGAGGCAGCCACGGGCCGGTTGTTTTCGATCGCGAAGTTTTGGTGCGCGACGATCTTCTTGTCGAAAAGGCTCCTCCAATTGGAAACGGCTTTATCCGCGGAACTCGTTGGCAGGTGCACCAGAGTCAAACCTCGGAATCGTTCGACGACTTTGTTGCGCTCGAGGAGGAAGATGGCTTCCCGGGTTGGGGCAGCCTCAATCCGCTCCGGTTGCGGATCGTCGGCCACGTAATCGAGCTGGCGCAGAATCTCGTGACTTCTGGAAAATTGTTTGACCGCGCGCGGTCCGCCGGCCTCAGCTGAATCAATGACCCAGGTCGTTCCGTCCATTCCCACTGCGCAGTCGACAACGCGCGGAAGCATCCCGATCTGATTGCAATGAACGCCCGTCATCGGAGCGGCTTCGCTTTGGATGGCGCCATTCGATTGGTCGCAGACAAAGGTTGTCTTTTTCCCGCCGGCCAGCTCCGCATCGATTCGCAGCTCGCCGCGCTCCATCCAGAGCTGAGAGAGGCGGAGAATGTGGGGTGAATTTTCGTCCGTCACCCAATCGTTAAAGAAATAATCGACGCCTTCGACCTTGAGATCGCCGACGACGTAGCCGCGCGCGCTGTACTTTCCGTCAGGCAGGGGTTTGCCGTCGTCGTCGGTTCCATCCCAGCTTGTCTCCAGCGCGTCGTTGCCGGCCGTGAACTCGGAGATGGCGTCTTCGCGATGAAGAACGCGGACGAGATTCCCGCTCCCATCATAAATTCCGAGACTGATCGTGCCTTCGAGCGGCGGCAGGGCGAAGCGCAACAGAACGGTGCGCCGAGGCGCGACGGAAGGCGTGGGCGACGGAGGGGTCGAGAGAGAAGGCGTGGGCGTTTCCTGTGCGACCGCTACGGCCAGGCGGAGGACGAAGAACAGAATGGCGAGGCGCATGTCGAGGTGAGCTAGAGGTAATATCGCCAGTTCAGATGTGGGAAAAGGTTAGCCCGCGATTCGCATTCGCCAAGAAATTCGAAATCGATCTGCGCCGTGCAGAGTTGCTCGTAAAGGCGGCTGAAGCGCAGGAGATGATCCTTCGTCCGCTGCGACGCGTATTCCGGTGCGCTGTTGGTCTTGATCAGAAAAGCCCAATCGCTCCCCTGCGCCAGAAGCAGCTCGCGCGCGGCTTGCCTGAGCGCGCGCTCGATCGCAGGATCACGCGTATCGCGATGCCGCCGCGCTACCTCCGTCATGCGGCGGGTAGCGGCGTGCAGATGCGGATAAATCCAGGCGTTTTTTTCGTCCAGCCAGACGCTGTTGAAGCCGCGCTCTCCCCAGCTCGAGGGGTTTGGCATGACGACCTGGTGTTCCCCATGCGTTTTGAGAAATTCAGTCGGCGTGCCGAGGCGAAAATCGTCAGGTGCGCTCGCGAGGCGGAGGAAAGTTTCGAGGAAGCGCGGGCCTTCAAACCACCAATGGCCAAAGAGCTCGGCGTCGAACGGACTCACGATCACCGGCTCGAAGTTCATCTCCTGCAGGTCGCGGAAGCGAGCGGCGCACTTGGCGAAAAGATCGCGCGCATGTTCATCGGCGCGGGCCAGGGCGGCGGCGGAATCATAGAATTCCTTCTCCCTCCCACTGCTGACACGATGATATTTGATTCCGCTGAATTTCCGCACACCAGGCGGACGAAGAAATGGCGCCAGTTCCTCCTCTGAACGGTCAAAGCCGAGGTCGCGATAAAAATCGCGGTAAAGCGGATCGCCCGGATAACCAGCTTCAGCGCTCCAGACTTCGCGATTCGATTCGCGATCGCGCGCGAAAGCAGCCGGGCCGGCCGGCGTGTAGCAGGGAGCGAAGATGGCGTGATACGGCCGCGGCTGCGCAAACATCAGGCCGTGGGAATCGAGGACGAACCAGCGAATGTTTGCAGTCTGCAAAACGGAATCGAGCCCGTCGCTGTAGCCGCATTCCGGCAGCCAAAAACCGCGCGGTTCGCAGCCGAACATTTCCCGGTAACTGTCGCAGCCGAGGTGGATCTGCGCGCGCTGCGCTTCGGGGAAATCCTGCAGCAATGGGAGGAAGGCGTGGGTCGCAGCGCTGGCGATGATTTCGAGACCGCCAGCCTCCTGCAACTCGCGAAATGCCCTGACGACATCGCGCCCGAGGGTCTGGTCGTAAAATTCGCGCGTCCCGGTAAAGAGGTCGGCGTAGAATCGCGCCAGATCCGCGAGCGTCGGATGATTCCAATTTCGCTCGATCTCCTGTTGCGCGAGCCCAATCAGCCGTTCGAGATGGCGGAGGTATCGCTGCTGGAGCAGTTCGTCGCGGAGCATCGCGCCGAGGGTCGGCGTGAGCGACATCGTGAGGCGGAATGCGATCGCTTCGTCCGTCAGCCGACGCATCATGCTCAGCAGCGGGAGGTAGGTTTCGGTCAGGGCTTCGAAGAGCCAGTCTTCCTCGAGGAAATCCTCGTGCTCGGGATGCCGGACGAAAGGGAGATGAGCGTGGAGGATGAGAGCGAACGAGCCGGGCATGCGTGGCAGCGTTGAAGCGATAAAGAGTTAAAGCGTTGCAGCGGAAACAAGACCGCTTCAACGCTTCATCGTTTCAACCCTTCAACGTCCACTAGAGCGTGCGGCAGAAATCCTGGAAACGATCGAGCCCCTTTTTGATCACGTCGATGCTCGTCGCGTAACTCAACCGGATGGTGCGATCGTCGCCAAAGGCCACGCCTGGAATGACCGCGACGTTGGCTTTGCTCAAGAGCCGATCGGAGAAATTCTGCGAACTCAAACCGAGCTGACTGATGTTAACCAGGACGTAGAACGCGCCCTGCGGTCTGACGGCGGTGATGTTCGGGATCTTCGAGATGCGTTCGTACATGTAGTTGCGGCGCATATCGAACTCGTCGTGCATGTCGGAAAGCGGCTGCTGGTCGCCCTTGAGTGCGGCGATCGCGCCTTTCTGCGCAAAGGAGCACGGGTTTGAAGTGCTGTGACTTTGAATCGAATCAACCGCTTTCGCGATCTCTTCCGGGGCGCCCATGTAGCCGAGCCGCCAGCCGGTCATCGCGTATGATTTGCTGAAACCGTTGACCGTAATGGTGAGGTCGTAAGCCTGCTTCGAGAGAGACGCGATGCTGACATGCTGCGCGTCGTCGTAGATCAGTTTCTCGTAGATCTCGTCCGACAAGATGTAGATGTCTTCTTCGGCCGCTACCGCGACGATCGCTTCCAATTCCTCCCGGGTGTAGACGGAACCGCTCGGATTGCCCGGGCTGTTCATGATCACCATCTTGGTTCGCGGCGTCATGGCATTCTCGAATTCCTCGGCCGTCATCTTCCAGTTGTTGCGCTCGCTCGTTGGCACAATCACGGGTTCCGCGCCGGCGAGACGCACCATGTCGGGGTAGCTCACCCAGTAGGGCGAGGGGATAATGACTTCGTCGCCGCGTTCGCAGGTGGCGAGAATGGCATTGTAACAGGAATGCTTTGCGCCGTTGCTCACGATCACCTGGCTGGGGCGATACTCGAGCCCGTTATCGGCCGCGAGTTTTTCGGCGATCGCCTGGCGCAATTCTGGAAGGCCGGAGCTGGGCGTGTATTTCGTAAAGCCGGCTTCGAGCGCAGCAATGGCCGCCGCCTTGATGTGGTCCGGCGTGTCGAAGTCAGGTTCACCCGCGCCGAAACCACAGATGTCGATCCCTTCGCTCTTCATCGCCTTCGCTTTGCTGTCGATCGAAAGAGTGAGTGAGGGCGTGAGTTGCGCGGCGCGCGTTGAGATTTCCATGGCTGAAGTGATCAAGTGGTTGGTAAAAAGGGGAGCGCAAGCTATCGGCGCGCGAAGAAGTTTTCAATCAAAGGTTTGAGGTTGTTCTCGCGCACCTGCACGATCTCCATCTCGCGTTTCGCATTCTCGGCGGAATCGGAGGCGTGGGCCGCGTTGATCATGATCGTCTGGCCAAATTCCCTGCGGATCGAACCGGGCGGCGCCTTGCTTGGATCGGTCGGACCGAGCACGTCGCGGATTTTGCGCACGGCGTCTTCGCCCTGGTAAACGATCGCGATGCATTTCTCCGTGCCGGGCGCGAGGCGCTCCTGGTCGTTCGTCGCGCTCGGTCGTCTGCCGGACATGAACTCGACGATGTCTTCCCACGCTTCGCGACCTTTTTCGGCGCCGAGCTTATCCTTCAACACCGCGAGAACCGGTCCGTAAAATTCCTCCGCCTGGGCCACGCTCATCCGGTGCACTTTGAACCCGATGATAGAGAGCCCGGTGCGTGAAAAAACTTCGATCACGCCGCCCGGTCGGATGTTTGGAAACTTGAAATTATCAGGCTTGATCAGGACAAGCGACTTCTCAACCTTCGCATCCGCCGGATACGAAATGACATCATCAAGAATGCCGCCATCGCTGTCGGAAAATTCCGCCCAGAGCTTGAGGTTCTCTTCGACCGACTCCGCATCGAGCGAAGCGAGCACGCCTGGCTCGAAGTAGGTAACCTTGCCCGATTCGTCCGTGATGTAATCGCCGTAAGTATCGCGGATCGTCTCGCCACTGGTTCGCTCGTGCACAATGTGGCCGACGACGTGACGGATCTTTTCAATCGCGTCCGGGCCGCGGAAAACGAGCAGGAGGACGCGCGGATGCTGGCCGTTGCGTTCACCGGTAAAATTCTTGCGGACATAATCGCGGATCATTTCCTGGGTGGCACGATGCCGCGGATCCTTCGCCGTCACGATGTCTTCAGTGAGACGTCGGACGAGTTCTTCGCCGGGGGCGAACATGCGCCCGCCAACCAGGTCGAGACCGGTGCGGGAGATGAGTCGGGAAACGATTCCGCCGGTGCGCGATTTGCGCATCGAATGGGGAGTGACGACGACGTAGGAGAGTTCTTCGGCCTGCATAAGGATCCTGAGCGGCTTGACGGATTCAGCCGCGGGTTGCAGGCAATCGAAGTCGCTCGGACGCCCGGAAGGTAGCTGCGGCTAACGAGCCTTCAACTAGCTTTTCCGGGACGAGAGCAGCGCGACCCATTTTCCGCGACGGCGTTGTTGCGCAAGATGGAATCGAGCCTTGGTAAGCGCATGCACGACGGATTCAGTTTGCTCGCGCAGGATGCCGGAAACGATCAGCCAGCCGTCAGGCCGAAGCGCGCGCTGGAGAATCGGCAGGGCAGCGATTAAGAGTTCACTGAAGAGGTTCGCAGTCACGACCTCGTAACGCGTGTGCGGTTTCCACCGGAGAATATCAGCAGTGATGAACTTTGCCCGGCCGATGCGATTGAGCCGCGCGTTCCGCCGCGCGTGCGCGACGGCCCGCGGATCGTTGTCGAGTCCAAGAACCTCTACGGCGTTAAGACGTCGTGCGGCGAGAGCGAGAATGCCGGTGCCGGTTCCTGCGTCGAGCAGGCGCCAGCCCACGGGCAGTTTTCGCGTCGCCTCCTCGAGCAGGCGGAGCGACATTGCGGTGGTCGAATGTTCGCCGGTGCCAAATGCGCCGGCGGCCGGGATAATGAGCCGAAGTCTGTCGTCCGAGCCGGGCGAGAGCGGCGGTTGGCTTTCGATTTCCAGACGGCGGCCGATCCGGATTGGCGGATGCGGCGGAGAGACTGACGACCAATCGCTGGACAGGACTTCGATCGTCCCTCCAAAATTGCGCTGCAGCCTTTCAGCTTTCGAACGCCTCGGGCAAATCACCTGCACGAGGCTCCTGGTCCGCCCGGGTCGCGCGATGATGGCAAGACCCAGCCCGGCGAACTCCTCGATGTGGGCTTCGTAAGCCGCGAGCCATGCGGCGGAAGCCTGTTTTTTCCAGAGAATCATCGTCATTCGCCACCGACCAGTCCTACAGGAACCCAAGGCGTGGCCGCAAGCTTTCCGGGGAGCGCAGGCGACTCGCCTTGCCCGTCGCGGCGACCCGCCGCGACGCCGGGGGGCGCGCGACGCGAAAGGGCGCCACCTTCCTTGCCATGGAACGTCTTGTAAATTTCCCGCAGGCCAGTGGACGGCGCTCCTCTGAATTGGAATCGGAGTCGCCTGCCGCCTAATGCCTAACGCCTAACGAGTCGTAGCTTGAAGCGGCCATCATAGCGCCCACGGTTAAAGGCACGGCAGCAGTCAAGACAGGCTGAGGTGCGACGGAGCGGTCGGGTGCGCGGATAATCGCGCCGGCAACACGGGCAGGCGTAGAGGAAGCGGCGTTTCTGGCGATGAATCGGGAAAGGAAGATTGTGGCAGCGCGCTTCGCCTGCGATTCCAAGGTCGGTGCAGGCGCGACGCCATTCGGTGCCATGTGGCGCGATTCGGCGGCGACCGGCGCGAGATTGCGCGATGAGATGCGCCAGCTCATGGCGCAGGGTGCGATCGATCTCTGCCTCGCCAAAGGCGCAAAGACGGCGATTGAGCAGAACACGCGCGCTGCCGTATTCCGCGCGCCCGGCGGCGGAGCGAAGCCGCGCAGACCATTCGACGCGTATTCGCCCCGCCAGTGTAGTCGCGCGGTGCTCGATCAATAAGGAGCGGGCGACTGCTTCCAGCGCCGGATCGCGCCCCGGCATTTTTTCGGGAACGGAAGGTGCGAGAGAAAACTCGAGCTGGCTAAACGACAGCATGCTGCACCGGGCCGGCCGCCGCAGCGGATTTGTGCCGCCGCAGGATGCGATCGATGGCCGCGATCGTCGCTTCGATTTCGGCCGCAGTCGTTTCCTTGCCTAACGAAAAGCGAATGGCGGAGGCGGCCCGCTCCCGCGGCAAACCCATCGCGAGGAGGACGTGCGAAGCGACGACCGAACCCACCATGCAGGCCGACCCGCTCGAGGCGCACACGCCCTCGAGATCGAGCGCCATGAGCATGGTTTCGGATGGGAAACCGGGGAAGCTGACGTTCAGGGTGTTGTCCAAACGCGGCGCTGTGGCAGCGTTTTGCTGCGCCTCGGGGCAGACGCGTTCGATTCCGCGCCACAACTCGTCGCGCAGCTCGCGCTCGCGCGCCTGTTCGTCAGCCAGATTCCGCAAGACTTCTTCCGCGGCCGCCGCCATCCCGACGATTGCCGGGACATTCTCGGTCCCCGGACGACGCTCGCCTTCATGGGCGCCGCCGAATTGAATGCGATCGATTGGCAGGCCCGAGCGCAGGTAGAGAAAGCCGGCGCCTTTCGGCCCGTAAAACTTGTGCGCGCCGAAGCTGGCCGCGTCGCAGATTTCTGAAACCGGACTCGCCGCGGCGAGTCCTTCCGGAGGGACGAGCTTCTGCTCGTCCATTTTTCCAAACGACTGCACCATATCGCTGTGCAGGAGTACGCCGTGCTTCCGGCAGCGCGCCGAGATTTCCTCCATCGGCTGGATCACGCCCGTCTCATTATTGGCGGTCATGATCGAGACCAGCATCGTGTCCGGTCGAATGGCCCGTTCGAGTTCATCCGGATTGACCAGGCCCTCGGGAGAGACATCCAGCCACGTTACTTCAAATCCTTCCCACCTTTCGAGATGCTCGAGCGCATGCAGGACGGCGTGGTGCTCGGCTCGGTTGCTGATCAAATGCTTTCCGTTAGACGCGCTGACCCGGGCAAGCCCGAGGATCGCGAGGTTGTTCGACTCCGTCCCGCCGCTCGTGAAGGTGATCTCGTGCGGTTTCGCGCCTAACAATCCCGCGATCCGGTCGCGCGCCTCGTCGATCGCGGCCCGCGTTTCGCGCCCCGCGCGGTGCACGCTCGATGGGTTGCCAAAATACTCCTCAAAATACGGCTGCATCGCGCGCCAGGCCGCGCCAGAAAGCGGCGTGGTCGCGTTGTAATCGAGGTAGATCATCGGGGAACCGATTCGTTAGGCTCAGTCAAAACGCGTTCGCGCTTGAGCATGATCTGAAATTGTTTCGCATCGTAGGAGACGAGCGAATCGGGCGGCACGCTTTGCATGATAAAAACGTTGCCGCCGATCGTGCTCCGCGCACCGATGACGGTCTCGCCGCCGAGCACGGTCGAGTTGGGATAAATTGTGACGTTGTCTTCCACATTCGGATGGCGTTTGCCGCCCTTCTTGATGTGGCCTTCTTCGTCCTTTTGAAAGCTGCGCGCGCCCAGCGTCACCCCGTGGTAGAGCTTGACGCGCGACCCGATCACGCACGTCTCGCCGATCACCACCCCGGTGCCGTGATCGATAAAAAAATAGCTGCCGATCTGCGCTCCGGGATGAATGTCGATCCCGGTGCGGCCGTGGGCCCATTCCGTCATCATGCGTGGAATAAGGGGCAGATCCGCCTGGTAAAGAATGTGTGCCATGCGTTGGATCGCGATCGCTTCGAGCGACGGATAGGCGAGAATGATTTCCTCGAAACTGGTCGAGGCCGGATCGCCCTCGTAGGCAGCGTCGATATCGGTCCAAAGCATCTCGCGCACGCCCGCCAGCTTGGAAAAGAAATCCTTCAGGATGCGATCGGCGTCGGGCTCGACCGAGCCGTTGCCGCCGCGCCGAGCGAGGCTTTTGCACATCTCGGGATGCAGCCGGACGTAGAGCGAGCGAATCCGGCTGCGGGTCAGATCGGGCAGATCGCCCGGATGAATGACCGGCTCGCCATGGAAGCCGGGAAAGAGAAGGCTGAGCAATTCGACGCAGGCCGCATCGATCGCCGGCCGCGAAGGGAGGGTGGCCGCGGCGTCGAGGTAGTTAATACCCCCACCTGCGCTGTAGGAGCGCAACAACGCCTCAGTTGGATCGCTCGGAGTCTCAGCCATCCGCAAAATATCGGTGAGGCTGGAGGTAATGAAAATTAAAAACGGTCCGTCCGACGATGACCGGCTCGATTTCGCTCCCATAATTGCAATGCCGACCTCCGCCGTTAGTCTCTTTAGCGACTCATGAGTTCATTTTCCATTCACCCGATCGATCCGAACGAGATCGCTGCGCTCCTGCACGGTTCCCATGATGATCCCTTCCGCGTCCTTGGCCCGCATCGCGTGGGGGAGGACACGGTGATCCGCATTTTCCGGCCAGAAGCGAAGGAGATCCAGGTCGTGGCGGCAAACGATCGCTCGAAAGTTTTCCCGGCCGACCGGCTCCACATCGAGGGGCTTTATCAGGCGACCGTGCCTAACGAGTCGTCCGACTTTCCCTACCTCGTCAAAGTGCTCGCCTTCGACGGCTCGGAGCATCTCCTGCGCGATCCCTATAGCTACGGACCGATCATGGGCGAGGTGGATCTGCACCTCTTCGGCGAAGGAAATCACAAACGGCTTTACGACCAGTTTGGCGCGCATCTGCGCGAGATCGGCGGCGAGCGCGGCGTCTATTTCGCGGTCTGGGCCCCGAACGCGGCCCGGGTGAGCGTGGTGGGCGATTTCAATTTCTGGGATGGCCGCGTCAACCCAATGCGCAAGCTGGTCGGGAGCGGTGTCTGGGAGATCTTCATCCCGGGGGTGAAGGAAGGGGCACATTACAAATACGAGATCAAGACGCAGTCGGGCGGACTTCTGCTAAAGAGCGATCCGTTTGGCTTTTTCAGCCAGCACGGTGCGCAGACCTCCTCGCTGGTTTACGACCTCGAGCGTTACCAATGGAGCGACCAGCAATGGATGGCGGAGCGGCCGCAGAAGCAATGGCATCGCAGCGCAGTCAGCATTTACGAGGTGCACCTTGGCTCATGGCGGCGCGTGGTCGAGGACGGGAATCGCTCTCTCAGCTATTTGGAGTTTGCGGAAACGCTGCTGCCTTACGTGCTCGAGATGGGCTTCACTCATCTCGAGTTGCTCCCGATCGCGGAGCATCCGTTCGAGGGTTCGTGGGGTTATCAGGTGACGAATTATTACGCCCCAACGAGCCGGTTCGGTAATCCCGACGAACTGCGGCATTTCATTGATGCCTGCCATCGCGCCGGCCTCGGCGTGATTATGGACTGGGTGCCGGCGCATTTCCCGAAAGACGCGCATGCCCTGGCGGAGTTTGACGGTACCGATCTCTACGAGCACGCCGATCCGCGGCAGGGCGAGCACCGTGATTGGGGCACGCTGATTTTCAATTTTGGACGCAACGAGGTGCGGAACTTCCTCACTGCCAACGCGCTCTTCTGGCTCGACAAATATCACATCGACGGCCTGCGAGTGGATGCGGTCGCCTCGATGCTTTATCTCGATTATTCGCGTGAACCGGGGCAGTGGATCCCGAACCAATTTGGCGGCCGCGAAAATCTCGAGGCGGTCTTTTTCCTGAAACAGACTAACGAACGCTGTTACGAGAATTTCCCCGGGGTCATGACGATCGCGGAGGAATCAACCGCCTGGCCCGGCGTTTCGCGGCCGATCTACCTCGGCGGCCTCGGCTTCGGCTTCAAATGGAACATGGGTTGGATGCACGACTTCCTGCATTACATGGCGCTCGATCCGATCTACCGACGCTTTCATCAGGGGAGCGTGACCTTTTCCATCATGTATGCCTGGCAGGAGCACTTCGTCCTCGTCCTCAGCCACGACGAAGTGGTGCATGGCAAAGGTTCGATGATCAACAAGATGCCGGGCGACGAATGGCAGAAGTTTGCCAACCTAAGGATGTTCTACGCCTGGATGTATGGGCATCCGGGGAAAAAGCTGCTCTTCATGGGTGGCGAATTTGGGCAATGGCGCGAGTGGGATCACGATCGCAGCCTCGATTGGGATCTGACCAGCCTGCCGCGCCACGATGGACTGCGCCGGCTGGTCCAGCATCTCAATCACGTCTACCGCAACGAACCCGCGCTCTGGGATATGGACGACACGCACGAAGGCTTCGAGTGGATTGATTTTCACGACGCCGATCAGTGCATCGTTGCATTCCTGCGCCGCTCGCGCGAAGGCGAGGTCCTTGTCTTCGCAGTCAATGCCACGCCGGTGGTGCGCTACAACTACCGGCTGGGCGTGCCTAACGACGGTTTCTATCGGGAGATCATCAACACCGATGGCGAGACCTACGGCGGGAGCAACGTGGGCAACCTCGGCGGGCTGGAAGCGGAGGCAGTCGAATGGCAGGGGCGGATGCATTCCATCGTGGTGAATCTGCCGCCGCTCGCCGTCATTGCCTTCAAGGGCGAGACCTCTCGGAGCGGAGCGCCTCACGGAGGAGCATAGCGATCATTCTTCCTGGTCGCCGCTTTTTCGAAAAAAACTTTTTTTTTCGCTTGACGCCCCTTGGCCCCGTTTCCGATTCTCGGGCCGTTCCGATACCCGATACCCCAGTCCGCAAGACCCCCAGCCCCCAATTCTCAACCCCCCAGCACTAACCCCCCAACCCAACCCAAACACCCAACCCCAATACCCATATGAACAAAACCCCATCCGCATTCACGCTCATCGAGCTCCTCGTTGTCATCACCATCATCGCCATTTTGGCGAGCATCGCTTTTCCCGTTTTTAACACGGTGACGGAGCGGGCAAACCAGACGAAAGATCTGTCAAATATTCGACAGCTTGGCGTCACCTTAAAACTCTTTGCGGCCGATCATGGCGGCAATTTTCCCAACACCGTCGATCCTGATGATCCCAACAGTGCTGCGATCACCAACGCGAACCAGGCTTTTCGCGAGCTCTTTCCCGCTTATCTGACCAACGAGGAAATTTTTGCGGTCAAGGGATCGGCTTACACCAAGACGACGCCGGACAACCGGATCGATCAGAACCCAGTTGGCGGCAATTATACCTATACCCTGGCAGCAGGTGAGAACAGCTACTCCTACATTCTGAACCTGGGCGAAACCTCCAACTCTGCCTTCCCGCTGGTGGCGGACGGATTTGTCGATCCGGCTGCGAATCCGCCCCAGTACACGACCGACAAGACACAAAAAGGCGGCGTTTGGGCTGGGAAACGCGCGATTGTTTTGAACTGCGACGGCAGCGTGAACAATCTTGCGTGCGACGGAACAATCCTGACGCCGACGCGGACTTCTGCCGCGGGCACCAAGACGAGTATCTTCGACACGAGCGACCCAACAAACTGGCTCGGCACCACAAACACAGCGGTTAATCCGGAATAGAGCAGGAACGTGGGCGATGCGCCGACGCTAAGTCGCCGGCGAAGACACGTCGGATTCAAACTCGCCGTCACTCAGGCGCGTGCGAATGCGCATCCTCGGCCTAACGAGTGCGACGGTGCGAAGGAGATTTCCTTTCTCGTCGCGGGTGATGCTGTAGCCTCGCTGCAGCGTTCCTTCCGGGCCGAGGAGGCGCAGCATGCCGGCGGTCCGTTCCCAGCGCCGGCGAGCGGTCGTGAGGCGCTGCCGGCAACAGTCGCCCAGCCGTCGCTGAATTTCCCGCAACTGTTGCCGGCAGGCTGCGAGTTCCCGCACCGGATTGTGCGCCTTCAGCGCCAGGGCCGATTTGGTGAGGCGGTTTCTCTCCGCGAGGCGGCGTTGTTCAACGGTGCGCGCAAGCGATTCCTTCGCGATATCGAGCTGTTGCTGCGCCTCGCGCAGTCGCCGGCTCAGTTCCCGGAACAGCGCTTTTTCGGAAACCGCGCCGAGCCGGCCGCGGGCCTGCGCGACGAAGTTGCGCCAGCATTTTTCCAGGCTGTTTTGCAATTCGCGCGTTCGCCGCTCGAGGTCGCGCACGTCGGGAACAATTAACTCCGCGGCCGCGCTCGGGGTCGGCGCGCGCAGGTCGGCGACGAAATCCGCGATCGTGAAATCAACTTCGTGGCCCACGGCCGAGACGACCGGAATGGCCGAGTGGATGATCGCCCGCGCGACGATTTCCTCGTTAAACTCCCACAGATCCTCGATGCTGCCGCCGCCGCGCGCGACGACGAGCACGTCGAGCGGTTTCCATGATTTGTTAGGCGCGCTCAGCTCGCGGATGGCGGTCGCGATCTCGAGCGAAGCTCCGCTGCCCTGCACCCGTACCGGATTGATCAGAATCTGCGCGCCCGGCGCGCGCCGGCGCAGAATGTTGAGCATGTCCTGAATGGCGGCGCCGCTCGGTGAGGTGACGATCCCGATGCGGCGCGGAAATTTCGGCACCGGGCGTTTGCGCGCTGCGTCAAAAAACCCTTCCGCTTCCAGTTTGCGCTTGAGCGCTTCGAACCTCGCCTGCAAAAGCCCGAGGCCGCGCGACTGGATGATCTGCACGCTGAGCTGATACTGCCCGCGCGCTTCGAAGACGGTGACGTTGCCATAAACCTGCACCTGCATCCCATCGGTCAGAGGCGTGGGAAAGGGTGGCAGCGTGTTACGAAAAATCACGCAGGCGATCGCGGCCCTCTGGTCCTTGAGGGTGAAATATTGGTGGCCGGACGGGTGCTTTTTGTAATTCGAAATTTCCCCCTGTACCCAAACCGTGCCGAATTGCGCCTCGAGCAAATTGCGGATCGAGCGCGTCAACTCGGCGACGGTCAGGACTCTCGCGACGCTTGGAAAGAGATCGGCTTCTCCGTTCATGCGAATCGTGGCTGGCGAGTCTGGGGAGCGCACGCGGCTCGCGGGCTGGCGATGGCGACTCGCCATCGCGAACTTGTCTCCGTGCTGGGGCGTGGCACGAATGTTTGCGGCGAGTCGCCGCAAACAGCACGCGGGTCGCATGCGTTCCCCGGAGCAGTTGTGTGCGCCGTCGTTTTCACGAGCCAAACAATTCGCTCTGCGGTCCGACCGGTGGCTTGATTCCCAGTTTTCGGTAGGCGTTAGGCAAGGCCACCCGACCTTGCGCCGTGCGCTTGATGTAGCCTTCCATGATCAGGTAGGGCTCGTTCACTTCCTCAAGCGTGCCGGCTTCTTCGCCGACCGCCACCGCCAGGGAACTGAGCCCGACCGGACCGCCATCAAATTTGTAGATCAGTGTCTCGATGATGCGCTTGTCCCATTGATCGAATCCGTCGCGATCGATTTCGAGCATCGTTAGGGCGCGATCCGCCAGTTCGGCGGTGATGCGGCCTTCCGCTTTCACCTGCACGTAATCGCGCACCCAGCGCAGGAGATTATTCGCCGTCCGCGGCGTCCCGCGGGTGCGGGTCGCGATCTCGGCCGCGCCGGCGTGATCGATCTCCACATTCAACAATCCCGCGCTGCGCAGGATGATCTTCTGCATCTCTTCCGCGCTGTAATAATCGAGCCGCGCCGTCATCCCAAAACGCGAACGCAGCGGCGCACTCAACATGCCCGAGCGCGTGGTGGCGCCGATCAGGGTGAACTTCGGTAAACGCAATTGGAGGCTGCGCGCCTGCGGTCCCTGGTCGATGATGATGTCGAGTTTGTAGTCCTCCATCGCGGGATAGAGATACTCCTCGATCGTCGGCTGGAGCCGGTGGATTTCGTCGATGAAAAGAACATCGCCTTTTTCCAGGCTCGTCAGCAGACCTGCCAGCTCGCCGGCCTTTTCGATTACCGGCCCGCTCGTGTTCTTGATGTTGACGCTCATCGCATTCGCGATGATGTGCGCCAGCGTCGTCTTGCCGAGACCGGGCGGGCCGCTGAGCAAGATATGCTCGAGCACATCGCCGCGCTTCTTCGCCGCTTCGACCAACACTTCGATCCGTTCACAAACCTTCACCTGGCCGGTGAACTCGCTGAACATCGGCGGCCGCAGGGAAATCTCGAAGGCCGGATCAGGTGGTGGCGGAGTCATCATGCGATCCGGAGAATGAACCACGAATTACGCGGATGACACGGATGGGTTGGACGCAAGAGATGAGGCGGCCTCCGGCCGCCACGCTCTCCATCAGTCAAATCCGTGTAATCCGCGCTCAAATCCCGTCTGTTTCTATTCCAGATTTTTCGTCAGCACCAACTCCGTCCCACGGCTGCGCAGAACGTAGTCGACCTGGTCAAAGGCGTTGCGGATAAGGTGCAGACCGAGTCCGCCCGGCTTGATCAAATCCCGCGGCCGATCCTTCATCGAATTGGGTTTCGCCTGCTTGCCGTAATCCCGCAGGCGCAGGCAGACGCAATCGCTTTTCTCCTCGAGCGAGAGCGAGATGAGTTGGTCGTCCCGCAGATGGTAGGCGTGCCGGATGATGTTGGTGCAGGCCTCGTCCACCCCCAGCACCATGAGCGTTCGCTGGCGTTCGCTAAACGGAAACGCTTCCAGAAAACGGCGCACGCAGGTGCGCATCAGGGCGAGATTGCCGGTGTGACTGGAGAATTCGATTTTCTTCTTCGCTTTCTTCATCAGCACGAGCGCGCCTAACAAACCGGCTCCTCGGTCCGATGGCAAGCTGGCGAAATTCCGACGGTCTTTCAATGAGTTTTCGCCTGCGCCTCCGGGACTTCATCCGCTGCCATCGATCACCGCTGGCAATCGGCGATGAGGCATGCACTATTTTCGCATGTCGAAATTGCTCTTCGCACTCCTCTTGGTAGGCACGCCGGTCCTGGCCCAGCAACGGCCGACGGCCTACGAAGCGATGCGTACGGTCGGCAAGCAGTTGAAACGCGATTTCGTTAATCACGTCATCGAGGTTAGCGGGACCAATGGAGACCCGCAGCCGGCGACGTGGAAGATCCTGCTCGATGATTCGCAGGCCCGCGGCGGGGTGCGCGAGGTCGAAGTGGGCAACGATCAGATCGTCTCCGAGCGCACGCCTGTGCGCTCCTCGGTCGAGAGTTCGTTAGGCCCGGTCATTGATACGGCAAAACTGAATCTCGATTCGAGCGGTGCCTACACGCTTGCCCGGCAAACTGCGCAGAAGTCGCACGTCAATTTCGCGACTGTGGACTACACGCTGCGGGTCGATCAACGCGGCAACCCGATCTGGATGGTGGCCCTGCTCCGGCAGAACGGCGAGCAGGCCGGAAAGATCTTTATCGGTGCGAATCACGGCACCGTCACCCGCACGGAAGGGCTCTTCTCCGGTGGCGACCAAATCGCGATGACGGCCGAGCAAAGCGACGAGGCCAGTCACGCAGGAGCCGGTGGCGACCAAAACCCGGTGACGCACGCTTTTCGCCAGGCGGGGGACGACGTGAAGGGCACGTTTTTCAAGGTGAAACGCTCGTTCGTCGATTTTTTTAAGGATAAGTGAGCGTGGTCGGGGAGTCGATCAGGTAGCGGCGCTCATGAGCGTCGTGTCTTTGTTGAGGTAACGCGCCGTTCGACGGTCAAAAAACGCCGCTACAGACGAGTCTTGCATTCCATGGCGCGCATCCGAAAATAATCACGATGAAAGGCGAACTCCCAACTCAGGCGGCGTGGACAAACGTAAGCCACGGCTGGCAGCGGCTCTACGGCAGCTTCGAGGAGATGGGGATTTGCATCGAGTGGCACGACTTCACCACCAGCCAGCCGCTTGATTGGGCGGAGAGTTTCCGTCCGCGTAGCATCGAGTTTTGTCTCAATCTCGACGGCCGCGGCGCGATCGGGCGGGGCAACGCGGTCCACGATTACGGGCCGAGCAGATCGGGCTATTACGCGATCGGGGACGAGCCGCTCCGGGCGACGCGTCGGGCGCACGATCATCATCGCTTTGTCACGCTCGAGTATTCGCGAGAGCATCTGCAAAAACAGCTTGCGCCCTCCGAAAGCGACCTCGCGCCGGCCATGCGCGAAGTAATTTTCCCGAGAAAAGAACAGAGCGTCGTCTCGGCACCGCAACCGATGTCGGCCGAGCAGCGCGCAATCGTCGCCAGCCTGGCCGAGCCGCCGGTGCCGAAAGCGGCGCGCATTCTCTGGTATCAGAGCAAGGCGCTCGAGCTGATGTCGCATTTCCTTTTCGAGCCGAAGGATCCGGAATTCTTTTGCATGCGGCAGAAGCGAGTCGCGCGCGATCGCGTGATGCGGACGAAGGAACTGTTGGTGCGCGACCTGACCAATCCGCCGACTCTCGAGATGCTCGGACAGGAAGTCGGGTGCAGCCCGTTTTACCTCAGCCGGATTTTTTCGCGGGAAGTCGGCCTGACGATTCCGCAGTTCCTGCGCAACGCGCGGATGGAACGCGCCGCCGAGCTGCTGCGCAGCGGCCGCTACAACGTGACCGAGGCCGCGACCGAAGTCGGCTACTCGAGCCTGAGCCATTTTAGCAAAGCGTTCTGCGAAACGATCGGCTGCTGCCCGGTCCTCTATCCGGCGGCGAAACACATCGTCCTCGATCGTTAGGCTGTTCTATCCACAGATTTCGCAGATTGACGCAGATTTAGTTTTTCTTCTCGGTGAAAATCTGTGGAATCTGTGGACAAGAATCCTGTCTCGTGGTTCGACAACGGATATGAACGCAGCGGCCGTCAGCGCCGGAGGGAAACGCTCCGGCTTTTTTCTTTTGCCCACCGCGACCCTCTGGCAGCGCGAGATCGTGCGTTTCTACCGGCAGCGCAACCGCATCGTCGGCGCGCTCCTCACGCCGCTCGTTTTCTGGTTTCTCATCGGCTCGGGAATCGGGCCGTCGTTTCACGCCGGCTCGTCGCCTGACGGCGTCAGCTACCTAGAATATTTTTATCCCGGCACGCTCATTCTCATCATGCTTTTCACCGCCATCTTCTCGACCATCTCGATCATCGAAGATCGGCGCGAAGGTTTTCTCCAGTCGGTCCTGGTCGCGCCCATCTCGCCCGGGAGCATCGTCTGCGGGAAGATTCTCGGCGGCACCACCCTCGCGCTCTTGCAGGGGTTGATCTTTCTTTTGCTCGCGCCCTTCGTCGGCATTCACATCACGCCCGAGCGATTCCTGGTTTGTCTCGGCACGCTCTTCATTGTTGGTCTTGGCCTCACCGGTCTTGGTTTTCTCGTCGCCTGGCCGATGGAGTCCACCCAGGGTTTTCATGCCATCATGAACGTCTTTCTCATTCCGCTTTGGCTCATGTCCGGCGCGCTCTTTCCCGCGACCAACCCGCACTCCTGGATCTTTTGGTTGGTGCACATCAATCCCGTTACCTACGGCGTCGCGGCCGTCCGGCGCGCCCTTTACGCCGGCGATCCGGGCGTCGCCAACCTGCCGAGCTTTGCGCTTTCCATCAGCGTCTCGCTCGGATTCGGGCTCGTCATGTATGTGGTCGCCTATTTTCTCGTCGAGCGAAAATCCTCATGAAAATCAAACGCGCTCTCATTTCCGTTTCCGACAAGACCGGCGTGGCCGATTTTGCGCGCGCGCTCGAAAAGATGGGGGTCGAGATTATTTCCACCGGCGGCACCGCCAGCCTCCTGCGCCAGGAAGGGATCAAGGCACGCGAAGTTTCCAGCTTTACCGGATCTCCTGAGATTCTCGATGGTCGGGTGAAAACGCTCCACCCGAAGGTGCACGGCGCGCTTCTCTACCTTCGTGGCAACAAGGAACATGAAGCGGCCGCCCGGGAGAACGGGATCGAACCGATCGATCTCCTGGTGGCGAATCTCTATCCGTTTGAGGCCACGATCGCAAAGCCCGGCGTGAAACTGGCCGAGGCCATCGAGCAGATCGACATCGGCGGGCCCGCCATGTTGCGCAGCGCCTCGAAGAATTATCAATCCGTCACGGTCGTGGTCGACCCGGCGGATTACGAAGCGGTCCTGGAGGAAATGCGCGATCGCGAGGGCGAAACGACGCTCAAGTTGCGCGAGCGTCTCGCGATCAAGGCTTTCATCACCACCTCCGATTACGACCGCGCGATTGCAACTTTCCTGAACGCGAAACAGAAAACCGAAACCTCGTTTTCCATTTCGTTGCCGCTCGTCAGCCGGTTGCGTTACGGCGAGAATCCGCACCAGAAAGCCGCGCTCTACGGCAATTTCGGGGAACACTTCGAGAAGCTGCACGGCAAGGAGCTTTCCTTTAACAACCTGCTGGACATCAGCGCCGCGACCGACCTTATCGATGAATTCTCCGAACCGACGGTGGCGATCCTGAAGCACACGAATCCCTGTGGGGTGGGGAGCGACCCCGACCTGCGCGAAGCCTGGCTGAAAGCTTTCGCGACCGACAAACAGGCGCCCTTCGGCGGCATCATCATCTGCAATCGCCCGCTTAATCTCGCGGTCGCGAAAGCGATCAGCGAAATTTTCAGCGAAGTCATCATCGCCCCCGAGTTTGAATCCGACGCGCGCGCCCTCCTTCAAAAAAAGAAGAACCTGCGCCTGATGCGCGCGCTGCAACCGGTTACGCCTGACGAAAAAGAAGAACTCGATCTGCGTTCCGTTCGCGGCGGATTGCTCGTGCAGCAAAAGGATTCCGAGGCCCTGACCGATCTGGAGACCAAAGTCGTCACGAAACGTCCGCCAACCCGGCAGGAGACAGCCGCGATGCAATTCGGCTGGCGTGTCGTCAAGCACGTCAAATCAAACGCCATCGTCTATGCGAGCGCGGATCGCACCATCGGGATCGGTGCCGGCCAGATGTCGCGCGTCGACGCATCGCGCATCGCGGTCTGGAAAGCACAGGAGGCGGGTCTTTCGCTCAAAGGAAGCGCAGTCGCGAGCGACGCCTTCTTCCCGTTCCCCGATGGCCTGACCGCGGCCGCCGATGCCGGCGCGACCGCGGCGATTCAACCGGGTGGCTCCGTTCGTGACGCAGAAGTGATCGCCGCGGCCGACGAACGCGACCTCGCGATGATTTTTACCGGCGTGCGCCATTTCCGGCATTAGAAGCGGCGCCACCAATGCTCCTCTTACCTTGCACGAATCAGGCTCTCACTCCAGTGAGGCTAAGCAAAGTGCCGAGCGGTCCTTGAATTTCCGTGTAAATTGGCGCGTCGAGCTTGCATGAGACGCAAAGCAGGAGTTTGTGCACCGCCCTTGCTTGCGGAGTAAATGGATTTAACCGTGTCAAGAAATACCGCCTGACCCATATTTCACCCGTTTCATCAGCCCTGTTTCCTAATGTCTAACTTTCCTTCGATTCAGCCATTGATAAGGATGGTTCCCATAGTGGTGCCAGCGTTCATTGCCCTCCGGGAGATTCGGCGTGATAAGCGAAAACGCGGATGGTTTCTTAAATACGGCCTACTCATATTGGTTTTCGTGACAACCGGTGCCGCCTGCCGGCCTTAGCTGGTCAGACTACGTTTCGGCGAAGGCTGCGGAAAAACGGGAGCGTGATTCAGGATCTCAAATGACTCGAATCGAAGGAAGGCTTGGCAGCGACGACGCTACAAAAAGCTATCTTGCAATCAATAGACAATTGACGAGACAACTCACGAATGCGACGTCGGGAACAGCGATCGATAGATTCTTCGCAACCGCTTCCGAACGCGCTGACACCCGGAAGCTCCTACGGGAGGAGGTATATGCTTCTAATAAACGCCTACCGAATGATTTCAAGATCAGGTTTGAGCCGGTGATAGCGTACGTGGAGGAGAAATTTGACAGTTGGATAGATCAAGCTCGAAAGCGTGGCGTAGGAATCGAGGCGAAGCAAAAGGAGATTGCTGCAAGTGTTATTGGTACGCTGGCTGGCACGACGTCAATTGGGATAAACCTATGGGGACCCGATGCAATCCGTTTCGCCAGGTTTCAAAATGGAGCTGAAGTAGGGATAAAAGTGAATCCCGCAGTTATAGAAGATGGTGCTATGGCGAGACCGGCTGGAATTGAAATGGAGGTTGCTCGAAAAGAGCGAGCGATCACAGTTTGGTCAGCCACGATGCAAGAGAAGAGCTACGCGGTTGTAAATTCGCAGCCTTCTGTTTTCGGTACGGAGGATACGAAGGGAATGCCACTATTCCAATTGAAGATAAGCAACTGCTCAGCACAATGAATGTTTCACTAGATGAGGTGATGGCATATGTTCTGGAATCCGGAATGGACGGGTCAGAACGGTAGAAGTGGATTGACGGCGGGCGGGCTTGGGATCAGAACGGTATCAGGCAAGGAATCGTGACAGCTACGCACGCGATTCAGGCGCGCGGCCGGCACTGAACTCCGCGCTACGCCGAAATCACCGTAGCGCGGCCGTCGCCGTACTCGACCCGATCCGGCACAATCTCGTGGCGTTCGGAGGAATATCCGACAACTGGATCGTGCAGAATACCTGGACTTGGAAAGCGGCCAATTGGGCCCTGCGGACTCCGGCGACCACGCCGCCACCGCTCTACTTCACGACGGGCGCGTTCGATCAAGCCTTGAAGGAAGTGATTGTGTTCGGCGGGGGCAGCGAAGGAGTGGACCAAAACACCACCTGGGCGTGGGATGGTACGAATTGGACCCTGCTTTCGCCTGCAGTGAGTCCTCCCCTCCGGGAAGGGTTCGGCACGGTCTGGCATCCGCCGAGCCACCAGTTTTTGATTTTTGGCGGAAGCGTATTTCTCACGAAGCAAATCTTCGGGGATATGTGGCAGTTAACCGGCAACTAAGTCGCTGCGTCCTGATCCTGGATGGAGCGCCGACTTTGCTGGAACCACCGTGACGGCGCCCGCCAGCCTACTTCGTGATGAAGGTGACGAGGCGAAAAGGCCGGAGCGACCACGCCGCCACCGCTTCGCGCAACGGTGGCTTCTTTCCCTGGAAATGAAGTCGGTAATAGACCGAGAGGACGTGATGTCGATCGCCGCGCAGCCGGCTGAAGGAAGCCGTCACGGGCGCGTATTGCTTGTAGGCGAGGGCGGCGCGCTCGGTCGTATCGTGATGGGCGAGGGCGATCATGCCACCGAAAGCGAGCGCGATCAGGATGAAAAACGTAAGTATAAACTTCATAAACGAGCGGCAAAGCTAACCCGGAAAGCTCATCCTGCCAGCAGCGACTTCGCCAGCTTGTTGCCTAAGTAATAGTTGGCCAGCTGGAAGCTCGCGCTACCCTGTTCTGCGCCGGAACATCGAGGCCTGCACCATGATGCCAACGAGGGCGAGCACGACGAGGAGAATGGTCGTGCCAGTGCTGGGCAGGTGGATGCCGCCCGTGATTAAGCGCGCGCCTTCGATGGCCGAGAAAATGATCAGCGCCCAGTCAAAGAGCGCGACGAGCAGGAGCGCGCCGATGATTCCGCCGATGACAAAAGTGATGGCGGAGTAATGCGCGGAATTGGCCAGGAAGGCCGCGACGAGGGCGACAGCAAGGCTTCCGCCAGCGAGAAATCCGGCGACGGCGATGGCAAGCTTTTGCAAGAGCAGAGCAAGGAGAGCGCCGGCCAGGCCCAGGCCGAGGGAAAGAAGCAGAGAGAGCCAGAGGGGCGGGTTATGGCTGAGATAAGGGGCGAGTTCCAAGCCGATCGCAAAGCCGAGGGCCGCGACGAAAAGCCAGAAGAGACGACGCCCGAAAAGGAGAAGCGCGATTCCAACCAGCAGGCTGATGATCGTTAACGAAGAATGCATGGCGGGAATCTATCGAATCGAACCCAGGGTTGGGAATCCAAGATGTTGCGCGCGGCTTGCGCGATTGACCCGCAACCCCGGCTCGACGGAGTCTCGCCCCACCGAATTCCGGTGGCTCGCCCGACCAGATTCGCGACTGATTACTGCTTATGCGCCATCATTGCGTCGCGCTTTGCCTTGAACTCGGAACCGGGCGTCCAGGTCGGATATTGATCGCCGTTCGCGACCTGGTAGCCGACTTCGAAAAGCAACTGATCGTCCTGCACCGCGCCGGATAAATCCCAGGCCGGATTCACCTCGTCGGAGACCTGGTGGTAATGATGAAGCGTGTAGTCGTCGCTCATTTTTTGCCCGTAATCGGCCGGCTTGCCGATGAAGTCCTTCGGCTTGCTCCCGGGATAAAGTGCCGGCACGCCCAGCTTCGAAAGCTCGAAGTGATCGGCGCGAAAGAAGCTCCCTTTTTCCGGCTCGCTGTTTGGCTTCGCCACGCGGCCCTGTAGTTCGGCGTCCTGGGCAAACATTTCATCCAGGGTCGAGTTGCCGTAACTGATATCTTCGATGTCGCGCGTTTTGCCCCAGGGATTGACGATGTCGATGTTGATGTCGGCCAGGGTGTGATCGAGCGGGTAGAGCGGATGCTCGGCGTAATATTTCGCGCCTAACAAATTCGCTTCCTCGCCGGTGGTGGCGAGGAAAAGGATGCTGCGCGGCGGCGGTTGGGGCAGTTTGGTAAAGGCCCGCGCGATCTCGAGAATGCTCGCCACACCGGAAGCGTTGTCGAGCGCACCGTTGTAGATCTGGTCGCCCTTCAGGTGCGGATCGCGCCCGAGATGGTCCCAGTGCGCGCTGTAGATGACATATTCAGCCTTCTTCTGCGGATCGCTCCCTTCGAGTTTGCCGACTACGTTGTGCGATTTGAATTTGCGAATCTTGTTTTGTAGGAAAAAATCCGCCTTCCCGCCTAACGACACTGGCTTGAAGTTCTTGTTCAGAGCGTCCTTTTTCATCTGCTCGAAATCTTTCCCAGCCGCCGCGAAGAGCTTCTTCGCTTCGTCGAGCGTGATCCAGGAACGGACCGCGAGCGTCTTCATGTTCTTGTCCGGCGCATCAATGACGAAATTTTCCTTCGCGTTGCTGTTCTCCACCACCGACCAGGGATAAGCAGCCGGGATGGTCTCGTGCACGATGACTGCGGCGGCCGCGCCTTTCTCGGCCGCGATCTCGTACTTGTAGGTCCAGCGGCCGTAGTAGGTCATGGCCTTTCCCTTAAACATCTTGTCGTCGAGCTTCGTCGGATCGTTCGGATCTGGAATCGGCGGATCATTGATCAGGAAGACGAGTGTTTTGCCTTTGAGGTCGGCGCCCTTGAAATCGTCCCAGCCATATTCCGGGGCGACGACCCCGTAGCCGACGAAGACGAGGTCGGAATTCTTCACCTCGATGCTGGGCGCGACGCGCTGGCTGAAGGCGACGAACTCATCAGGCGAATGCAGCACCATTTTCTCGTCGCCGACAGTGAAAGTGGCGCTCGGGGTCGTGAGGATGCCGGCCATCGGGACTTCCTGGGTGTAGGTGCCGTTGGGATTGCCCGGCTTGAGACCGAGCTTCTTGAACTGCCCGGTGATGTACTGCACCGAAAGATCTTCGCCGCGAGTGCCGGGCGCGCGGCCTTCAAACTTGTCCGAACCGAGAACCTTGATGTGGTCGAGCAGGCCGGCTGCGTCGATCGCGTTCTCGGCTTCTTTCGACGGCTCGATTGGGGCGGCGACGACGATGAGTGCAGTGGCGAAAAGGGCGAGTGAGATGTGGACGAGTCGTTTCATGAAGCTGCTAACTTAGCGCGAAAGAGGGCGCCCTTCACGTCACGCTATCCTAACGAATCGCTCGCCGAAAAGTCCGCGAAGGCGAGTCGCCTTTGCCAGCGGGCGGCGGGACGCCAGCGCTCCCCCGGAAGACGGAACCAGAACTTGTCGCGTCAGGGCTTGGACGGCGACGCTTCGGCGCCGCCGCCATTTTTCGAGGGACTGCCCTTGGGTTTCGCTGGCGTCTCGATGCCTAACGTTTTCAGGTAAGGCTGAATCGAGCGATCGCGGCCGAGGAAGTTGTGGATCGAGATGTCGATGTCCCGTGAGCCGCCGGGCGCGTAGATTTCCTTGCGCAATTTCATCCCGGCCGCCTTGTCGAGGAATCCGTTAGGCGCTTTTTCGAAGACGGTCGCCATATCGGCGGCGATCGCATCCGCCCAGGCATAGCCGTAGTAGCCGGCGTCGTATCCGGCGAGGTGACCGAAGTAGGCGACGAAGGCGGTATCGGGATTAATTGGCAGGAAGACCTTTTGCAGAATCGGGTTCGACATCGCCACGCAGTCGTAGGGTTGCGCCTCCGGATGAACGTCGTGCAAGGCGAGATCGATGTCGGCAAAGGCGAACTGTCGCCGATAAAAGACACCGACGGTCGCGAGCTTTGCTTCCTTCATTTTCGCGATTGTCGCGGCGGGAATTTTCTTCGACGGATTTCGATAATCGGCCGCGAAGGTGTCGAGCACCTTCTTGTTCCAGACCCAGTTTTGCAGCATTTGCGAGGGCGCCTCGACAAAGTCGGCCGGCACGCTGGTCCCGGAGAAGCGGACATACTTCGCAGTCGTCACGATGGAGTGGAGAGCGTGGCCGAATTCGTGGAAAAGGGTCTCGACATCGCCGATGACTGAGGAGCGACGGCTTGTCCTTCTGAGGCGGCGGGAAGTTGCAAAGGAGTGCAACCGTCGGGCGCTGATACTTTCCGTCGGGCAGCAATTTTCCGGGAACAATTCCGAACTCGGCGAAATGATTGAACTTTCCCTCGCGCGGGAACATGTCGAGATAGAACATGCCCAGGGGCTGGCCGCTGGCGGCGTCGGTCACCATGTAGAGCTGCAAATCGTTGACCCATTTTTCCGGGGCGATGATCTTGGTAAATTTCAGGCCGAAGATGCTCTGGTAGATGTTGAACATCCCTTCGAGCGTGCGCTGGAAGGGGAAGTAAACGCGCAACGCTTCGGTATCGACGGTGTATTTTTCCTTCTTCAGTTCGTTCTGAAAGTAGCGCCAGTCCCAGATGTTGATCTGGGCGTTGGGATCCTTGGTCTCCGCCACCTTGAGCTTGCGCAGCTCCGCAACCTCGGCGTCGAACTTCGGCTGAATCCCGGCGATGAGATCATTGATGAACGTCTTGGCCGCGGCCCCGGTCTTGGCCATTTTGATTTCGGTCTGGAAATCGTCCCACGATTTATAACCGAGCTTGAGCGCGATCTGGTTGCGATGGGCGAGCATGTCGTTTAGCACCGGCACGTTTTTCTCGCGCGCGAGATTGAAGCGCACTTCGTTGAGATGCTTGCGCGTCTCCTCCTTTTTCGCGGTGTCCTCGACCGTGTTGTACTGGAAAGTGACATTGGCCATGATGGTGTAGGTGTCGTCACCAGTCTTCACCCCGGGCGATTCGAGTACGCTGTCCGGTACGCCTTCCAACTCTTCCTTGGTGAAGGTGACCGGCGCTTTCACGGCAACGATGTTGGCCTCGAAATCGGTCTCGAGTTTCGCCAGCTCCTTGCGCAGCTTTTCCACTTCGGCGCGTTTTTCCGGCGGCAGCGCGAGGCCGGCCCGGCGGTAATCGCGCATCGTGTGCTCGAGAAGGAGCTCGTCCTCGCCTTCCAGCTTCGGGTTCGTGTCGGCGTAGGCCTTCACCGCCTTGTAAACGTCCTCGCGATAATCGATCCCGACCGCCCAATCCTGGAAAACCTTGATCGCTTTCTCGGCGGCATCGCGCATCGCCGCATCCTGGTTGGTTTGTTGAATGACGACCGTTTTGTTGATCGCGATGGTCGCATCGTTCTGGATGTCGTCGAGCGCGCCGACCGTGCTCGCGAAGGTCACCTTGCTCAGGTCCTGTTTCCCGATCACGCCGAGCGCAGCGTCAGCTTTGGCGATGGTGGTGTTGATGTTGTTCTGGACTTCCTCTGGCGTCTTCGGCCAATCAGGAATGACCAGGATTTCGTTCGCCTTCTCGGCCGCAGCCTGAAAATCGGAAAGGCTTTTGACAGCCTCGGCGTGGAGTGAAACGGCGAATGCGCCGAGCAGACTAACGAGCAGGATGTGTTTCATGGAATTTGGTCGTTGAAGCGATGAAGCGATGAAGCGATGAAGCGTTAAAGCGGGCTCAGTTGCCGCAACGCAGCAACACTTCAAGCTGCATCGCGGCATTTGGCAACCCCGAATTCCTTCGCGGGCTCGCGATTTTCGGTTCGGAGTTGGAAATTAGCGATGGGCGATGGAGAATCCACGCGATGCGAGATTTCGTGACCAAATTTCTCATCGCCTTCATCCCGATCTTTGTCGCGATCGATGCCATCGGGATGGTGGCGATTTTTATCGGGCTCGGGGCGAACGTCGATGTGAAACGCCGCCATCAGGAGGCGTATCTCGGCATTGCGACCGCGCTCGCGATTTCGATCGGGTTCATGTTTCTCGGCAAGCTGGTTTTCAAGGCACTCGGGATCACGGTGGCGGATTTCCAGGTGGCGGGCGGCCTGATCCTGCTCGTCTTCGCCGTTCGCGATCTGCTCGATGTCGGGGGAGAAAAGCGGGTTACGACCGAATCGTTTGGGATCGTTCCGCTCGGCATGCCCCTGATCGCCGGTCCGGCCCTGCTCACCGCGCTCCTGGTTTTGACCGACTCCGTCGGAGTGATCTACACGCTGCTGTCGTTGATCGTGAACCTGGTAATCGTGGCGGTGGTTTTTTGCTATGCCGATCGTCTGACCAAATGGATGGGCAAACAGGGGATCAACGGCGTCTCGAAACTGGTCTCGCTCCTCCTCGCGGCGATCGCGGTGAGTTTGATCCGGCGCGGTTGGCTGGGAAGGTGACGGGAAGCGCGCGCAATTGGTTGATGCGGGCCTAAAAGAGCCCGGTCTTTAGCATCACGAGGGTGCAGCCCTCGACGACCTCGATGCCGGTGCCGCTGGCCGCGGCGGCCAGCTCTTCGTTCTCGGCTCCGGGATTCATGATGAGCCTTTGCGGATTTGCGGCCAGGATCTCTTCGATCAACGGCGTCGAACGCGCTGGGCCAAGGTAAATTGTGATCGTGTGCACTGGTTCTGCGATCGCGGCCAGGTTTGGAAAACAGGTCAACTCCTCGATTTCCTCGTAAGCCGGGTTGACAGGGATCGGCCGGTAATCGAAGCGCCCGAGGAGGCGGATCGCCTGGTTCGAGTAGCGATCCGGCTTCGGCGACGCGCCCAGCACGGCCACATTTCTTTTTTCCTCTGGAATCAGGGCCATCCGGGAATAGACTCGCCTATGGGGCCCGCAGCAACCGGGTTGGCCCGCTTGAGGACGGCTCCATTGACAGTCAGGAAGCGCTTGTTAGTATCCGGGCACTTATGAGATTTCCTCTCGCGCTTACGAGCAAGATTGCCGCCTATATTGTCGGCCACAAGCTTCGTGGGACGCAGAAATTTGCCACCGTGCTTCAGCTCGAGCCGCTGCACACCTGTAATCTTACGTGCACCGGTTGCGGCCGGATTCGTGAATATTCGACTTCTTTGAAAGACATCCTGCCGCTGGAGGATTGCCTGGCCGCGGCACAGGAATGCAACGCGCCGATGGTCTCGATCTGCGGTGGCGAGCCGCTCATCTATCCCCAGATCGAAGCCCTGGTGCAGGGCCTGCACGAGCAGCGCCGCATCATTTACATCTGCACCAACGCGATGTTCATGCGCAAAAAGATGCGCGAATGGATGGCGGCGCAGTATCCGAAACGGGCCATCTTTATCGAGCAAAAGATCACGGCGTTGATGGCGGCCGGATTGCTGAGCGAGAAAGACGCGGCCGTCATTCAACAAGGACCGAAGGATCCGGCCAAGCCGACGATCGGCCCGAGCAAGTGGATGTATTGGAACGTTCACCTCGACGGTCTCGAACGGACGCACGATCTGATCGTGGAACGCGAGGGCGTCTTCAAGGAATGCATCCTCGCGATCAAGATGGCGAAGGAGCTCGGCTACCAGGTCGCGACCAACACCACGATCTACAAGGAGACTGACATGGACGAAGTCGAGCAGATGTTCGATTTCCTGAGCGATCTCGGCGTGGACGGACACACGATTTCGCCGGGCTACGAATACGACGCGGCGAAGAAAGACATGATCAAGCGGCTGAACCTCCAGCCGGAAAATTTCTTTCTCACCCGCAAGATGACGATCGAGAAATTCAGAAAGATCGAGGAGTGGATGAAGAACTACACTCTTTTTGGGACGCCGATCTATTTCGAGTTTCTCGCTGGAAAACGCGATCTGACCTGCTCCGCCTGGGCGATCCCGACGCGCAACATCGCGGGCTGGAAAGGCCCGTGCTACCTGATGACGGACGCGCATTATTCCAGCTACCAGGAGCTTCTGGACAAAGTGCAGTGGGACAAATACGGGGTCGAAAACGGCGTTGTGAAGGACAGTCGTTGCGAGAATTGCATGGTGCATTGCGGCTACGAGCCGACCGCCAGCCTAGGCCTCAACGCGCAGTCCGGCGATACGTGGAAGACGGTGCGATTTAATTTCGGTCCGAAACCCAAACCGACCGGCAAAGGAAACGAAATCACCGCCTACAACGGTGTGACCTCCGGCAACGGCCATCTGACCGGGAAAAAAGCCGAGCACGCGCAAAAGGCGAGTTGAAGAGTTGAGCGGCGGAGTGGTTGAGAAGTTAAGAGGATGAGCCAGCGATACGTTTATCCGTTTGAGAGGTTGTGGCCGGAGGCACGGCCATTGTCTCCGGCCCTTCTCAAACTCCGACGGGACAACACAGGTTTCTCCAGCGCTCCGCTCGCCACCTCTTTTTTTAGCAGAATCGCCACACGAAAAAGCGCGCAGTCGTCCTGAGTCCTCTCAACTCCTCAACCTCTCCACCTTCCTTGTTACCAGGCAAAGTCATCAACCTACCCGGCGTCCGGCGCGAGGATTCGCCTCGCCTAACGACTAACGGCGAGCTCGCGGAAGCGATCGACCTTGCACAAAAGAATCTTCTGCGCCAGCAAAAGCCGGACGGCCACTGGGTCGGCGAGCTAATGGTCGATAGCACGCTCTGCTCCGATTACGTCCTCTTCATGCATTGGGTGGACGAGGTAGACGAGACACTGCAGCGCCGCTGCGCGAAGCACATCCTAAAACGCCAACTCCCGGACGGCGGCTGGAATATTTACTACGGTGGCCCGAGCGAGATCAACGCCTGCGTTAAAGCCTATTTCGCGCTCAAGCTCGCCGGCCACAGTCCCGACGCGCCGTTCATGCAGGAAGCGCGCGCCAACATCCTGCGTCTCGGCGGCATCCCCCGCATGAACACTTACAGCAAGCTTTACCTGGCATTGTTAGGCCAGTTCCCCTGGAAATATCTGCCCGCCATCCCGGTCGAGATGGTCCTCCTCCCCAGCTGGTGCTTTTTCCACATCTACAAAATGTCGTCGTGGAGCCGGGCCATGCTCATGCCGCTCGCCATCATCAACCACTTCAAGCCGACCCGTGAGCTGCCGGAAGAACAAACAGCTGCACGAGCTTTATCCGGTCGGCACAGAGGGGAACGATTTTACCCTCGCGCGCGATGAGCGTCTCCTCACCTGGCGCAACTTTTTCCTGCGCGCGGATCGCGCGCTCAAGCTGCTTGAGCCGATGCACAGCAAGGCGCTTCGCCAGCGGGCGCTCGAGGAAGCGGAACGCTGGATGGTGGAACGCATCGGGGAGGGGAGCGACGGACTGGCCGCAGTTTTCCCGGCCATGCTCAATTCCATCATTGCCCTGCGCACGCTCGGTTATCCGAAAAATCACTCACTCTACCAAAAGGCGCTGAACGATTTCGCCGGGCTCTTCGTGGACGATCCGGATGACTTCCGCATCCAGCCCTGCCTTTCGCCGGTTTGGGACACGGCGATCAATGTCATAGCTCTCGCCGAATCCGGATTCCCGGCGCAACACCCCTCGCTGCAACGCGCCGCGCAGTGGCTCCTGAACAAGGAGGTCCGTGTGCGCTGCGATTGGACGGTGAACAATCCCCATGCCGAAGCGAGCGGTTGGGCTTTCGAATACAACAACATCTTTTATCCGGACACCGACGACACCGCCATGGTCCTGATGGCGTTGCGGCTCGTTCGGCCTAACGAGCAATCGGAGTTGGCGAAAATTTTCGAGCGCGCCCTGGCCTGGCAATTGAGCTTTCAATGCCAGGACGGCGGCTGGGCGGCTTTCGACAAGGACGTGACCCAACCCTGGCTGGAGGACATGCCCTTTGCCGATCACAACGCGATTCTCGATCCGACCTGCAGTGATCTCACGGCGCGAACGCTCGAATTGCTGGGCTACATCGGCTTTAATCCCGGACGATCATTGGTACGCCGGGCGATTCGTTACCTGCGCCAGACGCAGGAGGACGACGGATCGTGGTATGGCCGCTGGGGCGTGAACTACATCTATGGCACGTGGCAGGTCCTGCGCGGCCTGCGGGCGATCGGCGAGGACATGAATCAGAACTGGATCTTGCGCGGCCGCGACTGGCTCGAGAGCTGCCAGAACGACGACGGGGGCTGGGGTGAAAGTTGCGCCTCCTACGAAAACCCGGATCTCAAGGGCAAAGGCCCGAGCACCGCATCGCAGACCGCGTGGGCGCTGATGGGATTGTGCGCCTGTGGCGATCTCGATCGCCCGAGCGTGCAGAGCGGTTTGCGTTATCTGCTCGATACGCAGCGCGCGGATGGCGCTTGGGATGAACTGGAAATCACCGGCACCGGATTCCCGCGCGTCTTCTATCTGAAATACGACATGTATCGCCAGAATTTCCCGCTCCTCGCCCTCGCGACCTACGTCAACTATCGCAGCGGCATCGGCCACTACCAGAGCTTCTACCGCTGGATCGGGAAGTAGCGGTGGAACGTGCATCGGCGCGTTCTTTCTCCTGGGGGCGCCCAAGGCAGAATCTGGACGTGCGGAAGCACGTCCCTCCCGAGCGCGCTCTATTCCTTCACGATTTTCCCGCCCCAGGAAAGAATCTTGGCCTTCGTTCCCGCGGCTTCGGCTTCCTGGATATCGCCGTTGCGATTGTAGAATAGCGAGAGACTGGTCCAGCCGATCTGATCGTTAGGCTTGAGTTCGACCGTTTTCTTGCCGGCCTCGATCGCCTCCGGAAAACGCCCGAGCTTCATCAACGCCATCCCGAGCGCATGCCAGCCGTCGAAGAACTGCGGGTCCAGTTCCACGCAGCGTCGATATTTTTCCACCGCACTTTCCAGTTCGCCGATCGCGAGGTCGCCGTTGGCGTCGTCGAAGATTTCATCGACCTCTTCCATCTTGAGGCTGGCTCGGTCGCCGCCGATTAGCCGGTCGCCCTTTGCGCGGTTGCTTCCTCTATGCCCGCCGCGCGGCGACGGTCACGCAGCCATTCGTAGAAGGCGACCTGGCCAGCTGTGGTCAAGGCTCGTTCCTCGATGAGGTGGCGCGACTTCTCAAACTGCGCCGGCGCGGGTTCCTCCCGCTTTTCGAGCACCACGATCAATCCGCCCGCCGGCGTGCTCACATAATCGCTCACGCCGCCTGGGCTCAGGGTGCTCGCGGATTGCTTGATCGTTTGCATGTCGGGACTCTCGTCTTTTTTCTCGGGAGTCGGCGACGGCGTCGCGCCCGGCGGAGTATCGACGAGGGCGAACGCGGGAAGCTTTTCCGCCTTCACGCCCGCCTCCGTTGCGGCTTCCTGGAGCGCTTTGCCGCTCTTCAAATCTTCCCGCAACTTGCGCGCAACTTCGGCCGCCTTCGTTGCGATCATCTGTTCCACCAGTTGTTTCTTGATCGCCTCGACAATCTGCGGCTGCGCCTCCTCTTTCGTCAGCGGCCGCGACGGCTCTACCGTCTCGAGGTGGAGCAGGTCAAAGCCGTCAGAGGTCTGAATCGCCTCGCTGTTGGGCGTCTCTTTCGTGAGGGCAAAAGCCGCCGTCATGAGCTGCGGCGTCGACTTCAGCGTCGGATCGGGCTTTTTTTTGCTGAATTCTCCGGTCTCCTTTGGCGTGATTTGGAACTTCGCCGCCACCTGCGCAAAATCCGCGCCCTTGGCCTGAAGCGCTTCCATAAAATCATTCGCTTTGTCGGCCAGTTTCTGCAGGACCTCGATTCGCTCTTTCCCCTTCAGCTTCTTCTCCTCGTCGTTCAGGCCAAACTGGACGATCTGCACCTTCCGTTTTTCTTCCGTTTTCAGCTCCGCTTTGTGGCTTTCGAAATACTTTGCGATCTGATCGTCGCTCACCTGCACATCCTTCCCAAAATCCTCCGGGTGAAAGCGCACCACGCTCACCTCCATCCTGGCGTAGGCATGGTCGAAGTCGTGACGCATTTCGGATTCCGGCACGCTCACGCCCGCGCTGAGAAGTTTTTTCACCCGATCCAGCGCGATCTGGTCGGCGGCCAGTTCCTCGATCTGCGCCTGGGAAAAGCCCATCGGTGCAAGGGCGTGATCGACCAGATCGTTGTAGCGCTCCAGATCGAATCCATTCTCGGTCCGGAAGGCGGGCAGCGCCTTCACGGCGTCGGCGATCTCCGCGGTCGTCGGCTGGATGCCGAGCTGTTCCGCCTCGTGGCGCAGCACAATCAGGTTCCAGGCAAAGTTGTCGTAGGCTTCGCTTTCGCTCTGCGCGCCGATGGTTAACCCCTGCATGAGATCGCGCATTCCGAGCTGGTTGGCGAGGCGGAGGAGTCGGACATTGCGCTGAAACTCGACCTGCGAAACCGGGTGATCGTAGATCTTGCCCACGGCCGCGTTGCCCATCTGCGCGAAGTCGGTCCGGTTCCAGTACCAGGAAAAGGAAATACAGACGAGAGCCGTGATGACGATCATCAGGATCTTGTGGTGCTTGCGCATTACGTTGATCATGGCTTGTGAGCGGGTTGAGTGGCGGAATCTAGGGTTTCACTCCGCAGCGGCAACTGATTTCTACGTCCCGGGCAGCCCGGGCGGATCGCTCCAGCGGCGCGACCGGATGAATTGCTCGATCTCGTTTACATAAGTCTGAAAGGGATCGCCCATGACGAGAAAATCGTGACTTTCGCAGGCGATTGAATCCCAGTTGATCACATAGGGTCGCTTCTCTTTTCGGAAAGCGGCCACGGCACGGGCGCGGCCGCGCGCCCGGGTATCGGACGGCGGCGTGTGCGCGGCATTCTTTTGCCGCGCGAGATTGTTCCATTCGCCGATGCGCTTCGCCGGCTTGAGGCCAAAGAAGAGACCGCGCGCCGGATCAATGTTGTGGTACTCGAGGTCGAGACTTTGCAGCCAGGGATCGTTCCAGGAGAGATTTTCCGCCGCCATGAAGGTTTCGAGCAGCCATTTCTTGCTGATCCAATCGACTCCGCCGAGGAGCGACTCGGGTTTGTTAGGCAGGGCATCGAGGGTGTAGCTCCAGCTCTCCAGCAGCCAGTCGGTTTCTTCATCGCGGCCCCCGAGATGCTGCGCCGCGAGTGCATGCAGTTGCCATTGCACATCGAGCGCGCCAATCGAGCGACCGTCTTCCAGTTCCACGATCCAGCGTCGCGCAGGATCGCGCGAGATCTCGCGCGTCGCCTGCACTGCGTCGAGCAAAGTCAGGTCGTTAGGCAAAAGCCCTGCCTCGAGAAGCGAGAGAATGCAGGCCGTCGTCCCGATCTTCAGCGCATTGGCAAACGGGCTCATGTTGGAATCGCCAATCAGCAGGTGCAGCCGCCGATATTTTCGATAATCGGCCAGCGGCTCATCGCGCGCGTTGATAATCGCGCGGTTGAACTGCACCCATTGGTAAATGTCGTTCACGATGTGATCCGCCCGCTGACTCAGCTGGAAGTCGATTGTTTCCTCCGTCGCCGGCACTTCGAAGTCGAAGGCGAGGGGATTGGCCTGCCCGACCCGACCGGCGCCGGTGAAAATCTGGCGAGTAGCGAGAAAAGCGAGCAGCGCCCCGAGGGCGGGCGGCGTGAACTGCGCCTCGCGCCGCATCAGGTAGTTCTCGTGGCAACCGAAGGTCGCGCCCGTGTGATGATCGACGTTATTCTTGATGAACGAAACCAGTCCGGTCGCGCCTAACGAATCGAGCGCGGATTGCAGCAGTTGGTCACCCGCCAGGTCGTAGGCCACGACATCGCGCAACTGGCGGCATTCCGGCGAGGCATATTCGAGGTGCCCCATGTCGAGATAAATCCGGCCGCCGTTGAGCAGGAATCCGCCATTGCCCGGCGGCTCCTCGTAATCGCGATAATGCAGGTCGATCACGCCCGCCCGCATTTTGCGAAAGAGATGATTCTTTACCCGCACCGGCCAGGCGTCGCCATTGGGGTGCGCCGCCTCCCCGCTGACCAGGCAGCCGTATTCGGTCTCGAGCCCTGCGATCCGATCCATCCCCATTGATTGTCCGACACTGGCGCGCCGTGGACAAGGGACAATCCGGACCGCACCTTCCCAGGATGACGACAAAACCATTTCCCGCCCGCAGTCCCGCCGAGAAGATTGGCGGGCTGGTTTACTTCGGCCGGATGCTCGACAAGATCCGCGCCCACGCCCGGGGCGAACTGCCGCCGGAGTATGTCGATAAACTGGGGAGCGGGTTCGACGGCCGCTGTGTGCGCTTCCTCGGGGTGAAATACGAGGACCTTGTGACGCGCGTCCTGGAACAGGGCGGAACCGACGAGGAAATTTGGCGCTGGGCGTTCGAGCGCGGACGCAAACCTTTCGAGGAAGACATGGAAAACTGGAACACATTCATGCGGAAATGCGGCTGGAACGACGAAATCACGCCAACCCTCGTGCGTCGCAAGAAAGAGAGCGGCTTCGCCGATCGCGACGATATCCAGACGATGTTCCAATTCATCGACGCCGACGAAGGTCGCGCGCCAATGTAGCGCGAGCTTCCAGCCGGCGTTTCTTACCTGACCCGTTCGCCAATTTTATTCGGCGGCGGAGGCGGCTTTTGCCGGTAATCGATCACCCACCAGACCAGCGCCACCACCAGCACCACGATGAGCGCCGCGACAATCAGCCGGGCCCGGCTCGGGGCGGCGGGATCGCCGTTTGGCTGTGCCATGAAACGCTATTCCGAAAGCGTGTCGATTCGCTCTGCCAGCTGAAAATCGAGATCGGTCAGACCGCCCTTGCTGTGGGTGGAAAGAATCAACCGGACCTTATTGAAACGAATGTCGATGTCGGGATGATGCTCTTCCTCCTCGGCCACCTCCGCGACGCTGTTCACAAAATCAATCGCCTCAGAAAACTCGTCGAACTCGAAAGTGCGTTCGAGATGCTTTTTCTCGAGCTCCCACTCCGGTATTTTTTTCAGGCGATTCTTCAGCTCGTCCGCTTTGATGAGATCGGCCATAACGGCAACACGAGTAACACCCCGTTTTGCTTTTGCAACGGGGAATCCAAGCGGTTTTTTCGGCCCGATTTCGACCGGTCAAAGACCGAGAATCTTGCGGAGGTTTTTCGCCGAATCGAAAACCTCCATCGCGCATTCGCGTCCCTCACGAGAGAGCCGCTCCCAGTCACCCAGAATCTCACTCGCCGCCGCTGCCGCCTCCGCTGCGTCGCGCACGAAAAACATGCCGCTTTTCTTCGGCAGATATCTCGCGGCGCCGGTATCTTCCGTAATCACCGGTCGGCCAAGGGCGAGAAACGCCGCCGCGCGGTCGCTCAACCAACCGGTCTGCCACATCACATCGACCCCTTTGATGGCGGTAAACTCCGCGGCTGCCGAAGCGAGGTAGCGCCGATATTTCGCCGGCGTGCTGGCCACTTGATGCGGAGAAATCAGTTGCCATCCGAGCCCCTGCAGCCGCTCCGCCTCCGGGTCATCGGCATTGATATTCATCGCCAGTTCCCACCGCGCTTCCGGCACACGCACGGGCAGTTCAAGATATGGCGCAAACGCGTGCTGCTTCGAGAGATCCGGAAATTCTCCATTCACCTCCACGCTGCCGTCCCAGTGACCATTGCCCGATGGTGGTAAACTTCGGCCGTCCGGCACGTGGGCGGCGTCGCGGCTGGAGCAGTCGCGTATCGACCAGCGGGAAAAAAGTGCGCCAGGCCAGCGGCGACTTCGGCAACCGGCAATCCGCACCGTTCACATTGAGCCCAATCGTCCAGAACTCGTGGTGATGGCTCTGGCCCAACTCGAGATTCGTCATCCAATAGAAAATCTCGGCCGGATCGAGATCGCAGAAAATCCGCCGCTCGAATTCGAGCAGGAGAGGGGGATGCAGGGAATAGGAAAGGTTGAGAAGAACATTCGGCGCGGCCAGCCGGGCGCGCAGTTCGCGCCGGGAAAGACCGGTGCAACGCAACGCATCGAGATCATGGGCGTTGCCCGTTGTTTCCTTGTAAAGAAGGCAATAACGTCCGGCGAGCCCGTGGGCGCGGAGCTGCCGTTGGAAATTTGCGATGCAAGTCTCGTCGCGCGCGCGGTCCTTCGTCGCTGGCAGCAGTTCGATCCAGATCGCGTCCTGCTTCAGGCGGCGCAATCCGAGCATCCACTGTAGCGGCACGGAAAAATTGCCGCCGCCTTCGCGATACTTCGCCGCAAACCCGCACCCAAGAAAAACCGTCACGCCGTCAAGAAAGAGGGGAAACCCTCCATCGTCCAATCCTCCACCTGCATCTCATACGCCTGCCGTTCGCTCTCTATCGGCCTCCCCGGTTGACCATCAGGGATCGCGATCCGCAAGGCCGTGGATCGCCCGACACTTTCTTATCCACCACGTCAGCATTTCATTGTTACACTGCAACCCATGACACCTGACATCGATAAATTGAAAGAAACCCTCCGGCGTTGGACTTTGATCCTGGGGTGATCGCGCTTGGCCTCCTCGTTCGGCAGATGCACCTGAATTCGGCTGCGCTTAGAGTGTGATTTACAACCCTGCAAATAGGCACGTGGACCAACGGCGGGCGGGCCTGATCGCGGGCTTCCTCGGCGCCTCGTCGAAGCTCATGCCGACGATCAACGAGAAATTTCCGCCGCCGCATGACACCAAAATGCGCTTGTTTCAAACACGCTCCTGGTCGTGGTGTGACCATCGTGGTGGCGTTGTTCCTCACTCTGTATGGTCTGATACGGTCGAAGCCTTCGATCAACAATGCGACCGCCTGACTCAAAGAGGAGACGATAACATACGAGGCTACGTAGTGATTTCTGGCGTTGTTTTTGGTGCGGTTGCACTGGCCCACGCGATCAGACTGCTTCTTGGTTGTCCGGCTTCAGCACCAAACAGCAACATGGCAGATGACATCACCGGCACACTGAAGCGTCCGAGTGCCTTTCTTCCCATCGCGATGTCGCTCCTCGCGCTTGCGATCGTGCTCTTTCACATCGCGATCTACGGCCCGGCACAGGAGCCGGACGAGGGAATATCCGCGCACCTCTGGCAGCTACTCATGCTCGGCCAGGTGCCGATCGTTCTCTTCTTCGCAATCAGGTGGCTGCCGCAGGCTCCGCGGTCAACCTTGCTCGTACTGGCAATCCAAGTCATCGCGGGTCTCGCGGCGGTCGGGCCGGTTTTCATCCTCGGTCTGTGAAACAGGCGCCTAACGAACCGTTCTGGGGAGTCCGTTAATGATTCCCGCTCAAGTTGCGGCGATGGATTCGCTACTACGACCCGCGTTCAGCCGTTCAGCTGTCAGTTTTGTCTTCCCGCTCCGCCGTTTCACGATTCACGAATCACCGTGTCCTCCGTCCTCAGTTCGTCAGGCGATTCGCACCGCGTCAGTCTGCGACACGGGTCGACCTGTCCGTGTTCGCGTGCTTGTCTGAAGGCGCGCCTTCAGACATGAGTTGGCAAATGACCTCATTTCGATGAGCGATTCACGAAGCGTGATCGTTTGCGGCGCCGGCATCGTCGGCCTTTGCACCGCGCACTATCTCGCGCGGGAGGGGTTTGCGGTCACGGTGATTGAGCGCAACGCCGAGGGCGCCGATTCGTGTGCGCATGGGAGCGCCGGCTACGTCTCGCCGAGTCATCTCGCGCCGATCTCCGCGCCGGGCATGATCTGGCAAGGCCTGAAATGGATGGCGAGTTCGCGGAGCCCGTTTTACATCAAACCGCGACTCGATCCGGGGCTCATGCGCTGGGGCTGGCTGTTTGCGCGGAATTGCACGCCCGAGCACACGCGCCGTGCCGCGCCCGTGCTGCGCGATCTCTGCCTGGCCGGCCGCCAATTGTTCGTTGAACTGGCGGAGGCGACCGGCAACACATTTGAACTGCGCACCGAGGGTCTGCTCAACCTCTACAAAACACCCGAAGCCCTCGAGCACGAGATGCAGGGTCTGGGGCGTCTCGCGAACGAATTAGGTGTGGAAGCACGCACGCTCGATCCCCGGCAAACCGCCGAGATGGAGCCAGGCGCGCGCATGGATGTCGCCGGCTCCATCTATTTCCCAAGCGACGCGCATCTCACGCCGCGCAAATTTATTCCGACGCTGGTCGCGTTGCTCAAACAAAAGAGAGTCAAATTCCATTGGGACACGAACGTTCGTGGCTGGAGCAGCGTCGCGGGACGCATCACGAGTGTCTCGACAACTAAAGGAGAACTCGTTGCGGACGAATACGTGATCGCGACCGGTTCGTGGGCGCCGGCGACGTTGCGCGGTCTTGGTCTGCGCCTCCCGATGCAACCGGGAAAGGGCTACAGCCTAACGATCGAGCAGCCGCGGTTCAAATTCAGTAAATCGCTTATCCTGGCCGAGCGCCGAGTGGCCGTGACTCCGATGGGCGACAAGTTGCGCTTCGGCGGCACGATGGAAATCAGCGGTCACACGGATAACGTGCGTCCCGAGCGCGTCGAGCAAATCATCGCAGCAGCGCAGTTCTACTTCCCAGATTTCCGTGCGGACGACTTTGCGGATATCAAGCCGTGGTTCGGTTACCGCCCGGTCTCGCCCGACGGCCTGCCATACATTGGGCGCTTCGCGCAGCCGTCAAACCTGACGGCGGCGTGCGGCCACGCCATGCTGGGTGTGACGTTGGCACCCATCACCGGCCTGCTCGTGGCCGAGACACTGGTCGGTCGTAAGCCGAGTATCGACCTGACCCTGCTCAATCCGGATCGCTTTGCCTGAGGTTGGAGGTCAACGATTAGAACCGTTTGCGCCGGCTCTTTCGAATCGGTTGAAGCAGATGTATGGCGCGAACAGTTTTCGCGTAGACTGAGACAGCGATTGATGAAGGCCGCCTTACCCGTCACCGAAGAAAAGCGTCTCACGGAGCTGCGCGGCTATCAGATTCTCGATACGTTGCCGGAACCTTCCTACGACGACATATCACTGCTGGCTGCCGAGATCTGCGGCACGCCCATTGCAGCGGTGAGCCTGATCGACGCCGATCGGCAGTGGTTCAAATCCAAGGTAGGGTTGGAAGCCTCGGAGCTGCCGAGAGACATGGCCTTCTGCGCTCACACCATCCTCACCCGCGATGTCCTGGTCGTGAATGATACCCGGAGCGATAAACGCTTTGCCGACAGTCCGCTCGTCATGGCCGAGCCGTGGATCCGCTTCTACGCGGGTGCGCCCCTCGTCACGCCCAGCGGCGAGGCGCTCGGCAGTCTCTGTGTGGTCGACCGGGTGGAGCGAACCTTGACCGAGGCTCAAACGGGAGCGCTGCGCGCTCTCTCCCGGCAAGTCATGGTCCAATTGGAGCTTCGTCGGCACGTTGTCTTGCAGGAGGAAACCCGGCGGTCGCTCGAGTTATCCCAGGCGCAGTTGCAGGAAGCCAATGCGCGCCTGAACACGCAGAGTCTCACGGACGATGTCACGGGCTTTCACAACACTCGATTCCTCCATCAATTCCTCGACCGCTTCCTGGAGACACCGAGTGCGCCGCAACAGCTGCTTTCGCTTGTCTTTTTCGACATGGACAGCTTCAAAAGCATCGTCGATACGCACGGCCATTTGTTAGGTGCGAAGGTCTTGCGCGAGGTAGCCGAAGTCGTTCATCGGGGGCTCGGCGACGAGGGTCGCGTCGTGCGCTACGGAGGGGACGAATTTGTCATTCTTCTGCCCGGGCACACCCGAGAGGAGGCCATGGTCGCGACTGAGCGGGTGAGGGAGGCGATTAGCGTGAGCCCGTTTCTCCGGAGCGAGGGGATCGGGTTGCGCGCGACGGCTTCCTTCGGCCTCGCCACATATCCCCACGACGCCGTGGACAAGAAGCAATTGTTGCTGGCGGCGGACCAGCATTTGTTCCGGAGCAAGCGCGAAGGGAAGAACCGGGTGACGGCCTGATGCTGCGACCTGCGTCGCCCAAAAGAACACCGGACGTCGGCAGGGAGGAAAAGCGGCTCCCGCATCACTGGCGAGAGCGCTTGGCGGCTTCCGCTTGCTTAATCCGAGCACAAGCGTTTTCGGGTCTGCAATCGAGCGTCTGTGAGCAAGGACGGGGCGCGGGCGAGAGAAGTCCGACGATGACATTGGCGCCCAATTGATTTATGTCGATTGATGAGCAAACGCCAGCGGGCATCGCTCGATGAATCGACCCTCCGCCTGGTGGTCGAGGGAACGGTTTCAGAGACGGGCACTGATTTCTTCCGGGCGCTCGTTAGGAATCTTGCCGCGGCGCTTGGGACGGCGGGTGCGTGGGTAACGGAGTATTTCCCGAAGGAGCAAAAGCTGCGCGCCCTCGCGATGTGGCTCAAGGGCGAATATGTGGACCGCTACGAGTATTTGCTGGATGGGACTCCGTGCGCTCCGGTCGTTGAAAATCGGGCGCTGGTCCACATCCCGGACAAAATCATCGAGCTCTATCCGAGCGACAATGACCTCGAGCCGATGGGCGCTGTGAGCTACATGGGAATCCCGCTGCTCGATACCGATGGCAGCGTCATGGGGCACCTTTCCGTGCTGGATACCAAGCCGATGGCGAAGGATCCACGTGCCATTTCCCTCTTCGAGATTTTTGCCGCCCGTGCCACGGCGGAGCAGCGGCGGTTGAAGGCCGAACGGGAGATCCGGTCCCGTGAAGAGCAGCTCGCGACCATGCTGGAAACGGCGATGGACGCCATTCTCGTTCTCGACCGGGAGCTGAAAGCCGTCCGCGTCAATCTTGCGGCGCAGCGGGTTTTCGGTTGCACGGCGGAGGATTTGATCGCGGAAAGCATCCACGATTTCCTCGTGAAAGAGAGTGCCGCGCGCGTGGAGACTTTCGCCCGGGAATTGGAAACGCGACCGAAGGGACAACAACAATTGTGGGTGCCGCAGGATTTTGTGGCGCGCCGCTGGGATCATTCGGTTTTTCCAGCGGAAGCGACTTTGTCACGCTTCGAAAACCGGGAACAGATCTTCTTCACCCTGATCTTGCGCAACACGGACGAACGCGTGGAAGCCGAACGACAGATCCAGTTACTGACGCAGGACGTGGAATATTTGCGTGAGGCCATGCGCGAGTTGCCGGGCCACGACGATCTCCTGGGCCGCAGCGATTGCATGCAGGCGGTGTTCACCGCGATCAAGCAGGTCGCCAAAACGGATACAACGGTCCTGATTGCGGGAGAAACCGGGACGGGCAAGGAACTGGTGGCTCGCTCCATTCACCGCGCGAGTGACCGTGCGGACAAGCCAATGATCGTGGTAAATTGCGCGGCCGTTCCGGCGAATTTGATCGAGAGCGAATTTTTCGGTCACGAACGCGGGGCGTTCACAGGGGCGGCGACACGGCGCGAAGGGCGGTTCTCGCTCGCGAATGGTGGCACCATTTTTCTCGACGAAATCGGCGAGCTGCCACTGGAATTGCAACCGAAGCTGTTACGCGTTATCCAGGAAGGCGAGTACGAGCCACTGGGCAGCACGAAGACGGTGAAGGTGGACGTGCGGCTGGTCGCTGCTACCAATCGTGACCTAAAGCAGATGACTGCTGAGGGCAGATTTCGCGAGGATCTCTACTTCCGGCTGAACGTCTTCCCGATCCGCATCCCGGCGTTGCGCGAACGCGGTCGCGACGTGGAGCAACTCGCGATCGCGTTTGCCCAACGCTTCGCGCGTCGGATGGGAAAACACATCGTCCCGCTGACAGATGATCAACTCCAGCGGTTGCGCGGCTACGATTGGCCCGGGAATGTGCGCGAACTTCAGAACGTGATCGAGCGCGCCATTATCCTGACCGCCAGTGGCGAACTACAATTGGACCGCGCAATGTCTGGCTTCACGCCAGCGGTTTCCGGTCCTGCTCCCGCGTCCGCGCCGGACGCTGATTTTGACCGTGTCCTCACAGCTCGCGAACTCGAGGAGGTCGAGCGCGCAAACATCGTGCGCGCGCTGGAATCATGCCGCTGGCGGATTTCGGGCGAGAACGGCGCTGCCCGCCTGCTTGGCATTCCGCCATCCACGCTGAGCTCGCGGATGAAGACCCTGAAAGTCGAACGTCCGGCATCCTGACGAACGGGCGCCGATCATTTGGTGAAATCTCACGGGATCCCGTCGATGCGCCTCCCGAGATCTCGCGAATCCCGAAATTTCGCGCCGGCTTTTGGGAATACTCGGATTGCGTAATACACCGCCCAACAGGGCCTTATTACATCCTGCCGCCGTTTGGCATTGTTCTAGCAAATAGAGCTTGGTCGGCATGGAGACAGTCTCCATTGCCGGCGATCAACAAAACATAAACCAACAACCGAAGATCGAAATTATGACAACCACTTCAGCAACCGAACCGAAAGAAATCATCCGCAACGGCGTGAATGTAACGAAACTCGCCGCCACCATCAAAGCCATCGACCAGCAGCCGGAATTGGCCCAGTTCAAGTTCCGCGCCCGCAACGAGTGGGACAACGGCGGCCACAACGTGGCGACCGTGGACACCTTCCACGGCACGTGCCAGGAGATGGAGCATAAGCAACCCTTCGTCATGCATGCCGACGAGCCGCCTGTTCTGCTCGGCAACGACATGGGCCCGAACCCGGTCGAGTTCGTTCTCGCCGGACTCTCCGGTTGCATGACGACCACGCTGGCCTACCACGCGGCGGGACGCGGTCTCAACTTGGAAAGCATCGAGAGCGAATATGAAGGCGATATCGACCTGCAGGGCTTGCTCGATCTCGATCCGAACGTACGCTCCGGCTATCGCGAAATCCGGGTCAAGTTCAAGGTCAAGGGCGACGCCGATGAAGCGACCATCCAGGAACTGCTCCGCAAGTCACCCGTTTACGACACGCTGGCCAACCCGGTGAAGATCAAGATCGAAGTCGAGAAGGTGTAGCGCCAAACCCACGACATACGAACCCGCAAAGGCGCCGGCATCCGTGCCGGCGCCTTCTTCTTTTGACACTGGCGTTGAGTGGCGAGCTTACGGCGTCCACGGCTACGTCTCGACAAATTAGCGGACGCGTTTAGACAAATCGCGTTTCCTGCGGCGTTGTTATTCAAACCATGTCGTTGTCTCGTGCCTGTTTCCATCTCCACCTCCTTCTGACCATCGCACTGGTCGCGGCCGGCGCCGGTTGCAGTCGCGCTCCCATTTCCGTCGAGGAAATCATCAACCGAAACACGGAGGCGAGAGGCGGACTGCAGGCGATCGAGTCGGTGCACTCCGTCGCGATTGATCTGCACATTGTCGATCCGGGTTTTGCGGTCGACGGAAGCTATCGCGCCGCGCGCCCCGGCAAAATGCGAATCGATGTGAACGCCGGCGGAAAACATGTCTATACAGAGGCATTCGACGGACGGCGTGGCTGGCAGTGGAAAGGAAAGGGCACTGAGACGGTCGAAGAATCTCCCAAGGCAACGGCAGCACTGCGCCATGGCGTCGAGCTGCCGGGAAATCTTTACGGGCTCCACGAGCTGCGGTCGCGCGGCCACCGTATTGCCTTAACCGGTCGAGAAGAAATCGACGGCGTCAATTACTACGTTCTCCAGCTCACTTTGGCCGATGGCTATGTCACGACGCTCTATGTCGATCCAAATTCATGGCTGATCACGCGTCGGCGCGACGTTCGTGCTCTTCATGTTGACGTTGATCCGACGGCGACCACGATCGAGCAACAGATGTCCGACTTTCGAAAAGTCGCCGGCGTGATATTTCCCTTTGCCAACACCGAGACCGATCTGAAAACGGGCAAGGTTCTTGAGAGCACAATGATCCGCGGCCTCACGGTCAACCCGGCCATCGATAACAGGATTTTCGAGCAGCTTTAGTGGTGCGGCGACGCCGGCCCTCCAGGCTGAAGCAACCGCCAAATAATAGCGTGACATCGGAAAGGTCTCTAATAAACTCGACTTCGTTTTGTCCGTTGGCTCACTCGCGGGATGAAACTCTGGCGCGCTTATGAAGACTAGAACTCTCAAAAAAAGGATCCGTCGACTCGAAACTCGGCTGCAGGAAGATTCAAGGAAGCTTGCCAAGCTGAAGCGGAAATTTGAAGCGCAGCTGAAAGCAGACGCGGCCAAGGCAAAGAAGAAATCGGCCGCTCGCGCTGCGGCTAAGATGGCAGCGAGCGCATCAAGTGCCCCCGTGAAAGTAAAAAGGAAATTGAATCTCTCACCTGAGCGTCGCGCGCAGCTTTCCGCTGCCATGAAAGCCCGCTGGGCGGCGATCCGAGCGGCATCCGCGCCGAATCCGCCAAAGGCTTCGACCACCGAATATCAGACGCTATAGGGGACGGTTCCTCGCGCTCAAAGTCGCGGAGCAAGCCGATGGCCAGGCAGCTTGCGCTGCGAGAGGTCGGTCCAGCACTGTTCCCGCCAGTTCCGATTTCGCCACTCGAGGGAGGTTGACCACTCCTGAATTACGGCGAGGACGCCATCCCCATTTAGGACAAAAAAAGCCCCGGCTTCTTCCGAAGCCGAGGCTGATTTTTCCCGGTGGACGCTCGCGCTATGGGTTCGGCGATCCGGAGGTCGAATCCGCTGGAGCGGCCGGCGTCATCGCTGTTTTTGCGGCATCCATCGCGTTGCTTGAAGCATCCTGGACCTTGTCCACAGCCTTTTCGGCAGCGTCCTTCGCTGTGTCGGTTGCGTTCTGCGTCGCGCTCTTGGCCTGTTCCGCCATACTGTCCACTGCGGCGGCAGCCGCGGGCGCTCTTTCCTTCGCCGCTTCTTTTGCGGCATCGATCTGCTTGTCAGCGGCGTCTTTGGCCTCGTCGACCTTGGCCGCCACGGCCTGCTTGGCTTCGTCGGATTTTTCCTTAACGGCGTCTGCGGTCTTGTTGTTGCAACCCGTCCAGACGAGGGCAGCGGTGGCCAAAATGGCCAATGGGATGATGTGTTTCATAGGGTTATTGAGAGTAGGTTTAAAGGTTGTGGTTGTTTTGCGACAGGTGGGATTACCTGGCGTGAAGAGGCAGTCTCATCGTTCGGGAGGCGGAATGTCAACGCCTTGTTTGGTCTTGTTTTGCAAGGAGCAGAGAAAGGCGGTCCGGGGCAAGCACAAGATAAGGGGACGCCCAAAGCGCATCCGAGCGGCCCCTTTCGCAGGTTTCCAAGCTATTGTTTGGGCAGCGGATCAGCTGCGAAGTTTGCGTGGACCAACATCCATTTGTCACCCTTTTTCACATAAACGCGGGTGGATTTTGCCCGATTCGGTTCCGTCGTTCCGTCCTTGTTCTGGGTTAGGCCGACATAGTTGTAACTCAGAATGGCCACATCCCCGTTGTAGACCTGGACCTTTGGATTCGCCATTTCCGCCGCCAGCTGCTTGGTCGAGTCTTTCGTTGACGCCTCCGCAAGCTGCGAATTCATCGCCTTCCCATCAAGGCGCGTGGCGTACTGGGCGTTGAACTCCGTGTAGTCGTCCGACATGTCCTTCGTTTGTGCAGCAACGTTCGTTGGATCTTTTATTCCAGCCGCCCATTGCGCCTTCGTAATTGCAATCACCGCATCAGCGATCGCCTGGTCGGCTTGCTGAGCCGACGCGTTGATCGTGAACGCCGAGCAACAGGCCGACGCGATTAATACCAATATTAGTTTCTTCATTTCTCTTCTCCTGCGGGGGAAACCCCCGTATGTCTGAGTTGACCACACTCAATGCGTTTGGTCGCGGCGGACGACGATTGTTAGCTGCTGCCGCCAAACCGGTTGAAAAACCGGGTTCTCGCTTTTTGCGTTACAGTTCGTTAGTGCACCGATCCTGGTAAGTCAATTCGTTTCGCCGACTGGCGAGCGAGACAGAGACCAGAATCGCGCCAGAAAATGATTCGTTCGCGTTTCGCGTTGTGATCAAACCGCGGTTGTTAGACAAGCAATCGCGGAAATCAATTGCGCTCGACGGAAGGGGCAACGCCCCGAAAAAAAGTCGCGACTGGCTTTCGGTCTCTGCAAAACTAAAGTTGTGCCGCCTGAATCTGAGGACAATCTTCGCCTCGAGATCGGGCGCGTTTTGTTCATCGATCTGGTCGGTTACTCCAAGCTCCTGATCGAGGAGCAGAAGGAGCGGCTGCACGAACTGACCGAGATTGTCCTGGCGACGGCGCAGGTCCGCGAGACGCCTGACGAACAGCTCGTTAGGTGCCCACCGGCGGCAACAGGACGAAGTCCGCGATCCGCTCGAACCGTTGCGCCTGTCTGCGACAACGGAACTCAGTGTGCGATCCGCCAAAGCGAGGTCGACGACTTTGTCAAGACCCATCCCGGAGCATTCCTGGGCACCTGTCCCTCACGGCCAACTGCTGCCAGTAACCAGAGCGAAACCGGCCGCATCGCCCCCACCGAGCCAGCAACCGCAGTTGTAGCTTGTCGGTCAGGCACAACCCGTTGGCCTGCATTTCTCGAGGTCACGGCGACCAGTACATCGAGGCTGTGGCCATCAGATTGCACTTCCCCAAGATCCAGTTTGATGAAATGGTTACCGTTGCCGTTGATCTCAAAAAGGCAAGGCGAGCCCCGGCATCGTCTGCGCGATAGTGACGGTAGAATCGTTCTGCAAGCGACTCCGCCGTTACCAGCGGGCTCATGATCCGCCAATCTCCCAGGGAGCATCCCACAGGAGATAGCCAGTTACCGCGGACCTTCTGTGCGTTGTGTCCCGTCGCGCGATAGCTCGCGTCCTGCAGACGGAAGAATCCAGTAAGCGACCGACTGCGGGCGTCGTCCGCAAAATCACGCGCTCCGTGCGCCGTAATTTCACCAATGATTGCGGTGGGTCCCCAATTTGCGCGCGCTACGTTTTTCGGTAACAGATGGATCTCCCGGCGGGAATGGTTTGGCGCGCTTCGGTCTTAGAGATCATGATACAGCTCCGCGCTGCTCAGAGCGCTACCGTTGTATCCCCCCGCAGCGAGCACTTGGCCTGATTGCAGCAGCGTCGCCGTGTGATTTTCGCGTCCGGTGTTGAGGTGGCCTACCGTCCACGTTCCGGCCGCCGGATCATACAGCTCCGAACTGTTCAAAACGTGACGGCGAGCAAATCCGCCCACCGCCAGCACCTCGCCCGAGGACAAGAGTGTCGCCGTATGGAAGGCGCGTTTCGCGTGGAGGCTTCCAGTGGCTGTCCACTGTCCGGTCGCGGGATCGTAAAGTTCCGCAAGGGGAAAATAATGACCCTGGCCTATGTTGTATCCTCCGGCCAACAGAACCTCGCCGGATGGCAGCAGCGTCGCCGTATGACGATCGCGCGGCAGGCCGATGCCGCCGGTCGCCGTCCACTGGCCGCTCATCGGATCATACAGTTCCGCGCTATTCAGGTAGCGCCCGCCGCGCGGTTCGGCCCCGTTGAATCCTGCCACCACCAGCACCTCGCCCGATTGCAGCAAAGTCGCGGTATGAAACCTCCGCGCGTCGTTCATCCCGCCGGTCGCCGTCCACTCTCCAGTCGCTGGATCATACAACTCCGCGCTGCTCAAGCTACCGCCACTGTTGGATCCTCCCGCCACTAGCACCTGGCCCGATTGCAGGAGCGTCGCGGTGTGGATGCCGCGTGGGGTTTCCATGCTGCCGGTTCTCGTCCACAGGCCAGTCGCTGGATCATACAACTCCGCGCTGCTCAAGGCCGTAATGGCATTGTCTCCTCCCGCCACCAGCACTTTGCCTGAGGGCAACAGTGTCGCCGTATGAACGGCGCGTGCGGCACCGAGGTTGCCGGTTGCCGTCCACAACCCAGTCGCCGGATCATACAGCTCCGCGCTGTCCAAGGGAGCACCGTTGTCATCATATCCTCCTGCCACCAGTACTTTGCCTGAGGGCAACAGCGTCGCTGTGTGATAATAGCGTGGCGTGATCATGCTGCCCGTGGGAACCCACCTCGGACTAATCCGCTCTGGCTGGATTTGGGCCGCCGCGGTGAGCGTGAGCAACGCCGCAGAGAGCGAGATCAGTGCAACCCGGAATGTGATTTGAAGCGCCGAAGCGCGTACGAAGGTAATAGGAGAATTTTTCATATTCTTATTTCTTTCGTTTCGTTATGCGAGGCGATATTGCGAGAGTCTCGTGGACACGGTCCAAACAATTTCTTATGGAGCAAAACGGTTCTTTCGTTCCCCACGCTGGAACAACCAGATGATCGCGGGCCGAGAATTCCATTGTGAAGCGCTCGAAAGGACATGGTGGTCGAGGGACTATCGTCGGTTTACGTCCATTCCGCATCGTTTCTTCCGTCAGGCAGGAGAGGCGGATTTTTCCATGCACGCCCTCCACAAAAAAATGATTGCAATCTCACCACGTTGACATTCGACCCGCTCACCTGAACCGTCACACGCATGCACAGATGGCTCTTCGTCTCCCTCCTTTTTGTTTCTACGCTCGCAATCGCGGCGGATGCCCAGGACGGGCCGAAGAACGCGATCGTGCTGATTATTCGCCACGGGGAAAAGCCCGACAGCGGCGTCGATCTCTCGCCTCTCGGTAAAGAGCGGGCCAAGGCATATGAACATTACTTCCAAGACTTCACCGTCGATTCCAAGCGGCTGTGCCCGAACGCCGTTTTTGCCGCCAAAGACTCAAAGGATAGCCATCGCCCGCGCCTGACGGTCGAGCCATTTGCCAAAGCCGAAAAACTGCGCGTCGACGCGCATTTCAGCAGCGGCCACGCGGCCAAACTGGCGGCTGCCCTGCGCAAAAATGATCAGGGAAAGCGGATTCTCATTTCCTGGCATCACACAGACATCCCGTCTCTTCTCCGCGCGCTCGGAGCGGAGCCCGACAGCCTCCTGCCGCGTGGCAAGTGGCCCAATTCGGTCTTCGGTTGGGTTCTCATGCTCAGCTTTGATCAGAATGGCCGCTTGATTCCCGCAGGCACGAAACGGATCGAAGAACACCTGATGCCGGACGATTCTCCCTAGGCCGGAATAGCTGCCACCGGCTGACATTTTCGGCTTCTCCTTGGCGCACTGGCCAAAAATCTCGAAGTGTGCGGCTGTTTTTCCTCGAAAATATGGAACCAAGGTCCAATATCTCAGTCGAAACGAAACTACTACCTTAGTCTTAAAATGAATGTGAAACACAGCGCAAAACCGTACGGGTTAACCGCAATCATCGCAGTCCTTTTTCTATCGATCTCAAGACTGACCGCGGCGGAATCTCCGGCGGTCGATGCGAACGGGACGGCGACGGCCGAAAACGCCGGAACAGATGCGGACGAAGCCGACCAGCTCGCCAAGCAGCTTTCGAATCCGGTCTCCTCGCTCATCAGTGTGCCCTTCCAGGCGAACGAGGATTTCAATATCGGGCCAGCCAACGGCACCAGGTTTACCCTTAACATTCAGCCGGTCATTCCAATCTCTATTAGCAAGGATTGGAATCTGATTGTGCGCACGATCCTGCCCGTCATCTCGCAGAGCGATGTCTTTGGCCACTCCGGCACTCAGTCGGGCCTGGGAAACACCACCCAAAGCTTCTTTCTCTCACCCAAGGCACCCGGCCCAGGCGGCCTCATCTGGGGCCTGGGCCCAGTCGGTTACTATCCCACGAATACGAATGACCTTCTCGGACCGGACAAGTGGGGCCTTGGTCCGACATTCGTCGGGCTGGTGCAAAAGGGAGGCTGGACTATCGGCGTCCTGGCCAACCAGATTTGGAGTGTCGGCGGCAATAACGCTGATCAAAACATTAACGCCACCTTTCTTCAACCGTTCCTCAATTATACCACGAAGACCCATACGACTTTTGGCCTGGATATGGAGTCTACCTACGACTGGGAAAACAATCAGTGGACTGTGCCATTTAACCTTACTGTGAGTCAGATTCTGAAGATCGGAAAGCAGCCGATCAGCATCCAGTTCGGCGGCCGTTATTATGCCGAAGCTCCGAGCGGAGGGCCTGATTGGGGTTTGCGCTTGAACTTTACCCTGCTCTTTCCGACGGCCAAACCAAAACCAGGACCAGGACACGTTGCCGGGACAACCGCCAAATAATGAAACGCCCCTCCAGACAAAAGAAAGTAACTAACAATAAAACCACTAGTATGACTTCACTATCGAAATTGAAACATGCCGTCGCACTCTCGATCGCGGCCGCGACACTGCTCACGACGCAGGAAGCATCAGCCAGCCTGACGAGCGACGCGCGCGCCGCTCTCCGCCAACTGATCGCGCAGAATCCTGCCGCCCGCGGGGTCTCGGAGAAGGCGCTGGGTGTGCTTGTTTTTCCCAATGTCGTGAAAGCAGGTTTCATTTTTGGCGGACAAAGCGGTCAGGGGATCCTCTTCTACGGCGACAAAGCGGCCGGCCGCTACCGGACGACGGCGGCGTCCTATGGGTTGCAGGCGGGCGCACAGAGATTCGGTTACGCTCTTTTCTTCATGAATCAAAAGGCGCTCGACTGGGTAAACGCGGCACACGGGTGGTCGATCGGTTCCGCCCCGAGCCTGGTCGTGGTGGACCAGGGCATGGCTCGCACGATGAACACCGAGACACTCCACAGCGGCATCTACGCCTTCACCTTCGATCAGCGGGGCCTCATGGGAGGAATCGGAATCCAGGGATCCAAAATTCAGAGGCTCGACTAGCAACGAAATTCAGCGCGAGCGAAGAGCCACCGGCGCCAAGACAGTCGTTCGGTTAAGGTTCAGCAGTCATTGCTGGCGGTCACTGAGGGCGGAGCATCGATGTGATTGAAGCCCGCAAGCTGGAAGCGTACGCTACTTTTTTGCTCCATTCGCCTCGCACGCGAAACGGGTGAAAATGAATGCGAGAACCAATGGCGTCTGAATCGGAAAATAATCTTCGGCTGGAGATCGGGCACGTTTTGTTCATCGATCTGGTGGGCTATTCCAAACTTTTGATCGACGAACAAAAGGAGCGGCTGCGCCGGCTCACCGACATCGTGCTCGCGACGGGACAGGTGCACGAATCGCCCGACGAGCAAATCGTCCGACTGCCGACAGGCGATGGGATGGCGCTGGTTTTTCGGAACAGTCCCGAGGAGCCGGCACAATGTGCGGTCGAAATTGCGCAGGCGCTAAAGGCGCATCCGGAGATTGCGGTGCGCATGGGAATCAATAGCGGTCCAGTGAGCGAAGTAACCGACGTGAACGGACGCACCAATATCGCGGGCGCGGGGATCAACATGGCGCAGCGGGTGATGGACTGCGGCGATGACGGTCACATCCTTCTCTCGCAGCGCGTGGCGGAGGATCTCGCGCAATTCCGGCAATGGTCGCCCAGCCTGCACCATCTGGGCGAGTGCGAGGTGAAGCACGGCGTCAGGCTGTCGATCACAAGTCTCTTCGGCGACGATTTTGGCAACGCCACCGTGCCGGCAAAGTTGGCCGGCGCGATCGCGCGGCGTAAAGCAAAGCGAAGGCTTCGCATTGGGCTGGCAATCGCAGCGGTTCTCGTTCTTGTCGCTGGAGTCCTTTTCATGCACTTCAAATCGGGCGCTCCGCAAATCAGGGCGGCCGCGGCTCCGCCAAAATCGATCGCGGTGCTGCCTTTCGACAACCTGAGTCGTGATCCAGAGAACGCCTACTTCAGTGAAGGTATTCATGACGAAATCCTGACCCGGCTGGCCAAGATCGCGGAATTGAAGGTCATCTCACGTACCTCCACAGAACGATTCAAGAGTTCGCCCGATGATCTGCCCCGGATCGCGCAGCAGCTTGGCGTTGCCAACATTCTGGAAGGTCGCGTGCAAAAACCAAGCGATCAGGTACGGGTCAACGTGCAGTTGATTCACGCCGCGACCGGGAGGGACGTGTGGGCCGAGACCTATGATCGCAAATTGACTGATGTCTTTGCGGTGGAAAGCGACATTGCAAAGGCCATCGCCAGAAATCTGCAGGCCAAACTGACCGGATCGGCGGAACATGTCCTGGCCTCGCGACCGACGGAAGACCCAAAAGCGCATCAGCTCTATTTGAAGGGGCGTTACTTCTGGAACAAACGCAATCCTGAAAACCTGAAGAAGGCGATTAACTACTTTGAGCAAGCGATCGCGCAGGATCCGGCCTACGCGCTGGCGTATTCCGGGCTCGCTGATGCGCACGCGGTTTTTCCGTACTACGCCTCCACTCCGCCAAAGGATGATGCTCGAAAAGCACTGGCCGCCGCCCGCAAGGCGGTGCAACTCGATGATACCCTGTCCGAAGCGCACACATCGCTGGCCAACGCCCTTGTCTTGAACATGCAGTACGCTGCATCCCTGCCAGAGTTTCAGCGCGCAATCGAGCTCAACCCCAACTATGCCACGGCCCATCACTGGTATGGGGAGGCGCTTCAGGGGGAAGGGCGTTTCGACGAGGGCGTCGCCGAACTCAAGCGCGCGCAGGACCTTGATCCGCTCTCCCTCGTCATCAATTGCGTCCTTGGCTCGACCCTGGCGGTGGCGGGCCGGGATGATGAAGCCATCGAGCAACTGCGCAAGACGATTGAGATGGATCCAACCTTTGATCTCACGCACTGGTTTCTCGGTCAGGCCTACGAGGACAAAGGCCAGATCGCGGAGGCGATCGCTCAATACGAAAAAGCGACGCAACTCAATCCCGACCCGGCTGCGCTGGCCTCGCTCGCCCGGGCCTACGCGCTGGCAGGGAGAAAGAAAGAGGCGCGCAAGATACTGGACGACCTGACGACGGCGTCGCGACAACATTATGTCTCGGCCTATGAGCTCGCAGTGATTCACCTCTCCCTCGGCGAAAAAAACGAAGCGCTGCGGTTGCTGGAAGAGAGCTACAAAGAGGGTGCAGCCTTTGACACCGGCGTCTTTGGCAGCATCAAGATCGATCGAAGGCTCGACTCACTGCGAGGCGATCCGCGGTTTGAGAAACTGATCGAGCAAATCTATTCGTCGAAACCGGAAGGATGAATTCCAGTGGCTTCTCCGCCGAGCTGAAGCGGCGCAACGTATACAAGGTTGCGATCGCTTATGCGGTTGTGGCCTGGTTGCTCATTCAGGTCGCGACTCAGGTCTTTCCGTTTTTCGAGATTTCAAACGGGGTCGTCAGACTGGTTATCCTGCTCATCGTCGTCGGCTTTCCCATCGCCGTGGTTTGCGCGTGGGCCTTCGAATTGACGCCGGAGGGAATCAAGCGCACCGAGGCAGTTGATCGGGGCCGGTCTATCACCCGTCAGACCGGTCGCAAGCTGACTGCCTTGATCGTGGTTGTCGCGTTTGTCGCGATCGGGGTGATGATCTTTCGCTTCCTCCAGTCCCAGCAGGGGATCGAAGAGGGCCGCCGGGCCTCGGACGAAATTAGTCCCAAAGCGATCGCCGTCCTGCCCTTCGAGAATCTCAGTGATGACAAGTCGAACGCTTACTTCGTGAGCGGAATGCAGGATGAGATCCTGACCAATCTCGGCCAGGTGCGTGAACTGGCTGTCCGCTCGCGTACTTCGACGCAGAAATATCAAAGTCATCCCGAAGACCTGCGCGAGCTCGGTCGGGAGCTGAAGGTCGCGACCGTGCTCGAGGGAAGCGTGCAGAAAACCGACGCTAATGTTTTGATCAACGTCCGGCTTATCGAGACTCAGACCCGCCGGCAGCTTTGGGCAGAGAGCTATCGGCGCAATAACCAGGATGTCCTTACGGTGCAGGGCGAAGTCGCGGAAAAGGTTGCCGATGCCTTGAAGGTAAAACTCGCGCCCGACCAGGAACAGAGGCTGCGCGTTCCACCGACGACGAGCGCGCGTGCTCACGATCTCTTCCTGCGCGCCCATGCCCTGGGAGCACACTCCGATGAGAAGAGTCTGGAAGGGAAGATCGACCTTCTGCGGCAAGCGGTGACGGAGGATTCGCATTACGCGATGGCCTGGGGTGACCTGGCCGGCGCTTACCTGACGATTGCCGACGCCTATCGCGCGCCGCGCAACGTTTTGGGTCCGATGCGGCGGGCCGCGCTCATGGCGGTGGAGACAGATGAAGGGCGCGGTGTGGGTCATATTTGGCTGGGCGCGGTTTCCATGCTTTACGATCGCAATTTTCCTCTGGCCCGGCGTGAGCTGGAACGCGCGGTCGCGCTCGATCCGAATTCCTCCGATGCACATCGCTGGCTGGGATGGTATCTGGCGCGGGTGGAGCGCGATTTTGATGGCGGTCGCGCCGAACTGGAGAAAGCTCGCGCCCTCGACCCCTTCTATACCTGGCCGCTGATGTTTGAATGCTTCATCGATATCGCATCCGGCGACTATAACTCCGCGATGCAATTCGCGCAGCGGGTGATGGAAATCGATCCGCGCTTTTTCTACGACGTGGACCCGACTGCGAGCGTTTATGCTGCGGAAGGTCGCTGGCAGGAAGCGATCACGCGCTATGAATCATTGCCCGCTGGGTTAATAAAGCAGCCAAATTTCCAGCTCGCGATTTGCTATGCCCACATGGGGCAGACGGATCGCGCCCGGCGAATCCTTAGTGATCTGGAAACTCTCGCCCAGCATCGCTACGTTGACCAAGCCCATCTCGCTGCGATCTACGCCGCGCTGGGGGAGAAGGACAAGGCCTTCGCCGCCCTCGACCAGGCTTGCGACGATCGCTCCGCGCGAGTGAGCACGCCGTGCTTTTACTCATGGCTGGCGCCCTTGTTTGATGACCCGCGCTTTGCCAGGTTGGAAGAAAAAGTCAGGCACTCGGCGATTACCTCCACGCCCTAGGCGGGTAATCCGAAGCGCATTTGCCTTGTCGGCCCGGCCGCGCCGTGAAAGACTGGCCGCTCCCAATTGCTCGAGTGAAAAAGAGGGGAATAAAATGAAGCGAATCTCTGTTGCGGTTGTCCTGCTGTTGACTGCGTGCACCGTCTTTGCCGGGCAGTCCGCAGAAGAACAGGCGGTTTGGAAGCTGGAGCATTCCTATTGGGAATACGTCAAGGCGCTCGACCTCGAGAGCTATCGGAATTTATGGCATCCGAATTTTGTTGGCTGGCCATCCTCAAGCGCCACGCCGGCAAGAAAAGATCACATCACCGATTGGATTACTGATGCTCAAAATAAGGGATTGCGCCTCGCGTCCTACACGCTGGAACCGGCTGCCAGCCAGGCGACGGACAACGTGGTTGTTATTCACTATTGGCTCACGGAACATTGGGTCGACAAGGAGGGCCACAATAAAGCCGAGACCATCAAACTCACTCACACCTGGATTCGAACTCCTGACGGCTGGCAGATCATTGGCGGCATGGCCGCGCCAGTGCCCAAGCCTCCCGTTGATTGATAAACAGCCATGGCCATCCGAATTCTCGTCACCGGCGGCACCTTCGATAAGGAATACAACGAGCGTACCGGTCAACTCTATTTCAAAGACACACACCTCGGTGAGATGCTCCGCCGGGGTCGCTCGCGCGTAGAGGTTACGATTCGCACCGTCATGATGATCGACAGCCTTGAAATGACGGATGCCGACCGCGCGGTCATCGTGCAGAACTGTCAGCAGGCGCAGGAGGATCGCATCGTCATCACCCATGGCACCGACACAATGACGGAAACCGCCGCTGCGGTGGCGCGTGCCGTCTCGGAGAAAACCGTGGTGCTCACTGGCGCGATGATACCCTGGGCCTTTGGCAGCTCCGACGGACTCTTCAATCTCGGCAGCGCGCTCTCGTTCGTGCAAATCCTGCCGCCCGGAGTTTACGTGGCCATGAATGGCAAATGCTTTCCCTGGGATCGTGTCCGCAAAAATCGCGAGCGGGGCGAGTTTGAGGAAGTCCCGCAAGACTAGCAGGATCATCGCGCGCTAAAGAACGGCGCGTCGTCACATAAAGGTCACACACTTCTCCCCCCTCAGGTGCATCCGTTTCGGTACGCGCGACGGACCAACGGATATTATGAAAACCAAATTGTTACTAACTACAGTCGTATCAACTCTTGTCGCACTTGGGACACCCGCCGTCTCAGCGGTCGGTCCGGCAGTTGCCACGCCGAACAAGGCCATCCAGACTGATCGCGGCTTCACCGCCGTGACTCTCGACGCCAACCTCATCCCGACTCTTGGGTCCCTGGGGGTGACGTTGTCGCCGCTCGCGCCGACTACGCTCTTCAACGCGTCTCAGGGAACAGCGTCGTTCCCGATCGTTTCGGGCATCTTCGATCCCAATAGCACCACCGGGGAAATCGGGCACAGCGGCGGCCTCATCCTGAGTGGCGGCGGTACTCAACTCGCAGTGAGCAGCTTCCTGATTGACCTGCCGTCTTCGGGATCGCCGGTCATCACCGGGCTGGCGACCCTCAATGGCGCACTCGTTGGTCGCATCCCGCTCTTCGATCTCGGCCTGTCGGGAGTGAGTATCTCCTACAAGGGATCGAAAGTTACGATTGCCGGGGTGGATCTGACTCTGAACGCCGACGCCGCGGCAACGCTAAACACCATCTTCGGAACCTCCGCGTTTGCAGGTGGCCTGCCGATTGGCACGGGCGAAGTCGCGTCTTACTACGACAAGATTCAGAAATAGCCGTCGAGCGAGAGCGAGAACTTATCAAGTAACCTAAGTCAAACGCCGCAGGGCGTGGATCGGCCTTTCGCCGCGTCCACGCCCCGCGGCAAGCTTTCAAAGCCATGCCGGCCGGCAAATCACCGGTGGTGACCGCGCTGCTTCTCGATCAGCACAGGCATCTCACAGGTCGAATAGTTCGACCAAACCCACGCCCGTCGAACCGTGGCTCCCAGTGACGATCGCCGTGTAGGCTCCCGCTGGCAGGTGGAGAATGGTGGCGGATTCGGCCGTCCTGCTGGAGGCAAGACCATTCGCTCGGGCCGTCCCTGGTCAATGGGTGCAAGGCTACCGGCGGGGGTTTATTGTAACCGCAAGGGTCGGCAAAGGAGGCTGTCGTGATCGTCGTCGCATCCTGCTTCGAAGAACCGTCAGGAAGCGATGGGTGAGCGTAACGGTATTTGCATAGCCGTCGTAGAGTCCGTAAACCGGCAGAAAAATCTCTCCCTCGGACGGCACGAGATAGCCTTGCTCGACCAGGTAATCGTTCGAAAAGGTTCCCGATAAGGGACGAATCACCGATCCCGGCTTCGGGGAAACGTGAACTGCACGTCTTTAATGACGCTGGTATCGCTCGCGATCAGCGTGAGCTGGCTCAGGAAAGGGACCGATCCGGGAGTTTGTCCCGTAATCGTGATCGTCGTGTCATCCGCCTAAGTGGCCTTTGCTGCCTGCGGTAAAGTGGCTAAAACAGCAAGCAGGACAATGAGAGACGCTTCCTTGTAGAGTCTTTCAGGACGAAGGTTGATCGCCCGGATTTCGCGAACAGCTTCGCAAGCGATTTCTTCTGCGGCATCGACACTGCGGCACTCCCTCTTCATGGCAATCCGACGATGGTAGGTGCCTTCCCGTAGAAGGCAAATGTCGGACGAGATTGAAGCGCTACCTGACGTTGGCAATCTTCACCACGCTGCCCCTGGCCTGCGGATCCTTTGGATCCTTTACCACTGTGACGAACAAGTCTTTCGCGCCTTCGTCGAAAGCGACGTTGGTCGTGCCATCGCCCGCCGCGATCTCGAAGACATGCAGCAGCTTGCCCTCCGGAGAAATCTTCAAAACCTTGCCCCCGAACCATTGGGCCACATACATGTTGCCTTTGCGATCGATCTTCATGCTGTCGGGGCCGAGCCACCAGGACTTGTTCTTGTCTTTTACGAGAAGATTGAGCAGGGCAAAATTGGAGCGATGGCTCAACGTGCCGTCGTCATTGATCGCGAATTTCAGGATGCAGTTCCCCACGGTTTCGCTGACGTAGAGAGTTTTTTGATCGGGTGAAACGCCGATTCCATTGGCGTAATTGAGATCGTTCGCAACCTCGACCCATTGCTGGCCACCCGGCGCAAGATAGAGAATTTTTCCCGTCACGGCCGTGGGCACATCCTGATAAGGACCGAAGACCGTGGCATAGGCAGCGCCGTTAGGCGCGACGACAATGTCATTGATGCCGCCCTCAAATGGCTGGCCGTTCTTGTCGGCATCCCAACGGCGCAACTGTTTGCCGGTCATGTCGAGTTCCATGATCGCGCCATGCTCGTCAGTGCAGGCGAGGAGGAACGTCTTATCCTTCGTCAGGGCCAGACCGTTGTGGCCGCAGCCGTCGGTGTGATTCAGGACGGTCCTCGTTTTGCCGTCCCACTTCGAGAGCGTGTTCGAGACCCAGCCGACGTAGTAGAGGTTGCCGTCAATGTACAACGGCCCCTCCGGTCCAAGGACATCTTTCACGACGATGGTTTCCCCGGCCCACGCTGGAGCGACCAGCATGACGCCAATCACCAAGCAGATAAGTTTGTTTGCCCTCATGTTTGATTCCTTTGCCTGGCAATATATTTAGCCGAACCTTCAAGGTCTGACGAGCCCTTGGTATTTGCGGTAGCGGATCAAGAGACCAAGCGGGCTTTGAAAGCCCGGCCGTTGTTTCACATCCGTTACGGCCAAGCTCGACGCTTGCTTCGCCAACCGTTACGGCAGTTTCCGCCTCCCATTTCTTCCTTCTGCCTTCTTACTTCTCATTTTTCACCTTCCCGTCCTCCCGACAGGTGACGCCTGGAGTGAAGCTACCCGCACCAAACAATCTTCGATGGATGCGCGAGGAGCCAGAAGAGCGAGAATACCATCATGACCAATCCAGGAAAGATCATTCAGGAAAACGGAGTCGTTAGAGCCCGAGCCGTCGCGATCGGGGCGCAATCGATGGGAGCACTGGCAGCCGGCGCGATTGCCCTCGGCGCATTTGCTCTGGGGGCGCTCGCCATCGGGTGCCTCGTCGTCGGCCGCGCCAAAATCGGGCGACTAGAAATCGGCGAGCTGATCGTCGGCCGCCTCACCGTGACCGATTCGCTCAACACACCTTGAACAAGGAAGGAAGAAAGCGTTTCAGCAATCATCATTCCCTGCTCAATGGAAAGCCCGGTCTGCGGGCTGAATTGATTCTTTAAATTAGACCCTGTAGCGCCAGCAACGATCGCGGTTGCGGCGCTTAGTTTGGCTCGTTCTCGTTTCCGATTCGGAACCGATCGAGCTCTTTCTCGACCTGGTGAAGGCCGGCGTTGCCGATTTCGCCGTTCGCCCGCATGGTGAAGATTAGATCGCCGTCCGGTTCGATCGGAGGAATGCAGCAGGTTGACTGACTTGAGCTATTCCCTAAGTAGTTCATCCAGGTCGAGTGGCGCAGTCCCCATCGCGAGTTCTCCCGTCGGCGTGCGCGGCCACTCTTCACTCGGACGATCCCAGTAAAGCTCGACGCCGTTTCCATCCGGGTCGCGCAGATAGATGGCCTCGCTTACGCCATGATCGGACGCACCTTCCAGAGGAAGGCCGGCTTGCAACACCCGTCTCAGCGCATCGGCAAGTTCGGCCCGCGTCGGATAAACGATCGCGAGATGATATAGACCGGTAGAACCCGGCGGCGGAGGCGTGCCGCCCGAACTCTCCCAGGTATTCAGCCCGATGTGGTGATGATAACCTCCGGCCGAAAGAAACGCCGCCTGACTGCCGTAACGCTGGGTTAGCTCGAATCCGAGGATGTCACGGTAAAAGTGCAGCGCGCGATCCAGGTCGGACACTTTCAGATGCACATGCCCGATCCGGACATCAGGATGAATCTTGTCAGGCATTCGTCCAGAGTTCCAGAATCGCCAGTCGCCGACCGGCCAGATTCTGGTGATGGCGAAGGTTCTTGTCCGCGACGATGAAGAGGTCAAACCCAGCGTTCTCGGCCGCGGCCAGGAGGTCGCCATTTTTGATTCCTGTCCAGCCCTGTTCCTGGACGGTGGTGGTGGCGTCGTGCTCCCGGAATGCCTGGCGTACTTGCGCGGGAACGCATTCGTCGAGCAGGACCTTCACGCGGCGGCGTCGTGCTCAAGTTCGCGCTGGCTATTCCGCAGGACTCCGACCGCCAACTCCCGAGAGACTGACGGGAAGGATTCCAGGAAGTAATCGAGCGAGAGGCCGTCGGCGAGGTAATCGAACAATGTCTTCGTCGGAACGCGCGTCCCCTTAAAGACGGGAGTGCCTCCAAGAATCTCCGGGTCGACCGTGACCAGCTCGCTCGCCTTCATTTCCGTAGTTTAGCGCCGTGCCGTCCAAAGACAATCACAGCGCGCTGCGAAACTCCGTCGGCGTGACGCCGGCGATGCGGCGGATGACTTGGGCGAAAGCGCTCGGGCGCTCGTAAAACACTGACAAGCTGAAAAATTGAAACGCTGAAATGACATACGCTGGTGACGAATTGCAGCGGGCTCAGGCCGGTCCAAGGAAAAAGCTGAATGGAGCGCGCGGGCACGGCGCGACATGGACGAATGGAGCGAGCTGGGGAGCCGCGACATAGATGGGAAAGCCGGGAGGCCGATTGAGCGGGCGCGAAAGCGTCAAGCCCAGAAGGGGTAAGCGAGGGCGCGAGCGAATCAAACACTGAAAGCTGAAAACTGAAATCGGATCTGGCCTGCTGGTCGCTGACGTAGTCTTTCACTTTGTGGAGCTGGCGGATGGGCAGGCCGCCGCGGACCCCCGCCGCGCTCGCGGGCGGCATCGGTGTATTTTTCAACCAGATAACTGGCGCTGGCAGTGCCGGGCTGATTTGGTATCCTTACGCGGTGAGCTTGAACGAAATCCTCGAAGCGATCCCGAAACTGTCGTTCGCGGAGCGCCAGCAACTCGTCCGGCGAGCAATCGAAGCGGATGATGACCTCACGCCTCACGAGGAAGCTGTGCTCGAAGCGCGAATGAAAAATTTTCGGGCCGACCCGCGGGACGGGGCCCCGAAGGAGTCGCTCAAGAGCGTGGTCAGAGAGCGGCTCGAGCCGCGATGATTCGGCAGGTCGTCTTCCGGCCGGATGCGGTCGAAGATATTGTTGAAGCGGCGGCTTGGTATGAAGAACGATCTCCCGGTCTCGCTACGGAGTTAATCGACGAGATTCTTCTGGCCGCCGATCGCGCCGCGGCGAATCCAGAGCTATTCAGAATCATTCGCGCCGAGGGCAAAATCCGTCATGTTCTGGCCGAGCGGTTCCCTTACCGCGTCTTCTTTTCTGTAGTGGGCGAAGTGCTTTACGTGCACGCCGTCCTGCATGGCGCGCAACACGGTCGTCGCTGGCGAGAGCGATTGTAGACGGGTTTTACAACGAGCCCCGGAACTTCGTCGGCGTGACGCCGGCGATGCGGTGGAAGACGGCGAAGAAAGGGATGAAGGCGGAGGGATGAGGGATGAATTGCTGATGCGCTCGCGCGTGACGAATTGCAGCGGACTCAGGCCGGCCTCTTGAAAAGCGAATGGAGTGCGCGGGCACGGCGCGACATGGACGAAGCCCCGAAGGGGTAAGCGAGGGCGCGACCGAATCAAAGGCTGAGAATCTGCCGCAACGCGGGTGAAGGAGCGGCCGGGCTTTCAAAGGCTGAAATGGGAGTCAGTCGGTTAGAAGCGGCAGCGGTTGTATTCCTCGTGCGTTCCGACCGGGAACCACGCGATCACGTCGCGCTCCCCTTACTCCGCGCCGCGGGAATGCTCGCCCATGCGGGCGATGCACATTCCGTTGCGCCGTTCCTCTGATTCCTATTCTGTTTTTAAACGTTTACGATCACGGCTGATTTTCACGATAGCGAACCAGACACCTCCTGCGACGCCTGCAACAACCGACCAGAACTGGAGAGCGTCGCCGATCTTGCGTTCGGCGAATACCTCGTCGAACTCGTACAACGTTGAGTCGACGGTATGGTAATACATCTTGTTGGTATATCTCCAATCCGCGTGCATGTGAATCCCGACGCCCACGAGGAGCATCACGGTTGCGACGGCGAGTAGAGTGATTGGATATTTCATTCAGCTATGGTGTCCTGAGTTGGCCTTTATCGAGTTTTCTGGATAGCTGGAGGGAGCGAATAGAAATGCTTCCAGAACCGACGGTGCGTTCGCCCGATGGCAGCTCGGATAGGCAAGGATCTAGAGAATGCCATGATGACATTCTCTTCGGAAATCTGCGAAATCTGTGGATAAAATCACGAGATGGCCATTTCACCCGAACGGGAAATGGCGAGCAGATTGGCGGGCGGCAACCCGAGACTGCGCGCTTCCGGGCTCTCCATGCGCGAGATGAACATCTCGATCGGCCTGCCTTCCCAGGCCGCGCCGTAAACGACTTCATTTCCTTCGGGAGTGAAGCGCGCGTTCGCGATATAGCCATTTCGAAACGTGAGCCGCCGAAACATCGGCGCCGTGAGGCGTGAAACTTCCTTCCCCGCGCCGCCCTTTGCGGACTCAATTTCTCCTGATGCTGTCCGCGACTCCGCTGATTCAGAAGTGGCGCCGCGCAATGTCTCCGGCACCTCCGGATTGCCGACCTCTTCGGTGAAGAGATTGAAGAGGTGGAGACGAACAGCATGTTTTACCTCGCACTCCCCCAGATCATGCAGGCGCAACGACCATTGCCGATACGGTGACAGGTCGTCCGCCACGCGTTTCGAGAGCAGGATGTGCCCGGCGTCACCGCAATCCATCACGCGCTGCGCGACGTTTATACCGGCGCCGGCAATGTTCGTCCGCCCGCTCACGTCCGTGACTTCGCTCACCGGCCCGCTATGGATTCCCATCCGCACCGCGATCTCCGGATGCTTCCTAAGCGCTTCGGCAATCTCGAGCGCGCATTGAGCTGGTTCCTCCGTGCTGCTGCGGAAGACCAGCGCCATCCCATCGCCGGTTGGCAGCCGGACGAGTTGTTCGTCAGGCGCCTCGCGCACTTGCGCGGTCGCCAGAACGATCTCGGTTAATCGACTCAGCCGCTCCCTTTGTTCCTCAATCAGGAGTTTGGAATAACCGACCAAGTCGATGAACAAAACATGCCCAATTTCGAGTCGAAGATTCTTCTCGGATTCAGTCGCCATTTATCCTCCCGCCTTTATGGCTGCTTCTCTTCGCAAAGCTTCTGGAACCGTGGATCGCTCCGGAGCGGATCGAACATCGGATCGAGTCGGAGGAGCGCGGGAGTAAGCGGCGCGTTGCCTACAGGTAGCGCGCCCTCATACGGTATCGAGAGCAGTTTTTCGAGGGCGGCAATCGCTCGGTCGGCCTCTCCCATCCGCGCCGTGACCCGGGCGAGGATCTCGATCGGAGCGGGGCCATCGATGACGTCTTTCTCAATTGGATTCGCGGCCATGGCTCGTTCGGCCATGGAGATGGCTGCGGCTTTGTTGCCCAGCCCCATCTCAACCAGGGCGAGATCTTGCATGAGGTTATAGTTGTCGGGCTGCTCCTTGAGGAAAGGTTCCAGTTCGGTACGCGCCTGTTGCCAGCTTTCCTCGGCAGCAGAATGATCGCCTGCGACTTCCTGCGCCCAGCCTAACCAAAATCGCAGCTCGCCGCCAAAATAACCCAACCCCGCGTCAGGCGTGGCCAGTATCTCCTTTAAGCGAGGGATGATGGGGGCGGACCGGCGCTCGAGGATCGCCTGGTAGACTTGTGTCTCCAGCGCGACGGTATTCTCGGCGGCAGGGTGAAGAGGACCGAGAAGAGCTGAAGCACGCGGCAAATCACCTTCGGCTTGGGCAATGGATGCTTTCAGCGCCACGGTATCCACGTCGTCCGGCGTAATGTTGAGAACCTGATCCAGCTTCCGCAGCGCTTCGGGGAAACGACGAAGAAGCATGTAGGAAAGCGCGTGCTGGCTAAGCAGGTTCACATCCCGTGGGTCGAGCCGCTCGGCCTGGTTGAAAAAGGCCTCGCTTTGCTCCCATTGGCCTGCTCTGCGTGCCACGTAGGCCAGCGATTCAGGAATCCGGCTGCTATTGGGCAGGAAGGGGCGTGCCTGCTCGAAGTAACGGACCGCGGTGGGGTAATCTTTGAGATAGGCGTAGTAGTAATAACCTTTGGCGATCAATCCCTCGCCGAGATTGGGTTGGAGAGTAAGCGCGGTCTCGGCCGCTTGCCGCGCTTCTTCCCGGAGCGCTTCCGTCGGTTGAAGAGTAATTCCAATGTAGCCGACTGAATCGACATAGGATAGGAGCGCCCAGGCAAGGGCAAACTTCGGGTCGAGGCGCACCGCTTCTCTCAAATACTTTTGCGCGCCGAGAGAATTAGCCGGTGAATTTTGTGCTTTCAGAGTATAAGCCAGCGCGCGCAGGTAAGCATCATAGGCCCCGGGGTTGTCGGTTGGTTTGGCCGCGATGACTTTCTCTTCCCGCCCGGTTAGTTTCACTCGCAACTGATCGGCAATAGCTTTCGCCACTTCGCTTTCCACAGAAAAGATATCAGTAAGCTTGCGGTCAAAAGTCTCGGCCCAAAGATGCGAATCATTGGCCGCTTTGATGAGCTGCACGTTCACCCGCACGGCGTTGACATTCTTCTGCACGCTGCCTTCCAGAATGTGCGCCGCGCCCAGTTGGCGGGCAATCTCAGGGAGGTTTTCCGGCGCACTCTTGTAATGCTGGGTGGATGTGCGCGAGATCACCTTCAAATCGGCGATCTTCGAGAGGCGTGTGAGGATTTCGTCCTGAATGCCGTCGGCAAAGTATGCGTTTTCCCTATCGCTGCTCAGGTTTTCGAACGGGAGCACGGCAATCGATTTTTCCGGCACCGCTATGAGCGAACGCGCTGGTTTGCGCAGGATGAACAGGAACGCGGCGAGGACCGCAGCCAAAAGAAGGAGTGCTGCGGCGATGCCGGCCCAGCGCACTCGGCTTCGTTGCTGCTTGAGAGATTGAAACTTTTTGGGGAGCCGCGGATTGCCAACGTCATCCCTATGGAGATTGACCACGCCCAAACGCACACCGTGCTTCACTTCGCATTCGCCCAAGTCGTGGAGCTGCGGCTTCCAATGCCCATACTGCTCCAAATCTTCCGCTACATGTTTGGAGACCAAGATGTGACCCGCATCGCCGCAATCCATCACTCGCTGCGCCATGTTGATCCCAGCCCCGGCGATGTTGGCGCGTCCGCTCACGTCGATCACTTCACTCACCGGGCCACTATGAATTCCCATCCGCACTGCAATCTCCGGATGCTTCTTAAGCGCTTCGGCAATCTCGAGCGCACAACGCGCCGGTTCCTCGCAACTGTTGCGAAAGACCAGGGCCATGCCATCGCCGGTGGGCAGCCTGACGAGTTGCTCGTCAGGCGCCTCGCGCACCTGCGGCGTCGCCAGGACAATCTCAGTGAGCTGGCGCAACCGCTCACCCTGCTCTTCGATCAACAGTTTGGAATAGCCGACTATGTCAATGAAGAGGACGTGGCCGATCTCGAGTCGAAGATTGTTCTCAGATTCAGGCGGCACAACTTTGATTTTACAGGGGCCGAAAGCCAGTCGCGACTTTTTTCGGGGGGGCGTCGCCCCTCTGTCGAGGGCAATTGATTCCCGCGATTGCTTGTCTAACAACCGCGGTTTGATCACAACGCGAAACGAACGAATCATTCTTGGGCGTGATCCTGATCTCGCCATCGCTCGATAATTCAGTGAAGCTGATTGACTTATCGGTGTCAGTGCGTTATCGGAACCGAACGCAATAAAGCGAAAAGCCGGTTTCTCAACCGGTTTGGCGGCAACAGTTAGCGATCGTTTTCCGCCGTGACCTCAACCCTTGAGTGTGGTCAACTCAGACATACGGGGGTTTCCCCCGCAGGAGAAGAGAAATGAAGAAACTAATATTGGTATTAATCGCGTCGGCCTGTTGCTCGGCGTTCACGATCAACGCGTCGGCTCGGCAAGCCGACCAGGCGATCGCTGATGCGGTGATTGCCATTACGAAGGCGCAATGGGCGGCTGGAATAAAAGATCCCACGAACGTTGCTGCACAAACGAAGGACATGTCGGACGACTACACGGAGTTCAACGCCCAGTACGCCACGCGACTTGATGGGAAGGCGATGAATTCGCAGCTTGCGGAGGCTTCGACGAAAGACTCGACCAAGCAGCTCGCGGCGGAAATGGCGAATCCCAAGGTCCAGGTCTACAACGGGGATGTGGCCATTCTGAGTTACAACTATGTCGGCCTAACCCAGAACAAAGACGGAACGACGGAACCGAACCGGGCAAAATCCACCCGCGTTTATGTGAAAAAGGGTGACAAATGGATGTTGGTCCACGCAAACTTCGCGGCTGATCCGCTGCCCAAACAATAGCTGAGAAACTTAAGAAGGGGCCACCCGCGCGCGCTCTGCGCTGCTGGTGGCCTCTTATCTTGTACGACCGTCCGCCGGCTTGGAAGAAGCGAAGATGTCGAGGACAAGAGCCTGGAGGATTCTTAGGTTTGATCATCTGTTGATCTCAGAGAAGATCGGCGGCCTATTTTAAATGCGTGGCGGTTTTCATCGAGATCAATTTGTCTAACGCCGAGCGCTGCGAAGCTGGGACGTAAACTTCTGCGATGCCCGCGATTCGACGAGCGCAGTTAGCTAGCGTTCCGACTTCGCTTTCGTAATTAACCCACGTGCGCCGGTCGACGAGGCCAAAGACGCCGCTGACAAGCAGATCGATGCCGCAAAAGAAGCGGCGAAGGAAAAAGCGCCCGCGGCTGCCGCCGCAGTGGACAGTATGGCGGAACAGGCCAAGAGCGCGACGCAGAACGCAACCGACACGGCGAAGGACGCTGCCGAAAAGGCTGTGGACAAGGTCCAGGATGTTGCAAGCGACGCGATGGATTCCGCAAAAAGCGATGACGCCGGCCGCTCCCGCGGATTCGACCTCCGGATCGCCGAACCCATAGCGCGAGCGTCCCACCGGAAAAAATCAGCCTCGGCTTCGGAAGAAGTCGGGACTTTTTTTTATTGCAAGCGGGAATGGCGTCCTCGCCGTAATTCAGGGGTGGTCAACCTCTTTCGAGTGGCGGAATCGGAACTGGCGGGAACAGTGCTGGATCGCCATCTCGCAGCGCAAGCCGCCTGGCTACCGGCTTGCTCCGCGACTTTGAGTGCGAGGAACCGTCTCCTACAGCGTCTGATATTCGGTGGTCGAAGCCTTTGGCGGATTCGGCTCGGCTGCCGCTCGGATCGCCGCCCAGCGGGCTTTCATGGCAGCGGAAAGCTGCGCGCGACGCTCAGGTGAGAGATTCAATTTCCTTTTTACTTTCGCGGGGGCACTTGATGCGCTCGCTGCCGTCTTAGCCGCAGCGCGAGCGGCCGATTTCTTCTTTGCCTTGGCCGCGTCTGCTTTCAACTGCGCTTCAAGTTTCCGTTTCAACTTGGCAAGTTTTCTTGAACCTTCCCGCAGCCGGGTTTCGAGTCGACGGATCCTTTTTTTGAGAGTTTTAGTCTTCATAAGCGCGCCAAAGTTTCATCCCGCGAGTGAACCAACGGACAAAACGAAGTCGAGTTTATTAGAGACCTTTCCGATGTCACGCCATTAATTTGGCGGTCGCTTCAACCTGAAGGGCCGGGTGTCGCCACACCATCAAAGCTGCTCGAAAATCTTGTCATCGATGGCCGGGTTGACCGTGAGATCGCGGATCGTTGTGGTCTCAAGAACCTTGCCCGTTTTCAGGTCGGTCTCGGTGTTGGCGAAGGGAAACATCACGCCGGCGACTTTTCGGAAATCGGACATCTGTTGTTCGATCGTGGTCGGCGTCGGATCAACGTCAACATGGAGGGCACGAACGTCGCGGCGACGCGTGATCAGCCATGAATTTGGATCGACATAGAGCGTCGTGACAGAAGCATCGTTCAAGGTGAGCTGGAGCGTGTAGTAGTTCACCCCGTCGATTTCTTCTCGACCGGTCAAGGCGACGCGATGGCCACGCTGCCGCATTTCATGGAGCCCAAAAAGGTTCCCCGGCCGCTCGACGCCATGGCGCAGCGCTGCCGTTGCCTTGGGCGATTCTTCGACTGTCTCGGTGCCCTTTCCTTTCCACTGCCAGGCGCGCCGTCCGTCGAATGCCTCCGTATAGACATGTTTCCCGCCGGCGTTCACGTCGATTCGCATTTTGCCAGGGCGCACGGCGCGATAGGTTCCGTCGACCGCAAACCCAGGATCGACAATGTGCAGATCGATCGCGACTGATCTCACGGCCTCGATGGCCTGCCGTCCGCCTCTCGCTTCAGTATTTCGGTTAATGATTTCATCTACTGTCGTGGGAGTGCGATTGCACCCGGCGCCGGCCGCGATCACCGAGACGATCAGCACGAGGAGGAGATTGGGAGAGGCACGACGCAGCGACATGGTTTGAATAACAACGCCGCAGAAAACCCGATTTGTCTAAACGCGTCCGCCTATTTTCCTAACGCTACCCGATGTTCTCTTGGGCAGTTCTCCGTCGCAGCGTCAGGCCGTCACCCGGTTCTTCCCCTCGCGCTTGCTGCGGAACAAGCACTGGTCCGCAGCCAGCAGTAATTGCTTCTTGTCCACGGCGTCATGGGGATAGGTCGCGAGGCCAAAGGAGGCTGTCGTACGCAGCTCGATCCCCTCGCCGCGCAGAAATGGGCTCAGACTAATCGCTGCCCGGACCCGCTCGGTCGCGGCCAGAGCTTGTTTCCGGGTCTGACCGGGAAGGAGAATAACAAACTCGTCCCCGCCATAACGCACGATACGATCCTCATCCCCGAGCTGCTCATGAACGACCTGGGCCACCTCCCGCAAGACCCTTGCGCCTAACAGATGGCCGTGTGTATCGACGACGTTTTTGAAACCGTCCATGTCGAAGAACACGAGTGAAAGCGGCCGATGCGGCGCATTGGAGCGGTTCAGGAATCGGTCGAGAAATTGATGGAGGAATCGGGTGTTGTGAAATCCCGTGACATCGTCCGTGAGACTCTGCGTGCTCAGGCGCGCATTGGCCTCCTGCAACTGCGCCTGGGAAAGCTCGAGCGACCGTCGGGTTTCCTCCTGCATGACAACGTGCCGGCGAAGCTCTAGTTGGACCATGACTTGCCGAGAAAGAGCGCGCAGCGCTCCCGTTTGAGCCTCGGTCAAGGTTCGCTCCACCCGGTCGACCACACAGAGACTGCCGAGCGCCTCGCCGCTGGGCGTGACGAGGGGCGCACCCGCGTAGAAGCGGATCCACGGCTCGGCCATGACGAGCGGACTGTCGGCAAAGCGTTCATCGCTCCGGGTATCGCTCACAACCAGGAGATCGCGGGTGAGGATCGTGTGCGCACAGAAGGCCATGTCTCTCGGCAGTTCTGAAACCTCCAACCCCACCTTGGATTTGAACCACTGCCGATCAGCGTCGATCAGGCTCACCGCCGCGATGGGCGTGCCGCAGATCTCGGCCGCCAGCAGCGAAATGTCGTCGTAGGACGGCTCCGGCAACGTATCGAGAATCTGATAGCCGCGCAGCTCCGCGAGACGCTTTTCTTCGGTGACGGGTAACGCGGCCTTCATTAATCGCTGTTTCAATCTACGCGAAAACTGTTCGCGCCAATACATCTGCTTCAACCGATTCGAAAGAGCCGGCGCAAACGATTCTGATCGTTGACCTCCAACCTTAGGCAAACCGATCCGGATTGAGCAGCGTTAGGTCGATACTCGGTTTACGACCGACCAGCGTCTCGGCCACGAGCAGGCCTGTGATGGGTGCCAGCGTCACTCCCAGCATGGCGTGGCCGCAGGCCGCCGTCAGATTTGACGGCCGCGCGAAGCGCCCAATATATGGCAGGCCGTCGGGTGAGACCGGGCGGTAGCCGAACCACGGCTTGATGCCGGCAAAGTCGTCCACGCGGAAATCCGGAAAGTAGTCCTGTGCCGACGCGATGATTTGCTCGACGCGCTCGGGGCGCACGTTATCGGTGTGACCGCTGATCTCCATCGTGCCGCCGAAGCGCAACTTGTCGCCCATCGGAGTCACGGCCACCCGGCGCTCGGTCAGGATGAGCGATTTAGTGAATTTGAAGCGCGGCTGCGCGATCGTTAGGCTGTAGCCCTTGCCCGGCTGCATCGAGAGACGCAGACCAAGCCTGCGCAATGTCTCCGGCGCCCATGAACCGGTTGCCATGACGTACTCGTCCGCGACGAAATTGCCTTTGCTCGTCGACACGGCCGTGATGCGCCCCGCCTCGGTGCTCCAGTCATTGACGCTGGTGTTCCAATGGAAGTTGACGCCCTCTTCTTTGAGCAAGGCGACGAGCGTCGGGATGAGCTTCCGTGGCGTGAGGTGGGCGTCGATCGGGAAATAGATGGAGCCGGCAACGTCCATGCGCGCGCCCGGCTCCATCTCGGCGGTTTGCCGGGCGTCGAGCGCGCGTGCTTCCACGCCCAATTCGTTCGCGAGGCGCCCCAGTCCCTGCATCTCGTGCTCGAGGGCTTCGGGTGTTTTGCAGAGATTGAGCAGACCTTCGGTGCGCAGTTCGAAGGCGTTGCCGGTTGTCTCCGCCAGTTCGACGAACAATTGTCGCGCGGCCAGGCAGAGATCGCGCAGGACGGGCGCGGCGCGGCGCGTGTGTTCGGGAGTGCAGCTCCGGGCAAAGAGCCAGCCCCAGCGCATGAGCCCCGCATCGAGTCGCGGCTTGATGTAAAACGGGCTCCGTGAACTGGCCATCCATTTCAGACCCTGCCAGACCATGCCCGGCGCGGAGATCGGCGCGAGATGACTCGGCGAGACGTAGCCGGCGCTCCCGTGCGCACATGAATCGGCGCCCTCGGCGTTGCGCTCGATCACGGTGACCGCAAAACCTTCGCGCGCGAGATAGTGCGCGGCGCAAAGGCCGACGATGCCGGCACCGCAAACGATCACGCTTCGTGAATCGCTCATGTTGATGAGGTCATTCTCCAACTCATGTCTGAAGGCGCGCCCTCAGACAAGCGCGAGAGCACGGGCGGGGTGGCGGGAGTCGTGAATCGTGAATGGGGAAAGGACGGAGGGCGAGAGCAGGGAGCGAAGTAACTGAGAGTGTTCGGCGGGTCGCCGAACGCAGCACGCGACTCGCGTGCGCTCCCCGGAGGGAAGATCAAGGCGGTAGGATGAGGGCGGAAGCGCGGGTGCGCGTTGGACGGGGAAGGGTTTCCCCTCTTTCTTCACCGGGTGACGGTTTTTCTTGGGTGCGGGTTTGCGGCGAAGTATCGCGAAGGCGGCGGCAATTTTTCCGTGCCGCTGCAATGGATGCTCGGATTGCGCCGGCTGAAACAGGACGCGATCTGGATCGAGCTGTTGCCAGCGACGAAGGACCGCGCGCACGACGAGGCTTGCATCGCAAATTTCCAACGGCAGCTCCGCGCCCATGGGCTCGCCGGACGTTATTGCCTTCTCTACAAGGAAACGACGGACGACGCGCATGATCTCGATGCACTGCGTTGCGTCGGGCTTTCCCGGCGCGAACTGCGCGCCCGGCTGGCTGCACCGAATGTTCTCCTCAACCTTTCCTACTCGCTGCATTCCCCTCTCCTGCTCGAATTCGAGCGACGGATTTTCTGCGATCTAGATCCGGGCGAGATTTTGTATTGGATGACGAATCTCGAGTTGGGCCAGAGCCATCACCACGAGTTTTGGACGATTGGGCTTAATGTGAACGGCGCGGATTGCCGGTTACCGAAGTCGCCGCTGACCTGGCGCACTTTTTTCCCGCTCGCCGATACGCAACTACTACAGCCGCGACGCCGCCCGTTTGCCGGACGGCCGAAGTTTACCACCATCGGGCAATGGTACTGGGACGGCAGTGTGGAGGTGAATGGAGAATTCCCGGATCTCTCGAAGCAGCACGCGTTTGCGCCGTATCTCGATCTGCCCGCCCGCGTGCCGGAAGCGAGGTGGGAGCTGGCGATGAATATCAATGCCGATGATCCGGAGGCGGAGCGGCTGCATCGGCTCGGATGGCGACTGGTTTCTCCGCATCAAGTGGCGAGCACGCCGGCGAAATATCGGCGCTACCTAGCCTCGGCGACAGCAGAGTTTACCGCCATCAAAGGGGTTGATGTGATGTGGCAGACCGGTTGGGTGAGCGACCGCGCGGCGGCGTTTCTTGCCCTCGGCCGGCCGGTGATCACGGAAGATACAGGCGCGGCGAGATATCTGCCGAAGAAGAGCGGTATGTTCTTCGTGCGCGACGCCGCGGAGGCGGCAGCGGCGGCGCGTCAGATGCTGGGTGACTGGGAGCGGCTCTCGCGCGAGGGACGCGAATGCGCGCTGGAGGTTTTCGATTCGGCGAAGAACGTCGGTAAAATACTTGGTCTTTAACGGGTCGAAATCGGGCCGAAAAAACCGCTTAGATTCCCCGTTGCAAAAGCAAAACGGGGTGTTACTCGTGTTGCCGTTATGGCCGATCTCATCAAAGCGGGCGAGCTGAAGAACCGCCTGAAAAAGATCCCGGAGTGGGAGCTCGAGAAGAAGCATCTCGAACGCACTTTCGAGTTCGACGAGTTTTCCGAGGCGATTGATTTTGTGAATAGCGTCGCGGAGGTGGCCGATGAGGAAGAACATCATCCCGACATCGACATTCGCTTCAACAAGGTGCGGTTGATTCTTTCCACCCACAGCAAGGGTGGCCTGACCGATCTCGATTTTCAGCTCGCAGAGCGAATCGACACGCTTTCGGAATAGCGTTCATGGCGCAGCCAAACGGCGATCCCGCCGCCCCGAGCCGGGCCCGGCTGATCGTCGCGGCGCTCATCGTGGTGCTGGTGGTGGCGCTGGTCTGGTGGGTGATCGATTACCGGCAAAAGCCGCCTCCACCGCCCAACAAAATCGGCGAGCGGGTGAAGTAAGAGGCGCAATCCGGAAGCTCGCGCTGCCCCACCCCGCGAAGGCCGTCGCTTACGCCGGGAGATCGGCGGCTACAGGCGACCTTCGTCAGCGTCGATGAATTGGAACATCGTCTGGATATCGTCGCGATCGGCGAAGCCACTCTCCTTCTTGCGACGCTCGAGGGTTGGCGTGATTTCGTCGTTCCAGCCGCATTTCCGCATGAAGGTGTTCCAGTTTTCCACGTCTTCCTCGGAAGGTTTGCGTCCGCGCTCGAATGCCCAGCGCCAGATCTCCTCGTCGGTCCCGCCCTGTTTCAGAACGCGCGCCACCAGGTCCTCGTATTTCACCCCGAGGAAGCGCACACAGCGGCCGTCGAACCCGCTCCCGAGCTTGTCGATATACTCCGGCGTCAGCTCGCCTCGGGCGTGGGCGCGGATCTTGTCGAGCATCCGGCCGAAGTAAACCAGCCCGCCAATTTTCCCGGCGGGACTGCGGGCGGGAAATGGTTTTGTCGTCATGCTGGGAAGGTGCGCTCCGGATTGTCCCTTGTCCACGGCGGACCAGTGTCGGACAATCAATGGGGATGGATCGGATCGCAGGGCTCGAGACCGAATACGGCTGCCTGGTCAGCGGGGAGGCGGCGCACCCCAATGGCGATGCCTGGCCGGTGCGGGTGAAGAATCATCTCTTTCGTAAGATGCGGGCGGGCGTGATCGACCTGCATTATCGCGATTACGAGGAGCCGCCGGGCAATGGCGGATTCCTCCTCAACGGCGGCCGCATCTATCTCGACATGGGGCATCTCGAATATGCTTCGCCGGAATGCCGCCAACTGCGCGATGTCGTGGCCTACGACCTGGCGGGCGACCAACTGCTTCAGTCCGCGCTCGATTCGTTAGGCGCGACCGGGCTGGTTTCGTTCATCAAGAATAACGTCGATCATCACACGGGCGCGACCTTTGGCTGCCATGAGAATTACCTGATGCGGCGCGAGGCGCAGTTCACGCCGCCGGCGCTCGGGGCGCTGCTCGCTTTTCTCGCTACCCGCCAGATTTTCACCGGCGCAGGCCGGGTCGGGCAGGCCAATCCCCTCGCCTTCGACTTCGAAGTGCCGGCGACGGAGGAAACGATCGACTTCCAGTTGAGCCAGCGGGCCGATCACATCGTGAACGACATTTACCAATGGGTGCAGTTCAACCGCGCGATCATCAACGCGCGCGATGAGCCGCTGGCAGATTACCGGAAATATCGGCGGCTGCACCTGCTGATCGGCGATTCCAACATGAGCCCGTTTGCCAACGCGCTAAAGATCGGGACGACGGCCTGCATTCTCTCGCTCCTCGAGGCGGGACTTTTGCCTAACGACCTGACTTTGCTCGACGCGGTGCAGGCGACGCGCGAGATCTCGCGCGATCCCGCGCGACGCTGGATCGTGGAACTGGAAGACGGCCGCACGATCGGCGCGCTCGATGTGCAATGGCAGTTGCACGCCCTCGCCGCGCAGTATCTCGGAGGCCGCGATGAGGAAACCGACTGGCTGCTGGAGAGCTGGAGGTACACGCTCGATGCCCTGCCTAACAAACCCGAGGCGCTGCTCGGCGGAGTGGATTGGATCAGCAAGAAATGGCTGCTCGAAACCTTCATGGCGGCGGAAAATCTCACCTGGAACGATCCCTGGCTGCAAAGTCTCGACCTCGAGTACCACAACATTGATCCGGCGCGCGGTCTCTTCTTTGGCCTCAAGCCAGCGAAGCGCATCGGCGAATGGAACAATCTCGCGCGGCAGAAGAATGCCACACACACGCCGCCGTCCGATACCCGCGCGCGCGGCCGCGCCCGTGCCGTGGCCGCTTTCCAAAAAGAGAAGCGACCGTATGTGATCAACTGGGATTCGATCGCCTGCGAGAGTCACGATTTTCTCGTCATGGGCGATCCTTTCCAGACCTATGTCAACCAGATCGAGCAATTCATCCGGTCGCGCCGCTGGAGCGATCCGTCCGGGCTGGCCGAGACGTAGAAATCAGTTGCCGCTGCGGAGTGAAACCCTAGATTCCGCCACTCAACCCGCTCAAAAGCCATGATCAACGTAATGCGCAAGCACCACAAGGTCCTGATGATCGTCATCACGGCTCTCGTCTGTATTTCCTTTTCCTGGTACTGGAACCGGACCGACTTTGCGCAGATGGGCAACGCGGCCGTGGGCAAGATCTACGATCACCCGGTTTCGCAGGTCGAGTTTCAGCGGAACACCCGGCTGCTCCGGCTCGCCAGCCAGCTCGGGATGCGCGATCTCGTGCAGGGGTTAACCATCGGCGCACAGAGTGAAACCGAAGCCTACGACAACTTTGCCTGGAACCTGATAGTGCTTCGCCACGAGGCAGAACAGCTCGGCATCCAGCCGACGACCGCGGAGATCGCGGACGCAGTGAAAGGACTGCCCGCGTTCGACAGCGGAAAGGGCTTCGATCTTGAGCGTTACAACAACGTGGTCGATCAGGCTCTCGCGCCAATGGGTTTCAGCGAAGCGCAAATCGAGGAACTGGCCGCCGACCAGATCGCGCTCGAGCGGGTGAAAAAGATTCTGAGCGCAGGCGTGAGCGTTCCGGAATCTGAAATGCGCCACGACTTCGATCAGGCCTACGCCAGGATGGAGGTGAGCGTGGTGCGCTTTCACCCGGAGGATTTCGCGAAGGACGTGCAGGTGAGCGACGACCAGATCGCAAAATATTTCGAAAGCCACAAGGCGGAGCTGAAAATGGAGGAAAAACGGAAGGTGCAAATCGTCCAGTTCGGTCTGACCGATGAAGAGAAGAAGCTGAAGGGAAAGGCGCGGATCGAGGTTCTGCAGAAACTGGCGGACAAAGCGAATGATTTCATGGAAGCGCTTCAGGCCAAAGGCGCGGATTTCGCGCAGGTGGCGGCGAAGTTCAAAATCACACCGGAGGAGACCGGAGAATTCAGCAAAAAGAAGCCCGATCCAGTGCTGAAGTCGACGCCGCAGCTCGTGCCGGCGGCTTTTGCCCTTACGAAAGATTCGCCCAACAGCGACGCAATCCAGACCCCGGACGGCTTCGATCTGCTCCACCTCGAGACGGTGGAGCCGTCGCGACCGCTGACGAAGGAGGAGGCGCGACCACAGATTGTCGAGGCGATCAAGAAACAACTGCTGGAACAGATGATCGCGACGAAGGCGGCCGAGGTCGCGCGCAAGTTGCGGGAGGATTTGAAGAGCGGCAAAGCGGTCCAGGAAGCCGCCACGGAGGCGGGTGTGAAGGCGGAGAAGCTTCCCGCGTTTGCCCTCGTCGATACTCCGCCGGGCGCTACGCCGTCGCCGACTCCCGAGAAAAAAGACGAGAATCCCGACCTGCAAACGATCAAGCAATCCGCGAGCAGCCTGAGCCCCGGCGGCGTGAGCGATTATGTGAGCACGCCGACGGGAGGAATGATCGTGGTGCTCGAAAAACGGGAGGAACCCGGGCCGGCGCAGTTTGAAAAGTCACGCAGTATCATCGAGGAACGAGCGTTGACGAACGCCGGCCAGGCTGTCTTCTACGAATGGCTGCGCGACCGTCGCCGCGCGGCCGGCGTGGAGGAAGCGACCGCGCAAAAGGCGCCCGGCTAGTCGACGGCGATCCTGCCAACCTCAAGATGGAAGAGGTCGACGAAATCTTCGACGACGCCAACGGCGACCTCGCGATCGGCGAACTGGAGAGCGCGGTCGAAAAGTATCAACGCTGCGTGGAGCTCGACCCCCAGTTCTTCGACGGCTGGCATGCGCTCGGGATGGCGTTGATGAAGCTCGGGCGCTTTCCGGAAGCGATCGAGGCCGGCAAGAAAACGGTCGAGCTCAAGCCTAACGATCAGATCGGTTGGACCAGTCTCTCGTTATTCTACAATCGCAACGGCGACATCCAGGAAGCCGAAGCCGCTGGAACGAAGGCCAAGATTCTTTCCTGGGGCGGGAAAATCGCGAAGGAATAGAGCGCGTTCCGGAGGGAAGTGCTTCCGCACGTCCAGATTCTGCCTGACTGCCCCAAGAGAAAAGACGCGCCGAAGCACGTCCCCTCCGCTACTTCCCGATCCAGCGATAGAAGCTCTGGTAGTGGCCAACGCCGCTGCGGTAATTAACGTAGGTCGCCAGAGCCAGAAGCGGGAAATTCTGACGATACATGTCGTACTTTTGATAGAAGACGCGCGGGAATCCGGTGCCAGTGATTTCCAGTTCATCCCAGGCGCCATCAGCGCGCTGCGTATCGACCAGATAACGCAAACCGTTCTGCACGCTCGGGCGATCGAGATCACCACAGGCGCATAATCCCATCAGCGCCCATGCGGTCTGCGAAGCGGTGCTTGGGCCTTTGCCTTTGAGATCCGGGCTTTCATAGGAGGCGCAGCTTTCACCCCAGCCCCCGTCGTCGTTCTGGCAGCTCTCGAGCCAGTCGCGGCCGCGCAGGATCCAATTCTGATCCATATCTTCGCCGATCGCTCGCAGGCCGCGCAGGACCTGCCACGTGCCATAGATGTAATTCACGCCCCAGCGTCCATACCACGATCCGTCGTCCTCCTGCGTCTGACGCAGGTAACGAATCGCCCGTCGCACCAACGCCCGGCCGGGATTAAAACCAATGTAGCCCAGCAATTCGAGCGTCCGCGCCGTGAGATCGCTGCAGGTCGGATCAAGGATCGCGTTGTGATCGGCAAAGGGCATGTCCTCCAGCCAGGGTTGGGTTACGTCCTTGTCGAAAGCCGCCCAGCCGCCGTCCTGGCATTGAAAGCTGAATTGCCAGGCAAGGGCGCGCT
>CAWAIY010000015.1:0-107552 GCA_963782205.1 uncultured Verrucomicrobiae bacterium | reverse complement strand
TCGCCTTCCGCAATCCGTTAGAATTCACTTCGACTCCAGGAGGAATTAAGCCGAATTACTCAATACTTCGGCGATCATTTCCCGGGGATACTTTTTAGCAGGTTACTCGCCCCACATCCTCAATCGCTCGTGAATTCCTTCAGGAGGGCGGCGTCGAATTCGACCTCCACCTTTGCACCATCGGCGGCAGCGTCGTCGATCGTCAGGGTCCCAGCGAGCTTCGCGGGCTGGTCGGTTTTCGTTTTCAAGGCTGAAGGCTCGACCGTGCCGGAATACTGCACCAAGCCGCCCTTAAGCACGACCCAGTAGTTGATCCGCGGTCCGCCGTTTAGGTCCACCGTCATGCCTTCGGTCACCGCGCTGTCGGTACAACTCATCTTGGTGCAGGCCTTCAGCTTCGGCCCCAGATCGCTCCCGGAAAAGATCAGGCGTCGGATCTTGAGGTTGGGATCAACGGCGTCGGGGCCTTTGACGAGATAGGCAAACTTCAGGACAAGAGTCGTGCCTTTGAAATTCAAGGTGCCCTTGGCTTCGCCGCCCAGGGCGCGGCTCGACCCTGCAAAACACAACGTGCACGCTACGATCACGGCAAGGCAGCAGCGCAAACGGCGTCGGGTAACGATTATCTGAGGCGTGGGGTTGACTGTCATGGCATATGTCCTTTCGGTTTGCTCAGAGAGCGTTTCTCACAGTTATGATCAGTGATGCGGGGAACGGCAAGATCGAATTTTCTTTCGCAACCGGACTCGACAACCAGACGCCGCGCGAAAACCCGCCTGCATTTGTCCGGCACGCTGATAATTTTCGGACATGAGCAAACAATTGGATCACGCCCCAGATCTGACCAAACGCGCGCCCCGCAGCCCGCGGGTCCGCCTCGGCGGCTTTGTTGTCCTCGCCCGCATCCTCGACAAAGGCCGAGCCGAACTGGCCGGCACCGCCGGCGAATTCAAATATAATAACCCCGGCGATTATCACTGGTTCCGGTTTACCGGGATCACGGCCGAAGCCCTTAAAGCCGAACTCGCCACGGGAAAAGGCGACGGTGAGATGCTGACCTGGATTCAAGAGAACGCGCCTAACAAACACAGCCCATGGGAGATCCAGCAATGGAGCGCCTACTTTTCCGAGCGCGGCCCGGATAGCGACGTGGAAACGCTCGAGATGTTTGCCGAGCGCATCGGTCGCTTCAATAAAACGCGCGAGGACGTCAAGACCTGGTTCGACCTGCTCGACCTGGACGACTTCGTCACGTTCGGAGGCAAGGCCTGAGCGAGCACATGGCACGTTGTTCCTGGGCCACCACCGAGCCCTCTATCACTTACCACGACGAAGAATGGGGCGTGCCGGTGCATGAAGACCGGCTGCTCTTCGAGTTCCTCATTCTGGAAGGCGCGCAAGCCGGGCTGAGTTGGATCACGATTCTGAAGAAGCGCGAAAACTATCGGAAAGCCTTCGCAAATTTCTCGGCTGAGAAAATCGCTCGCTATGGCGGGCGCGACGTAAAGCGATTGCTGGCCGATCCCGGTATTGTCCGTAACCGCCTCAAGATCGCGGCCACGATCCGGAACGCGCACGCGTTTCTCGAAGTGCGCGAGGAATTCGGCAGCTTCGATCGCTATCTCTGGGACTTTGTCGGTGGAAAGCCAAAGCAGAACCGCTGGCGAACTCTGACGCAGGTGCCGGCCCGCACTGTCGAATCGGACGCCATGAGCCGCGACCTGTTGCGGCGCGGATTCAAGTTCGTCGGCTCGACCATCTGCTACGCCTTCATGCAGGCAACCGGCATGGTGAACGATCACCTCGTCACCTGTCCGCGCCATGCAAAGCTCGGTGGCACGTCTCACCGCAAGTTGTAGCGCGTTCGTCCCTCGCCATTCGTCGCCTGAGCCCGACCCTCGTCCGCCCTCGTTCCCAAGCTCCAGCTTGGGAACGCAATTGTCTTCGAAGCTCCGCTTCCCACCGGCAGTCCACGCCCGAGGGCTGCCGTCGCCTCAGCCGCTTCGCTTCAACCGCCCCTCTATCTCCTGCTCGCGCCAATGATCACAGCGCAGGACCAACTCCGCCCCGTCCAGCCACTCGTGCGCGGAAGAATAACGCCAGTGCTCGGGAGAAGCCACCATCCCGCCTTTGAGCGGGTTGTTGTGCAAGTACTCGATCTTTTGATCCAGCATCTCATCGCTAACGATCGCCTGCGGGTGCGATCCTTCCTGCCAGACCTGATATTCCTGCGGCTTGTAGTCGGCTCGATAGTAACGCAGTTGATTGAGGAGCCATTCCCGGCCTTCGCGGGCCAACTGCTTGACGATCTGTCGCGCGGTAAAGCTTTTCAGGTCTCGCAGGACACCGGAAAGATCCGGCGCGGCAAGGATCGCATGGAAATGGTTGTCCAGGATGACCCAGGCGTAAATCTTGAGACCTTTATGTTGTCGGCTGAATTCAAGCGAGCGCACCAGTATATCGCAACAGGCCGCCGAGGTGAAAACCGGGAGCCACTCGACAATTGTAGCTGTGACAAAGTGAGCGTGATCGCGTTCATGGATGCGATAGCGGCTCCGCACTGGGCCGATGTTGACGAAGCGGAGCTTCCAAAACAAGTACATACCCAAGCTGGAGCTTGGGAACGAGATTGAAGTAGCCGACTCCGGGAGGCTACTTCCGGCGGCCCAATGATCGTGACTTGGAGTCACTTCGCCTCCCGCTCGGCCAGCTTTTCATCGCCATCTCCATGACTCGGAGTAATTGCGCTCGACTCGCGTCCGATGCGCCCCGCACGGCCATCCCATGCACGACGGTGATAAGATAGCTCGCCAAATCCGCCGGGCTGGCATCCGCGGGCAAGTCGCCTTCCTTTTTTGCCCGCTCGAACCGACGGCGCAACGCCCGTTCCCCCTCGGCCCGGCGGGCGGCCAACTCGGCGCGAACCGACTCCGCGGCGTCGGCACAGACGAGCGCGCTCTGCACCAGCAGGCAGCCGCGCGGCGTGCGCTTGTCGGTCAGTTGATCGATCACCCCGCGCAGAAAACGTCTGGCCACCTCCCGCGCGTTTGGCGCCTGCAAGGCTTGCGCCATGTAGCCGGTCGGTCCTTCCGCATAACGATCGAGCACCTTGCGGAACAGTTCCTCCTTGTTCCCAAAAGCCGCATAAAGGCTGGGACGATTGATGCCCATCGCCCCGGTGAGGTCGGAGAGCGAAGTCCCTTCGTAGCCTTTCTGCCAGAAAACCTCCAGGGCGCGGTCAAGCGCCACCTCCGCGTCGAAAGCGCGTGGACGCCCGATCGTCGGGACTGGCTGTTCTTTCATACTCCTCGGTAAATTATAATTTGACGGCTGTTTGTCCAAGCGTATTCATTCTGTATCACTCGATACATAAATATGAATCAAACTACCAATAAACTGACAGGTCAGGTCGCAGTCGTGACCGGCGCCTCCAAAGGCATCGGGGCGGAAATCGCGCAGGAACTGGCCGCCGCCGGCGCTTCCGTCGTCGTGAACTACTCCTCGGCCAAGACAGACGCCGATCGCGTCGTCGATCGGATCTCAAAACAGGGCGGCAAAGCAATCGCTATCCAGGCGAACGTCGCGAAGCGGGCGGAGGTCGCGCAGCTTTTCGCCGCCACGGTCAAGGCCTTTGGCAGGGTCAACATTCTGGTCAATAACGCGGGCGTCTACGCCTTCGCGCCTCTCGAGGAGATCACCGAAGAGCAATTCCATCGGCATTTTGATGTGAATGTCCTCGGCCTCCTTCTCGCTACCCAGGAGGCGGTCAAACATTTTGATCCCGCGGGCGGCAGCATCATCAACATCAGCTCGGCCGTCACCTCGGTCACACCACCGAACGCCTCGGTTTACACTGCGACGAAAGGCGCCGTGGACGCCATCACGCGCACGCTCGCGAAGGAACTCGGGCCGCGCAAAATCCGGGTTAACGCCATTCTTCCAGGGATGATCGAGACCGAAGGAGTCAAGTCCGCCGGCATGAACGAAGGAGCGTTCCGCCAGGCGATCGAAGCGCAGACGCCGCTCGGCCGCATCGGTCAGCCGAATGACATCGCGCCGGCCGCGGTCTTCCTTGCTTCCCCCGAGGCCGCTTATATCACCGGCGAAACGCTGCGCATCGCCGGCGGCCTGCGCTAACGAGCAAAGAAAGGCGGCCGGGATTTTCTCCCAGCCGCCATTTCTCTCGTCGGGACTTCGCAACGGCGGCGCGAGGCGTTTCTCATCGCCCCGGGGACATGTGCTCGATATTGTCCCCGCATGAGCAACTCGACCAGTATTCCCGTAGCATCAACTAAAACACCGGCGGCGAACGTGGTTGTCCGCGGCAGCGCCAGCGGTTTCCTGCAGGAGGTCACCGTCGGCAAATACACTCTGCGGGTGGACGAACCGCTCAGCGCCGGCGGCACCGAATCAGCGCCCGACCCCTACGATTACCTCCTCACAGCCCTCGGGTCCTGCACCTCCATGACCGTGGGTTGGTACGCGCGTCATCACAAAATTCCGCTGGAGGACATCACCGTCTCGCTCCGTCACTCGCGCATCCACGCGCAGGACTGTGCGGAATGCGCAACCAAGAACGGCCTGCTTGACCGGATCGATCTCGACGTGCAACTGATTGGCCCGATCACCCCGGAACAGCACGCCAAACTGATGGAGATAGCGGGCAAATGCCCGGTCCATCGCACCCTCAAGTCCGAAATCGACATTCAGCTGCACGCGGCGCCGTCCCGTTGACGTATTGCGACTCGTTCAGCTAGAGCAAATCGACGTTGTGCAAGAAGGAAGGATCGTCAAACTTGAGGCTCAGGTCGAGTCATTGGGAGGATTGCTGATCCGAGCATTCGGAAAGTTTCTTTTCTTTCGACCGATGATGGTGAACGATCGCCTCATCGAAAGAATCGAATCCGAGGGCAGAGGCCCTGGATTTTCGCAACTAAGGAACTGGCTGTATTGGGACTTCATCCAGGAATTGCTGAAGATTTGTGACGATACGGACCACAGGGCGCCATCGATACGACAACTTAAGCGGGAGCTGGACGACACCGAGACGCTCCGAATTCTAAAGGAAAAATACTCTCGGCGAATATGGCCGCACATCCACGGAGAGAAACGGCAGATCGCACAGTATTTTCAAAAACGAGAGGAGTTCGAGCTGGGTTCCGCCTTTGACGACACATATCGCCGCTTCAAACACAATTCAGCAGAACTTCTCGCTTCCAAGGCGCTGGCCGGCTATCGCACGATTAGGCACAAGCTTATCGCACACAATGAACTCAGGAAGTCCATCGCCGGCTACACTTTCTTGGATCTTAAGGATCTGAAACTAAAATATGGGCAGGAGCGTAAGTTGTTGGAGATGACACAAAGCGTCGTTGACGACTTAGATTTGCTTGTGCGCAATTCTTTCTTCGTCTGGGATTCGTTTTTTGAGCAGGAGAAGAAAAAAGTTTGTAAGTTCTGGGAGATCGAAACAATCGAGTAGTTCAGCTAACGCAATCTTCGGCGATTGCCGCTGCGCTCGGTGGTGGTCACGCGACTGCGCCGGCAAAGCGCAAGGGTAGATGATTTCTAGAAGGTGAAAATGCCGTCGAATTGGAAGAGAGGGCCGCATCGTAGCGCAGCTCCGGCCTGATCATGAGGCCGCCGGGTCGTCTCAATAACGGCAGCTTGAAGGTGGCGCCAACGGTCACTTCGTCAAACGTGCCGGCGCTAAAGAACGTGCACGGGTCGATGTTGTTTGTTTTGCCGCGTTCGATGCCGATAAAGTTGTCCTTGGCCGCGAAACTGCCGACGCAGAAGCCGGTGTTGTCGCGGAAGACCTCCTCGCGCAGGCCGAGCAAAAGCCAGTCGTTCACCGCATAGACGAGGTAACCGGCCGCGCCATAGGCGCGGGCCCCACCGGGCACGCTCTCATCTACGGTATAATTCCCCTCGAGGACACGACGCACATGGCGCTGCTCCACGGCTTGTTCTATTAATTCGCACATTTCAATGCGCCCGCGCTTTGGGCTTGACGATCCATATAGCAGTTCCCCAGACTCCTCCATTCGCTCAACTCACCTTGAGTTCGTTAGGCAAACCAAGTACGCGAAAGGAAAAGCAAATGAGCAAGAAATGTCTGAAGCGTCTTGTTTCCGTCATCGCCGCAACAATCCTGATCTGCTTCGTTGCCTTGGGGGCTGATTGGCCGGCGCCGACCGCTCCTGCCGTCACCGAAGCCGATGGCTATGTGACGATTCCGAATGCCGCCGCCCTTCCCCAGAAGGATCACGTTTATCGAGCGATCTTTGACGCCACCCACGCAGCGGAAAAACCGACGCAACTGGTTCCGGCACTGAACATGGCCGGATCGGAACTCAATGCCCTCGTAGCAAGTGGCATCCCATCCCGCAATATGAAATTCGTGATTGTATTTCATGGCGACGCTGTAGCCGGGATTCTGGATGCTGCGCACTACAAGGCTAAGTTCGGCGTGGACAATCCAAATTTGATTGTTTTGGCGAAACTAAGGAAGGCCGGAGTCCAGCTCTTCGTTTGCGGACAGCAGCTCGCAACCGATAAGACAGATCCCAAAACGCTGGCCAAGGACGTGACCGTGGCCAGCGATGCGCTTATCGTTCTGATGACCTACCAAAATGATGGTTACGCCCTGCTTAGTTTTTAACGTTACTGTGGCGAACAGCCGCACGGTTGCGAAGCGTTGCAAAACCGCCGCAGGAAGACCATCAGGCCAGGCATCCCCGGAGTCGATTGAGTCCCATTTGCTCACGCTTCGGATTTGACGTCCATGTCGCAGTTCCCCAGATTCCTCCCTTCACCAGCGCCGTGCAGCTTTTGGCGTGTCGGTTAATCCTGATCCCGTCCGGCTTATGACCGATTCGACACAGACGCATGGTTCAAGGAATCTACGTTCCCGCGAGAATGAAATGTCCTGATCCAGATTTGCCGCGATCATTCAGCACGGGTAAAGAAATAAGAAGGCGAACCGGCCATGAACCGAGATCTAACGCATGCGTTGCCTGTTTTTGAACGAGGGATGGTTTAGTTCCCGCTGATCTCGCGGATCGGAAATTCCTGCGGTCCGGGCCGAGGAGAGCTTCTTTGGGGGAAAGCTTCAGACTTATTATGTTGGTGGCAGCCATCTATGACATTCATGGCAACCTTCCCGCTTTGGAGGCTGTGTTGGAAGATGTTGCTCGGGCCGGCGCAGACCAGATCGTGGTCGGCGGAGATGTGGTCCCGGGACCATTGCCGCGGGAAACACTTGAGCGGCTGCTCGAGATAGAGATTCCGGTACAGTTCATCAAGGGTAACGGTGAGGCGGCCGTGCTGGCGGAGAAGTCGGGCAGAGATCCCGGCGTTCCTGTCCAGTATCGAGAAGCGATTCGGTGGAACGCGGCCCAGCTTCGGCCGCGCGATGCCAGGTTAGTGGCCGGTTGGCCGGAAACGTTGCGGATCGAAATTGCTGCCGTGGGCAAAGTCCTCTTCTGCCATGCCACTCCGCAAAATTATCACGATGTTTTTACTTGTCGTACGCCCGAAGATCAGCTCGTGCCGGTTTTCGCAGAATCCGGCGCGGACGTGGTCGTTTGCGGTCATACCCATATGCAGTTCGACCGAAGGATCGGCGACGCGCGCGTGGTTAACGCCGGCAGTGTCGGAATGCCCTTCGGTATGCCGGGCGCCTATTGGCTTTTACTTGGGTCCGAGATCGAATTCCGCCGGACGGACTACGATCTGGCGAGAGCGGCGGCGCGAATTCGGATGACGCAATATCCCAGGGCGGAAGAATTCGCCGCGCGTAATGTCCTGCATCCTGCCTCGGAAGAGGAAATGCTGACAGCTTTTGCAGCGTCCCAGCGAGGAGCGGCGTCTGCTAACGGCCCGCCCGCTCACCTGTAGCTACCTGGCGATGCATTCCCGGAACCTGGGGTAGACACTGCATTCGATTGCGTCCTGCCTTGGTGTAGGGCAAATCTCCCGATGGCTAACAAGCACATTGAGCAGGCAAAAAGTTCTTTTTCGCTGATTTCGACCAACTGGCTGGCGCACTCAGCCCGCCAGGCGGTCGCGTCCGGAGTGTCTTTGGTGGTCGCCCGCTTATGCAAGATGCCAGAGGCCTACTGGGCGCCGATCACGACGCTCATCGTGATGCAATCAACGCTCGGAGCAGCCTGGACCAGCTCGAAATTTCGACTGATCGGAACGGCACTGGGTGCTGCTCTTGGAGCATTGTTGGCGGGCTACTTCAGCCCGGGGATCATCGTCTTCGGTCTGGCGATCTTTGTCCTCGGACTGCTTTGCGCCATTTTGCGTCTCGATCAGAGCGCCTACCGATTCGCGGGTATCACGCTCACGATTGTCATGCTGGTCGCAAGGCCACAACCACATTGGATGACAGGACTTCACCGCTTCATCGAAGTTTCGCTCGGAATTGGCGTCGCGCTTATCCTGACCGCAATCTGGCCGCAGCGAGCATTGCCTGTGGAATGAACCCCGCGAACCGTGAGAACCGACCCTTCGGATGAAGACTTTGCCTGGCGTGCGCAAGCGCGGTTGCTTCTCGGCTCCGCATTTGGCCCTCGGCGGCCGCCGAACCTGATCGTTAGGCCAGGATCATGGCTGGATATTCCGGAACACCACTTTGGAAGAAACTTGGCTATCGGGAAGGCATGACCGCCTGCACCGACGGAGCGCCCGAGGGTTACGCACTGAGAACGAAGCTGCGATCCTCTCGCAGGGCGATTGCTCCCGCCGGGATGATTTGGGTTTCCTGGCCGAAGAAGAGCTTGGGGGTTGCCACCGGCATCACGGAAGATGTGGTGCGGCAGGTCACGTTACCTTTGGGCTAAAGGTATGTGCGGTCGATGAGGTCTGGTCCGGACTGGAACTGGTGATTCGAAAGGAACTGCGGTGAGCGGGCTGATGGTTATTCGTTGCGAGTTATTCGATATTAGTTATCAGGGTGCATATGAGTTCGCCAACGAATACTCCGCATTTTCTGGGTCTCCGTACCGTTATCTATCATGCGCCGGATCTGGGAAGAGCCAGGACATGGTACTCGTCGGTTCTCGGCCTCGTTCCTTACTTTGACCAACCGTTTTATGTGGGTTTTAACGTCGGCGGCTACGAACTCGGTCTTGATCCCGACTCTCCGCCACGGCCGGCGGAGCGGGCGGTTCGGTGGCGTATTGGGGCGTTGCCGATGCCAGCTCTGCCCTGGAACGTTTGCTTTCGCTGGGGGCGACCGCGCGTACCGACCTTCAGGACGTGGGCGATGGCATTCGCGTCGCCACCGTTCTCGATCCCTTTGGGAACATCTTTGGCCTGATCGAGAATCCGCATTTTAAGTTGCCAGGGTGAGCGCCTGGCTCGAGCGGGCAAAGCCGGGCCTCGAATTTTTTCGGGATTAGCAAATCTTCGAACCCCGTGCCAATACGAGACAACGAGATGAAAGCTAAGAAGACCATTCGAGGGCGCACCGCGCGACGAGCGAAGACAACCAGGGCCGAGACGCCGGACGATTACCTCGCCGGCGTCGCCCCTGACAAGCGAGCCGCACTCGAAACACTTCGGAAGAGAATAAAGGATGCGGCGCCGGAAGCGGAGGAGTGCATTAGCTATGGAGTCCCTGCCTTCCGTCTCAATGGCAAGCTGCTGGTGGCCTATGCTGCCGCCGCACACCATTGCGCCTTTTATCCCGGTTCAGTCGTGCAGGCACTCCAGGACGAACTCAGCGGCTACGATATCAGCAAGGGTACGGTCCGGTTTTCAGCGGATAGGCCTCTGCCGGCTGCCTTGGTGCGGAAGCTGGTAAAGCTCCGGATTGCGAAGAACAGTTCCTGACCTGCAAACGATCGAAACGCTCTCGGGATGCATCTCGTTCAACCTTTCGATAAAGACGGTATGAAAAGTCCCGCGGCTCATTTATAAAGATGACGCCAGTCGCATACGACACGAGCGAAGTCTGGCGCAATCCGTACCATGCTTGAACAAGCGGGCGATATCACCTTCAACGGTTCCATTCCAAAGCTGTACGAAATGTATCTCGTGCCGCTGATCTTCGAGTCCTATGCGGGCAACCTGATAAGTCGGCTGGATGCAGGGTCTCTCGCGCGCGTGCTTGAGATCGCCGCCGGGACGGGAGTCGTGACCCGTGCGCTGGCTGCCACATTGCCTGAGAGCGTCTCGATTGTCGCAACCGATTTGAATGAAGCAATGCTGGAGCGCGCCATCTCGATCGGAACCAAGCGGCCGGTGGAGTGGCGACAGGCGGACGTCATGGATCTCCCCTTTCCCGACGAGAGCTTCGACGCCGTGATCTGCCAGTTCGGGGTCATGTTCTTTCCCGACAAGGTGAAAGCCTTCACTGAGGTGCATCGCGTCCTTCGTCCGGGTGGCCAGTTTGTTTTCAACACCTGGGATCGAATCGAAGAGAACGAATTTGCCGATACGGTGACAACGGCCCTGGCATCGATGTTCCCTGATAGTCCGCCGCGCTTCCATGCGCGCGTTCCGCACGGCTATCATGACTCGGCGGCGATTGAGCGGGATTTGGCGACCGCTGGGTTTGCCAATCCGCCTCAAATTATCACCCTGGCTGCGCGGAGTGAGGCCAGGTCCCCCCGCATCCCGGCGATGGCCTATTGTCAGGGAACTCCGCTTCGAAACGAAATCGAGGAACGGGATGAATCGCTGCTGGGCGACGCAACGGTGCTCGCCGTCAAAGCGCTCGCCGAGCGGTTCGGGACGGGGCACATTAGCGGAAAGATCCAAGCCCACATCGTGAGCGTCGCGAAGTAAGGCAGGAAGAGCATGATCGCTTCCATTTGGGCCGCGAGCGGGTCGCACCCCTTTGGCTGAGAAAGCGGCTCCCGGCATGCGCCAAATGTGAGCCAAGGCATTTCTCTGAATCAGTTCGTTTCCAGCCTATTAAATCTATTAATTACCTGGAATTCGTATGAGCAATTCAGCCGGCCGCGATGACGAGTCCGGCTATAACTGCTCAATCTTGTAGCCCTTCTTTTCCAGGAGTTCGATCACATTGTTGGGTCCACAGAAGTGACCGGTCCCGACGACAATCGACGTCGGAACTCCGCTCTGAATTAAGGCAGATTTTCGGGACCCAACGCAGATTGCGGTAATCAAGCAGGCGGATTTCTGCGCCGAGGTTCAGATCGCGCTCACGTTTCTCGTCGGCCAACATTGGGGCGAGGTCGCCATGTTTCCAGCCATCGCGCGTGGCGTTGTAATCGTCTTTGCGCTTGTCGCCCCGAACGAGCGCATCGAGCAGGATCAGTTCGGCGTCGATGTCGGCCATTTCCGCGCAGGACATCAACGTGTTGCTCGTTGGATTCCAAGGCACCACAAGCTTTGTGATGGCGCTGGGCTTCAAAAGCGATGTGATTATCCACCCCAAGCGCACCGTGCAAATCGTTGTAACCCCGAATACCCCAGAGGTAATAGGCGATCGCCCAAGGCCGGATGTTCTGAAGGCCCGGCACATATTGCTCACCGACCCACCAGCCTTTGCCGAGGTAATTGGATTCTCGAAACCTCTATTGCAGGAAATCCCACGTCTGTGGATGAACATGATGGCGAATATCGTCCCCTTTGGGATAGGTGGCGGCGATTTCGAATCGTTTCGCAAAGTCGCTTTCGCTCAACCGGTCCGGAGCAACTTCAAAGTAAAGCTGCTGCGAGTCGCGCATGGCCTGATCGTAGGCTTTGGGCAACGGATAGTCGTGACCGCTGAGCGCGTGCAGGGTGCCGATCAGATAGAAGGGCGAGCGAGCGTTCGTGACGCGCCAGACGCAGGCAGTAGCAGACCGCGCCGGATGAACTGGACCAAAGATCGCTGCAAGCAGAGTATAGCCCGCAAGAATCCGCAAGGGGGAACGTGTTCTAGACATGAATTCGGTTTTACCAACCGATCTTAAATGGGTCAAGAAGTTTGCCGTCGGATCGGAGCGCGAGCATCCTGCCTATGGCAATGCCTCGCTTTGAACATCGATCAGAAGGTGGCTCGGGTCGCGCGCGCGCGGCCATCGGGGAAGTGCGCCTCGTTTATACCGACCTGGCAACTCGGCCGGTCGAGCGACAGTGTCTGCGCCGCACGGAGTGTTGCCAGTTCAAGCTCACCGGACTCACCCCTTATCTCACGAAGGGTGAAGCGCTCGTCGCGGCGCGGGCGTTGCGGGCGACAGGCCGAAAGAAGCTCCCGGACGAAGCAGGCGGCGCTTGTCCCCTGCTCGATCGCCTCACGGGCAATTGTTTAATCTACGCCGACCGTCCCTTTGGCTGCCGCACACATTTCTGCGCCGCGGCCGGCGGACCAATGGTGCGACGCGAGGTGATCGACTTAATTCGCCGCCTGGAAACAATCGACGCGCAACTCGGCGGCAGCGGCCCGCGCGCACTCGCGGCGGCCGTCACCGCGGCCTTGCGCGAGATTTCCTGACGAATTCAACGGAATTCTTCTCCGCACGTCCTGGACGCGCAGAAGCACGCCCCCAGCTAGTGCGCTCCAGCGGGCGCGTTTGTCTTTCGCACTTTCTGGAAAAAGAAGACAAGCGGCGTGGTAACGAGGCACAGAATGCCGAAGAGGCGGAAGTTATGGGAATAGGTCACGAGATAGGATTGTTGCCCGAGAATGTTGTAAAGAATTTGCGGGGCCTGTTTCGCCGCGAGCCAGGCGCCTTCGTGAGCCGCGAGGCCGTTCTGGATGGTGGCGAGCTTTTGCCGATAGACCGGGTTGTACTGCGAGAAGTGACTAACAAACGCAGCCTGGTTTGACTGCGCGCCGCGCGCCACCAGGGTCGTAAGAGCGGCGATGCCGACACTCCCGCCGAGATTGCGCATGAGGTTAAAGAGGCCGCTGGCGTTACCGATCTGGTTCTGCTCGAGAGTGCCCATGGCGGAGGTGGCAAGCGGGACGAAGATGAAACTGATCGCGATCCCGCTCAGGATGGTGGGCCAGACGATGGTGATCATCCCGATGCTGAGGTTGATGTTGCCGAAAAGAAATGAGGAATAGGCCAGGCCAAGAAAGCCGATCGCAATCAAAACGCGGTTGCTGATTTTCCCGACCAATCGCCCGACGATGATCGTGGCCATGAACGCCCCCACCCCACGCGGGCTGAGCGCGAGGCCGGCGTCGAGCGCGGTGTAGCCGAGCAGATTCTGCATGAAGAGCGGGAGGACCGCGATCGTTCCGTAAAGAAGGGCGCCGAGCACCCCGATAAGGCCGCAACCGACCGCGAGGTTGCGATTTTTCAGGACCCGCAGATCGACGAGCGGCCGCCGCGCGGTCAGCTCCCTAACAACGAAAGCAATGAAGGCCGCGACGGAAATCGTGATGCACCACGCGATCCTGTGCGAACCGAGCCAGTCGAGCTCCTGTCCTTTATCGAGCACGTACTGCAGGGTCGCGAGCCAGATGGCGAGAAAGCCGAAGCCCATGTAATCGATGCTGCTCGCGCTGACTCTTTCCAGATACGGCGGATCCTCGATGAAAGCGTTCGCCATCAGGCCGGCGAAGAGCCCGATCGGGAGGTTGATGTAGAAGACCCAGCGCCAACTGTAGTTGTCGGTAATCCAGCCGCCTAACGTCGGCCCAAGGATCGGCGCTACCACCACGCCCATGGCGAAGACGGCCATGGCCGAGCCGCGTTTGGCGGGCGGGAAACTCTCGAGCAGGACGGCCTGCGAGATGGGCTGGAGTGCGCCGCCGCCCGCGCCCTGGAGGACGCGCGCAATGACAAGAAAACCCAGGCTGCCGGCCGCGCCGCAGAGGGCAGACGAGAGCGTAAAAAGGATGATGCAGGAAACGAGAAAGCGTTTTCGGCCGAAAAGGTTTCCGAACCAGTTCGTGGCCGGGAGAATGATCGCGTTCGCGACCAGATAGCTCGTCAAGACCCAGGTCGCTTCATCCGTCGTGGCGGAAAGATTGCCCGCGATGTGCGGGAGAGAAACATTCGCGACCGAGGTGTCGAGCACTTCCATGAAGGTCGCGAGCATGACCGAGACTGCGATCAGCCACGGGTTGTGACTCGGTCGCCAGGGGGCGCAGTCGTTAGGCGTGTCTGGCGCAGCCACGGTTCCCGCCTAACGAGTTTGAATTTTTCGCAGCCACCAGACGGTCGCGCCTGTCACCGCGAGGGCGGCGAGCAGGGCGACGACCGACACTTCCAGAGCCGGCCAGAATGCGCCTTTCACTTTCACGTCGGGGACGGCCGACATCCCGGGGCCGAGCACCTGCTGGACGTTCGGTTGCTCATCGAGGACGATTTTTACGGGCACGCGTTGGACGACTTTGACGAAGTTGCCGGTCGCATTTTCCGGCGGGAGCAGACTGAAACGCGCGCCGCTCCCGGCCTGGATGCTATCGACGTGGCCGCGCAAGGAGCGCGACGGATAGGCGTCGACTTCAATCTCCGCTGGCTGGCCTGGCCGCATGTAGGTCAGTTGCGTCTCCTTGAAATTCGCGGTCACCCAGACCTTGGTCGAGACGATTGCAAAAAGTGGCTGGCCCACCTGCACGTAATCTCCCGGTTCGATCGATTTGTTGGTCACATGGCCCGCTTCGGGAGCAGTGATTTTGGTATAAGACTCCTGCAATTCTGCCTGATGCAATTCTGCCTCGGCCTCGGCCACTTTCGCCTGTGCCGCGCTGGCCTGCGCAAGCGCCGAGCCAGCCTGCTTTTTCGCCTCCTCTTCATATGCGGCGGCGGCCTGAAGCTGCTTCTCCTTCGACACAAGGGTGGCCTCCGAGGAAGTGGTGTCGCTCTGCGAGTGCTGGAAATCCTCCTTCGAAATCACGCCGCTCGCGACGAGGTCGCGGTTGCGTGCCAGGTCGCCACGCAATTTTGCAGTGTCGGCCGCGGCCGCATTTGTGCTCGCCTGCACGGAGGCATAAGCCGCCTTCAGGGTATTGACGTGCGCTTTGGCTTGCTCGGCCGACATTCGCGCATTCTCCAGTTGGGCCTTCGCCACCGCGAACGCGGCGCGCTTTTGCGCCACGGTTGCGGCAATGTCCCGCGGATCAATCTCAAGCAGGTCGTCGCCTTTCTTCACAAACTGGTTGTCGCTCACTTTCACTGCCGAAATTCTTCCGGCGATCTTCGATGCGAGGCTTACGATGTGGGCGTCGATGAAAGCGTCGTCGCTACTCTCGTGGGTCAGGTTATGGAAAAAAATCGTCGCGACATAGATGATCGCGAGCAGGGCCACAACCGCGGTGCCGATCACAACGCCGTGTCGGTGAAAAAGGGGCGTCGTTTTTCCCGCCAGAGGCTGATCGTGAAGATCAACCAAAGCATCGGATTCGGCGGCGACAGCGGCCGGCGAGCGCGACTCCCTGCTAACGGGTTCGTCTTCTAGGACAGGCATATTTTGCTTTCGTTAGGCTTGGTTGCGCAGACCTGCGGCGCAGAAGTTGATGATGCGTTTCAGGACTCCTTCGCTATTCGTCAGGCGGCAACGTCCACCGGAGGAGAATTCCAGAACCCGGGAATGCGCGACCGCATGGAAAAATGCGCCGTGGGCTAAATGCAGCCGCCAATGGGTCTCGGCGTCCGAAAGCTCCGGACGGCTGCGGCGCAAGGCGCGGTGAAAACGGCGGTTCTTTTCGGCAAATTCCTTTTGCACGAGCGGCTTGAGATAGGCGCCGGGTTCGGCCAGGCAGAGCGCAAGGAGACGAAGGAAGTTGCGCCCACCTTTGGAGGGTCGCGCAATCAACTCGAAAACCGGGCGAAAGAGCGCCTCGAGAATCTTTTCGACCGCGACGGGCGCGTCGCCCGCCTCCTTCTCGAAACGATCGAGCAGCGCAAGGCGCGCTTCGTTCAACGGTTTCATCCGCCGGTTCAACATCGCGACGATGAGCGCGTCCTTGGTCGCGAAATGATAGTTCACCGAGGCAAGATTCACTCTGGCCGCAGCGGTGATGGCGCGGAGGGAAGTCGCTTCAAAACCGTGGGCGGCAACCAGGCGCTCGGTCGCGTTCAGGATGGCAAGCTTGGTGGCATGAATTGTCTCCGCCATGGCAGACACAAAATAATTCAAACGTTCGTTTGAATCAAGTTCTGCAATATCCGCATCTTCGGAAGCCCTTCTATTCACTCAGGCCGCCTTTCGCGTGCTGGTTTTCGTTTTCCCAACCGTCCGCTTTTTCCCTCCCTCGTTCCTCGATCTGGCCAGGCTCTCCTGCAGGACGGCAACCAGATCGATTACTTTCGAGGAAGGCTTCTTGCGTTTCGGCGTCGCTTCGATTTCTTCGCCACCCGCTTCCACTTTCTCCTCGATCACCCCCAGGAGGGCGTCGCGATAATCATCCTTGTACTTCTGCGGAGTCCACTTTGAACTCATGCTCTCGACCAGCGCCCGGGCCATATCCATTTCACGTTTTCCTGGCTCCGCCGATTTCCCTGGCAGGTTGAGCTTTTCGGAATCGGAAAGCTCCTCGGCAAAGTGCATCAGCTCGAGCACGAGGGCATGCTTCAGCGGTTTGACCCCGGCGAGGTATTGCCGCGTTTTGATCACAACCTTCGCAATGCCGACTTTCTTCGTTTTCGCCAAAGTCTCACGCAAAAGAGCATAGGCTTTGGCGCCGCCTTTCTGCGGCTCCAGGTAATATGGCTTGTAGAAAAACATCGGATCGATCTCTTCGAGCTCGACGAAATCCTGGATGTCGACGGTTTGGGTGGCTTCGAGGTCGACCCGCTGAAAATCCTTTTCGTTGAGGACAACAAATTTTCCCTTCTCGTACTCGTAGCCCTTCACAATCTTCTCCCAGGGCACTTCCCGGCCGTCCTTCTCGGCGATCCGTTTGTAATTCACCGGGCTCAAATCACTCTCGCGCAAGAGGCGAAACTTGAGATCTTCTCGCCGCGTCGCCGGGTAAAGGGAAATCGGGATATTGACGAGGCCGAAGCTGATGCTGCCTTTCCAGATTGCGCGCATTCTAAGACGGATTCGCATGAGACTGCGGGAAGTGCGCGCCTTGCCCTTCGCGGTTCACGCCTGCACCGGCCCGTGATTACAGACGCTCTGGCGCACAGCGTGAAGAGGCTACCTCGCCTGGCTTGAGGAGCGGCCGGCGTACGTGAAAAGTGCCGCATGCAGGGACGGTGCGCGATTTGCGAACGAGAGGAGCGGCTGACTCGCCATCATCTTGTCCCGCGAGCCCGCCATCACAACAAGCGCAACAAACGGGATTTTGCCCGTCCGGTCGTACGCGAGGTGGCAGGCATCTGTCGCTCGTGTCACTCCCAGATTCATCAGGTGCTGAGCGAAAAACAGCTCGAGCGGGACTTCAAGACGATCGCGAAGTTGCGCGCCCACCCTGAGATCGCAAAATTCGCCCGCTGGATCTCGGCCAAGCCAGACGGTTTCCGCGCCGCCATGCGCAGCTCGAAAGCAGTGTGAGCGGCACGTTGAAACAATGACTCTCGTTAGGCGGAGTCAGCCCCGGTCCAACGTCCGCACATAGGCGTGCTGCGTTTTCTCCCGCCGATAGCCGAGGCGTTCGTAAAATGGATGCGACTCCCGCCGCGTCACGTTGGAACGGACAGCGATCCTCCCGACGCCCTGGTCAACCGCCCACTCTTCCACCGCCCGGACGAGGGCTTGGCCAATTCCGCGCTGCCTTGCCGCGGCGTCCACGACCAGGCCAATGATTTCGACCCGGGGCTCGTCGTGCAGAAGGAAGCGGCGCTCGGCGGCGACCCAGCCCAACAAATGGCCTCTCGTTTCCGCGGCAACCGCCACGAAATGATCGGTCAAAGGAAGGAGAGCACGCAGTCGCGGCGCGATTTGCGAAGCCGTAGCGGGATAGCCGAGTTCAGTCGTCAGGCGCGCGAACTCACGGGCCTCGCTCACTCTGGCGCAGCGGATGCGATACGATCGTTTTGCTTCGGCCTGCATGCCGCTCGACGACCAACCCCGGCCAACTCGTCAGACGACGGCGGCGCTCAACTCCTTAACTCCGATGCCGCGGATCTGGAAAAGTCGAATGAGCGTTTCCTCGATCAGATTGTTCGGGCAGGATGCGCCGGCCGTGATACCGACAACAACCCGGCCTTGCGGCAGCCAATCTTGCGCTACCACTTCACGTCGCTCATGCAGGTTGTAGTGCAGGATTTCCTTTTCGGAGAGCAGTCGGCTGGCATTGAGCACGAAATAGGTGGGCAGTTTCTCTTCGCCCATTTCAGCCAGGTGCGATGTATTCGAGCTGTTGTAGCCGCCGACGACGAGCAACAAATCCATTTTTACGTTGAGCAGCTCGCGCAAGGCATCCTGCCGTTCCTGGGTCGCGCCGCAGATCGTGTCAAAGAAACGAAAATTCCCGGCGGCCGCCTCCGCACCGTCGCGGTCGACGATCGCCTTTTGGATGCGCCGTTGCACTTCCTCCGTCTCGCCCCGCAGCATGGTCGTCTGGTTGGCAACTCCGACGGTGCGAAGGTGAATGTCCGGATCGAATCCGGGCGAATAGGAGCCGCGGAATTTTTCCAGGAATGCCTGCTTGTCCCCCCCGTGCCGGATGTAATCGCAAACGTAGTCGGTGTCGGCGAGCGTGAGCACGACGAGATAATGCCCTTTGCCATCACCCAGAGCGCGCGAGCTGGTGGCCTTGGTTTCCTCGTGCTCGGCCTTGCCGTGAATGATCGAAGTGGCGGATTCGCTGGCGTATTTGCGAACACGCTTCCAAACACTCATAACGTCGCCACAAGTAGTATCGACGATCTGGCATCCGTGATCCTTGATCTGCTGCAAAATGGAAAGCTCGGTGCCAAAGGCAGGCAGAATGACGACATCGTCCGGTTGTAATTCCGAAATGTCAGCCTGCTTGTTGTGGCCGGTCAGGTTCTTGATGCCTAACGACGAAATCTGCTCGTTCACCTCCGGGTTGTGAATGATCTCGCCGACGATAAAAAGCCGGCGGTCCTTAAAAACCTTGCGCGCAGCATAGGCGAGATCAATCGCGCGCTCGACCCCATAACAGAAGCCGAATTGCTTGGCCAATCGAACCGTCACGTCGCCGATGGAAATGATCCCGCCGCTCCGGCGGACGGTGTCGACGATGTCGCTGCGATAGTGCGATTCAACCTGTTCCTGCACGGCGGTCATGACCTCCGGCGTGCGCAGGTTGACCTTGTTGCGCGCGGTCGTGCCGCTGGAGATAAGGTTTGCGCTCACCCGGCGAATGTCGCCGCCGATGGGGCGGCTCGCAACTCGTTAGTCGCAATCGCGTAATGTGGAAGGGACCTTGGAGTCCCGATGAGCAAAGCGATACCTTGGGCGATCGGGGCTCAAAGGCCCCTCCCAATTCTTATGGTTCGAGCAGAGGTCCGCTCGGTTTCTGGAACGCGGCGGAAGTGACCATCAGACGCGGATCCGGATCGGGAGTCCTGGAATCATCCACCCGCTGCACGGTCGGTCCAATCGTCGCGTCTTCAGGCTGCGTCTCGGCGATGTCGACCGGCGTGCCGATGCTGACCAGCGCATAAAATTTCGCCGCCGCCTCACCCTTCAAGCGCAGGCAGCCATGCGTCCGCGGATACGGATGAACAAAGCCCTGATGGAAACCATAGGCAGGCGAGAATTCGCACCAGAATCCCATCGGATAACCGACGTACTCGCCGGGAATATTCGAACCCGCCTCGGCCGGGACGACCCGATTTCCCTGGACGCGGAACCCATAGGAGCCGGAACGCTTGTGCTCGATCTTGCTGTAAATCCTGAAATGCCCCCTCGGCGTGGGCTTGCTCGGGATACCGATTGAGGTCGCGGCCGCCATCAGGCAGCGATCTCCTTCCATGACGTAGACGTTCTGCTTCGAAAGCGAAACATCCACCCGCACCTTGGAGGGATTATGCGGCTTGTGCGCCGTAACGTGATACGCGCCCGTCGACGTCGACGTCGGCATCGTGGTGCAGCTGGCAAGGAGGATGACGGCGGCCAACGGAACTAGAGAGGCCAGGCGAAAAGTGATGCGCATATTTACCCAACTTGAGAGCGTAGGGCGCTTCGTTTGTCAACCATTCAGACGCAGCAGCGCACGTTTTCGTTCGCTTCACGGAACGAACGATCCATCGGGCGATTGTTGGCGTGCCGCCACCTTGGCGGACGGAAAATCTTTCGTCAGCAACTGATCGAACCGCGGTCGGGTATGTGCATAAGATGGATAGGGCCGCGTCGCGTTCGTTGGCCGATAACGCCAGTACTTATACATCCAGAGCCAGGGTGTCGGATCTTGCCTAACGACCGGCTCGAACTGGTCCCAGCAGAGTTGCGCGATCTCCTGATCGGTCGCGCCTTTCGGAATCTCAAGCCTGGGATGAAAAACAACTCGGCAACGTCCGCCCGGGAGCGGCACCTGATGCACGGGCACGATGGGCAATCCAGTTCGACGATGCAGCCAGGCATGTGCGTAGGTAACCGACATTTTCATTCCGAGGCAGTCGATTGCGACTGACGGTTGCCGGGGATCGAGGGCGAGATCGACCAGAATCGCCGCTGTCCCCCCGCGGCGCAAAGTTTTGTAAAGCCTCATGATCGCGCCTTCGCGTCGCACAAACTGGTGACCCGATTGCTCCCGCAACCGAGTGAAGATCGGGTCGAGAAGCGGATTCTTGAATTCCTGCGAAACAATCGTCGCCACCAGGCCGGCGTAGGCGGCAGCAAGGCTAAACCACTCGAAGTTCCCGTAGTGACAGGCCGCGATGATACATGGCCCGGTTGGCCCAATTGTGCGCGCGAACTCATCCCAGCCCTCAAAATCGATCAGCTTGCGGTAATTCTTCTGGTTGATTCGAGGGTTCCAAAAGAGATCGATCATCGTACTGGCAAACTGCTGGTAGGATCGGCGGGTGATGCCGGCGCGCTCCGCAGCGGAGAAGCGATCGCCGAACGCCGCCTCGAGATTGCTCAGCGCGACGCGCCGACCGCGCAGATCAAAGCGCGCGGCCAGCGCGCCAGAGATACGACCGAGTCGCACGGCAACCGGACGCGACAGACACGGGACGAGAAACGCAAGCAGGCGCACCCCGAGCCACTCCAACCGGTGGCGCAAGGATTTCCAGGGTGATGTCATTCTTTCCTTGTCGTTAGGCAGGAGCAATCCGCGATTTTTCCGGGGCTCCTCCACGGTTGAGTTCGTTGACTTGAAGGCGTTTAAATTTACCTTGGCGCACGCCGCCGCCGCCGCGTTCCGTAATCGTGAAATACGTCCTTTTTGTCTGTACGGGCAACATTTGCCGCAGTCCCATGGCTCTGGGACTTTTCCGCCGTTTGCTCGGCAATCGCAAGGACATCGAAGCCGACGCGGCCGGCGTGCACGCGGTGCGCGGTCAGCCGCCGAGCGTGCATGCGATCGATGTCTGCCGCAATCGCGGAGTCGATATTTCGAGATTTCGCAGTCAACCGCTCACCGCCACGCTGGTCGATCGCGCGACGCACATTTTTGCCATGACCGGCTCGCATTTGGAGACGATCCACCTCCTCTTCCCACAGAGTGTGGAGAAAACCTTTCTCCTCCGCGAATTCGAGGAACCGGGCGCCACGCTCTGGCGCGATCTGCCCGACCCGATCGGGATGGGCCGGGAGGTTTATCAGGAGTGCGCGGACAGCATTGAAAAAGCTTTACCGAGCGTTCTCGCGTTTGTAGAAGAGACCGAACTGGCGCTCCCCCACCACGCGGGCGGGAGTTTGGCGCCGCGAGCCACCATCGGAAATATGCCTCATCACCTCGAATCCGAAGCCGGCGACAGCCGCCACGTTGGTTCGTTAGGCAACGCTCTCCGTAAAGTCGATCCGGAAATCTTCGACGCCATTGTCGCGGAGGAAAGGCGGCAGCGCGAAAACATCGAGCTGATTGCCTCGGAGAACTTTACCAGCCGCGCCGTGATGGAAGCGCAAGGCTCCTGCCTGACGAACAAGTATGCCGAAGGTTACCCCGGCAAACGCTGGTACGGCGGTTGTGAGAATGTCGACGTCGTCGAACAGCTCGCGATCGATCGGGCGAAGAAAATTTTTGGCGCCGATCACGTCAATGTCCAGCCGCACAGCGGCGCGCAGGCCAACATGGCGGTCTACTTCGCCGCCATCAAACCGGGCGACCGCATCCTGACGATGAATCTCGCTCACGGCGGTCATCTCACTCATGGGCATCCGGCGAATTTTTCCGGCAAACTTTACGCGGTGACACACTACGGCGTCGACCAGCAGACCGAGCAAATCGATTACGACGCGCTCGCCAAACAGGCCGAGGAAGTCCGGCCGGCCATGATCACCGCGGGGGCTTCCGCTTATCCGCGTTTTCTTGATTTCCCACGGCTCCGGCAGATCGCCGATTCGGTCGAGGCGCTTTTGTTCATCGACATGGCGCACATCGCGGGACTGGTAGCGGGTGGTGAACATCCAAGCCCGGTACCGCACGCGCACTTCGTCACGACCACGACGCACAAGAGCATGCGCGGCCCGCGCGGCGGGATCGTGCTCTGCCAGGAGCAATTTGCGAAAGCGATCGACTCGTTAGTCTTCCCCGGCGTCCAGGGCGGACCGCTCATGCATGTGATTGCGGCCAAGGCGGTCTGCTTTCACGAGGCGCTCCAGCCGGGGTTCCGCGAGTACCAACACCAGGTTGTCTTGAATGCGAAGGCGCTCGCCGCCGGCGTGGCGAAGCATGGTTTCCGGATCGTCTCCGGCGGGACGGACAATCACCTCATGCTGGTGGATCTGCGGCCGAAGGAGGTCAACGGCAAGGTCGCGCAGGAAGTGCTCGACCGGGCCGGGATCACCGTAAACAAGAACGCGATCCCGTTCGACACCTATCCGATCTTCAAGCCGGGCGGCATTCGCCTCGGCACACCCGCGGTCACGACACGCGGGATGAAGGAAGAGGAGATGCTCGAGATCGCGGACCTGATCGCGGAAGCCCTCGCCGGTCGCGACGACGAGCGCGCAATCGGGAAAGTGCGTCAACAGGTGCAACAATTGACGCGGCGGTTTCCTTTGCCGAGCTAGGTAGCTGACGGCCAATCGCCGGCCCTTGAAACAGGTCGCGCCACCACTCAATTGACCCGATCCAATCTTCCCGTCCTCCCGCGACGATCTTGCCATTGGAATAAAGTCGGCGCTGTCGGCCAGGACGACGGTCGTCATCGCGGTTCATCGCGCTGACACGGCTGAAAAGATTTTTCACGTTGTAACTTGCGATGCGCACGATGCGTTTTTTTATCAAGACGACGGACGGACCACGATCCAAAACCGCATTTTTTGTGTTACGCTGCGCACGCCGACCTGCGTAAGTTGTCGGAGCGATCCGGGACGACCACACTATGACGAACAAGCAGCAACCCAATCCCCTGCGCGAAGGCCTCTCGACCAAGGCCGTGCCGCAACCGTGTGCGATGGTTATTTTCGGCGCGACCGGCGATCTCACCCACCGCAAGCTCGTGCCGGCGCTTTACAACATCGCAGCCGATGGCGAGATGCCTCCCGCGGTCGCGGTGATCGGCTTCGCCCGACGCCCGAAAACTGATGACGAGTTTCGCCAGGAAATGGAGGAAGCGACCCGCAAGTTCTCGCGGCAAACGGTGCGCGACGAAATCTGGGACGGCTTCGCCAAATCGCTCTTTTATCACCAGAGCGAATTTGCCGACGAGGAGGGCTACAAGAAGCTGGCCCAGCGGCTCGATCGCCTCGACCAGGAAAGCGGCACGCGCGGCAACCGCCTTTTTTATTTCGCCGCTTCCCCGGACCAATTCGAAACGATCGTCGAGAACCTAAACAAGTCAGGACTGAACAAGGCACGGGAAGGAAGCTGGGCGCGCGTCATCTTGGAAAAGCCCTTCGGCACCGATCTGCAATCTGCGCGGCACCTCAATCGCGTCGTGCAGAGTTCGTTTTCGGAGGACCAAACCTACCGGATCGACCACTTCCTCGGGAAAGAGACGGCGCAGAACATTTTGGTCCTGCGGTTTGCCAACGCCATCTTCGAGCCGCTTTGGAACACGCGTTACATTGATCATGTCCAGATCACGGCCGCGGAAACGCTGGGTGTGGAAAATCGCGCCGGCTATTATGAGGGCGCAGGGGCGCTGCGCGACATGGTGCAAAACCATCTCCTGCAATTGCTTTGCCTGGTGGGGATGGAGCCGCCGACCGATCTCGGTGCCAACAGTATTCGCGATGAAAAAGTGAAAGTGATCCGATCATTACGTCGCTTTAAGGAAGAGGAAGTTCGGACGCTGGTTGTCAGAGGACAATATGTGGCGGGGGCGATCAGCGGGAAGCCGGTTGTGGCCTATCGCGAAGAGAAAAACGTCGATCCGAAATCGCAAACCGAGACTTACGTCGCGTTGCGCATGTTGGTGGATAACTGGCGCTGGGCAGACGTGCCGATTTACGTGCGCGTGGGTAAACGACTGCCAAAATCCGGGACGGAAATTTCCGTTCACTTTAAGAAGGCACCCCAGGTATTGTTCAATCGCGATTCGCAGGCGATCGAGCAGAACGTCCTCGTGATCAGAATTCAGCCAGACGAAGGCATCTCGCTTCGGATGCAGGCAAAAGTCCCGGGCACCAGTTTCCGCATCGAATCGGTCAAGATGGACTTTCACTACGGGACCTCCTTCGGTAAGGCGAGCCCAGAGGCTTACGAACGGTTGCTGCTCGACGCAATGGCGGGGGACGCCACACTCTTCGCGCGGCGCGACGAAGTCGAGCAGGCCTGGGCCTTCATCGATACGATCGAAGAAGCCTGGGCCGAGAAAGAGAATGCGCCGAAATTGTGCACCTACCCCGCCGGCTCATGGGGACCGGAGGAAGCGGACGAACTACTGGCACGCGACGGCCGTAGCTGGCGGAGGTTGTAGAGGAAAGCGCTTCGAACAATGCCCGCCACCGCCGAAACCTTCGCCGCCGGCATTCCGGTTGAGATCGGTGAGATCCAGCGCGAGCTAAAAAAGCTCTGGGGCTCGGAGGAGAGCGTGATGACGCGCGCCTCCCTCATCAACCTTGCGGTTTACAGCGAAGCTCCCGATTCGTTAGGTGCGAACACCGGCATTATTTCCCAACTAACCGAAGACCATGCCTGTCGCGCGATTGTCATTGCGGCGGACCCGACGGCATCGGATAACGAGGTCCAGGCTTGGATCAGCGCTCACTGCCACGTCAGCCGCGCGGGGAGCAAACAGGTTTGCTCGGAGCAGCTCTCCTTTTCGCTTCGCGGCAAGCAATGCGGCCTCCTGCCCAACATCGTCTTTGCTCAACTCGATTCCGATCTGCCGCTCTATCTTTGGTGGCAGGAGGAATTCCGAGCTCCGCTGGACCCGCAACTTTGGGCCTGGGTCGATCGTGTGATCTACGACAGCCAGACGTGGCGCAATTTTGAGGAACAGATGCAACTGGTCGAGACGGCACAGCGCGAGGCGCGCCAGCGCATTGTTCTCTGCGACCTCAACTGGGTCCGCCTCGTTCACCTGCGCATCGCGCTCGCGCAATTCTTCGATCACCCTGCGACCCATCATCATCTCCAGACGATCAAGACCGTCGAGATCGAGCATGCGCCGGCATATCGTTCCACCGCACTCCTGCTTGTGGGCTGGCTGGCCGGGCAACTGGAATGGGAACGTGCCGGAAAAGGCGATTCGTTAGGCTTTCGTAGCAAAGGGGAGGACGGCGGATACGCGATCGCGGTCGGATTGCACGAAAAAGAGGGTGAACCAATTAGCAGCTGCAAGGTTACGACCGGCTCGGCCGAGTTTCGGATCGAGCACAAGCCGAGGGCGGACTTGCTCGACGTTTTCTTCGGTCGCACCGAAGGGCGCAAGATGCGGCAGTTTCTGCCCGCAGGAAAAAATGATGTCGTCGAGTTGTTGGAAGAAGAATTGATGCGCAGCGGACCGCATCGCGTCTACCTGCGGGCGGTCGCGAAGGTGCGCGACCTCCTGTAGGATCGCTTGCTTTGCCAAACGCAAGACTGGCACCGTCAGGATACTGACGCGGCCAGTTTGGAGCGGTCCACGATACCATCGAACTTCCCCTCCTCGTCCAGGACGGGCAGAACCGGCGCGTCCGCGGCGTTCATTATCTCGAGCGCCTTGCGCTTGTCGTCTTTCTTGTGCAAGGCCTGCGCGGCCGAGACAAGCCCGGGCAAGTCCTCGAGTTCCGCTTTGCTCCCGGCGTTAATCCACTCCGCGAGATTGTAGGGGGTGAAGCGCGGCCGCGGTGCGCGCGCGATCTCTTCGACCTGCCGTGCATCGGCAATGCCGAAGAAAGTGCCATCCGGGTTGTTGAGGACGAGGTAGCGAAGAAACGGATACTGTGTCAGCTGGTCGAGATAGTCGGCAATCGCCGGACCGGCGTAGCCGCCCTGGCCAATCGTAAAGCTCAGCGCCTGACTCTTGGTGTTGATCATCTGTGGAATGACATCGGGGCCGGCCTTCGACATCATCCGCACCGGCTCGCGCACCGCATCGATGGTTATTTTGGAAACCTCCGGACCCACCGGAGCAGTCGAAGCCATCTTGATCGCCGCAACAATCTTCACCTCGCCAAAGCCGAATTCCTGGACCTTGCCGGTGAGGAAAAGCCAAAGCGCGACTGGGACGAGCGCGAGGACAATTCGGAGTTGCGGATATCGACCTTGTTTCCGGTCCCGGCCCGCAGGGCAACGAGGAGGACAAGCAAGGCCGTAAAAATAAGGAGCGCAATTGCGACCGTGCTCATGGGCCGATCGTGACACGTCGGGAGGAATGATGCAATCTCGATCTTGTTCCCAATGGAAGGCGGGCGTGCCTTACGCGCCGGGGAAATTAAATCTCGTCTGACGGCGCCTATCTCGCTTCGTTCAACGACCAGTCGTAATCCTGGTAACTGACCTTGGTGTCGTTAGGCAAGGGCGGCCGGCGCCGCTGGTTGATAAATGCCATCACTCCATCGACGGCTTTGAAGTCGTCCCGGTACCAATTGAAGATCGCGGAGAGCGCGGCGGTTTTCTTCTCCGGCATGTAGTCCACGCCGCGAGGTGAATTCACGAAGGCGACGGAGAGTTTCTCAAGCTGACTGTCGAGCCTGTCGCCTTGGAAAGCTTCCCGGTTGAGGGGCGGACAGCTGCAGCTCGCGCAGTTAAGCGCGAAGTGGACGCGCGGATCGTTAAACTTTCGCCGGATGATGTCTTTTTCGAGGTGATTGAAACTCATCTTCTCGCCCGTGACCTTGATCCGCTGGCTGGTGAAAAAAGTGAAAAGCAAGTCCTTCACGCTGTTGGTTGGATATTTCCCGAGCGCTTCGTGCAGAATCCAGGCGTTATAAGCGTTGAGGTAAAAAGCGAGCTGCTCCTTCTTGCTCAGGCCGGAAATTTTTTCACCTGCGATGCCATCGACGACGGCCTGAAGGGCTTTCATGTCGGCGGGATTATTTTTCCAGGCGGAATATTTCACGCCGGAGTCGACGACATACCTGGCGAGCAAATTGTTGTAGGTCCCGATCCACCTGGGAGAAGACCCCGCGTGAGGAATCGAAGCGAATGAAAACACGAGACCAAAGAGTCCGAACCGGCGCGTAAGGAGAGATGCTTTCATTGGGAAGACTCTGCGCACCGGTGGTTAGCGGCAAGGGTCAACTGTCAGCCGGGACCTAACGTCCCGCGAGTGCCGAATCAGAGCGCGCCAAGTTGCTGGAAAAGAGCGCGCAAGGTCTGCACGTTTTGGTTGAGAGCGAACAACCTGGTCGCGCGTTCGCGACCAGCTTTCCCTAACGAATGGCGCAGCGCGGGTTCGGAGAGCAACCGGCTCATGATGTCGGCGAGTGCTCCCGGTTGATGCTCAGGAAGAAGAAATCCCGTTATTCCATCCTGCACCATTTCGGGCACGCCCCCGATCGTCGTCGAGACGACCGGGAGAGCGGCGGCCATCGCCTCCATTATTACCGTCGGCAGGTTATCCACTCCGCCGCCGGCTTCGGTCACGCAGGGCAGGACAAAGATCGCGCTGCGCGCCAGCCGCGCCCGCACTTCCTCCTGCGCCAGGGGGCCGGAGAGAGTCACCGAACTCGTCAGTCCGGCGGTCCCGATTTGCTCTCGCAAGGCCGGTTCGAGCGGACCTTCCCCGATGATTTCACAGCGAAAATCTATTCCGCGCTCGAAGAGCAGACGGCAGGCCTCGATCAGATCGCTGAACCCCTTCTTCTCGATCAGGCGGCCGATTGAGACGATTGCCGGTACGGGTGCAGCGAGATCTGCCACCTGAAAATCCGCGAGATCAATTCCGTTGTAAACACGCTGAATCTTGCCGGCGTCGCCCGGATATTTTTCCCGGAGAAATCGCACTCCAAAGTCGCTCACCGACACGATCGCGCGCGCCGTGTCCATGAGTTTGCCTAACGAAATCTCGAAGGGCTTCGGGGCAAAGATATCGTTGGCGTGGGCGGTAAAGCTGAAGCTGACCCCGAAGAGGCGTTCGAGCCAGAATGCAGTCCGTGCCGCCAGGCCGGCGAAGTGGGCGTGCACATGCCGCACTCCGAGGGCCTGAAGATGCGGCCCGAGCCAGGCCGCCTGATAGAGGCGCAGAAAGTCGGTCTTGCGTCCCCAGGCGGCCAGTTCCTCCGCAGCCCGTGCAGGCAGACGCTTCTTGCGCAGCGCGCGATCGACCTCCCGCACCAGTCCCTCGTCGCCGGGCAGGTATTCCACCTCCCGCACAATCGACATCTCCCACTCCTGCACCGGCTCATCCCCTGGTCGTCGGACTGAGAAGATCGCTGGGAAAACGCCCTGGCGTCGCAATTCCCGGACTTCACGATAGCAAAACGTCTGGGTGAACGACGGAAAGCGCTCGAAAAGGTAGGCGAGCCCGATCATGGCAAAGAATTACCGGCGAATCGCGGCCTTGGAAAGCGGCGCCTCTCAAAAACTCTCTGGGCGTCCCCTTCCCCCGCACGACTCTTGCTTTCCCTCAAGAGTGGCACAGCGCGATTTCTTCGCTTTTTGCAAATCGCTTCAGCTCATCGAGCTGAAAGCGATCGGTCAGCTTTCCCGGGTAAAGCACTTTTCAGAGGGTCAGACCGTCTACTCGCCGGAGCAGAAAGGGGATGAGCTTTACCTGATCACGCGCGGCGCGGTGGAGCTTCTGCCGGTCAATTTCCGGCCAGGGGCGACCGCAACCGTCCTTTCGCGCGGCGATATTTTCGGAGAGACAGGCGCGCTGATGGATCGGCCACGGGACCACAGCGCGCGCGCCTGCGCTGCGCTCAGCGTCCAATGTTTCGGTCGGAGCGATTTTCCCGAGCTGATCAAACGGGTGCCGTCTTTCTTTCTCTTTCTCGCGGAGAAACTGTCCGACCGTCTCTTCCAAGCGCGGGAATTGTCGCGCTCGCCTAACAATGCTCTCGAGCTCACCGGCAGCCTCGCCAATTTCGACATCGTCACCATCTACCAGACGATCATTCAGTCGATGCAGACCGGTCTGCTCACGATCGGCGACGAAGATGGCGAGACGATTTCGACCTTCTATTTTGAAAAGGGCACCCCGCGCTGGGGCCGCTTCCAGCATCTGAGCGGCGAGGAGGCTTTCTGGCAGCTCTTCCTGCACGAACATCGCTCCGGCAGCTTCTCCTTCTCGAATCAGATCCAGGTCGGCGCCGACTGGGGCGAAGGCAGCGCACTCACCCGCCATGCCGATGAGATCCTGATCAACGCGATTCAAATGCGCGACCAGTTTGACGACTTGCGCAAGCGCATGCGCGACAAGGCCGCCCGGCTCAAGCGGCTGAAGCTGAACCTCGATTGGAATGGTTCCGAACTCGAGGAGCTGCGACCCGTAGCCGAGGAGATCTGGCAGCTCGCCTACAACAATGAGCTCACCCTCACCGAGATTCATGACCGGAGCGGATTTTGCGATTGGAAAATTTACAAAACCGTCGACCAGATGGTCCGGACCGGACTTTTCGCCCTGGGGCCGAATCAAGATGAGCGCGCACTCGTCGGAGGCTGAGCCGTGAGGAAAATCAATCTTGCGCTCACGCTCCTGCTAGTCGGAACCACCCTTCTTACCGGCTGCTCAATGCTGACCGCGCAAGGTCGACGCGAGCATGCCTACACGCACTACGTGAAAAAATACAGTTACCGGCGGGCGAAGCTACAACGCCGCCTCAGTATCTCGCGGGCTAAGGTTCCGAAGTCGGAGCCGTCCGAGCCGGTCGAAAATACCGAAGTCTCAGGGCCGGAATCAGTCAGCTCCGGCGATGGCGGAATGTAGCAGCCTAACGAGGCAAATCGCGCCGGACCGGAATCGGCGAGCCGGCTTCGTCTACCGCCACGCAGGTAAATACCGCGCGGGTCACGAGCAATCTCTTCTGCCGCCGGTATCGCTGCGCCCACACTTCGACTGGAATCTTCATCGAGGTGCGCCCGATCTTTTCGACCCGGGCGTAACAGGCAATCGTATCCCCCACTCGCACCGGTTCGAGGAAGGACATTCCGTCCACCGCTACCGTGACAACCCGCGAGTGCGCTGTCTTGGAAGCAAGGATGCCGCTGCCCAAGTCCATCTGCGACATGATCCAGCCGCCAAAGATGTCGCCGCTGGGGTTGGTATCGGCCGGCATCGCGATCGTGCGAATAACGAGTTCGCCGTTAGGCGATTCGACAGTCTCAGCTTCGTCCATGCGCGAGCCTAGCACACGAGAACGTGCCGGCGCACCCGGATAGTGTATCGCCCAAGCCGCCTATGGGATGTCAGACGCTGTCCTTCCGTTTGCGGGTCTCGTTCCCTGACCTCAACGCGGCCCGCGAGCCCGCTTTGGCGGTATCATGGGTAACAGGACAATAACATTGCGATTGGCGGTGAGGCGCTTTAGCTTCATATACAAATACTTGTGATACATTTTATGGCCCTTCAGTACTCGCGGAAGGGTTCATGATCATGGCTATCCTCGACCGCGTTGAAGGTCATTTTTGCCAAACTTTCACGTCTGCCCCAAACAAAAATGAAACGAGAGCGCATCGGTGCGTGTCTCTACATTTGCGATTTGCTTTGCAATTCGCTCATTTTGGCGATGCCCAGGAGAAAACAAAACGGAAACGGTTCAGCGACCCGCAGGAAGCCGAGCCGACTGCAATGGGAATGTGCCGAAGAATGTCCCGCCGTACCCTCGGCACAGATTGACCGACTTTCGGACCTCCGCGGACCAGCTCCCGGGACCTTGATCCGCACGCGCCGATTGATCCTTGCAGCAATCCGTGTTTGGGAATTGAAGCGTGGCATCCGGGATTAGGGATGCCCCCGGAACGGTTAGTTCGGCTCTCCAAACTCCGTTCCTCAGTCTTCCGCTATCAATGGGCCGCCAAAGCGTCGATCGATTTCCATTCTTCCGGAGTCAACTTGAGCTTCGCGGCGGCGACATTTTCCTCGAGATGCGCGACCGAGGATGTGCCGGGAATGGGCAGCATCACCGGCGAACGCTGCAGCAACCAGGCAAGCGCGATTTGCACGACACTCGCATGATGCGCCTTGGCCACCGTTTCCAAAACATCGCCGGGTTTCAAACCCCGGTTTCCTCCGATTGGCGACCACGGCATGAAGCCGAGACCCTCTTTCTCGCAATAGACCAGCGTCTTCTCCCAGTCGCGATCCGCGATATTGTAGCGGTTCTGCACGCTTACGATCGGAAGGATCTTCCGCGCCTGTTCGATCTGCTCCGGCGCAACCTCTGACAATCCAACGTGCCGAATTTTCCCCGCACTCTGCATTTCCTTAAGTGCACCGAGCGATTCCTCCATCGGCACTTTCGGATCGATGCGGTGGAGCTGATACAAATCGATTCGCTCGAGTTGCAGCCGCTTGAGACTATTCTCGACACATCTCTTGAGGTAATCAGGTCGACCGTTCGGTTCCCACTGGCCGGGTCCGGGTCGAGTCAGGCCTCCTTTGGTCGCGATCACAAGCCCCGCCGGATACGGATGGAGCGCCTCGGCGATCAGCAGCTCGCTGGTTTCCGGCCCATAAGCATCGGCGGTGTCAATCAAATTCACCCCGAGAGCAACCGCGCGGCGCAACACCTTGAGCGCGTTGTCCCGGTCAGCCGGCCAACCCCAAATGCCTGGCCCGGTGATGCGCATCGCGCCAAAACCGAGCCGATTGACTGGGAGATCGCCGCCCAATTTCCAAACGGAGTTCGTTGCGAGGCTCGGCCCGGCCGACAAGCTGGCGCCGAAAATCTTCGCCGTCCCGCCCGCCAACAACGTCGCGCCGCCAGCCAGACTCATCCCAAGGAATGTTCTGCGCGTAAAACGATTGTCGACACGCTGGGGCGTCGCGTCAGGAGACTCGCTTGGCATAATTCACAATCATGCTTGAGAGCTGAAAATCCGATTCATCAGGAAAAATAGGAATGCGGGAAATCCAATCTCCCGCGCTCGCCTTCCGGCTGCTGAAGTCTGATATTTCTGCCTTCTAATTTTCTTCTCCTACTGTAGCAGCCTGATCTGCGGACCGTTCATGTCAGCTACAAGCTTGTAGGTCTGTCCTTTCTGCACAACCAAACGAGTTTCTACAGACACATCGCTGAATCCGGGCGGAACCCGGGTCAACTTCAACGAATGAGGTCCGACGGCGATCGGAGCATCATAGGTGCGGTTGTAGGCGATCGTTGCCACCTTTACGCCGTTGTCCCACAACACCGCAGCCAATCCACCCATGGAGAAGTTCCTCTTGATCACCAGGCGGCCGGCATCCGTGTTGGCCACTGGCTTTGGCCCAGATTGGGTGGCGCACCCCGCGATGATCGCGAGCGATGTCGCTACAAAGGCCGCAACCAAAACGCTGCGAACTACGAAACGCATATTCTTCATAAGAACAGCACTAGCACAAAAAATATCTTGGCGCCAGCTGTCTCGCCAGCGCGGTGCGTCCCGGGTAACAAGCTGAACGGGGCTGGGCATCGAGACTTGAGCCATGGCTGATCAGTTTCTTGATGCTCGCAAGACGGTCCCCTTGGCTTCGTCCAACTCCGAGTCTTTGAAAGCCTCTCCCTCGCCTGCAACACATCTTCATGGCCGCTCGTTCTCATTCGTTCCCCGTACGACCCATGCAACATACATGGCTGTCGCAATGGCCGCGGGCCTCCGTCGTTAGGCCCATCAATCCCCGGATTGCTTCTCTGGACTCGCACCTCCATCCGTCATAGGTTGGCCGTCAGCATGAATAATCTCAAGACCATCTCCACTGCCATCACGCTCCTGCTCGTCGCCGTCCTCCCGCTCCACGCCCAGGAAAAGAAACGGATCAGCCCCCACGAAACCGTTTCGGCCTCGATCGACGGCGCGCAGATCAAGATCGTTTACGGAAGGCCCTACACAAAAGACCCGAAGACCGGCGTTATGCGCAAGATCTGGGGCGGCCTCGTTCCCTTCGGCCAGATCTGGCGGATGGGCGCCGATGAAGCAACTCTGCTCACGACCGATCACGCCATCGACCTGGGTGGCACGAAGATTCCGGCCGGTAGCTATTCCCTTTACCTGCAACCCGAGGAGACCGGCTCGGCCAGTCTGATCGTGAATAAACAAACGGGCCAGTGGGGTACGAAATATGACGCGAGCCAGGACTTCGCACGCATCAAGATGAAGAAAAACCCGCTCGCTCCGGCCGTGAACCAGTTTACGATCACAATCGACAAGAATCCCAGTGGCGCTGGCGGCACCCTCCGCTTGAAATGGGAAACCACCGTCTATTCCGCGCCGATCACGGTGCAGGAATAATCCGCCGCGAAGAGCTGCCGCGCGAAACGAGTCCGTCCTCCACGGGGGAAACGATGGACAACCATCGTCAGTTCATCGGCGAAGAACTCATCATCAAAGCCGTGCGAAAGAGAGAAACGGAAGTCGGCCATGACGTCCGGCTGCCCATCCCGGAAGCTGAATGGCTGGCTTCCCTCCGAAAGGGCGCAAAGGTACAGATGATCAAGCGACCGCAGTGAACTCTCGGGCCATTCGCCAGCGGGACTTGAGTCACGGCCACTTTCTACTTTTCACGTTCTATGTTCTACCTTCTACTCTCCTTCCATGGAGCCAGGCCAAGCGCTCGGGACGGCGGCACAGGTGGCGGTCGCGCTCGCTGGTTTTGCCGGTGTCGTTGTGGTCTTTCGGACCGAATCCGTGCATCAATGGTCGGCGGTAGACAGGTTCCGTCTCCGGTTGTTACTGGGGAATTCGGTGGTTCCCCTTACCCTTTGTCTCTTCGGCATGTTGCTGCTCATTCTCAATCCGTCGCCGGCCGGAATCTGGCGCTGGGGCAGCGGGTTTGCCTCTGCCGTGCTCTTTCCATACGGCCTGCTCTTGGGACGCTCCGCACGCGGCATCCCGCGGGGTGAATTCCCATCGGACCTAACTACAACGCTGATATTCTATCCGCTATTCCTGTTGGCTTGGGCATTCAGCTGCCTCCAGCTCTATAATTTAATCTTCCTTGGCGCTTTCTGGCCATTCTTCGCCGTGATTGTCTTTCAGCTCTTCGCTGCCTTGATTCAGTTCGTCCGCCTGATCCTGCTACCGTTTCAAAGCACCTGAATCGGTCGCGCTCTCGCACCAAGTCTCAGGGGACCAATCTGGGCACTTTAGGGGTCAGGCAGCAATGATGCTTGACCCCTATTTTCCTATTCTCCATTTTTCTGGAATAATCGACAGCTAGCGCGCCAGTTTTTCGATCTCTTCCACCCAGACCAATTCGCAGGCGCCGTTCCCGGTGTCGGTACGACTGAGCGAGCTGCGCCAGGTGCCGATCTGCGGGCCGGTCGCTTCTACGAGCAAGCCGCGGAGGTGAATGAGCTCGCCAGTACGAAGCGACTTGCATTGCGACTCGATCGCCGGGGTCGAGGGAATAAGATGCAGGTTAGTGGCGTGCGAAACGATCTCGTTCGGATTGATCGGCGGCTGATGCTGCCATTCGTACCAAAAGAAGCGCATGCTCTGGGTAATCGTTAGGTGATCGAGCACCGCCTGATCCGACATCGGCCCCCAACCGACCGCCAGATCGACCGGCACGAGCGCGGCCGGGCGATCGTAGCGATAAATCTTCCGATGCAGAACGCGGGCATCGAGCGCAAAATGAGCCAACGGTTTGAGATGAAATTTCCCATCGTCAAAAGGAATGTCATCCGGCGTGATCTCGCTTTGCAGCGGATCGGCCGCAATCAGGACGCCCGGCGGATAAGTGATCGGCGCGTTGATTCGATCCCAGGCAAAGTAAGCGAGCACGGCAAGCGCGAGAACAGTAAGCGTTTTCAAAGCTGCTCCTGAGAGCGAGCAGGATCGGTGCTACCGGGCATAGAAGGAACAGCAAAGGGAGGGGCACCTGGACACTTGCGGTCAGTCCTAGGTATCGAGACATTCTAATAACCGCGGAAGGGGGAATTTAGAGGTCAGGCATCCAATCTTTGGCAGGAAGGCGTGGCCCACAGCGTCCGCATCGGCACGCGGAATGTTATGAGACGGTCACGCTGGCAAGATGGATGCTGGGCCGTGCGGCGGTTTGAGCGCGATCTACATCACCATCCCGCCGTCGACTGTCAGGACCTGGCCAGTGATGAATTTCGCTTCCGGGGCGGCGAGGAAGGCGACGGCGGCGGCGATGTCCGCACCTTCGCCGAATTTTCCGAGCGGAATCTTGGACAGGATCGCTTCCTTTACCTGATCGGAAAGCACGTCGGTCATGTCGGTCATGATGAAGCCCGGCGCGACGGCGTTGACGGTGATGCCGCGGCTGGCCAGTTCGCGCGCGAGTGTTTTCGTCAGGCCAATCAGTCCTGCTTTGCTCGCCGCGTAGTTGGCCTGGCCTGCGTTCCCCGTCAGGCCCGTAACCGAGCTGATGTTGATGATCCGTCCGCTGCGCTGCTTGATCATCGAGCGCATGACCGCCTGGGCGAAACTGAAGGCGCCTCTCAGGTTCGTATCGACGACTGTGTCCCAATCCTCTATCGACATGCGCATGCTCAGCCCATCGCGCGTTACACCGGCGTTGTTGATGAGAATGTCGACCCGCCCAAAATCATCGAGAATGCGGGCCGCGACCGCCTGCACGGCGGCGTGATCCGCCACATCGACCGCGTAGGCCCGGGCGGCATCGGCACGAGTGGCGTTGATTTCATCGGCCGTGCGTTGCGCATTCGATTCACTGCGGCTGACGGAAGCGACCCGCGCGCCTTCGTTAGCCAAGCGCAGCGCGATGGCGTGCCCGATCCCTCGCCCTGCGCCGGTCACGATTGCGACCTGGTTTTCGAATCTCATGTTGGCGTTATCCTGAAGGGTCGGCGGCGGGTGTCAAACTGGACATGCGGAAGCATGTCCCTCCGCGGAAGATCGCGCTCCCGCGCGTCCAGATTCCTGCCGGATACTCGCCGTTCGTTTGGCGCGCTTGCGGCGAACACGCTAACCCCGATTCACGGCTTCGCCTCGTTCTTCACAATCTTGCCGTCTTTCATGACGAAGAAGACGCGCTCGGTCGCGGTAATATCCGCCGTCGGATCGCCGGGCATGGCGATAATGTCGGCGAGCTTGCCTTTCTCGAGCGTGCCGAGCTTGTTCGCGACGCCGAGAAGATCCGCGTCGACAGAGGTGGCGCTGAGCAGGGCATCGATCGGTTTCATCCCGAGGCCGACCATGAGCGCGAATTCCTTCGCGTTTTGTCCGTGCGGAAAGACGGCCGCGTCGGTGCCGAAGGAAATCTTCACTCCGATCTTGAGCGCGTTGCGAAACATTTCCGAGCGCGCCTCGGTCGCGGCTTTGCCCTTGGCCTGCACCGCCGGAGGATATTGGCTGATCTTCTTCATCACCCATTCGGACGCCATCAAGGTGGGCGTGAGATAGGTGCCCTTTTTCTTCATCAGAGCCAGCGTATCGGGTTTCATAAACGAGCCGTGCTCGATCGAATCAACGCCGGCGTTGATCGCTTCCTTGGCCGCTTCATCACCGTGGCAGTGAACCGCGACTTTTTTCCGAAGCCGGTGCGATTCATCGACCAGCGCCGCCATTTCCTCAGGTGTGAATTGTGGGACGTCGACCTCATCGGCCAACGAGAGGACGCCGCCCGAGACGGCGGCCTTGATCACGTCGGCTCCATTCTTCACCTCGAGTCGAACGGCCTTCCGAATCGCGTCCGGTCCATCGGCGATTCCGTTAGTCCAGTCCGGTTCTTCGCCGAAAATCATGTCGCGAAATCCGTTCGTGTGATCGAAATGGCCGCCGGTTGCGCCGATGCCGTGGGTCGCGACCAGCATGCGCGGCCCGGGAATGACGCCTTCATTGATCGCATTGCGGAGCGAGACGTCGGGAAAGTCATGCGAATTTGGAAAGCCGCTCCCGACATCGCGCACGGTGGTGAAGCCGGCTTCAATCGTGGCTTTGGCATTCGGGATCATCTCGAGCGCGAGCTGGGAAATATTTTCGTCCAGCATGCGGAGACGCAACGCGTTGTAGTTCCCGGAAAAGTCGAAGGTCAGATGGGTGTGTGCGTCCATGAAACCGGGCGAGAGGGTGGCGTCGCCAAGATCGATGATCTGGGCGTCGTCGGGAATGGTGATGTTGCTCCCGGCGGCGGTGATGGTGTTGCCCTCAATCAGAACCACGCCGTTCGGCACGAGCGTTTTCGATTTGCCATCAAAAAGGCGGGCCGCTTTGAGGGCGATCACCGCTGGTGTCGGCTCGGCGGCGAAGGCAGTCGTTAGGCAAAAAAGCAGGCAAGAGATAAAGAGAGCGGCGCGTTTCATGGCGCGGGTATAGGCAGGATGGGAATAGATTGCAAGGGAAGTCAGATCGCCGGGATGACTAATTCGGTTGTATGGATCGATCCCGCCGGCATGAGCAGGCTGGACTTCAACTGGAACGAATCGATCTGCACCAGACCGGCATCGAAGTCGCTGTGCCGGCGAAGAAAGGGGCGGATCGATTGCGCCGAAACATCCTGGCAGCGCGCGAGGGTCAGGTGCGGATGCCACGGCCGCAGATCGGCCTCCAGCCCGGCAGCGAGCGCGGCGTCGGTCACCTTTTTGTGCAGTTGGAAAAGGTGCGGATGACCGTGGCCAACCCCGAGCCAGAGAATCTTCGGGCGCCCTTTCGCCGGAAAAGTGCCGAGCCCCTGGAGGGGAAGGAAGAACGCGCCGAAATGGATGGCGCGAAGATTAACGCGCAGCTTTTCCTCTGGTTCCGGCTCGACGTTGCCGAGGAAGGCGAGGGTGAGATGAATCTGCTCCGCACTCGACCAGCGAACGCCGCGCAGCCGCGGATTTAGCCTAACGAGTGCGGCAGCGATCGTTTCCGGCAGATCCAGACTAACGAAAAGCCGTTTCGCACGCACCGGCGCGGCTTACGCTTCGTTGTTTTGCGCGACGCCATCCCCACCGAGGCGCGCGATCCAGCCGGGCACCCGCTGCTCCGTCCGCGCGGCGCGACCGGATCTCAATTCGTCACCTTCCACTCCGACCGGTCCGGGCAGGAGCCGGTTGACCAATTTCATGAACTCACCTGTCAGGCTGGGGAAAAGAGCGTTGCCGGCAATCGCGATTCGCGCGGGCAGACCGATGATGAGCGACGATTGGCCGCGGCGGCAGGCCTCCACGATCAGTTGCGCGGCCCGGTCGCCAGCGACCGACGAGAGAGGCAACGCCGCGGAAAGCGAGAACCAGGTGAACTCAGCTCCGTGGTTTCCCTTGAAAGTTGCGTTCAACTGCGAGCCGGTGCGCATAAGGCCAGGCGTCACCGTCGTAACCTTGATCCCATCTCGCGCCAGCTCCGTGCGAAAGGCGTCGGAAAGGCCGACGAGCGCGAACTTGCTCGCGCTATAGGGGGCCATGTGCGGCACCGCCAGCTTGCCGCCGATGGAGGAAATGTTGACGATGCGGCCGCCGCCCGCCCGGCACATGTGCGGGATGGTTTGCCGAATCAGGTTATAGGGCGCCCAAAAATGGAGCTGCATCGATTTTTCGAAGTCCGTTCGCCGCATGTGCTCGAGGGGCCCGATCTCGATAATGCCCGCGTTGTTGATCAAAACATCAATCGCGCCGTAACGATCCATCACGGTCTCGATCGCGCCTAACGATTGCCCGCGATCGAGCAGATCACAGGGCACGGCAAGCGCCTCTGCGCCGAGCGCACGCAGTTCGGCACAGGCGCTTGCCAGTTCCTCCTCGTCCCGCGCGAGGAGCGCGAGCCGGCCGCCTTCCTGCGCGATCAGGCGCGCGATCGCCAGGCCAAGCCCGCGCGAGCCGCCCGTAATGACGACTGATTTCCCGGCAAAGGAAAAATCGGTCCGCATCAGACGCGAGATCGTCCAGGCGGCAAGGCCGATCCCGCTGAGGGTGAGAAGAAATGATCGCTTCATATTGATTATACGTCCCTCTCCAGCGCCACGGCCGGCTCCGCGTTGTCGCGCGCCGGCTTGTGAAAAGTAAGGGCAAGGGCGAAGGCGATGAGCAGGATCGCTCCGCTCGCAAAGAGTGGCGTCCGCGCGTAAAGGCGGAGCGGTTTCCCGAGATCAAACATGAGCAGCCAGCCGCCAAGCAGCGGGCCAATGAGCCGGCCGAGGCTGCCGGCGGATTGCATGACGCCAAGCGCGCGTCCCTGCCAGCCGCGATCAACCATTTGCGATGCAAGACCATTGAGCGTGGGCGTGGTGAGTCCGTTGGAGATGGCGACGGCGGCGCAAACCGCGAGTAACGCCGGCAGAGTGGGCACGAGCGGGAGAAGGGTGAGCGCCCCGGCAAGGAGGAGCAAGCCCGTGCGAGCGAGCGCGGTTTCGCCAAACATCTTGACCAGGCGCCCGATCAAGCCGCCTTGCAAAATGACGCTGATGATCCCAACGAAGCCAAACACGTAACCGGTCTGGCGCGCGTCGAATCCGAAATGTTTCTCGGTGAAAAGCGCGAAGAGCGTCGTCATGATCGCGAAGCCGGTGATGGCGAAAAAATAGGTCGCCACGATCGTGCCGAAAAGGCGGCCATGGCCATGCTGGAAAACTTCCGCCAACCGGACGCGCTCGTGCGGCTTGGAGCGGTATTCGGCGGAAAGACTTTCCGGCAGGATGAAATAGAGCAGGACGACGTTCACGGTCGCGAGCGCGGCCGCGAAATAAAACGGTGCCGCATACGAAATGTGGCTCATGATGCCACCGATCATCGGACCAAAGGTAAAGCCAAGACCGAAGGCCGCGCCAATCACGCCCATCGATCGCGAACGATTTTCCGGCGTGCTGACATCGGCGATGTAAGCCTGCGCCGTGGCGATGTTGCCGCCAGTCGCGCCATCGATGATGCGTGCGACGAAGAGGAGAGCGAGCGAAGAGGCCCACCCCATGATGAGAAAACCGATCGCTGTTCCGGCCAGACTCACAATCAGGACCGGACGCCGCCCGAAGCGATCGGAGAGACGGCCGAGGATGGGGACGAAGATGACCTGCATCCCGGAGTAGATGCCGGTGAGCCAGCCGATCTCGGCCGGCGTGGCGTGGAAGTGTTCCGCATAGAGCGGCAGCACCGGGATGATGATGCCAAATCCCACCATGTCGATGAACACGGTGAGGAAGATGAGGAAGAGCGGCGACATGGTTTAGGGATCGTGAATGTGAACCGTGAATCGAGATTGGTGAATCGTGAATCGTGGAAAAGCAAATACGGACGGCCGTTGATCACGACTCACGGTTCACGATTCTCGATCTTTCTCACCCATGCTTCCGGTTGAAGCGCGCCACCTCTCGCGCGGTTTCGCGATCGGTCGCGCGTTTTTTCAAATCGAGGCGTTTGTCGCGCGCTTCCTTGCCCTGGGCAACGCCGAGCTCGGCTTTGATGCGTCCATTCTTCCAGTAGAGTTTCAGGATGACGAGGGTGCGGCCCGCGATGTTGGTCAGGCCATAGAGTTTGTCGATCTCGCGGCGGTGCAGAAGAAGTTTGCGCACTCGCTTCGGCGGCGGGACCTCGTGGCTGGCGCGCTCGTAGGGTTGAATGTCGGCCCCATAGAGAAAGGCTTCGCCGTTTTCGATCCGGGCAAAGGCGTCGCCGATGTTGGCCTTGCCGGCACGGATCGATTTGACCTCGCTGCCCTTCAGCTCCACCCCGGCCTCAAAGCGCTCGAGGATGTGGAAATCGCGCAGGGCTTTGCGATTGAGAATGGTCTCGGCGGGCATGGTCGGCGCGGACCGGCACGCGAGAAGCAGTTACGCCTCGGCGGGCGTTTCTTTCAGTTCTTCGTAGGTGAGCTTGCCGGCGATGATTTCCTTAAGGGCGATATCTGTGAGGGAGGATTTGGGGGTGGCTTCAACGAGAGGGCGATGACCGATGCCAAGCTGCCGAACGCGCTTGGAGACGACGTTGATCAACAGTTGCTGGTTCGGGATCACTTTGGCTGCTTCTTGCAGGAGTTGAGCGGTCATATTTCTCAAGGAACGGACGGAGCGAGCGGACTCAGACGGAAATTGCAGGATCGACGGCGAGCCGTTCGTTAGGGCTGAAGAGGTGGAAATGGAAGCAAGCATCGTCGGGCCGGGCGGATTCGGATAATGCGTGCAGCGAAAGGCTTGTCAACGGATTTCTCGACCCGCGACCGAATCGCCTTGCCAGCATCGGCGAAGTGCGCGAAATAGGGGCGCTGCGCGGCCTCTGGCGGATTGCCTGGCGGATGCGCGGTGCGAAAGTGCGGGCTGTGGCTCAGCTTGGTAGAGCGCTGCGTTCGGGACGCAGAGGCCGTGGGTTCAAATCCCACCAGCCCGATTTTTTTACCGCGCCTTTTTTTGACGGCGGAGAATTGAAGCAGACAATCCCGCTCCACCCGTTGCAGTGAACAGCTCCGTCCTCACCACGATTGCCATTACCGGATTCGGCATCGCGTTTTTCCATGCCGCCATCCCGACGCATTGGCTGCCCTTTGTCCTGACGGCGCGGCTGCAACGCTGGAGCCGCGCCAAGACGCTCGCCATCACCGCGATTGCCGCCACCGGTCACGCCTCGTTTACCGCGACCCTTGGCCTGATCGTCGCCTTGCTTGGCATTGCCTTGAGCGATCGCATCGGCATCTGGTTCCCCCGAATTGCCGGCGGCGCCCTGATTGCCTTTGGGCTTTTTTATGTCGTCAGGCAATTGACCGGTCACCCGCACACCCATCTGCACATTGGACACCGGCACGCTCACCACGACCGCGACGACGACCATGCGCATGACCACGGCAAGAGACGATTGTCGCTCACCCGTTCCGATCTCGCGGCCATCATGAGTTTGCTCGCGCTTCTCACCTTTTCGCCCTGCGAAGCATTTGTCCCGATCTACGTCTCAGGCGTGCGCTACGGCTGGCACGGCTTCGCCCTGCTCACTATCATTCTCACCGTGGCCACGATCGCCGGGATGGTCGCCTTCACCTTTCTCGCTCTTACCGGAATCGAACAGGTCAGGCTTCGCCTCTTCGAAAAGTATGAGGCCGGGGTTATGGGCGTCCTGTTGTGCGTCGTCGGCGTCCTGATTATTCTCTTCGAGAAATGACCACCAAACATGCACAGCTCGAGGTTGGCGATCCCGCCCCGGATTTCGCGGCCACGGCGGTCGGCGGACAATATGGCGCTGGGGCCGTCGTTAGGATGAAGGATTTCCACGGCTCGCCGCTCGCCCTCTATTTCTATCCGAAAGACGATACCCCGGGATGCACGGCGCAAGCCTGCGGGCTGCGCGACGCGTGGTGCGAGTTCGCCGGCGGCGCCAGGATTTTTGGAGTGAGTATCGACTCCCCCGCGAGCCACGAGAAATTCATCGGGAAATATCAGCTCCCCTTCCCGCTTCTGGCGGATCCCGAAAAGAAAATCGTCGCCGACTACGGCGTCTGGGTTGAGAAGAGCATGTACGGCAGGAAATACATGGGCACCGAGCGGACAACCTTCGTTATCGACGGTCGCGGCCGCATCAGCGCGATATTGCGCAAGGTAAAACCAGCGGAGCATGTTGGGCAATTGCGCGCCGCGTTGGCGGCCGCGAAATGAGTTGCCAAGCGGCGGGATGCCTCTACCTTCGATGCTCGCGACCGGATTCGGTCGCGCTTTGTGGTTTCAGATGCTGATCATCGGCAATCCGAAATCGGCATCGTGAAAACTCCTCTATGGGCTCGCTGAAAAAACGACGAAAAGCAAAAATCTCCAAGCACAAGCGCCGCAAGCGGATGAAAGAAAACCGCCACAAGAAGCGCTTGCGCTACAAGTCGTAGGTTCGGCCACACTCGTTAGGCGCTGCTCCCCTCGCGCGGTCGCACCGTTTGCGCCGATCTGGCGCTGACCTTAAACTTTCACCAATGACGCGAGGGAAAAGCTGGGGCAGCCGAATCCACTGCTGTTTGGCGGCCGCCTGCCTGCTTGGTGCGACGGTTTCCCTGGCGAGTCCAGCAGAACCGCCCAGGCGCAAATCCTCGCCGCCGCCTGCGCTGGCGAAAGAATCGGCCAGAGATGACTCGCTCGTCCTGCATCCGCCAAAGGATCTCGCGCTCCAGCCCGAAGGCGAACGCAAGGCGCGGGCGCTGCTTGATTACGTGCAGGCCCTCGACCTTCAGGACAACGGTGAAAGCGACAAAGCCCTCGCAGCTTTCGAGCGCGTGCTCAACTTCGATCCGGGAGAAGTGGATCTCGCCACGCGGGTCGCCTTTCTCCTCACCCAGCAGGGGGATTATCCGCGCGCGATCGATATCTTGAAGGACGCGGTCAAGGCCCAGCCAAAGGAGCCGGGGCCGTATCTCCAGCTAGCCTACATCTATGCCAAGTATCTCAAAAAAATGGAACCGGCGACGCGGTATGCGGAGCAGGCCGTGGCGCTCGCGCCGAACGAGATCGAGGGTTATCAGCGCCTTGCCGAGGTGCAACTGACGGCCGGCAATCGCAAGGGCGCGCTGCGGACGCTCGACCGCGCGGCCAAAGTCGAGACGAACGACCCCTCCTTCTGGACCCAGCTCGGCAAGCTCTATCTCGCGCTCCTGGTGCAGCCCGATAAAAATCCCACCCCGGAACAACTGCAAAAAGTGAACGCAGTCTTCCACAAGGCGCTGGCACTGGCCCCGAGCGACGCCTCGGTCCTGCGGGATGCAGCGGATTATTTTGCCGCCTCCGACCAGGTGCAGGAGGCGATCCCGCTCTACCTGCGGGTGCTGGAACTCCAGCCTAACGACTTTAACGCTCGAGAAAAGCTCGCCACCGGTTTCATCCTGACCAACCAGCGCGGCAAGGCGATCGAGATGTTGCAGGAAATCATCCAGCAGCATCCGGAGAAATATCAAACCTACGAGCTCCTGGGACGAGTGCTGGAGGAAGACGCCAAGGCGCTCGTGCAGGAAAAAAAGCTGCCTCAAGCCAAGGCCGAATACACGAAAGCTGCCGCGAATTACGAGCAGAGTCTCCTCATCAACCCCGTCCAACCGGATAGCTATGTGCACCTGGCTGAGCTGCTTCTCTTCAACCTGAACGATGGCGAGCGCGCCGTCCGCCTTCTGCGGGAAGCGCGCCATCGATTTCCCACTGCGCCACAGTTAACCTATCTCCTCGCGGTGGCGCTGCGCGAAGCGAACCATGCCCAGGAATCGGTCACCACTTTCGAGGAAGCGCTGCATGAAAGCGAGGCGGAGGGCCAGGAGATTACCAACGGGCGTTTCTATTTCGAATATGGCGCGGCCGCGGAACGCGCTGGCCTCTATGACAAGGCCGCGGATCTTTTCAAGCAATCGATCGCGACCGACCCGGCGGACGCGGCCGAAGCTTACAACTATCTTGGCTATATGTGGGCCGATCAAAACAGTCACCTCGATGAAGCAGAGAATTACATCAAACGCGCGCTCGCGAGCGACCCGAATAATGGCGCCTTTCTCGACAGCATGGGCTGGCTCCACTACCGCCAGGGTAAATACGAACAGGCTCTGGCGGAATTGCTCAATGCCGCGGAGGAACTCAAAGCCGACGATCCGACGGTCTTCGAGCATATCGGCGATACCTATGCGGCCTTGAACCAGGAGCCCAAGGCGCTGGGCTACTGGCAGAAGGCGCTGGCTCTCGACCAGACAAACAAAAAGCTGGCGGCAAAGGTCGCAGAAGCTAAAAGCAGGATAAGCAAAAGCGATCCGGCCAGCGCCACGCCGCTCAAGTGAAACGATATCCCACACCCTGGCAACGCAAGACGATGTGGGCGTCGCTTACCGCGATCTTCGTCGTGCTGCTCGTTTTTATCGTCAGCGCCGTGGTCTGGATTGGAGCGAACGTGATCGGCTTTCTCCAGCCGATCCTGATTCCGGTGGCGATCGCGGCGATCCTGGCTTACCTGCTCGACCCGGTCGTGAATTATCTCTCCCGGCGCGGCTTCGGGCGCACCCGGGCGGTTCTCTCGATCTTCCTCATCATCTTCCTCGCCATCGCGGCCCTGGTCGCCTGGATCGTTCCGACGATCTCCGTGCAAAGCGCCAGTCTCGCGCGGCAATTGCCTTCCTTTACCACGCACGTCCGCGACAAAGCGGTCGATCTGATCTACCAGTACGAACACACCTTCGGCCTTGGTGGAAAGGCGGGCAAAAACGGCGCCGCGACCGGTCTCGTAAACTGGCTCCTGGCCGAGCCAACGCAGGCTCCAAGCACGCCTTCGCCCAAGCCGATTTCCAAGGCCAATGCACCATCGCAGGGTAACAGCGAAATCATTCAGCCGGCGCCGACCAAGCTGACCTCGGCCGATCGTCAGCGCATCCAGGATTGGGTGCAAAAACAGCTACCTGCGCTGGAGAACCAACTTCCCGATTTGATCACAAAACTCTGGGCGCTGGTAAAGACCAGTGTCGGCGGCTTCCTCGGCGTGACCGGATTTCTTCTCAGCCTCGTGATGGTCCCCATTTACTCCTTCTTTCTCCTCAAGGAACGCCCGGCCATCGAGCGACGCTGGCGGGAATATCTACCCCTGCGCAATTCCCCGCTCAAAGACGAAGTCGCGAACACTCTTTCGCAGATCAACAGCTACATCATCGCTTACTTTCGCGGTCAACTCCTTGTTTGCATGGTTGACGGTGTTCTCATCGGCACTGCGCTCACCGTCTTTGGTTTGAACTTCGCGCCCCTGATCGGTTTGCTGGTCGTTCCCCTAACGATGATCCCTTATATTGGAATCGTCATTTGCTGGATTCCCGCAGTGATTATCGCTGCGGCGCAATGGGGCGATTGGTGGCATCCCTTTTGGGTCACGGTGATTTTTATCGGCGTGCAGAATCTTGAAGGCCTTTTTTATGCGCCGCGCATCGTCGGCAACTCCGTCGGGCTGCATCCGATGACCGTGATCGTTTCCATCTTTATCTGGGGCCTCCTCATCGGCGGCCTGCTCGGTCCGCTCCTCGCCATCCCGCTCACGGCTACGATCAAGGTGCTCCTCGCGCGTTACGTCTGGGGCGAGCGTTTGCGCGAACAAGTGATGGAGAACATCGAGGCGGTCCCAGTGGTCGCGGAGGAACACGCGGCGGAACACATTCGTTAGGCCAGTTTCCCCGCGACGGAGCGGCGCGGTTCGGCACCACCGTTTGCCAAATCTCGCTCGGCGGTGCAGAAAGCCAACTGTCATGGTGGAGCAGCCGAGACGGGTAAGCCGCAGCAGGGTCTCATGGTGGCGCAGCCCCCAGTTGCGCGGCGGCCTCGTTCTCTCGCTTTTTGTCGTGCTCGGTCTTGGCGTTGGCCTTTTTGCCTTCTCGTCCGTCCACAAAGGGTGGAATCGTTGGGAGAAAACGCGGTTCCTCGCGGAAGCCGGCAATCGGCTTACGCAAGACGATCTTGCGCAAGCCGAGAGCCTGGCGCGCAAGGTTCTCGCGATTGATCCAGATTCGCTCGCCGCCGCGCGCATCCTCGCCGACACCACTGAAAAACAGAATCGCTCCGAGACCGTTGCCTGGCGTGCACAAATCGCACGGCTTGATCCGGGGCTCGACAGCGAGTTGAACCTCGCCTCTGCCGCCCTGCGTTTCGGCCAGCTCGATGTGGCGCGCGCTGCCCTTGGTCGCGTCGCACCAGCCGATCGCGAGAAGGCCGCCTACCACGTGGTGGCGGGCTGGCTCTCTCGTGCCCAGGGAAATGTGGCGGAGGAAGAACGCCATTTTGCCGCCGCCGTTGCGCAGGAACCATCAAACGACGTCTACCAATTCAATCTTGCGGCACTGGAAATTCTTTCACCTGATCCAGAGAAGAACGCCGCCGCGCGCAACCAACTCGAACGCCTGAGCAAGGTCCCGCAGTTCCGGACCGAAGCCTTACGCGCCCTGCTTGATAACGCGCTTCGCGAAAACCAAACCGAGGCTGCCAATGCCCTCGCCCAGGAGTTGCAAATGAGCCCGCAGGTGACCTTCGCCGATTACCTTCTCTGCCTCGATCTCTACCGGAAACTCAATCCAAAGAAATTCGAAACGCTGCTTAACAAGGTAAAACCCATCGCGGCCCGCAATCGCCATGATCTTGCCCAGTTAATCGAGTGGATGAACAGGAACAACCTCCCGAACGAAGCCTGGAAGTGGAGCGAGAAATTGCCCGCCGACCTGACGAGTCATCCACCCGTGGCGAGCACGATCGCCGCTTCGCTCGTCCTGACGAAGAACTGGGCGCGTTTGAAACGCCGGACGCGCGGCGATTCGTGGGGCGATGATGACTACCTGCGCCTGGCCTATCAGGCCTATGCCACGCGCCAGGCGCGCCGAGGCGCGGGCGAAACTGAGTTCGATCCGCTTTGGGCCTCCGCGGTCAAGGCCGCCTCGGCGAACCCAGAACATGAACTGGCGCTCGCTCGCCTCGCCTCAAAGTGGGATCTGGCGCGTCAGGCGGAACCGCTCTGGCAACGAGTCTCCAACACTCCGGCCTCGCGGCGCGAAGCGCTCGACGCACTCTATAAGATTTATCGCGCGACAAACGACCTCCTGAACCTTCGCGTCACCGCGCGGCGTCTGCACGAAGCATCGCCCGACGAGATCGCCCTGGCGGCGAACGCCGCCCGTTTCTCACTCCTTCTCGATCGCAATTCCGAGGAAGGCCGCGCCCTGGCAAAGCGGACTTACGAAAAGGCCCCTGACGATACAGCGGCCGCCCTCACCTATGCCTTTGCGCTCTACGGCGCCGGCCGGACGAACGAGGGTCTCGATGTCCTGCAAAAACTCTCGCCCGACCAGTTGCGTGACCCGCATGCCGCGGTCTACGCCGCGCTTCTTTACGACGATGATAATCAGGTCGAAGCCGCCAATCAGTACATCGCCTTGGCGAAGGCCGGGCCCATTTTCCCGGAGGAAAAACAACTGCTCGAGGAGATCAATACCCGTCGCCAGAAGGCAGGCTCTTCGCCTTCCGCCACCCCGAGTTCCTCGACGTCTCCGCGCTGATTCCTGCGCTTCCTAGTCCAATGTTTTCTCAACGCCTTCGCTTCGCCCAGTCGAATCCTTTCGCACTTTGCCGGGCGAGCCCGATCGCGCCTCGATGACTAACCGCGGCGATTGGGCGGGATGGGTTTTTGCGGCCGTTAAAGGCGCTGGCCTTTCATTCACGATCAGTAACGGCTGGGCGAACGAATTAACGAGATTCTTCGTGATCGGAACTCGCGGGATGCCGGGATGAATCACCGGCTGACTCGTCGGTTGAAGCTGACGAAAGCTCGGTCGGATTGTCGGATAGGATGTTGGAACCAAATTATCAAACCGCGCCTGAACCAGCGGCCGGCTGAAATTGGTGTCCTCGCCCAAAGCCGGCCAGCCACCGATCACGAGGGCAACAATCACCAACGCCCACTGCAAACCGCGAACGCTTCTCATGCATCCATTGTGGTCAGAGTGCCAGCCAGAATGCAATACAATTGATGCCTAACCGCGGCTGTGTCCTCACACCGTAGTAAGGTAGCGCAGGCTTCAGCTTATGGTTTTGATCGACGGTAAGCTGGTAGCTTGCGCTACCCTCCGGGCTCGGCGGAAGCAATCATCGCCTGCTCGACGATGAGTGCAGCCAGCTCCTGCGTCGCTTCGTCGAGAGCGGCATTAGCAGCTTTGAGGCGCGGGGTTTCGTGCGTCTGCATCGCTTCACGCACCTCGTTCGCCGCCTGCTCAATCCTGCTTCGCTCCCCCACAGAGATGCGCTCACCGGCGAGTTGAAACGCATTCTCGACCGCGGCCAGCATCTCTTCCGCTTTCAACCGCGTCTCGGTCCAGACTCGCTCGCTCATGTCTTCAAAGGCGTGCTCAAGCGAGTCCGCGATCATCGCTTCGACCGCTTCATCGGAGACGTCGACCGCGCTCGTCAGGGCGACAATCTTTTCCGCGCCGGTCTTGGTGTCGCGCGCCAGCACTTGCAGAATGCCGTTGGCGTCGATCTCAAATTGTACCCCGACCCGCGCCACGCCTTTAGGCGCGGGCTCGAACTCGATCTCAAATTCGCCCAGAGCCCAGTTGTCGGCTGCCATCTCCCGCTCACCTTGCAACACCTTGATCTTCATCGAGCGCTGATGATTGACCGCGGTGGTGAACATCTCACCCGCCTTGATCGGGATGGTGGAGTTGCGCGGGATGATGACGTTCATGAGGCCGCCAAACGTCTCGATGCCTAACGACAACGGTGTCACGTCGAGCAGGACAACATCGCGCACCGCGCCGGAAAGGATGCCGGCCTGGATGGTAGCGCCGAGCGCGACCGCTTCGTCGGGATTCTGCGAAGTGTTCGGCTCGCGTCCGAAGAACTCAGCGGCAAATTGCCTGACGAGCGGCATGCGCGTCATCCCGCCGACCAGGATCACCTCGTCGAGCTGCTCGGCGTTCAGCTTCGCGTCGCTCAACGCGCGCAGACAATGCGTCCTTGTCCGTTGAATGATCGGACGCGCGATCCTTTCGAGCGCATCACGCGTCAACTCATAGCTGAGGTTTTCCCCGGCCACGAAGGGCACATCGATCCTCACCGACTCCTCGGTCGAGAGCCGATGCTTCGCCTCGATCACGAGTTCCCGCTTCTGCCAATCGGCAATCGGCAACGCACAATCAGCAATCAAGGCTTCGTCCACGTCATCGCCGCCGAGACGAGTGTTTCCGCTCGTGGAGAGCACTTGAAAAACGCCGCCGTTCAACTCGAGGATCGAGATGTCGAACGTGCCGCCGCCCAAGTCGTAGACCGCGATCTTCGATTTCTCCTTCAACTTGTCGAGGCCGTAGGCAAGCGCTGCGGCAGTCGGCTCGTTGATGATGCGCTCGACGATGAAACCGGCTGCCTCCCCCGCCCGCTTGGTCGCACTTCGTTGCGCGTCGTTGAAGTAGGCGGGAACCGTGATGACCGCGCGCGTGACCGGACGATCAAGCGCGGCTTCGGCGTCGCGTTTTAGTTTCGCGAGGACGAGCGCCGAAATTTCCTCCGGCCGGTAAAGCCGGTCGCGCACCTGGAGGCGCAACACCTGGCCATTTTGCCTAACGACTGCATAATCGGTCGGCAATTCCTCTCCCGGCAAATCTTCGCCCCGCAAACCAATCAGGCGTTTCGCAGAATAGATGGTCGTTTGCGGCTGCACCGCGCGCATCCGGTTCGCCGTCGCGCCGACCAGCGGCTCGCCTTCTTCGGGAAAATGCACTACGGATGGCGTGAGACGGGCACCGTTTGCATCCGCGATCAGGATCGGGAAACCCGCTTCCATCACGCCGATGAGCGAGTTGGTCGTCCCGAGGTCAATGCCGACGATGTCGTTGTTCATCGGGAAATTCCGACGGTCGAAAGTCGGGTCGTAACTTGCGGGCCGGCCGCACCGTCAGGCGGCCCTGACGAGGGCGACAACCGCAAAGATGATCGCCAGGATCACCAAAATGTGGATCGCCGCTCCGAGGAGATGCAATCCCAGCCAACCGATCAGCCAGAGAACGAGCAGAATGACAACAATAGTCCAAAGCATGACAATTTATCGCTCGCGACCGGCCTTTTGTCGTCTCCAGATTTCATCGCTCCCGACTCGCAACTGCGATTCCCATTGGCAAGGCCGCAATTTCGGCAACCGTATCGCTGCCTTGAAAGTCCCGTTCAGCCTTTTCCTCGCACTTCGTTACCTCAAACCGAAGCGCACTTTCATCTCCATCATCACCCTCGTCTCGATCTTCGGAGTGACGTTGGGCGTGACCGTTCTCATTCTCGTCATCTCCGTCATGACCGGTTTCGATCGCGAGCTGCGCCAGAAGGTAATCGACTTCGATGCCCACATTCTGGTCACGACCGATGGGATCATGACGAACTGGCGCGACCTCACCGTCAAACTGCGCCACACGCCGGGAGTGGTCGCGACCGCGCCCTACATCCAGGGACCGGTGATCGTCGAATTCCACAACCGCCGCCTCGCCCCGATGATCCGCGGCATCGATCCAGCGCAGGAGGAAAAGGTGATTCCGCTGCGAAAATTCATCAAACTCGGAAAGCTCGATCTCGAGGGCGATTCAACCGTGCTCGGTGTCGATCTTGCGCAGAAACTCGGGGTCACGGTGGGCGACAAGTTAACCGTCTACTCGCCGGGAAACCTGGGCGAAATCCTCGACAAGCTCAAAGAGCTCGACCAAAAAAAGGGAGCGGAGAAGGACAAGGCCATCGACGACCTGCGCGAGGTTGTGCTCCCCAAAGAGCTGACCGTAACCGGCATTTTCGAGACCGGCCAATACCTCCACGACTCGGAGTTCCTGCTCGTACCGATCTTTATCGGGCAGGAACTTTACGGCCTGGGCGACGCCCTGCACGGGATCACGGTCAAGACGGTCAATCCTTATGACGTCGACCGAATCAAAGGCTTGATCGAGAAATACCTCCCGCCCGCGGATTACGCGGAGACGTGGATCGAGATGAACAAGCAATTCTTCGACGCGGTCCGGCTGGAGCGGACGGTCATGGCGTTCCTGCTCTTCTTTATCGTGATCGTGGCGGCTTTCGGCATTATGAACACGCTCATCACCGTCACAGTTCAGAAGCGGCGCGAGATCGGGATCATGAAAGCGGTCGGCGCGAGCCTCGGACAAATCATGGGCGTTTTTCTCTTTCAGGGAATCGTGGTTGGCGTCTTCGGCACTATCACGGGGCTCGGGCTTGGCATGACACTGATCCGTTTCCGGAACGAGTTCAGTCAATGGCTCGCCCGCACTTTGCACATCGAGATTTTCCCGCGCTCCGTCTACCAGTTCTCGCAGATCCCGGCCGAAGTGATTCCGAGCGATGTGGTAAAAATCTGCATCGCGGCATTTATCATTTGTTCGTTAGCCGCGCTCATTCCGGCTTACTTCGCCGCGCGGGTCGATCCGGTGAAAGCGCTGCGCTACGAATAGGTGAGGCGTACGAACTCCATCCTCGGCAAATGGCTGCTGCTCGGCTTGGCCATTTGCTCGTTAGGCGAAACTGCCTGCGCCAGCCAATGGCTGACTTTTACTAATTGCCGTTATCTGCCCAACGCGGCGAATGACGGCGATAGCTTTCATGTCCGTGCGGGAGGCCGGGAATACATCTTCCGACTTTACTTTGTCGATGCGCCGGAGACTGATGCCAGCATTCCAAAGCGAGTCGCGGAGCAGGCGAAGTATTTTCACCTCACCGTTCCACAAACACTCGAGATCGGACTCGAGGCCCAGCGCTTTACGAGGCAAAAGCTCGCCCACCCGTTCACCGTCCGCACCTGCAAACAGGATGCGCGAGGCCGGAGCCGACGGCATCGCTATTTCGCTTTTGTCCAGGCGGAGAACGCGGACCTCGGCGAGATGTTGGTCGCCAACGGACTAGCGCGCGTTTATGGAGCGGCTTCGGAGGCGCCGCACATGAACACTCCGGAAATGGAATGGCACAAGCTGGAGAAATTGGAGCGAGCGGCGAAGCAAAACCGGCTCGGTGGTTGGGGCATCGCCACGGGTCGCCTGAATACTGGCGCGCCCATGCCATCAGGCCGGAACCAGGATCACTTCGATGCTTTCGTTTCTCCGCTGGACGGCGCGCCACCGCAACCTGGCGCAAGGCTCGACTTGAATGCCGCTACCAGTCAGGCGTTGCAGGACATTCCCGGAATCGGCCCCGTTCTCGCCTCAAGGATTATCGCCGCGCGACCATTCAAGAGCGTGGATGAGTTAGAGAAGGTGAAGGGGATCAAAGCAAAGAAATACGCGGAACTGCGCCCGTACTTCAAGTGAATCGGATTTGTTCGTGATGCTTTTTCCTCGCAATTGCGGGACACGCCTGATGTCATGGCGTCCTTGACGAAAAACCGCCGCTACGAAGACCGGATTTTCCGATCAACAATCGAGTAAAAACGAACCCATGACGACTCATGACAAATGCTGCACGATCGTTCCTTACTTCAAAGTACCAGCCGATAAGCTCGAGCTGTTCAAGAAATTTTGTGAACAGTTCGTGGCCAGGGCGAGTAAGGAACCGAAATGCCTGTATTACGGTTTTAGCTTTCACGAGAATCAGGCTCACTGCCGGGAAGGCTATGTAGATGCGGAAGGCCTCCTCGCACACCTCGAGGATGTCGGACCGCTCCTCGAGGAAGCGCTAAAATTTACTGAGCTCACGCGGCTCGAAATCCACGGCCCTGAGGACGAACTGGCGAAGCTGCGGGAACCGCTTGCCAGGCTAAAGCCGCAGTTCTTCACTCTCGAATACGGCTTTCGTCGTTAACCTGATCGGAGAATTCCAGACGAAGCCGAACGTTTACCGATGCCACAAGGTCGCACGCCTCTCTTTCGCAAACTGACCCGGACCATACGGCAGGCAGGCTGGCTGAACGAACATCCGCAGCATCGCGCTCTCTTCTTTGAGGCCAGGGACGCAGCCCGGGTTTCCCGTCGCGATTTTCTCCGGTTACTTGGCGCAGCAGGTCTGGCGACAGCGGCCGGCGACTTCATTCCATCGCCGGCTGGCGGCGCAGGACCACCTGCCGCAAGTGCAAAGAGCCGCGAACCAGTCGCGATCCTCGGCGCCGGGATCGCCGGGCTCACCGCGGCTTATCGCTTAATGCAAGCCGGTGTGGCCTGCGAAATCTTCGAAGCCAGCAATCGCACCGGCGGCCGCATGTTCACCAAATACGACTTCAACAAGGAAGGAATGTTTTGCGAGCTGGGCGGGGAGCTGGTCGATTCCAATCACGCCGACCTGATCGCACTCGCCGGCGAACTGGGCGTCGGCATCCAGGAACTCAAAGGAGTGGATAAAGGTGCCGATCTCTACTTCTTCGGCGGGAAACTTTATGCGGACGAACAGCTCATCCCGCTTTTTCAGCCGTTTGCCAAAAAGCTCGCGATGGATGTGTCGGGGATTTACGATTCCAAAGATAACTTTACCGACAAGGCGAGGGAGTTCGACCGAACCAGTCTGGCAGCCTATCTCGACGAGACAGGCAAAGGAGTTGAGAAATGGGTCATCGATCTTTTGCGCGTGGCTTACATTACAGAGTATGGGCGCGAGCCTGACGATCAATCGGCCCTCAACCTCATCACATATCTCAGCCCCGATACGAGCCACGGTTTCAAACTCTTTGGGGAGAGCGATGAATCGAAGCGGATCAAAGGTGGAAGCAGCGAATTACCCAACGCTTTGCTCGCCGCCCTCAAGGGCAAGGTTACGATTCACAAAGATCGTCGCCTGCAGAAAATCGAAGAGCGCGGCGCCAATCTCAGGCTGCATTTCACGACGGGCGGCGGAACGAAATCTGAAAGGTTTCCCCGGGTCATTTGCGCGCTTCCGTTCACCATGCTGCGCCTGGTCGAGGGAGTGAAGGCGTTGCCCCTGGGCAAAGCGAAACAGGACGCGATCGCGCAGCTCGGTTACGGCAATAACTCCAAGCTCATGTCGGGCTTTACTCAACGTTGGTGGCGCAACGTCGACCTCAAACTGCCGGCGCCAAGCAACGGCAGCGTCTTTACCGACAGACCTTTTCAATGCACCTGGGAGACGAGTCGCGGCCAGATTGGTCGAAGTGGTATTCTGACCAATTTCCTCGGGGGCAACGCCGCGCTGGAGCTCACTCCGGAGCGCTACACAACATTCCGGGCCGATCTGAACCTCGTCTTTCCCGGGATCCAGGAAAAGTTCGACGGGCACCGTGCCGTGATGAGCTGGCCTACCAATCCCTTTGTCCATGGCAGTTACACCTGTCCCCTGCCCGGTCAATATACCACCCTGCTCGAAGCCGCAGCCACGCCGGAAATGGGCGGCCGCCTGCTCTTCGCGGGGGAACATACCAGCGCCGATTTCTCCGGCTTTATGAACGGCGCCGTCGAATCTGGCAACCGCGCGGCGAAGGAAATCCTGCGCCCGCGCGCAAGTGCGCGCCCGAAAGCGGCATAAACCTGCGAGAACCCGGCGTAGCCGTTGATCTGCGAGTAGCAATCGCAAGGTTTAGCGATTAACTTTTGTCATGATCGAGCAAAGGGACATCGTTGTTTGGGCGGCGTCCGCTTTTCTCGCGATCGGAATCGGCTGGAGCCGCTACGCCAAGGCAAAGTCACGCAATAATCTCGTCAGAACACTCGCCGCCATGGACCCTGAGCGACGCAGCAAGATGCTGAGCCGGTTGAACCCGGAGGTCGCGATGGAGCTTCGCCAGGAATTACTGGAGCGTTATCGGATCATGTCCTGAACCGGTCGCGCCAGCAGCAGTAGCGGCGCTAGCGCTCGGGTTGACCGACCGGACTGCCCAGGGAACCGGGGTTCGCATTGGACTCCGAACCGGTCGTGGCAGAATGCGACGTCGGGTGCGGTGGGATTTCATACGAAACTTCTTTCCTGCTGGAGGAGCACCCCGCTGCTCCAAGTCCGGCAAGGCTAACGATACAAAGAGCAAGAATCGAAGATTTCATGTTTAGTGAACTGGCGCTACGTGATTCGGCTGCGTTTCCCAAAGACTGTGCACGATGAGGACGCGCTCTGTAAAGAGATAACGCAACTCTTGCGGCAATTCGATCAGGGGCGCGGGTCTGAATCGCCGTCCTAGCCGCGGCACTGCAAAAAAGTCTTGCCACGCCGGATGAGAATCGATTCAGTCGCCGCATGATGAAACCAAAAACATTGTGCGGAATGCTGGCCGCGGTCGTCTTCGCATTCGCCGGAACGGCGCAGGCGGGGTCAACCAAGAGTTATCAAGTTACCGGTCCGGTAGTGGAAATGAACGACAACATGATTGTGGTGATGAAAGGCAAAGACCGCTGGGAAATCGCCCGCGACGCCAACACCAAGATGCAGGGAGACGTCAAGGTCGGCACCAAGGTAACGATCATGTACACAATGACCGCGACCGAAGTGGAGGCGAAGGCCGCAAAAGGCGCCGCGAAGAAACCCTAGACTCGACCGGCTAACGCCTGACCTCCGGTGCTTGCGTTAGTCGTATTTCCGGCCCGGCACGAATGAAGCGAGCTACCGCGATGTAGCTTGCGAAGTAATTCTTTTTCCTAAGCGTCGCCAGGTTCCTCCAGTGCGAACTGGCATTGCAACACGCTCGCTCTCCTGGGCGGCTAGATCGACGCCAACTCTGCCGTCGCCATTTCCCAGCCAGCCGTCAGCCGCTCCAGTTCGTGGGTGACGGCGGCCAGTTCGCGGTTGATCGCGACGGCGCGGCCGCCTGGTTCGTAGGCGGCGGGGTTTTCGAGTTCCGCAGCCAATTCCTTTTGCCGGCCTTCCAGGGTTGCGATTTGCATCTCGAGATCGTGCACGCGTTGCTCGCTCTCCCGTCGCGCCTTGGCCTGCGCTTTGCGCGCTTCCGCTTCGACCCGTTTCTGTTCCTTCTGTTCCCGCAGGCCGCCCGGCCGGGGAGGCGAGACTTCTGGCTGCAAGTTCGTTAGGCCGTTGCCCGCCGTTAATGCCACGCGCTCCGAAATCGCCCGCGATTTATCGAGGTAATATTGATAATCGCCGGCGTAGGGCGTGAGCTGCCCGGCGCTGATATGCAGGACGCTGGTCGCGATCGCACGAATGAAATGTACATCGTGGCTGATGAAAATCAGCGTCCCTTCGTACTGCGCGAGCGCGCCAATCAAGGCGTCGATCGAGCCGACATCGAGATGGGTTGTCGGCTCGTCCATCAGCAGAAGGTTCGGCGGATAGAGCAGCAACTTGACGAGGGCGAGGCGGGATTTCTCACCGCCGCTCAAAACGCCGACCGTCTTGAAAACATCGTCGCCGCGAAAGAGAAAGGAGCCCAGAACAGTGCGGGCGGTTTGTTCCGAAACGGGATCGGTTACATCGAGCACGCTCTCGAGAACGGTTTGCCTGACGTTGAGCATCTCGACACGATGCTGGGAAAAATAACCAACCCGCACATTGTGTCCGAGGTCGCGCTCGCCCTTTTGCACCGGCAGAACGCCCGCGAGCAATTTAAGGAGGGTCGACTTGCCGGCGCCGTTTGGACCGACCAGGACGGTGCGCTGTCCGCGCTCGGCGGCGAAGTTTAATGAGTCGTAGACGACCAATGAATCGTATGCGTGACGCACTTCCTTTAGCGTGATTGCGCGCAGCCCGCTGCGCGGCGGTTGCGGGAAGCGAAACTTGATCGTCTTCGCCTGCGCCGTCGGCGCGGCGATTTTCTCCATGCGATCGATCTGTTTGAGCTTGCTCTGCGCCTGCGAGGCCTTGCTTGCCTTGGCGCGAAAGCGGTCGGCAAATTGCTGAAGGGCGGCGATTTCTTTCTGCTGACTCTTGTAGGCCGCGAGCTGCTGTTCCTCGCGCGCGGCTTTTTGTTCGACATAACTGTCCCAGTTGCCGCGGTAACGGAGCAGCTTCGATTGCGCGATCTCGACGATGCTGCCGACGAGGGCGTTCAGAAATTCGCGGTCGTGCGAAATCATCAGGATCGCGCCCGGATAATTTCTCAAATACTCCTGGAACCAGACCAACGACTCGAGATCGAGATGGTTGGTCGGCTCGTCGAGCAAGAGCAAATCCGGCTCCAGCACGAGGAGTCGCGCGAGATACGCGCGCATGATCCAACCGCCGCTCAGGGCATTTGCCGGACGATTGAAATCATTTTCGCGAAAGGCGAGACCGGCGAGGATGCGCTTGGCTCTGGGTTCGATTTCCCAATCGTGCTCATCCTCCAATGCCTGGTGCGACTTGCCGCAGGCGAGTTCGAGAACCGATTCTTCACCGGCCGCCGCAGTCTCCTGCGGCAGGTAGCCGAGAATGGCGCTCTTTTCGAGAGAGATTTTCCCTGAGTCCGGTGAAGAGTCGTTCAGGATGAGAGAGAACAGGGTCGATTTGCCGGCGCCGTTAGGGCCGACAAGACCAATGCGATCGCCACGGTTCACCTGGAGCGAAACATCCTGAAATAGGACGCGCCCGGCGAAGGCTTTGGAAACTTGTGAAACGGTCAGCATTAGTTCAATGGATTAGGATCGAGGCACTAGGAGGAGCACTGTCCCTCCGCGGAGAAATTGTGCTAGTTCGGAGTGTCCAATGCCGCTAAATCAAGCGGCGCTGCGGCCACCCCAGAACGACACGCAAGGATCGCGAGCCTACACGGTCCGCCAGCTGTTGTCATTTGCGGCCGCTTTCGTTTGGAGATCGGGTCGAAGAACGCGGTCTTTTTGGGAAAAGGCCGATTTGAGACGCTCGGGCTGCAAATCCCTTGCAAGAAATAGGCCTCGAACAGCGCAATACCGGTCGTGTCACCCGTCCCGCGGGCAATCGCGGTGCAGGCGCGCGAGAGGACAAATTGCAGGATACCCGATTCCTGGTCATCACTTGGCGCGAGATGCGCAGTTGCTATCTCCCCCCGCTGCAAATCTTTCCAGAGTCGTCGTTGAGGACGATCAAGGCTCCGTTCGACTCGCGAATCTCCAGCGTCGGATCCTACCAAACGCAGGACAAAGAGCAGTCATGTTGGTCGCTCGCTCGCGCTTGCATCGAACAAGTGTCGCCGTTCCCGCGTTGCTAATCGAGAGAGATAGGCTGCGCTGCTTCCGCGATCAGCTCGTCGAACCGCGGATCGCCCCGCAGTTCATCCCAGCTCGGATCTAACTTCAGCTCACCAAAGCTCGGCCCTCCGGGCAGTTTCACCACACTGGTGAGCTGTTTGAGAGCCGCATCTTTATCCCCAAGCCAGGCCAGAGTCTGAGCCTGCATATTCGCGTAAAACGGACCATCTATGGCGTCGCGCCAGCTCGGGGTCAATTCGACCGACCGTTGACTTGCTCGCAACGCATCTTCCCTTCGGCCCAACCCGGCATAGGCCCAGGCCAGATTGCTGACAATTGCTGGATCGTCCGGTCGTTCTGCCACAGCCGCCTCCAACTTGTTGCGGGCTCTCTCAAAAGCGAGCGTCGCTTTTCCCGCATCTCCTCGCACTCGGGCGATTGTTCCTTCGAGGAGGTCCAAATATTCCCAGTCCCGAGGCGTCTCTGAGTTGCGGGCGGCAGCGATTTCACTCGTGGCTCTGGCAAAATCGCGTTCATAAAAGGCGATTCGAGCCGTCACGGTGTGTTTGTTGCGGACGTCCGGAGGCGCTCCTTCAAGCAAAGCTCGCGCCCGTGCGGGGTCGCCTTGGGCAAGGATGCTTTCGGCCTTTAAGGACCAAAATGGAGCCGCTGAGACGGTGATGAGACTCATGGCTTTTTCAGCCAGCTTTTCGGCCTCAGAGTATCTTCGCAACGTCAGATAGCTCTCAATGACCTCTGTCGCGATGAAAGGATCGTGCGGGTCGAGCGCCATGGCTTTTTCACCATCGCGGAGCGCCTCCTTCCAATGGCCGAGTCGCCGCTCTGTGAGTGCGGCCAGATCGAAGAACTGGGCGCGATCGGATGATGCCGGTGGCGCCGCGGCCAGTGCCGCCGCAGCCTTCTCGTAGTCGCGCACACCGCTGTAGTAGTATTGAGCTTGAGCCAGATGGGACTCAGCAAGATCCGGCGCGATCCGCAGTGCTGCATCCACCGCGGCTTTCGCTGCCGCTAGTCGCGCCTTCGACGGATCTTCGCCGTAGCGATAACTGCGAAGATGTGCATTCGCGAGCAAACAGTAGGCGAGGGCAAAATTTGGGTCGCGGGCGATGACTTTGTTGAGCAAGTCGATCGCATCCGCATATCGGTATTGCACAACCGCGCCTCGTGCCTGCAGATAAAGGTCGTAGGCTTGCACATCCTCGGTCGGGCGGCTTTCGATGGCTGCCTTCTCGCTGGCTGACAGTTTGCCTTTTAGCTGAGCGACGATCGCTTGCGCGAGATCGCTTTGCAGAGCGAAAAGATCATCCATCCTGCGATCGTACTGTTCCGCCCAAACCTGGGAATCGGAATGCGCATCGATGAGTTGGGCGTTGACACGGACACGATCATCGAGTTTGCGCACGCTTCCCTCCAGCACGTAAGCCACTCCCAGCGTCCGACCGATTTCGCGAATATTCCGTGGGCCTTTCCGATAAGGCGCCACCCCGGTTCGGCTAATCACTTTGAGGTCGGCCACCTTCGCCAGGTTCGTCAGGATGTCATCCTGCATGCCAGCGGCGAAATAATTCTTCTCTTCATTGGCGCCGAAATTATCGAAGGGAAGAACGGCGATGCTTTTCTGTGGGATGGAGCTGATCGGCTCGGTAACTGCCGGTATCGCTTTCGTTGCGGTCTCGTTCGGACGCCGGCCGTCCCGGCGCGCCAGCATCACCACCAGAACAAGGATACAAAGGACGGCTGCGACGCCCAGTGTGAGACTGGTTGCTACGAGCCTATTGCGGCGGACCAAACTTCGCAGTCGGTAAAACTTCGTTGTGGGAAGGGCTTGGACCGGTTCGGCCGCGAGATAGCGTCGAATATCCGCTGCCAGGGCCGAGACTGAAGAATAGCGCTTCCCCGGTTCCTTGCGCATGGCAAGAAGGACGATCGCGTCCAGTTCACCTCGGAGAGCGCGAGCTTTCTCCGGATCCGAAACGACCTCACTGGGGCGAAGAGGCGTCTGCTCACAAATCACCTGCGTGACTTCTTCGAGTGACGGGTCCCGATTGGGAAAGCGATGCGGCGCCTGCCCCGTAAGCATTTCATAGAGCAAGGTCCCGAGCGCGTAGATATCGCTCGCCGTCGTGACCGTGTTGCCCATGGCCTGCTCAGGTGAAGCGCAGATCGGAGTAAGGCGCTGTTGACCGATGGCTGTTTCTTCCAGCGGACTATCAGTTGCGAGCAACTTGGCGATTCCGAAGTCGAGCAGCTTCGGCTCGCCGCCTTCGTTGACCAGAATATTGCCCGGTTTGAGATCGCGATGCACAATTCGCCTGCGATGCGCCGCTTCGACCCCTGCACAGATTTTGAGGAAGAGTTCAAGACGCTGCCGAATCGATAGCTGTCGTTCGGCGACGAATGTCGTTACCGTTTCGCCCGGCACATATTCCATGACGAAGTAAGGCAGTCCGTTATCTGTCGTTCCCGCGTCAAGAATCCCTGCAATGTTTGGATGATCGAGGGATGCGAGAGCTTCGCGTTCCGCGCGGAACCGCCGCACGAGATCACCCGCCTTGCCAGTCGGCTTGAGAACCTTGATGGCGACCTGCTTTTCGAAATAACCGTCGGCCCGCGCGGCAAGATAGACACTTCCCATGCCACCATGCCCCAGCGCCTTCACAATGACGTAGGCGCCAATCCGCTGGCCTGTCTGCGAAAACCGATCACCACCAAGCAGTCCGGTCACCGTCTCAGCACATTCTTCCAGCGCGTCTTCCCCATCCCGCAAGGTCGTTTCCGCGTCCCGGAGAAGGGATTCGGCGTCCCGGGAGAGCGCGTCGTCTTCAGCACACCGCTCGCTGACTAGCGCGGTTCGGGCGGCAGGTGAATCCGTCTCCAAGGCGTCGGCGACGATCGTCTTCAGCTGTTGCCAACGTGCCGGACTCATATGCAAAAGGAGGTCGCGGGGTAACGACATTGAATGATGAAGGAAGGTAACTCCATTTGTTATTAGCCTTGAGATAGAGTCTGCCGCAACCAAAGCTTGGCGACCGCCCACTCGCGTTTCACGGTTGCCGGCGAGATTTCCAGCAGTTTCGCGATTCCATCGATCCTCAGGCCTCCGAAAAATCGCAGCTCTACAATTTGCGCCTGCCGTGCGTCGAGTACCTCCAGTTCCCTCAGGGCCTCATCCACCGCGGTAACGTCAATCTGATGACGATCATAGAATTCAAGGATCAGCTCGGTCGGGTCGCTCCCGCCACGTTTTGCGCGGGTTCGTGCGACCGCGTGGTTGATCAGGGTCTGGCGCATGAGACGGGCGAAGATGGCAAGGAAATGTCCCGCATTTTTCCAGGACACGTCGCGTTGCGCGGCCAGCCGCAGGTAGGCTTCGTGCACAAGGGCTGTGCGCTGAAGAGTGTGTGCCGGCCGTTCATTGCGCAGATAACCGCCGGCGAGCAAACGAAGCTCGTCATATACGAGGGGCAACATCGCCTCCAGAGTTTTGGACGCGTCCGTTGATCCCGGCCCTTTCGGAGAAACGGGCGATGCAACGCAATCAGCTGGTTTTTCTTCGCTCAACCTCCGTTCGTTTCGCGCGCTCATAAGGCCAACTGGCTCCTTCCCGCAACTGGAATTGCGGTCCGTCAGCTTTTGCCTGTCTCTGAGGCTAGTCCAAGGCGCGCAATCGCGCGAAAATTTTTCCCTCCCAAAGGGCAGAAATTTCCCGGGACGAAAAACACGAAATGCGACAGCGGCGCGGCTCGCATTCTTGGAATCGATTCCCTGCTCGATCGCAAACCGAACGTGCTCGCCGGCGGACGGCGACAGAGCGTTGCAGTCGGGCGCGCGATCCTGCGCCAGCCGAAAGTGTTTCTCTTCGATGAGCCGCTCTCCAACCTCGCCGCCAAGATGCCGGCGCAAATGCGCACCCAAATCCCCGAGCCGCATCACGGCTCGAGGCAACGATGATTCATGTCACGCACAAACCGGGGTGAATCTGCTCGGGGCCGTTTCCTGGCCTGGTCGCCGATCAATTTCGTCTCCGGCAAGTTGAAACAAACCGACGACAAGATTCTTCCTTGGATTCGGCCGGAAGACCGGGAAGGGGCGAACCGTCCTCCCAAACAGAGCCGGGCCGCGCGTAGCGGTTTTTTGGAGATGCTAGATGTCGGCGAGTTAATGAATCTCCGCCACATCGCCGGCGCCGATGGCGCCGGCGATGATTTGCCCAGAACGCTATTTCGTCGCGACAAAGCCGTGCACAACGTTACCCGGGTCGTAGGAATATCCCGTAGACGCACCGTTCGGATTGATACCGAAGACGAAGACACCATCGCCCGCGCCCGGAACGTCGAAGGTGTGGAATTCGCCATCCGCTCCGCGCACAAAGCAGTGATTCACGTCGGAGTCGTCCACGTACCATCCGGAGATCCCTCCCTGCGGATTGATGCCGAAGGGATAAGTTCCCTCAAAGGAGTCGGGAACACCGCCAGCGCCGGGAGCGTCGAAGCTGAGAAAATTGCCGCGCTTATCCCGCAGAAAACCGTGACTGATGTTGTCTGAGTCGAAATAGTTTCCCATGATTGTGCCATTCGCAGTGAAACCACCGCCGTAGGTCCCCTGGCCCGGCCCGGTGCCAGAGCCCGGAACGTCGAACGTCGTGATGAGGCCATTCGTGTCGCGCAGGAAGCCGTGACTCGCGTCGTCGTTATCAATGTAGTAACCGGTGATATCGCCTCGCTTGCTGATGGCGTAGCTATATGTCCCCTCGCCTGCACCCGTGCCCGCACCGGGGACATCGAAGGTAGCAAAGGTCCCATCCGTCTCCCGCAGGAAACCGTGACCGGCCCCATTCGCGTCGGTGTAATAACCGGCGATCTGTCCGCTGGGATTAATAATGAGCGGGCTGAACGGAAATGTGCCCACCGCTCCCGGCACGTCGAACGCTGTGATCGTACCGTCCGGGTAACGGACATAGCCGTGCGCGGAGCCGGCCGAGTCGATGAAAAATCCCGTGATCGTGCCACTTGGATTCGCGGAATAGGCTCGCGTTCCCTGGCCCGCACTCATGCCCGCCCCCGGCGCATCGAAGATGGTGTAATTACCGTTCCTTGACCGAATAAATCCGTGGCGGACATCGCCGGAGTCACGAAGAAATCCAATGATCGTACCGGACGGCTCGATATTGAAGGCAAAAGTGCCCTGAAAGGCACCCGTGCCCGCGCCCGGTGCGTCAAAGGTGGTAACCGTTTGCGCGGACATTGGGATGGATAATGCCAGCGCAACGAGGATCGTCATAGCTGGCACGAGCTGGAGAGTTAGCCGAGTTTTCTTAGTGTGAATTTTTGTTTTCATATTCATGGATTGATCTGTGTTTTTCTGAGTATTGTTTTTTGCGGGCTAAATCTGTCCCGCACCCCGTGATGCAATAACGGACGGGAAAACGGCTCATCCGATCGCGAAAAACAAATTCAAAACATCGAGCCGAGGGCTTCGAGGTCACTAAAACGGCTTCCTGCCTGGTCCGCCGCGCTGGCGAAACTGACAATTCAAATAGCCTTGACGGCTGGCGAATTTCCCGCGCGGGGGCGAGCCCAATGCAATGTGGAATTCCTGCTCGAGAGAGATTTTTCCTGAGTCCGGTAAAACGTCGTTCAGAATGAGGGAGAAGAGGGTCGATTTGTCGGCGACGTTAGGGCCGACCAGCTGGATGCGATCACCGCGGTTCACCTCGAGCGAGAGATCCCTCGAAGAGGACGCGCCCGGCGAACGATTTACTGATTTGAGAAGCGGTGAGCATTAAATTGAATCGAGGCACGAGACGAAAGAACAAGACTTTCGTGCTGTAAAATGTCGGCGGGTTGGCGAATGAATGAGGAAACTCCAACCTGAGCACAACTCTGATGGATCCCGAGCCGCTATTCGCCGTCATTGCTTTCGTTCTGATTCTTGCGCGCACAGGTGCCGAGCTGTGGCTGAACCGGCTGAACCAGCGCCATGTGCAGGCGCACGCGAAAGAGCTGCCTCCGCCATTTCGCGGAATCTTCGATCAGGCGACATATCGTCGTTCGGCTGATTACACGCTGGCCAAAGGGCGCTTTGACAATATCGTCGACGTGTTCGACGCCGTGCTGCTGATCGCAGTGCTTTTCAGCGGGTTGTTGCCATGGGCGTTCGCAAGACTCAGCGCGGACTTCGGCACATCGGTCTGGACCATGGCCGGTTTTCTCTTCGCCGTGGGTGTCGCCCTGAGCATTCCTGAATTGCCGTTCGGCTGGTACGCGCAATTCAAACTCGAAGAGCGGTTTGGATTCAACACCATCACGATGAAGACCTGGGTGCTTGATCACGTGAAAGGTTTTCTCCTCGCCCTCCTGCTCGGCTATCCATTGCTTGTGCTGGTCTTGAAACTGATCGAGTGGACCGGCGCGAATTGGTGGCTCTGGGCGGCGGCGGTCGTGATCGCGTTTCAATTGCTCCTGCTCCTCATCGCACCGGCGCTGATCATGCCGCTTTTCAACAAGTTCACGCCGCTGCCGCAAGGAACGTTGCGCGACCGGCTCTTTGCCCTGGCGCAGCGGACCGATTTCCCCACGCGCAACATCGAGGTCATGGACGGCAGCAAACGCTCGCGTCATTCCAACGCCTTTTTCACCGGCTTCGGCCGTTTTCGAAAAATCATCCTCTTCGACACCCTCGTCACACAGCTCACCGAGCCGGAACTGGAATCGGTCCTCGCCCATGAGATCGGCCATTACAAAAATCGCCACGTCCTCAAATTGCTCGCTCTCTCCATCGCGGGCGTCTTTATCGCTTTCGCCATGATTGCGTGGCTGGCCCGCCAGGAATGGTTCTATCGCGCGTTTGGCTTTGAGCATCATGCCGGATTTTCCGCGGCCAATGTTGCACCCGCGATGCTGCTCTTTGGGTTGTTGGCGGGAACGATCACCTTCTGGCTTTCGCCCTTCACTCACCTCTGGTCGCGCCGGTTCGAATACGAGGCAGACGCGTTCGCTCGCATGATCATGGGCGAGGCGCAGTCACTCGTTCAGGCATTGCGCAAGTTGAGCGAAAAGAACCTGAGCAATCTCACGCCGCACCCGCTCTACAGCGGTTTTTATTATTCGCATCCAACTCTGGTCGAACGCGAACGCGCGCTCACCTCTGAGCTCTAACCGCTAAAGGTCCGAGCCCACTGGTCATGGAAAATGTCCTGGTGGCGCTATTCTTTTCCGGGCCTGTGTTCAAATCGTTCAGGCGACTCTTCGGCGGCAGATAAAGCATTTGACAGCGATGGCGGTCTTCGTGCCAACGCGATGTGATCGGAGAAAACGTTTGTAGTCTGCGCATTTTTTTACTACGATGATTGTGGATGTGCTACCCCTCTGGCTGATTTGCATTGGCCGTGCGCCGTCATTAAAGCGTAATAAACCGCAAAGTTCCAAGCCTGCTAAAAATCAATGAATGCCAAAACCGTAAACACTTCCATGACGATGCTTCGACTCATCTTCGCCGCCGTGCTTGGTGGCATCGCTCCCACTTTAGCGAGCGCGACGACCATCGATATCAACCCCAGCAAGGACAATACTCTCTATCAGTACATTTCCGCTGATGGCGACCGCAGCAATGCCCTTGGCGATCACTTCTTCGCGGGCACGACGGCTGAGGGTGAAATCCGTCGCGGTGTGATTGCCTTCGACATCGCGGGGAGCATTCCCGCCGGCTCAACAATCACCAGCGTCACCCTTACCCTGAACATGTCCAGAACCGTTTCGGGTGCGCGATCCGTCGAGTTGCACAAACTGCTCGCCGACTGGGGAGAAGGAACGTCGATCGCAAGTGGAGAGGAAGGCGACGGAGCACCCGCCACTGCCAACGATGCCACATGGCGACACCGTTTCTACGATACCATTTTTTGGACCACGGAGGGCGGAGACTTTTCTGCCACGGTGAGCGCAAGCCAGCTGGTCAGCGACCTCGGACAGTACGTGTGGAGTTCGGCGCAGATGGTTTCGGACGTGCAGTCGTGGCTGGACAATCCGACCGGCAACTTCGGCTGGCTGGTTTTGGGGGACGAGTCCGCCAGTCCGACGTCGAAGCGCTTCGATACCCGAGAGAGCACCACCCCGCCCGTGCTGACTATCGAATATACGGCAGCAACTCCGACGCCTACACCGACACCTAGTCCAATCACACTCACCGCCCAGAAGCGAAAGGTGAACGGAATAAATACCGTGCGTCTCAGTTGGAGCGGAGCGATCTCGAACCGGGTCGACATTTTCCGCAATCGAGCGCCCCTCGCGCGAGTCCAGAACACGGGCACCTATACTGATTCCACCGGCGACACCGGCCGGGCCCAGTGACATGTATCAGGTGTGCGAAACTGGAACCCGGACCTGCTCCGACGTTGTGGGGGTGAGGTTCCCGCAGTAGAGAAACCACCAGGTCACTCCGTTTTCAGCGCTTTTAGCATCACGCCTGGCACCGCATCGGAGTCGCGCAGTACCCGGTTCGGTCCGTCATCTCGGCATGACGTGTGGCGAAATCTTCGACCAATACCGAGCTGTGCATCAGACCAACCCGACAGTGGCCTTTGTGAATGCCCCTATCATTGACCAACCTAGGACGAGCTCGGCTACAGTTCCGTCGTTCATCTTATTGCCCCCAAAATTCTGAAAACCAAATTCTCTCGACAAATTCTGGCCGTAACCCACAATGCGAACATCCCTGTTCTTGGGGACGCCGACTATGTCATCAAAATGGAAAATCGCTCTCGCAGCGATTTTGGTTGCACTTGCGTTGTTGCCAACGCTGGGACTTTTGAATCTGCTGCTGTCACCAACGCGTTGATTGAACTGGAGGGCGGCCAGAGCGCGTTCAACTTCCGACGTTTTCGATACGCATTGCCGGATAGTAGCGTTTAGCTTTTGACCCTGACCTGTTTATGGCAAGCGGTCCCCCGCGCGCGTAGTAGGAATCGGTTTTAGTGCGATCCTAGACGTCGGCGAGTTAGTGAATCTCCGCCGCGTCGCCGGCGCCATCGGCGACGACGACGATTTGCCGAGGACGCTACTTCGTCGCGACAAAGCCGTGCACCACGTTGCCCGAGTCGTAGGAATATCCCGTGGACGCACCGTTCGGATTGATACCGAAGACGAAGACACCATCGCCCGCGCCCGGAACGTCGAAGGTGTGGAATTCGCCATCCGCTCCGCGCACAAAGCAGTGATTCACGTCGGAGTCGTCCACGTCCCATCCTGAGATCCCTCCCTGCGGATTGATGCCGAAGGGATAAGTCCCCTCAAAGGAATCCGGAACGCCGCCCGCGCCGGGAGCGTCGAAGCTGAGAAAATTGCCGTGCTTATCCCGCAGAAAACCGTGACTGATGTTGTCTGAGTCGAAATAATTTCCCATGATTGCCCCATTCGCAGTGAAACCACCGCCGTAGGTCCCCTGGCCCGGCCCGGTGCCAGAGCCCGGTATGTCGAACGTCGTGATGACGCCATTCGTGTCGCGCAGGAAGCCGTGACTCGCGTCGTCGTTACCAATGTAGTAACCGGTGATATCGCCCCGCTTGCTGATAGCGTAGCTATATGTCCCCTCGCCTGCACCCGTGCCCGCACCCGGGACATCGAAGGTAGCAAGGGTCCCATCGGTTTCCCGCAGGAAACCGTGACCGGCCCCATTCGCGTCGGTGTAATAGCCGGCGATCTGTCCCCGGGGATTAATAATGAGCGGGCTGAAGGGAAATGTGCCCACCGCTCCCGGCACGTCGAACACTGTAATTGTGCCGTCAGGGTAACGAACGTAGCCGTGCACGGAACCTGCCGAGTCGATGAAAAATCCCGTGATCGTGCCGCTTGGATTCGCGGAATAGGCCCGCGTTCCCTGGCCCGGAGCCATCCCCGCCCCAGGTGCATCGAAGATAGTGTAATCACCGTTCCTTGAGCGAATGAATCCGTGGCGGACATCGCCGGAATCGCGCAGAAATCCAATGATCGTACCGGACGGCTCGATGTTGAAGGGAAAAGTACCCTGAAAGGCACCCGTGCCTGCACCCGGCGCGTCAAAGGTGGTTACCGTTTGTGCGGACATCGGGATGGATAGTGTCACCGCGACGAGGATCGTCACTGCTGACACGAGCTGGAGAGATAGCCGAGTTTTCTTATGATGATTTTTTGCGTTCATGGATTGATTTGTGTTTATTGAGCTATTGTTTTTTTGCGGGCTAAATTTGTCCCACACCCCGTGATGCAATAACGGGCGGAAAAACGGCTCATCCGATCCCGAAAAAACCAAATTCAAAACATCGACCCGGGGGCTTCGAGGTCACTGAAAACGGCTTCTTGCCTGGTGCGCCGCGCTGGCGAAACTGCCAATTCAAATAGCATTGACGGCTAGTGAATTTCCTGCGCGGGGGGCGAGCCCAATGCAATGTGACATTCCTTCTCGGGCGAGGCTTTTCCGGAGTCCGATGAAGCGTCGTTCAGAATGAGGGAGAAGTGGGTCGATTTGTCGGCGCTGTTGGGGCCGACCAGCTCGATGCGAATCGCCGCGATTCATCTCGAGCGAGAGATCCCGCGAAGAGGACGCGCCCGGCGAAGACTTTGGAAAGTTTTGCAACAGTCAGCATGGAATCGCAAAAACGAGGACGATTAGGAGCAAGGACCGCTGGTCTCCCAACTCTCAACTTCTGAGGGGAAGTGCCGGCGGAGGGGATCGAACCCACACACCCTTGCGAGTACTGGATTTTGAGTCCAGCGCGTCTGCCAGTTCCGCCACGCCGGCTTTTCGAGCGGGTCAGAAGCTACGGAGTTCGTCGAGGGCTTGCAAGCCGCGCGGCGGACCGAGGATTTCGCGCAGCATGATCGCCTGTCGGACGCCGCCTCGCCCACGCAGGATCCCACGTAGCGAACTCGACGTCGTTGCCGAACCAGGAGCGACCTGAGGCGTTCCGCTCGTTGCCACCCGCGGGCTGATGGCAGGCGGTGCCGCGCTGCTCATCGCCAGAGCGGGCGGCGGTGCCGCTGCGACGACTGGTGGCGGCGGCGCGACCGTTACAGGTGGAGGCGCTGGAGCGGTCACTTCTTTCGGGGTGGTGACGAGCGGCGGCAAAGGTTGTACCCAGCTCCGTTTTACTTTAGGCGGCGCCTTGGGCTGGCTCGGAGTGACGACCCGGCGCGGCATTGGCGCCCGCGGGTGCACCGGCGGCGGCGGCGCGCTGCCGGGCGGAGCACCAAGAGCTTCAAGAAAGCGGCGCACCCGTTCCTCGTCCGACTCGGCTGGCGGGCGTTGCGATGGTTCGTTAGGCGAAGTCGACGGCGGCTTTTCCGAATTCGCCGATCTCTGGCCCGTGAGCCAGCGAAAGAACAGGGCGATCCCGGCGAAGACGAGGAAGATGACCGTGTCGTTCATGATGACGACTCGTTAGGGCGTTTCCGTCGACGGTTTCTCCGCGCCCCCGATGGCCTCCCGCATCGTCGTGTCGGCCTGCACGTTTTTCATTCGCACGTAATCCATGATACCAAAGTTGCCGGAGCGAAACGCATCCGCCATCGCCTGCGGGACGAGTGACTCGGCTTCCACGACCTTGGCCCGCATCTCCTGGGTCTTGGCGCGCATCTCCTGCTCGACCGCGACGGCGGCGGCGCGACGCACTTCGGCCTTCGCCTGGGCAACGCGCTTGTCGGCGTCGGCCTGCTCGGTTTGCAGTTTCGCGCCGATGTTGTCGCCGATGTCGACATCCGCGATGTCGATCGAGAGAATCTCGAAGGCGGTTCCGCTATCGAGCCCCTTGTGCAGGACGAGTTTGGAAATGCGATCCGGATTTTCGAGCACGTCCTTGTAGGTGTCGGCCGAACCGATCGAGGTCACAATCCCCTCGCCCACTCGCGCGATGATCGTTTCCTCGGTCGCGCCGCCGACGAAGCGATCGAGGTGCGAACGGACCGTGACGCGCGCCTTGACCTTTACGCCAATGCCGTCCTTGGCCACGCCGTCGATCGTGGTGCGGCCCATCGCCGTGCTCGGCACGTCGATGATTTTAGGGTTAATGCTGGTGCGCACGGCTTCGAGCACAGTTTTGCCGGTGCCCTTCGTCGCGAGATCGATCGCGCAGGCGCGGTTGAAGTCGAGGGAGATGCCGGCCTTGTCCGCAGCAATGAGCGCAAGGATAACGTGGCTCACGTCGCCCCCGGCGAGGTAATGCGCCTCAAGCGGATCACTCGGGATTTCGATACCGGCTTTCACGGCGGTGATCCGATTATCGACAATCAAGCCGACCGGCACTTTACGCAGACGCATGCCGACCATCTTGCCAATGCTGACCGGCGCATTGGCAATACGCGCGCGGAGCCAGAGTCCGAAAAAGTTGAAGAGCACGATCGCGAGGATGAGGGCGACGACCGCGAGAGCGGCAACGCCGATGAGGTAGAGAGATTCCATGACGGGAATTTACGAGAGCGCTCGGAACGCGGAAAGCGTTAATTGCGGAACTGGCGAATCATCCGCTTTCGGGGTGTCGCGGGAGGGGCATGCTTCCGCACGCCCAGTTTGAAACAACCGCTAGGAGAATCCGAGCACGGGGTGTGGAACGTACGGTTCCTCCAGTGTCGCGATTTCGTTAGGCGAAAGTTTCAGCGCGAGCGCAGCGACCGCTCATCGAGATGTCGTGGCTTGGATGCGCCAATGATCGGCGCGGTCACGACCGGTTTGCTTAACATCCAGGCGAGCGCGATCTGCGCCGGCGGCACATTTTCCGCCGCGCCGAGCTGATTCAATCGATCGACCACCGCGCGGTCCGAATCTTCCGTCAGGCGATAGAGCGTCTTGCCATATTCGTCGCGCGCAGCGCGTCCGCCGCCGGGATCTCCCCACGGGCGGGCGAGCCGCCCGCGCGCGAGCGGGCTCCACGGGATCACGCCGATCCCCTGCGCCTCGCAGAGTGGCAACATTTCCCGCTCTTCTTCCCGGTAGAGCAGGTTGTAGTGCGGCTGCATCGAGATGAAGCGCGTCCAACCGTGCCGCTCGGCCACGTGGAGCGCATGGCACATTTGCCAGGCAAACATGGAGGACGCACCGAGGTAACGCGCCTTGCCCGCCTGCACCACGTCGTGCAGCGCCTCGAGCGTTTCCTCGATCGGCACGTCGTAATCCCAGCGATGGATCTGATACAGATCGACGTAGTCCATTCCCAGCCGCTGCAGGCTCGCATCGATCGCCGTCATGATCGCTTTGCGCGAAAGCCCGCCGGTGTTTGGTCGATCGCGCCAGGGGAAGAAAACTTTCGTCGCGACCACCAGCTCGTCGCGCTGGCCCATCTCGCGCAGCGCGCGGCCAACGATCTCTTCGCTCGTGCCATCGGAATATGCATTCGCGGTGTCGAAGAAATTTATCCCGAGCTCAAGAGCGCGCGCGATGAACGGGCGGCTCTGCTCTTCGTTCAAACTCCAGGGGTGATTGCCGCGTTCCGGCACGCCGTAGGTCATGCAACCGAGGCAGAGACGCGAAACCTTCAGGCCGGATTTTCCGAGTCGAATGTATTCCATGAGATAGGTCGTGTAGGACCCATAGGTCCTATAGGACGGATAGGGCCGCAGGCAAAATGTGACGCTGCCGGCAGCAGCAGTAGATTGCCGCACCCATGAAATATTTTTCCCTGCTCGATCTCGCGCCGATCATCGAAGGCGGTGACGCCGCGCGCGCCTTTCGCAACACGCTCGACCTCGCAAGACACGCTGAGGAATGGGGCTACCACCGCTACTGGCTGGCCGAACATCACAACCTTCCCGGAATCGCCAGCGCTGCGACCTCAATCGTAATCGGACATGTCGCTGGCGGCACGAAACGCATCCGGGTCGGCGCGGGCGGGATCATGTTGCCCAACCATGCTCCACTCGTAATCGCGGAGCAGTTTGGAACCCTGGACGCGCTTTATCCGGGCCGGATCGATCTCGGGCTTGGTCGCGCTCCGGGGAGCGATCAACTGACGGCGCGGGCGTTGCGCCGCAATCTCGGCAGCAACGGCGATACGTTTCCGCAAGACGTTCTCGAACTGCAATCCTACCTCGCGCCGGCGGAACCGGAGCAAGCATTGCAGGCAGTACCGGCGCGGGTGCGAACGTTCCGCTCTATTTGCTGGGCTCGAGTGACTTCAGCGCCCGGCTCGCCGCGGAGCTTGGTTTGCCCTTTGCCTTCGCTTCCCATTTCGCGCCGCAATATTTGGACGTCGCGCTTGCGCTTTATCGACAGAATTTCAAACCTTCGGCCGCGCTCGCGCAACCATACGCGATAATCGGCGCCGGAATTTTCGCGGCCGCGACGGACACGGAAGCGCAACGTCTGGCCACTTCCGCACAGCTTCAATTCCTCAACATGATCCGTGGTCGCCCGGGCAAGCTCCCCCCACCCGTCGAGAGCATGAAGGGTCTCTGGAGCCCACGGGAGCAGGCGGCGGTATTGGAGCGGACGCGCTGTTCCGCGATCGGCTCGCCCGAAACCGTACGACGACGTTGGAGGCGCTGATCGAGGAAACGGAAGCGGACGAGATCATCGCGACCGGGCACATCCATGATCACGCGGCGCGGCTGCGCTCGTTCGAGATCGCCGCAGATGTGCTCTCGGGACTCGTTAGGCAAGCGCCCGCTCCGGACCCTCGCTCGGAGGCAGTGGCACAATGACCCGCCTTCTATTCGTCCGAGTGGAGAAAGTAGCCGCCGGCGTTCTTGTCGCTTTCGAGCTTCAGGAGGCCGCGCTTTTGCGCTTCCAGAAGGAGGTCGCTGAAAGTTCTAAACCCATAAGCGCGTTCGTTGAAACCGGGATGCTGCCGCTTGATCGCCTGCTTTACCCGCGAACCGTGAACCGCGTAATCTTCACCCCGTTCTGCGCGCAGGGCGTCGATCGTGTTGGTCAAAAGATCGAGCGCTTCTTCGATCGGCGGCCCCTGATTTTTTTCCGGCGCGACCTTGGCCGGCGTTCGACTGGAGGGCGCGCCAGCGACTTTACGCCCTAGTCGCGTCGACGCCACGCGACGAGGTCGTCGTAGTAGATGAACTCGTCGCAATTCGTGATGAAGAGATCGGAGGTCGACTGCTTCACCCCAACGCCGATCACGGTTTTGTCGTTCTCGCGCAACTTGCTCACGAGCGGTGAGAAATCCGAGTCGCCGCTGATGATGGCGAAGGTGTCGACGTGACTTTTCGTGTAACAGAGATCGAGCGCATCGACCACCATCCGGATATCGGCGGAGTTTTTGCCCGATTGCCTGACGTGCGGAATTTCGATCATCTCGAAGGCGGCTTCGTGCAACCCGCGCTTGAAAGCTTTGTAGCGTTCAAAATCGCAATAGGCCTTTTTCACCACGATGTGGCCCTTGAGCAGGAGCCGCTCGAGGACCTTGCGCACGTCGAAGGCCGGAAACTGCGCGTCGTGCGCGCCGAGCGCGATATTCTCCAAATCGAGAAAGACGGCCATCGTGGCCTCGGCATCCGAGTACTCATCGCTCAGAGGATGTAAGCGCGATCGCGTTCGCGAAACAGGAAAAATTTCATAACTTTGAAAGTATGAAAATGGAGAATGCGAATGTTCTGCGTTGCCCGCCGATCGCGTATGCCGCAGCGCTGCTGGTTGCCGGCCTGGTATCGCTCTCTGCATGCCATCAAACGAAACCCGCCGCTTGAGAGTCCCACACCTTCCGAAGAACAGGTCCGGGCCGAGCGCGACGCGCAGGCGCCGGACGAAATGCAAAAGCAGTGGACCTACCTTAACCGGATTCGCCAGTCCGACGCGCTCAACACGTCGATCGATCGCACCATGCTGGACGACCAAAATCACCTCGGCATCGTCCTTTTCTCCAGCGTCACACCCGATAAAGTCCCGGCTCTGATGCGCCAGGTGATGACGGAGATAGCGCAGGAATTCCCGAGGGAAGACCTGACGCTGGATGTCTATCAAAGCGCGACCCCGCCACGCAAAATGGGCAACGCCCATCTCGACGGTCAAACCGGCCAGGTGACCTACACGCCCACGAAGTGAGGCGAAGGTCGGCCGCTGTTGACGCTTCGCGCTACGATTAGTCTCGACCCCAGATCATGGCGACGGAAGTCGTCAGGCTGCCGCCCATGTTGAAGGTGAGGAATTTTTTCGCGCCTTGATCTGGCGCGCGCCCGCCTGTTCGGTGAGGTGCTGATTCGCTTCAACAACTTGTCGGACGCCGGTCGCACCGACGGGGTGTCCGTCGCCGATCAGGCCACCGCCAGCGTTGACCGGGATCTCGAAATCGATCTTGCCGCTGACTTTCTCGCCTCGGACCTGCGGGAGTGTGGTTGCGCCACTCTTGGCCAACGCCGCGCCTTTGCCCGGCTCGGCCAGTCCGAGAATCTCGTAGGCCACGATTTCGGTAATGGAGAAACAATCGTGTACCTCCACGCCGTGCATATCGCGGGGCTTTAGGTTCGCCATCCCGAACACGTTTGCCGCAGCCTTGCGCGCGATGCTGAAGGTCGGCGCATCTTTTTTCTCCAGCGCGAGATAATCGGTCGTGTGACCATAACCAAGCAGCCGCGGGAGTTTGGATTTGTCGCGGCCGATGCGGTCGAGATATTTCCCCGAAACCAAAACCAGGCCGGCCGCGCCATCGGTGATCTGCGAACAGTCGGTCAGGCGCAATGGCTCGGCGACGCAGGGATTATTTTCCGAAACCTGCGAGGCGTCGCCAAAAGTGAGACTTGCTTCGCGCATTTGCGCCAGCGGGTTGAGGCGAGCGTGGGCGTAGTTCTTGAAGGCAACCGCGGCGAGATCGTCCGGACTAGCGCCGTACTTGTCGATGTAGATCTGCGCAATGCGCCCGAACAACTTCGGGAACATGAAGTCGCCATAAATCGGCCGTTCGACATCGAAATCCGCCGCGGCCCCGAGGACGTCGCCGCCGTCTCGCGATGACATCGTTTTCTGCTGCTCCGCGCCGACAACGAGGACGGCATCGTGAAATCCACCCATGATCCATTGCGCACCGAGCAGGACGGAAAGGGCGCCGGAGGCGCAGGCCGCCTCCGTGTGCATGGTCGGAATGCCGTGAAGCTTTTCGTCGATCTCGGGAATAAATGCGCCGAGATGCAACTGTTTGGTGAACTGCCCGGCATTGAAATTCCCGACGGCTGCGGCCTGGATCTCGCCCGGATCGATCTTTGCGTCGTCGAGCGCTTTGCGGCCGGCTTCCTTGATCACGTCGCGCAGTGCCTTGCCCTCCTTTTTAAGGTTGCGCTTAAAGTCGGTCCGGCCTGCGCCGAGGATGTAAACTGGTTCGTTCATAGCTGCTCGCAACCTAAGCTACGCGCGCCGCGCTGTCACCCTCGACCCGGCCTCTGGATGATGACAACGCTCGGCCCCCCATTTGATAAAATCGGCTCGCTGCAGGATTTGTTAGGTCCCGTGAGCGCCTCTTTATCCAGTTGATCACACGCTTCATACACAGGAACTCGCTGATCGCCTGCGCGTTGCTCGCGACCGTCCTGACGCTCTCTTCCACCGCCCAGTCGGCGGATCTGCCTACCTTTGTCGATCTTCCCAGCGGACTCATTATCGGCGCGCATGCGGGCAACAAATGGCTCTCGAGCGAACAGGCCGGCAAGGCGCTGGAACCGGGGCGAAAATATCGCCTTTTCACCCTTAAGGGAAGACCGGCGACGCGGTTGGCGGCCGCGCCGCACCCAATGCCGATGTATGCCCGGATATCTGGGAACAAACAATGCGGCCCGCGACCGAAAAGAGGTTATTGCGCTGGCAGTTCCGTGGAATCCCATGCCCCGCACCGCCAGGGCCTCCGACAAGACGCAGGCAGTCTATGTGAAAGCGGCGCACGATTTCCTGGTCAGCAATGGTATCGCCAAACCCGTCGTAAAGATCACCCAACTCCTGCGAATCGACCTCGACGGCGATGGTGAGGACGAAGTCCTTCTCAGCGCGACCAACTATCCCGGTGAGCCGGGCGAGAGTCCGCAAAGCGCGGTGGCTGGCAATTATTCGTTCGTCCTTCTGCGCTACCTCGTGGACGGCAAGGCACAGACCAAACTGATCGAGGGCGAGTTCTATCCGAAGGCGAGCGAGTCGCAAACACCCTACCGCTACGAAGTCTCCGGGCTACTCGACCTGGACGGCGACGGACGCCTCGAAGTCATTGTCTATTCCGCCTACTACGAGGGCGCCACGGTTACCGTATGGCGCTTCGGCGCGGGGAAGCTGCACAAGGTTCTCGAGATCGGTTGCGGCGCCTGAAGGGCGACAAATCATCAGAGTTTTCCGACTGATGGCAATGTGGGAGGGGCCTTTGCGCCCCGAATCCTATGCGGCACGTTTCGGCGATCGGGGCGCAAAGGCCCCTCCCACATTATCCAGCTTTGAAAATTGGCGCGGGTCGGCCTCCCTATACTCTGGTTCCGAATCGCTCGATCGACGCCCGAAGCTGATGTCGTTGCCGACTTCATCGTGCATAAAATGCGACTCTGGCGATGAAGGCACTCCATTTTGGACCAAGCCGACCGTGATCCAGCAGGGTTCTTGGGCATTGTTTGAACCCCATGTCGCGGCCGTCACTGTAGCGGATCCTGCGCCAGTGCATGTGCGGGACAACATGATTGAGGGGGATATCATATTGCCGCATCAGTCTGGCCGTGAGTTGCGCGGTGCGCTCGATCGTTCTGGCGATATTGTTGCCCCGGTTCACACACATTTCGATCCCGATGGACGACCTGTTGCCCGGGCCTTCGTAATCAGCATGTTCTCCGGTTTCGTTGGTCGGCAGGCTTTGGTAAATCGAATGATCGTCCACCGTGAAATGCCAGGTAAGAAATCCGGTGCGATTGTGGCGACTCCGGAGCCCGTTTTTCATCGCGAGCGCGTTGTGCAACGCGTCGGCGCTCCGAGACGTGTTGTCGGTCGAATGAACAGTGATAAATGTCGGACGCATCGGCCGATGCATCGGACGTCCGCATTTCCACGCAGGGATGATGTCCTGGGTAATTTTCAATTCGCCTGCGCGGGAGGAGGCCAGGCTGCCGATGGCAACCATTACGAGGCAAAGAGAGGTGCAGTTGATCATGTGCTCTGTGGCCCGAGAAACTTCGCTCGATATGGCGAGCCAGCACCAGCAAGAGCTCTCGCATCTTCTTTTTTGGATCCGCCTGCTCGTAAACGGACCGGATGCAAGGTTGGTGAGACCGAATGTGGCCGCGTGAAGTCATCGCGAGAAATGGATCGAACAATGTGGGAGGGGCCGGCGAGAGATCCTCGTATTTCAGGGCGCAAGCCCATTCCGCGATGGTGTAAGAGAGCAGGCGCCGGATAACTAATTTATGAAGGCTGTCCAACTCGTGCAGATCGGCCAACCGCTGGAAGATGCGGAGGCTGCGCTTCCAAAGATCGGGCCGTCCGACGTCCTGGTCCGGGTGGCAGCCTGCGGAATCTGCCACTCCGACGCGCACTATCGCGCCGGCATTTCTGCGATCGATCGTTTGCCGTTGACGCTCGGGCACGAAGTAGCGGGGCGTGTGGAAGCGGTCGGCGAGGAAGTCGCCCACGTCTCGCCGAACGACCGCGTCTATGTGCACTACCTGGTCAGCTGCGGTCGCTGTGATTTTTGCCTCCGCGGTCACGAGCAATTCTGCGTCGAAGTGCAAATGATCGGAAAACATCGCGACGGCGGCTACGCCGAATTCATCAAAGTCCCCGGTCGAAATGTCATGGCGCTCCCGGATGAGATTCCATTCGAGCACGGCGCCATCATGATGTGTTCCTCGGCTACGGCCCTTCATGCCTTGAACAAGGCTCGCGTGCAAAGCGGTGACTCTGTCGCCATTTTCGGCTTCGGCGGATTGGGATTTTCAGCTCTCCAGTTGGCCAGAGCCCTCGGCTGTCGAGATGTCTACGTCGTCGAAATCAACCCGGCCAAACTCGCCTCCATCGCGGCGTTCGGAGGGATTGCGATCGATGCGACCGCGAGCGATCCCGTCGAGCAGATTCGAGAGGCGACCGGCGGAAAAGGAGTGGACGTCTCGATCGAACTGGTCGGCTCTGCCATGACAATGGGACAGGCGGTCCAGTGCCTGGGGATTTTCGGCCGCGCCGCGCTTGTCGGCCTGACCGCGGAGTCAATGTCCGTTCTTCCCTATCCCGAGATCATCAACAAGGAAGCCGAGATCATCGGGGTTTCCGATCATCTGGCGGCGGAACTGTCATTGCTGATGCAACTCGCGTGTACTGGGAAGCTCTGTTTCCCGCAAGACACGCTGCGCTCAGTCGATCTTGACGCCGAGCAGATCAACGCGGCGCTGGATGCCGTAGAGAATTCCGCCGATCACACGCGCACCGTGATTGTGCCGCGGCTTTGAATTCGTTGAACGGATAGCGGACAGCGTGTGCTCCGCACGCCGCTGTGCGCCCGGGAGACATGCCCGAAGTTGCGCGCGTCACCGACCGCAGAGAGTAGTCATGATGTCCACGAACACCATCCGTCTTCATCGTGTCATCCGGGCTGCGCCCGAGAAAATCTACCGCGCATTCCTCGATCCCGAGGCCAAGGTGAAATGGCTTCCGCCGAATGGATTCACCGGCAAGGTGCACCACCTCGAGGCGAAAGTCGGCGGCACCTACAAGATGTCGTTCACCAACTTCACCACCGGCGCGACGCATTCCTTCGGTGGAGAATATCGCGAACTGACGCCCCACGAACGCATCCGCTACACCGACAAATTTGACGACCCCAACCTGCCCGGAGAAATCGAGACGACGATCGACCTGAAGAAGGTCTCCTGCGGCACGGAGCTGAGCATCGTGCAGGAATGGGTCCCCGCGGCCATTCCCCCCGAGGCCTGCTATCTCGGCTGGCAGGAGTCACTCATCCTGCTGGCGAAACTGGTCGAGGCTGAGATTCCAGATTAGCGCGGTTTGAGAAATACCGTGGCCGGATGCGCCGCGGAGTGTTCGAACCAAGCGGCTTACACAATCTCTCTAGAACTTCGATGGTCTCGGGCCTGGCCTGACTCGACGATCCGATCTCTTCGATGCGAGCGAGGACGGCTTCGTTGGGTTTCAGGCACGCATCACGGGATTGTAGGATCCTGACATCCACAGCTTGCTCTCCCACCGTCGATCTGTCACAAGCTCATCGTGGTTAAACATCTGGAAGTTCATCGCACCCACCGCATCGGATGGCTCCGGGCTGCGGTCCTTGGGGCAAACGACGGACTCGTCTCCACCGCGAGTCTGATCGTCGGTGTGGCGGCGGCCGAATCTGGCCGCGGTGGCATCCTCGTGGCGGGCATCGCGGGTCTGGTAGCGGGCGCGATGTCGATGGCCGCAGGCGAGTATGTCTCCGTCAGCTCGCAGGCAGATACCGAAAGCGCCGATCTCGATCGGGAACGGGATGAGCTGGCGACGGACGGCGGACGCGAACACGCCGAACTGAGAGACATCTACGTGAAACGAGGTCTTGATAGCGCGCTCGCCGACAAGGTCGCCGCCCAACTTATGGCCAAAGACGCTTTGGGCGCCCACGCCCGGGACGAGCTTGGCATCTCCGATATCCTCAGTGCCCGGCCGGTGCAGGCTGCGATGGCTTCCGCCATGACTTTTGCCGTTGGCGCGGCCCTGCCGCTTTTAATTGTTTTGCTTGCGCCTGCCTCCACACTGATTTGGTCGGTCTCGGTGAGCTCCCTGTTTTTTCTCGCTCTCCTCGGCGCACTCGCCGCCCGGGTCGGCGGCTCACCCGTCTGGAAATCAGTCGCGCGGGTGACCTTTTGGGGAGCGCTGGCGATGGCGGTGACGGCCGGAGTCGGCGCCCTTTTCGGGGCTACGGCGTGAGGCGAACGTCCTTCTCGTTAGGCTGGTAAATACCGGGTCATCGCGACGAGCTTGACGCACTGGTCACTGCTCCGCAGCACCGCACCTTGTTCTTCGAGAACGAGTTCGTGCGGGTTCTCGAGACCCGCATTGCTCCGGGGATAGGACTCCAGTGCATACGCCTCGGCGGCGAGGCGGGCTCTATACCTTGAGCTGGAGTGCCCTTGTGCGTCGGAACACCCAGGACAAAGGTGATTCTCGAATTCTCCCCTTCGGGGCAGGCGCCGTAATCGCGCTTTGCGCAGGTTTGCCTGACGGAATCCCGCCAAGCCGAGCGCATCACGAAGGTAGCAGTGCGGCAAATTTCATCGCGGGAGCGAGAAAGTTTGCCCGATCTCTTTCAGAGCGATGCGATCAGGTTCCCTGGCCAGGGCCGTTTCGAAGCGGGCGAGCGGTTCGCGCGCCGATTCGAAGCTGAGGCGGAAAGTTTGATGGTGTATGGCAGGATAAAGCGCGCGGCCGCGTCGTTCGCCATCCTCACAGCTTGCTCGGGAGTGCAATGGGTGCGAATCCACGGGTTGTAACAACCAATGCCCATGATCGCGAGATCGATCCCGCGCCGGTCGCGCAACGAGATGAAAGTGTCACTCAAGGCGGTATCACCACTGAAGATGATGCGTCGACCTTCGCGCTCGATGAGGTAGCCGTTGTAGCCACGGTAGTTGTCGTAGTGCAGACGCGCTCCCCAATGTTTCACGGGGAATGCCATGATTTTCACGCTCCGGCTGCGGCTCGTGACTGTCTTGCTTTCGCCCCAGTGTAATTCGGACAAATCATCGCGACACCGCTTGCCGGGAAAAAGGTCTCGCGTGCGCGTTGCCGTCACGACGTGCGTGGAGGAATCGAAGAAGCGCAGGGTTTGCCGATCCAAGTGGTCGAAGTGCGCGTGCGAGACGAGAACGAGGTCAATCTTTGGCAGCTCTTTAGGATTCAAGGCCGGTGCGATCAATCGTCGCGGGCCGAGTGTTATGCCCGGTAGCCGGATTCCTATTCTGGGAAAGAGAGCTGGATCGGTCAAAATCGTCAGGCCAAAGAAATTAATCAGGACGGTCGCATGTCCCAGCCACGCGGCGGTGATTCGATCCTCGGTCCAATCAGCGGGGGTCGGTCTGGCCGGCGGCTGGCGATCGGCTGGCCACGCTGCAGGATCGCATCGCGCCACAGTCTCGTTACCCAGCGACGAACGCTCGCGCTGCGGTAGCTGGGTTGTGAAGAAGCACGGTCCATTCGTGGCATCACTCGAGGATAGCGCGCCCGCGGTACACCGCCAGCGAATCAACTGGATGCATCGAGATTGACCGGGAATATCCTCCCGACACATTCAGTAATCCCGGCTGGATTACGATTTTCTGACCGACAGGTTACACGTCTCGCCGAATTGAACAGGTACCCAGCCGCGCTGTCTATCCGCTGCTGACCACGCTCCTTTCCAGAGTTCAATCCATGCGTCGCTGTCAGATCGGAATTGTTGGCGGTGGAATAGGTGGAATCGCGGCGGCGTTGGCGCTTCATCAAGTCGGCGTTCCCGTCGTTGTCTACGAAAGGGCTGATTGCCTGCGAGAAGTTGGCGCGGGCATGATGCTGTGGCCGAATGCCACCCGGGTCTTACGCGAACTGGGATTGCTCGATCAAGTGGTGGCGAGGAGTGGGCCCAACACGCATTTTCTGGTTCGCGCCGCAACCGGTAGAATTCTGATGAATATCGCCCTGGGAAAATTCGATGTCCCTGCCGTGTGTATCCGACGGACGGATCTGCTCGCGATCCTGTTGCGGGCGCTTCCGTCGGAATGCATCCGTCTCGGTTACGAACTCGACCATCTAAAGCAAGCGAGAGGCAGGGTTCAGGTTCACTTTAAGAACGGTGCGATTGAAGAACACGCCGCGCTTGTCGGCGCCGACGGCAGCCGTTCGCGCGTTCGGTCTGAGCTCTTCGGTGCTTCTGATCTCGTTTACCGGGGTTACGCCATCTGGCGCGGCCTGGTGCGCTACTCTGGCCCGGAGACGATGCCGGGCTACAACAGCGAAACCTGGGGCAACGGCAAACGATTCGGAATCTTGAATACCGGACATGGCGATTTTACCTGGTACACGACCGCGAATGTGCCGAAAGATCACGTCGACGGGCCAGGCGGACGAAAGAAGGAATTGCAGGAGATGTTTGACGGCTGGCACGAGCCGATCGCTCACTTTCTCGAGGCGACGGAGGAGGGCGGAATATTGAAACATGGCGCGCGCGATCGGCCGCCGCTGGCGCGCTGGGGAATCGACCGCGTCACGTTAATGGGCGACGCGGCCCATCCCTGCACTCCAAATCTCGGGCAAGGCGCTTGCATGGCGCTGGAGGACGCATTCGTTCTTGCCCGCTCCGTGGAGCGAGAGGCTACTCTGGTGCGAGCTCTGCGCCGTTATGAGTTTCTGCGGCGCAAAAGAACCAGGCACATGCAACAGCGTTCGCAGTTGATGGGCAGGATCGGCCAATGGGAAAATCCGTTAATCGTCAGGGGGCGTCGCGTCGTTACCCGGCTTCTGCCCGCCAGGATATTCGAGTATAATCTGCGCCGTGTTTATGCCTATGGCATCCTCGGTTAGCCGCATGCTCCTCGGCGCGTCGTTGCTCCTGCGGGCATCGCTTACTCACGGGATCGCTGCGGATACGAGTCCCCCACCGGATCAGGTCTATCGCGGCTGGCTTTGTATGTATGACCTGCGGTTCGACGAGGCCCATCGAATCTTTGATCAATGGCGGGATTCGCATCCTGATGATTGCCTCGCGCCCGCATCGGATGCTGCTGCTTACCTGTTCTCCGAGTTAGCTCGCCTCGGTTCGCTCGAGGCTGAGTTGTTCGTGAACGACGTTCGCTTTACCAACCGAAAGAAACTATCGCCGGATCCCGAAGTGAAGCTGCATTTCGCGCAGCGAATCGACGAGGCCGACCGTCTGGCCGATGTCGCGTTAGAGAAATCGAGCAAAGACACGAATGCGTTATTTGTGAAATCCCTGACCTTCGGTCTCCGCGCGAATTACGCGGGGTTGATCGAGAAGCGAAATTTCGCAGCCCTCAGTTACACCAAACAGGGCCGCCCATTCGCGGAACGACTGCTATCGATCGATCCCGGCGCGTCTGATGCCTACCTCGGCCCTGGGGTGGAGAACTACCTGCTCAGTCTGAAACCCGCGCCCCTTCGCGTCCTGCTGCGATGGACAGGGTCAAAGACCGACCGTGACAAGGGAATGGAAGAACTCAGGAAGACCGCCCTCCACGGATACTACCTCGAGCCCTTCGCGAAGCTTCTGCTCGCCGTGGCGGCGCTGCGCGATAACAATCCCGGGCAGGCGACGGTTCTTCTCGGGGAGCTGCGCGATCGGTTCCCGCATAATGAACTCTATGCTCTCGAGCTGGCTCAGATTGCGGACAAGAAACCATGACCTCCACGCCCGACTCGCCCCAATTTTCCGTCGAGATCGATCATATTCGAAAGCATTACGATCGCTTGTCCGGATTGTATCGCCTGTTTTGGGGTGAACATCTTCACCACGGTTATTGGGATAACAACCAGTCGCCGGCTCAAGCCCAGGTTCGATTGATGGAGCGATTGGCCGAGACGGCTGAGATTCCGTTAGGCAGCCGTGTCCTCGATATCGGTTGCGGTCTTGGAGGGTCAGCATTCTGGCTCGCAGATCAGTTGGATTGTCATGTCACCGGCCTCACCATCAGTCCCGTCCAGGCTCGAATCGCGACGAAGAAAGCACGCGCCCGTGGCTTGAGCGCCAGGGTAAATTTTGAAGTCAAGGACGCGAACGATTGGTTACCCGAGCCGGAAAGCGCGGACGTCGTCTGGATCATGGAAAGCAGCGAGCATTTCCGGGATAAGAAAGGATTCTTTGCCCGCTGCGCGACCGCTTTGAAACCGGGCGGAACCCTGGCGGTATGCGCCTGGCTCAGGAGAGATGGCCCGATTCGCGAAGACGAAGCTGAATTGGTCGCCACCATCGGTGAAGCGATGCTCAGCGCGAGCTTGGACGGTTTGACTGCCTATGCTTCCTGGATGCGTGAGGCCGGGTTGAACGTAAAAGTAGCCGAAGACATCACGCCCTACATTGAGCCGACGTGGACCCATTGTGCTCGCATGGTCGAACATCCCGCAATTCACTGGCTGGTTCGGTTCACAGCGCCCTCTACTCGTCGATTTGTGAATTCTTTTCCTCTTATGCGGCAGGCCTATGCGCAAGGCGCGATGGCTTTTGGTCTCTTCGCCGCGAAAAAGCCGGGCGGCTCCAAACCTTAATGGCCACGTCGCCGACTGGCGGGTCAATTTATCGGCGCTCGCGCGCGGGGTGGGCGACTTTCTCGCAAGCAAAGAGCCGCCTTTGGCCACGATCATGGAATTCCCCATCGCTCCCCGACCAAGGCTCGACCCTTTGGGCTCCTGATTTCATCTTCGCCCGTGAAGGCGGGCTTCGGCGAGGTCGATATCGTGCTGGATGCGACGCAGGACTTCGTCGTTGATCGACTCGTCGTTGCGCAGGGCGATGACGGTCTCGCGTTCCGTTTCCAATGCTTCGCAAGCTAACTCCTCAAACTCCCGGGAGTGCAACTCGCCGGACGCCGTCCTCGTGCGAAGCTTCCTTGCTCAATTGCCGGATGCGGTCGGCGTATTCAGAGCGCAGGCGGTCGACGGTCTCGGCCCGGGCCTGACTCGACGATCCTATCTCTTCGATCCGAGTAAGGGCTGCTTCGTTCGCCTTCAGACGCGCCATTCTCTCTTCCTTTTCCGGGACGTGATCGTCCACGATTTTCAACCAGCCAAGGAGCGGCTTAAGAGTGAGTCCTTGCGCGACGAGCGTTCCGAAAATAACGCAGAACGTCACTAACAGGATAAGGTTGCGCCCGGGGAATGGCGTGCCGTCCGCGAGAACAAACGGAATCGCGAGCGCGCCGGCCAGCGAATCCGCGCCGCGCATCCCGGTCCAGGCGATAAAGGCCGTCTGTTGCCACGACGCGGGGTTCTTGCGACGGAAAGTTCGGCTGAAAAGTCGCGGCAGATAAGTGGCGCCGAAGATCCAAACAAAACGAACCAGCACGATCGCCAGAAGGACGAGAATGGCCAGCCTCGCGACCGCCATTGCCGAACCGGGAGGGAGCGCGTCGATCACCTGTGGCAGTTGCAGGCCGATGAGCATGAAAAGGATGCCATTGAGAATGAAGGTCACCATTTGCCAAACCGGCACGATCTGGAGTCTCGTTCTCCCGCTCAGGACGCGGGGCACGCGCCAGCCATAAAAGATACCGGCAATCACGACCGCGAGGATGCCGGAGACATGAAGCATTTCTCCGCTGAAGTAGGCGAGGTACGGAGTTAGCAGGGAGAACATGGTTTGCACCGGCGGATCGTCCAGACGCTTCTGCACCTGCGTCGCCAGCCAGCCGGTGGCGAGACCGACCGCGATGCCCCCCGCAGCGACGAGAAGAAATTCCAGACTCGCCTCCCCCAGCGAAAAGGTCCCGGTGAGCACTGCCGCGACCGCGAAACGGAAAGAGATGAAGGAAGTGGCGTCGTTCACCAGGCTCTCGCCTTCGAGAATGACCACGACCTTGCGAGGCACCTTCAGACTCTGAGTCACGGCCAGCGCGGCCACGGCATCCGGTGGCGAAATGAGGGCACCAAAGACAAAACCAACGGCCAAAGGCAACCCCGTCAGGGCATGAAACAGGCAGGCGATCGCTCCCATCGTCAGAAGGACCAGGCAGGTGGCGAGAGGAAGAATCGACCGCAGGTTGGCGCGAAAATCTCTCCAGGAAGTGTAAACGGCCGCGGGGTAAAGGAGCGGCGGAAGAAACAAATCAAAGACCAGTTTCGGCTCGAGGTGAATTACCGGCAGGCCAGGCACGAGCGCGAGACCGCCACCGGCGACGGTCAGGAGGATGGGATAGGGAACGCTGATCTTCCGGGCGACGATCGCCAGGAGCGCGACCGCGACGAGACAAAGCAAAATTAATTCGGTCGTGTCCACGACAGTTCCTTACTTGTGGGAGGATGACCCATCGTAAAGGTCGATTTCAAGACCGTTGTAATCGACTATTGGCCGTCGCGCTTGTGTTCAGAAAGACGTCGCAAAGTTGAAGTGCGATCGCCTCGATCCCCAAAGTTTCAAGTATCGACGCCCTTGGGCGTCCTGCGTGAGCTCGACCTTCACCGCGCCGATTCTTTTAGTCGATGCAGCTTCGAAGTGCCCGGGATCGGCTCGATCCACGGCTTCCGTGCGCCATCGGAAAGGCCCGGCTGTGCGGGGCGTCGAAAGTTTGCAGACAAGGTTGACATTACCCGACCAAGCTGAGAGCAAGGTTCATGAAACTAGCCCGTCGCACGCTCGCTCTCAGCACACTCGGAATTATCCTAATCATCCTTTTGATTCTCGCCCTCGGCGGCGGCGGATTCGCGGGTGGCGGCTACTACTACGGCCCGGGCGGCCTGCTGCTCGTCATCCTGATCATCCTGCTGGTGATGGGAAAACTGTAGGTCACCCCGACCTTGCACGGCCTTCGTGCAGTCTGGGATCGTTTACCGCTGCCAGTGGAAAAACCAACTCATCGGTGACACCTGGCAATCGATCACGCCAGACTTCGCCGACACCGGGAGCCTCTTTTCGTGGACTGACGACGGCACCCAAACCGGAGGCCTCGAAGCCGCGAAGCGTTTCTATCGCGTGGTAGTTCCGTTGGCGCTCCAGATTGAACGTTGAGCGTTGCATGTTGAATGTTGAACGCTAAGTGCTCAAAGAATAAATTCCGACTCTTCGTCGACCCTCAATCTTTCTTCGCCCCAGTCATTCGATTCCGCATTCCGCATTCCGTCTCCGACCTCTAACGGCTTCGTTCTTTTTCTAGAATGCCAGCTTTTCCGCATTTCAGCTTTTTCCAAAAATAGCCAACAACTGATAACCAAGTACGCGGCCTTGCCGCCGTAGAGGCGGCCCGTGCCGCGCCCGACTCGCCACGTCGGAGTTTTAACGGAGCTGGGAAACGTACTTGTCGCAAGGTCGGCATCAGGTTATTGAAAGTAATCGCGTCTAGAAGAAGAGGCGAAGCCGTGAACTACCGCAACTTCTTGACCGAGCTTAAGCGGCGGAACGTTTACAAAGTCGCTGTCGCTTACGCGGTCGTCGGGTGGCTGCTGGTTCAAGTGGCCACGCAGGTTTTTCCGTTCTTCGAAATTCCAAATTGGACGGTGCGACTCACTGTGCTGGTAATCGTGATCGGATTTCCGATCGCACTCATGATCGCCTGGGCGTTTGAGTTGACACCGGAAGGCCTGAAGCGAACTGAAGTTGCCGATGCGGCTCCCGCGCGACGATCACGAAGTCACGCGTGGATTTACGTGGTCTTGATCGCAGGTGCGTTGTCGGCCGGCCTGTTCTTCCTTGGCCGCTTTACCGCGACTACGAAGCAAAGCGTGTCTGCTGAGGTTTCCTCAAAATCGATTGCCGTCCTGCCGTTCCAAAATCTAAGCAGCGACAAAGAGAACGCCTATTTCGCGGAAGGCATTCAGGAGGAAATCCTGACACGGCTGGCGAGGATTGCCGATTTGAAGGTGATCTCGCGCACCTCCACCCAGCAATATCAGAGCAAGCCGGGCAATCTCTCCGAGATCGCCAAGCAGCTTGGCGTCGCGAACATTCTGGAGGGCAGTGTCCAGAAAGCCGCCGGTCAGGTGCGAGTCAATGTCCAGCTCATCGAGGTGGCCACTGACTCCCATCTGTGGGCCAATACCTACGACCGCAAGCTGGTCGATATCTTTGCTGTCGAGAGCGAAGTCGCCAAAGCAATCGCCGACGCGTTGCAAGCCAAGCTTACTGGCGGCGAGCAACAAGCCCTGGCGGTTAAGCCGACAAACAATTCCGAGGCTTACGACGCCTACCTCCGTGGGTTGGCTCTTGGAACGCGCGCCGCCTCTCCAAACGATTTTGAGAAGGTCGTCGGCTCTTATGAGCGGTCGGTGCAACTTGATCCGGCTTTTGCGCTGGCCTGGGCCAGACTCTCTCGTGCGAGCGCTCAGATGTATTTCAGCGGTCTGGATGCGACCGTCGCTCGCCGCGACGCGTCGGAGCGGGCCTTAAACGCCGCCCAAAAACTCGAACCGAATTCGCCCGAAACCCTGCTGGCGCAGGCTTATTATCAATATTGGGTGTTGCGGGATTACGAGCTTGCCAAAGCGACGTTCGGCCGCGTGCGAGAGCTTTTGCCAGGCAGCAGCGACGTTCCTGCTGCTCTCGCCTTAATCGCGCGACGACAAGGGCACTGGGATGAAAGCGTTGCCTACTGGGAGCAAACTCTCGCGCTCGATCCGCGCAACACTCAATGGTTAGGCGCCGCCGCAGAAACTTACTCGATGCTTCGGCAATTCCCGACGGCGCTAAGATTGTATGACAGGGTGTTGGACCTTGTTCCGAATGACCCCGACATCATCGCGGACGAAGCAAAAATTTATCAAGCCGAGGGCCATCTGGAACAGGCCGGAAAATTGCTGGCCGGCATAAACACACAGACCCATTCAATTAATGTAATCGGAACGACGACTAACCAATTGATGCTAGAGCGCCATTTCGATGAGGCCGTTCGATTGATTCATAGCCGACTCACTGAATCTCGCGACCTGTCCGTCATCGAAAGGTTCTTTTATCAATTCTCACTGATCTTCGCCCAGAAAGGTGCCGGCGATATTGCCGGCGCGAGAGCCACTGCTCAAGAACTTCTCGCCTCTAGATAGAAACGTTCTCCCAGACGAACCCAGATAACACATTTGCTGAGTCCCGCGCTTTCCGTTCATTCATGCTGTGCTTTGGGGAGAAAGATGCCGCGCTAAAAGAAGCTGAGCGTGCGATCACGCTTCTGCCAAGCGGGAAAGATGCAGTGGCTGGGCCTACCTACGAGGAGAATTTGGGAGGCCGTCGAGGTCATGATCGGCGAGTAATACTGCGCGCTTCCAAGGCTGCAGCATCTTTTGGAGACTCCGTATGCAAACTTCCTTACGCCGGCGCTTCTAAAGGCTCGATTCGAAATGGGACCCTTTGCGTGGCGATGATCGTTTCCATAAGCTCTGCGAGGAAAAACCGCACTCAATAACTGCGGCGGGTGGCGACCGCAGCGGGCATTTCCCTGTAGGGTAGGCGTCTCGCCTGCCGGCGGATGCGTCGCGCGTCACCGCACTCCCTGGTCGGCGGAATTTCATAATCTTAGCGTTTGAAAGCCCGGCCGTTGCTTCGCAGCCGTTACGGCAGTTTTCAGGTTTTTCTTCTACCTTCCCGTCATCGCCTCCAGCTTCTCAGGATAACGCGCACCCTGCACGTCGATCTCCGATGCCGCTTCATCGATCTCGCGCAAATCATCCGGCGTTAGCTCGACAATCACCACGCCGAGATTCTCCTCGAGCCGCATGCAGCTTCGTCGTGCCAGGGATTGGCACGATCCACGGCTTCTGCGCCAGAAGCCACACGAGCGCGATCGAACTCTGACCGCCGGAACGGGAACTCATCGTCGCCATCTGCTTCGTCTTCCTCTATCTGGCAGTCGCCCGGGGTGATAGCGATGGGTTGTCACGGATCGTCTTCATTATCCGCTCGCCGGCCATCCCCTCACCTTAGATGCAATGACGCCTGTGTTTTGCTGGTGCTATCTTGTACAGCGCTTAATGGCCGTTGGCCCCCGCACTAAAGCGCTTCAACATCGTTCACTCGCCATTCAAATAGCGGGCGAGGGCGAACTCACTCCCAGCGGTTGGTAAATGTCGCTTGGAAACCGACCGCCACAATCTTCCCATCGGCCTGAAGCGCAGCTCCGTTCGCTCCGCCATTCAAATCGCCAAAGGACGTGCGCACTTTGCCGCCGACACCAAAGGTCTGATCGAGCGAACCGTTAGGGTTCAAACGCGCGAGCGTAAAGTCGGAATCAGATTATTCCGAATCCGGATAACCCACCGCAATGAGTTTGCCGTCAGGTTGGAGAAGGACCTGGTTGGCACTTTGACAGCAACTGCCAAAGGTAATCTGAGTCATGCCTCCGCGTCCGAAGCTATTGTCTAATACGCCATTGGAACGGTAGCGGGCCAGCGCGAAATTCTCCGTTCCTCCGCCGTTTTAAATCGCGAAGCCGGCGGCGACGATTTTACCATCTGCTTGGAGCACGGCCGAGCGCGCCCGATCGAAGTTTTGGTCCCCGAAATCAGTCTTTACCGTGCCGCCGTTGCCAAAGGTCGCATCGGTTGCACCATTACTGAGATAACGCACAGCCGCGAAATCGTAGTAACTCACAGGATCATTAGCCGAGCCGACCGCGACAATCTTTCCGTCAGGCTGGATCAGAACGGAGAAGGCATCGTCTTCTCTACCGTCGAAATCGGTTGAAACCAGGCCGCCGGTACCAAAGGTCGTGTCCAAACTCCCGTTCGCGTTATAGCGGGCAAGGGCGAAATCGGTATCGGACTGGTCGCCTATAATGAAATCAACAAAAACGGTGCCGGCGGCAACGATTTTCCCGTCTGATTGCAGAGCGACTGCGGACGCGTAACTCCCAGCCTCGAAAACTGTCGTTACGATGCCGCCACTACCGAAGGAGCGGTCGAGTGAGCCGCTGGCATTGTAACGGACGATCTCAAAATTGCCCAAAAAGGTGAAGAGCGGAAAGGCGCCGCCCGCGACCACAATCTTGCCGTTCGGTTGGATCACCACCGATGATGCGACCGCGGCGAGGCCCGGAAAATCGGTCCGGACTTTGCCTCCGCGGCCGAACGTAGAATCGAGCGTGCCATCTGCGTTATAACGCGCGACGGCGAAATCTTCGTCCGAAAAGTCATTCTGTTTGTAAGTTGTTCCTGAACCACCACCAGCTTGCCATCCGGCTGGATGGCCACAGCGTTCGCCAAAGTCGGTGCTATGGCTGAAATCGGTCATCACCTGGCCTCCGGAGCCGAATGTCGGATCGAGGTCTCCGCTTAACCGCGCGTACGGTTCTGAAATTCGGCGAAGATCGCCAGCAGGATGGTCGCAGCGCCGCTCGCGCGGCAGAAATACTCGGCGCATCGATCAGGTTAACAGTTGGTGATTTCGCATAATATTTTTCCGTTCCTCAAACCGGCTCCTTACCCGGAGCATGCAACCTGATCAACCAAAGTCTGGTAACACTTCCAGGTACGGGCTCCTCACAGGACTTGGACCTCTGGGAAATCAGGCGAGGTTTAGTCAAATCAGCCGAAAACGCGAAATGGCTTTCAGCCGCGAAGCGCCGCCACCTGCGCTGAGGGCATCTTTCTCTTACAACTTTAGCCCTTTTACTTTTCTCTTTGCGCAGCCAGGGTAAAGGCGACTAAAGCAAGGCTGTTCGCTTCGCGAAGTTGTTCACCCAGAGTTCGAGCGTTTCAGGTTTTTCTTCTACCTTCCCCCCCCCCCCCCCCCCCCCCCCCCCCCCCCCCCCCCCCCCCCCCCCCCCCCCCCCCCCCCCCCCAAAAAAAAAAAAAAATCAGCTCCACGTTCACCGCGCCGAGATTCTCCTCCAGCCGATGCAGCTTCGTTATGCCCGGGATCGGCACAATCGACGGCTTCTGCGCCAGGAGTCACGCGAGCGCGATCTGCGCCGCGACTCGCTGACGCCGCGGCCGCATTTCCAGCCAGCCCGCCAGCGGCCTTTGACAGCGGCTCTGCGCCACCGACGTTGGTGCATCATGGGCGATAAATCTCCGAAGGCGAACCAGAAGCAAAAAGCGCAGCAAAAGAGCAAGGCGGCAGTCGCTTCGCAAAAGAAGAATGCCAACGCCGCGGCCGCGAAGTCGACCCAGAAGCCGAGGAAATAAGCTTTGGCCAAACCGAATTACTCCGGCGAAAAACGCCGCAAAGAATTGGAGAAGCGGAAGAAGAAGGAAGCCAAAAAACAGCGCAAGCTGGAGAATGCTTCCGGCTCTCCCGGCACGGATGCGGCGACCGAAGGCGACGAGCAAACTCCCGCGGCACCGTCCGCGCAAAAGACTGCGCCTCACGCGGTGACTCTGGCGTAGCCGCGTAAAAGGCTTTCGCCTCACGCGGCTGACCGGGCCGGGTGTTTGAAATGATGTCTCAGCTGCGCCCGCGTGAAGCGCCGGCCGGAACCACTCTTCAAGTATCGTTCGCACTCTTCGGCGTCTTCTCGTTCCCAGACTCCAGTTTGGGAGCGAGGAACGCGCGTGGAGCAAAGCCGGGTAGAACGCGGCGGTGCTTTTTACGCGGCTACCGCCCCGTCATCGCCTCGAGTTTTTCTGGATAACGCGCACCCTGCTCATCGATCTCCGAGGCCGCGCGTCATCGATCTCGCGCAAATCCACCAATGCCTGGTTCGCCTTCAGCGCTTCCGGCGTGAGCCGCGGCAGCGTGCTCCGGAAATCGTCGGTCCCGAGCTTCGTGTCATCATCCATCTTGCCGGTGAGAAAACCTTTGCCGAGCGGGCAATTTCCAAATTCCCGCGTGATGAAATTTAAATTATCGGGTATGCAGGGACGCATGCTCCGCCACGTGGCAGAAATTCTCGGTCCCGCTTTGTCATTCGCGGTTTTTCTTCTCCTGGCTGGTTGTGACGATCGTCCTGGCGAATGGTGCATGATCATCTATCCCGATCGAACCGACCGCACCCGGTTTGTTGTCACGCCACGCTTCCAGACGTTCTCCTACTGCCGGGAATCCGCCCTCGAGCGGATGAAGGAACTCGGGATTGAGAAAACCGGCGATTATGAGTGCGGCTTTCGATGTCAGCTGGATGGCGACCCCCACAGAATGAATGTCTGCGAGGAAATCCGCAAGTAGCTATTCCCCAAGGAGTTCATTCAGGTCGAGTGGCGCAGTCCCCATCGCGAGTTCTCCCTTCGGCGTGCGCGGCCACTCTTCACTCGGACGATCCCGGTAAAGCTCGACGCCGTTTCCATCCGGGTCGCGCAGATAGATGGCCTCACTTACGCCATGATCGGACGCACCTTCCAGAGGAAGGCCGGCTTGCAACACCCGTCTGAGCGCATCAGCAAGTTCGGCCCGCGTCGGATAAACGATCGCGAGATGATATAGACCGGTAGAACCCGGCGGCGGAGGCGTGCCGCCCGAACTCTCCCAGGTATTCAGGCCGATGTGGTGATGATAACCTCCCGCCGAAAGAAACGCCGCCTGACTGCCGTAACGCTGGGTTAGCTCGAATCCGAGGATGTCACGGTAAAAGTGCAGCGCGCGATCCAGATCGGACACTTTCAGATGCACATGCCCGACCCGGACATCAGGATGAATCTTGTCAGGCATTTAGTATTTATCGCACTTGGACGAGGATTGACACTTCACGTTTTAGCATTTGCCGTAGCGGATCGACAGAACGAACGGGCTTTGAAAGCCCGGCCGTTGTTTCACATCCGTTACGGCCAAGCCCGGCCGTTCGCTTCGCGAGTAGGGTCGGTTTTAGAGCGCGCCCTGGATTCCTTTCGTTCGTCGCGTTGACTGCGCGCCGTTAGGCTTGCGACTTGAAGGTTTCTTTGGCCAGGGCGAGCGCGGACATCGCTTTGGGCCATCCTGAGTAAAAGGCAAGGTGCGTGATTGTTTCGACCAGCTCGCTTTCGGTCACGCCGTTTTCGAGCGCTCTCTTGAGATGAAATGGAAGTTGCTCCGTATTGCCGCCGGCGATCAACGCCGTGACAGTGACGAGACTGCGATCGCGCTTGGAAAGTTCCCGGCGCTCCCAGATGTCGCCGAAGAGCACGTCGTCGGTGACTTGCACGAGCTTGGGCGAGAAATCGCCGTAGGTCTTTTTGATGGCTGATGGTTCTTTTTTCATAATGTTGCTTTCCGTATTATTGTTAAATCCTGAGTAACGGTTAGTCCTTACCTTCCCGTCATCGCCTCCAACTTTTCCGGATAACGCGCTCCTTGCACGTCGATTTCCGACGCCGCCTCATCGATCTCGCGCAAATCCTCCGGCGTCAGCTCCACATTTACCGCGCCGAGGTTCTCCTCCAGCCGATGCAGCTTCGTCGTGCCCGGGATCGGAACGATCCACGGCTTCTGCGCCAGGAACCACGCGAGCGCGATCTGCGCCGGGGTCGCCTTCTTCGCGCCCCCGATGCGCTTTAGCAAATCCACCATTGCCTGGTTCGCCTTCATCGCCTCCGGTTGAAAGCGCGGAATCGTGCTCCGGAAATCGTCGCTCCCCAGCTTCGTGTTCTCATCCATCTTGCCGGTGAGAAAACCTTTCCCGAGCGGGCTGTAAGGCACCAGCCCGATGCCGAGTTCCTCCAGCATCGGGATCACCTCCGCTTCGGGCTTGCGCCACCAGAGCGAATACTCACTCTGCAACGCCGTTACCGGCTGCACCGCATGCGCGCGCCTGATCGTCTCCACGCCCGCTTCCGAGAGCCCGAAATGTTTCACCTTCCCCGCCGCGATCAGTTCCTTCACCGCGCCGGCCACTTCCTCGATCGGCACTGCGGGATCGACCCGATGCTGATAAAACAGATCGATCACCTCCGTCTTGAGCCGCTTGAGCGAAGCCTCCGCCACTTCCTTGATGTGCTCCGGCTGGCTGTTCAACGGCGCCGCGCCCGGCCGATGATCGCTCCCGCTCAGGTCAAACCCGAATTTGGTCGCGATCACCACCTGGTCGCGGACCGGCGCGAGCGCGGGCCCGACCAGCTCCTCATTCGTGAACGGCCCATAGACCTCCGCCGTATCGAAGAACGTCACCCCGCGCTCGACCGCGGCGCGGAGGAGCGCTGTCATCTCCTTCGTATCCTTCGGCGGCCCATAGGAAAAACTCATTCCCATGCACCCCAGCCCGATCGCCGACACTTCCAGTCCGTTTTTTCCAAGAATCCGTTTTTTCATTGCGCTTTCCTTTCGATGTTAGTGCTCGCCGTTTATCATCAGCCGCGTGGAGCGAAGCGATATACGCGGCATACAAACAATATCGCGTCTCAGGGGGCTCCTGCTCGCGCGATCGTGTCCGCCGTCAGACGGACTCGCCCCGCCGCGGCGGGCAGGCAGTGGAGAGCGGCGGCTGTTGTGTTCTTGCGGGAAAGTCTGACACGTCCACGGGGTCGGTCTCTCGGATTGCGATGTTCGCCTGTAGTCTGTAAGCTCTGCATGTGAGCACAGCGCAGCAGATCGAAGAAGCGATTCGCGCCCTGGGGAAGGCTGAACGTGAAAAACTTCTCCAGCATCTTCCGCAGCTTTTCCCCGAGCTAGCTGTTGACCCCGAGTGGGAGCGTATTCTGCGCGATGACCAGCCACGCCCGGGTTTCACCACGTTGTTCGACCGTTACGAAGCTGATCTTTCCGCGAAGCCAGACGACTATCCAAAAGTCGCGGAGAGCGATTTCGATTAAGCGCGCGTTCTTTTGGCAGCTTTACCACGAGCTACCACCCGAAATTCGAGCAGCGACTTTACGCGGCTCGCGTGATCGTGCGGCGGCTGTTGTGTTCTTGCGGGAAAGCAAGAGCTAGACGGCGGCTACTTATTGAGAGCCCGCCTGAGCCTAGCGATCGCTCTTTCTCGCCTTTTGGCGGACAACTGACACTCCCAGATTCTTACAACAATCCAGCCACAAGAACGTAATCGGCGCGTAACATCCCGATCACGCTGAGCGTTTCCGGCGAGTTTTTTCGTCCAAAAAGCGATTCGACTTTTGGGTGTCCGCCGATGGCGAGGGCAGCCGTGCCAAAAACAGCCGTCCACAAACAGTGCGACGCGTTCGCGACGAAATACGAAATCAGGAGTGCCAGGTAGTCGTACTCGGCGACGCCATCCCCGAATTCCTGCCGCGCGAAGCAAATTAATCATTTGTAACTCCGTGCTCCGGTTGCCGGCGCGGCGAACCCGCGACATCCGCTCCGATCGTTCAGTCGGAGTAAGTGTGTCCATCTATGGATGGAGTCGGGTTCCGAACTCAAAATCCTTCAACACAGGGTAAAGGATGAAGCCGTTTTTTAGTAGCGTCAGTTGCCAACGCGAACCAAGCGCTCTTGCGCACTTCAAAAGGACTGCACGCGCATTCCGCGGAACGCCCTTTAGCTCGACAGGGAGACTAGAGGCCTTACCAAATTTTTCGTATCGGACTAAGAACGGGAGCTGATTCTTTAGGAGCTTGAGCACTTCTGCGACGGGTGCCTGATCTGGGATGTTTTCGACCGGCCAATCGTCTCGAACCGGGTAAGTGCTGTCGAACGAATTTGGCTTAATCGTGTCCCGCTCCTTTCCGGGATCTTTCGGACCAAAACCGGCGCCGCTCCACTTGCATTCACCGCGCGCCTTGAATTGCTTGATGAGGAGACTCTCGTTCGCACTCGTGCTCCAACTCTCGTCGAGCACCAGCGCCTTATAGCCAATTGCTGCTATATCAATTCCAAGTCTCGCCCGCAATTTTTCAAAATGCTGGCCGAGTCGTTCCGCGAGATCGTTGGCTTTGCCTGCGTAGACTGCCGCATCGCGTTGGTAGATTACATACACTCCCTGGTTCGATCGCTTCTCGGCCTGAAAGGCTGCTAGGTTTTCAAGTTGTTCAGCCGTGAGAGGACTAGGCTTTAACTGATCCAGCCGCTCAAAGAGATGTTCAGTGACGGCCCGCGCGGCTGCAGTTTTGCGCGAAACTCCGTCGACGTGACGCAGACGACGCGCCGGAAGACTTGCGCAAAAGCGCTTGGGCGAGAAGAAAGTGTGAAGGCAAAAATATGGAGCAAGAATTCGTCATCCGCTCGCGGGTGACGAATTGCAGCGGGGAAAGGCGAGGAAAAGCTGGAACGCTGAAAATCCGAGACACTGAAAGGCCGTTCGGTCGATTAAAACCTGAACCGATTGTATTCTTCGTGCGTGCCGATCCAAAACCAGTAAGACTCGCCGTTTCGTTCCCGGGCGAGCGCCCGGTAGCTTCGGCCAACTTCCACGCTGTGAACGCCGCCTTTCTTCTGGAATCCGAGCGGAAGGTGCCGCGGGTTCGCTTTGAACAACGCGAAATTCTTCGTCGCCAGTCGCTGCACATGTTTGGGCAACGCGTTGTAGCATTCCCAGAAAGAACGCAATGCGTGTGACCTCACGGCATGGGCTTGAAATTCCCCGCCTTGATCTCCGCGTCGATTCTCTCCAAGGCAGAAGCGTGTTTGCCGCCAGGCGAAAAGTCTGCGTCGATCTCGGCGTCCCAGGCGAGATTATCCTGTCGCGCGACAAAGGCCGCGAGCTTCGCGAGTTCTTCCGGCTTCAGGCTTTTCACTGCTTCCTCGATCTCAGCCAAACTCATGATCCGAATTTAGTCTTGGCTCCCGATCCCGACAAGCGCGAAAGGCGCGTGTTCTGTATGCTAAAGCTTCGCACGAAACTCCGTCGGCGTGATGCCGACGATGCGTCGGAAGACTTGCGCGAAAGCGCTACGGACTGGTGTAGCCGACTTCGAAAGCGATTTCGATGAGGCTGCGCTTGCTTGGCCGTAACAGATGCAAGGCAACGGCCGGGCGTTCAAAGCCCCGCCGTTGCCCAGTTTACCGGCCGTGGCGGGCAGGCGTTACGGCCCGCATCATTTGCCGGGAGCGGGGTCGCGGAAAGGTCTTTCCCCTTCCTCTTTTTCGCTTTTTGCGCTTCTCTCGGGCGTGGACCGATGCGTCAGTTGTGAAGCACCGCTCTCCGGTGCCTATTGCGCGCAATGCGGGGAACGCCGGCCGGACCGTTCCCACCTGAAGATTTCCGCCTTTCTCCGCCGCACCTTCGAGGAGGTCGCTGACTTCGAACACTCGAAGCTGATCAGAACTTTGCGCCTCCTCTTCCTGCGGCCCGGCTACCTCACGACGGAGTTTGTACGTGGTGCGGTCAAGCCATACCTCGGGCCGGTAAAACTCTACGTCACGGCTTTCGCGTTAAGTATTTTCCTCTATTCGATCTACCGGCCGGCCGCGCTCTACGATGTCCGTTCCTTTATTGCGCGGGACCGGAGCTGGCATAAGAGAATCACGGCGATCGCGCAGAAGCGACACGCCACCGAAGAGCAGATGCTCTTCGAAGTGAATGCGCGCTGGCAAAAGTATCTCTATTTCAGCGAAATCGTTTACCCGGTCGCCCTCGCAACCGGACTGGCCCTCCTCTATGTGAGACGCCGGCGGTTTTACGTGGAGCATCTCATTTTCGCGCTGCACATTTTGGCGTTCACTTATCTGATGGGAGTTATCTTCTGGCCGGTCTACGCGATTTTCGGGATGCAAGTTGCACGCGTCTTCACGATCGTCTCCTTGCTCCTGTTTGATTTGGTCACTCACCTACATATTCCTGGCAGTCCGCCGTGTTTATGAACAAAGGTGGGCGCAGAGCGCAGGGAAGGCGCTCGCCGTCTGTATGCTTTACATCGTAGTGAAGAGTGTGGGGACAATTGCCAGCCTCCTGCTAGCTCTTTGGGTGACGGGGCGCGCATCATAGCTGAAGTCTTAGCCAAGTGCGATCCTGGAGGTCGGTCCCTGAATTTTGAGGGATGTTTGGCTGCGTTGCGGATTACGGCCTGCATTATTTGTTGGGGCGCGGGCGATGAGCTCGCGGGTGACGAATTGCAGCGGGGAAAGGCGGACTCCTGAAAACGCTGAAATGCTTAAAACTGAAATCTGAAATGAAACTCGGCCAGCCGTTCGCTGACGTAGTCTGCCACTTTGTGGAGCTGGCGGATGGGCAGGCCGCCGCGGACCTCGGAGCACTCGCGGGCGGCGTCGGTGTATTGCTTGACCAACCGCTGGGTGAGATCGGCGACGCGGCGGGTGGTGCCCCGTCGTGGACTGATCGACCGCAGATGACCAAGCAGTTTCAATGGTGATCCAGTCTGCAACGGGGGCTTATGATTCGTTCATTGCCTGCCGAGAAGACAAACCGCCGACCAGGGACGCCGGGCCTGAAAGCGGGGCGAGGAAATCCTGGCGATGAGACGCAGAAAAAACGGGAGTCGTCTCAGCCTCGCAGCGGCATGGATCGTGGAGTGGACTTCTTCAGGCTTCCAGCCAAACCGGCTGAAGAAATCCGGACCTTGCTCCGGAGCAAACTTCAACGGGGCGCCGGCCTGGTCGAGCGGCCGCGCCCATTTTCTTCGCCAGCATTTGCAAGAGCGCGGGCGAGGCCAGGTCGATGATCCAGTGCTGGAAGGCCGTGGGTGCGGCGAGATCTTTGGACAGTTCCGCTACTTCTTCGTCGGTCAGATAAATAAGCAGGCCTTCGGCCACAACCAGGACGCGGCTTGCTCGTCGCCCTAACTCCGAAAACAATTCGCGACGCGCGTTTCTCTCGGAAAGGTCCAGCCGAACTCGCTCGAGTTGACAGACCGGTTTCTCATCGCGCAACAGCTCTTCCTTGTGTGCCAGGATTTCGGGCAAATCGACTTCGATCCATTGCAGGGAGCGCGGCAAATCCATCCGGTAAGGACGAGCGTCGAGCCCCGCGGCGAGGTTGACGACCATATCGGTGCCTTGCCGCACCCGGTCATCAATCAACTGATCAACCAGCCACGTCCGGGCAACGAACGGCCACGAGTGCTTTTCCGCGAACGTCATGGACGCGGCGATTTGCTCTCCCCGTTCTCCGGCCAAACGCCGCGCAAACGGATCGCGAAATACCGCGTCCGGCCGCTCGGTCTCGCGCGCCCGATAGACCGCCACCCAGCGCGCCGTGTCCGAGATGTTGCGAATTTGTGATTCCGGCTGCTTCATCTGCCCATGGACAGGATATACCCCAGGCACCCGGCGTCGAACAAGCAAGTCGATCACTTGCGCCAGGTCGGTCTTGCCCGGCCAGGAGTCGGCGATGGGTCCAATCGGATGCTTCGAAAAATCGAGCGCGCAGAAATTTTGGCGAAGGAGGCGATGCCACTCTAAACTCGGGGGATGATTTCGTTCCGTTCGTTTCTTGTCCTCTTCTCCCTGGGCCTGGGTGTCGCCGGGGTTCGCGCGGATGAAGGGATGTGGCTCTTCAACAATCCGCCGACCGCATTGTGGAAGCAGAAATATCATTTCGAGGCGACACCGCAATGGCTCGAGCATCTGCAGAAATCGAGCGTGCGCTTTAACTCGGGCGGAAGCGGTTCGTTCATTTCCGCAGACGGCCTTGTCATCACGAATCATCACGTCGGCGCGGATACGTTGCAGAAGTTGAGCAGTGCCGAGCATAATTATCTGCGCAACGGCTTTTACGCGAAGACACCGGCGGAAGAACAACGCGCGCTCGATCTGGAACTGAATGTTCTCGACTCGATCGAAGACGTGACCGCCCGGGTGAACGCGGCCGTAAAACCGGGGATGAATTCCGATGCCGCACTCGCCGCCCGCCGCGCGATCATCGCGCAGATCGAAAAGGAATCGCAGGACAAGACCGGCTTGCGCAGTGATGTGGTGACGCTTTACCAGGGCGGTTCCTATCAACTTTATCGCTACAAGGTTTATACCGACGTTCGGCTCGTCTTCGCGCCGGAACAGCAGGCGGCGTTTTACGGGGGCGATCCCGATAATTTCGAATACCCGCGCTATGACCTCGATATCTGCATCTTTCGCGTTTACGAAAACGGCAAGCCGGCGAAGATCGAAAACTTTTTGAAGTTCAACCCGGCCGGCGCAAAGAAGGGCGACCTTGTCTTCGTCAGCGGCAGCCCCGGTCGGACCGACCGCGAATTGACGGTCTCCGCCCTGGCGGATCGGCGCGACCGTTTGTTTCCGGAATGGCTCGCCATGTTTTATCGGCGGGAAGTTGCTCTTTCGAGTTTCAGCGCACGCTCGATCGAGAATGCGCGGCGTGCCCGGGACGAACTCTTCGGCGTGCAGAACAGCCGCAAGGCTTTTAACGGGATGCTCGCCGGCCTGCTCGATCCGGCGATTTTTGCCAAGCTGGAGACAAAGGAAACAAAGTTGCGCGACGAAATGAAGACGCGCGCGGCCAAGGGTGATGCGGAAAGCAAAGCGGCGCTCGGCGCCTACGACAGCATCAAGACGGCGGAGGAGGCGATCAAAAAGACGCGCCGGTTTACGATTACTACGAGAGCGAGCGATACCGGTTCGGTCTTTACCGGCAGCCGCGCGGATTTGCCGGCACCCTGTTCAAATACGCGCGTTTTCTGGTGCGCGCGGCCGAGGATCGCAAGAAGCCGAACGGCGAACGGCTGCCTCCCTATCAGGATGGCTCGCGCGAATCGCTCAAACTCGATCTGTTTTCCACCCAACCGATTTATGACGATTTCGAAGAGCTGCTTCTGACCGATTCGTTAACCGATCTGGCGGGCGAGTTTGGGGCGGACGATCCGATGGTGAAAAAAGTTCTGGCCGGCAAATCGCCGAGCGAGCGCGCGGCCGAACTTGTCACGGGGACAAAGCTCAAGGACGTCGCTTTCCGTAAGAAACTCTTTGCCGGCGACAGCGCCGCGATCAAAGCGGCCAATGATCCGATGCTCAACCTCGCCCTCCTGATCGACCCGACCGCGCGTGCCGCGCGCAAAGTTTACGATGCGAATGACGAAGCGCGGCAGCAGGCCTATGCGCAAATCGCCCGGGCGCGTTTCGCGATCGAAGGCACGAGCACCTATCCGGACGCGACCTTCACCCTGCGCGTTTCCTACGGCACCGTGAGCGGCTACGAAGAGAACGGAAAACAGATTCCGGCCTTCACCGATTTCGCCGGTCTCTATCAACGCGCGGCCGAGCATGAGGACAAGCCGCCCTTCAATTTGCCGCAGCGCTGGGTCGATCGCAAAAGCCAGCTCTCGTTAGGCACAAACTTCGATTTCGTCTGCGACGCCGACATCATCGGCGGCAATAGCGGCAGCCCGGTCGTCAATCGGGCCGGCGAATTCGTCGGAATCATTTTCGACGGCAACATCCAATCGCTCATCCTCGATTACATCTACGACAATAAACAGGCACGCGCCGTTTCCGTCGATTCCGCCGCGATCGACGAAGCGCTGCGCAAAGTTTACGATGCCGGCGCGCTGGCGGACGAAATCGAAAACCGGAAGTAGGAGCAGACCTTTCGGGATCCGCAGACCTTCGTGGTCATGCTGACTATCGACGGTCGTTGTTTAAGTCGCGAGGATGGTCTGCCTGCTGCGAATCCGGTGTGGTTCAAGCTTGAAAGTGTCGATAGTTAGCGGCCAGGTTAGCTCTGACCCCGATTTGGATTTTCCAACGCCGCTAATGGCCTCAGCGCACCGCGGCAACCATCGCCACACTCGTTTCCCAGAGACGGGCCGCCACTTCGGTGTCGTAGCTCAGGGGCGAAGAGCGGACGGCTTTCTCTTTTTCGAAATAGCATCCGCTGACCGCCGCGCAGTCTGGATCGCTCGCCAGCTTGATCAGCGGGCGCGCTCCGCGTTCCGCCGAAATCATGAACGGCTGCGCCAACCAGGTAAGCAGCCGAATAAAGCCGCGACTCGCGCTCCAGATTCCGGTGTTCACGACGCCGGGATGCACGCAATTCGCTGTCACCCCGCGGTCGCGGAGTCGCCGGTCCAGCTCGTAGGTAAACATGACATTCGCCAGTTTCGAGATGCCGTACGCGAGCAAGGGCTTGTAGCGCCGCTCGCCCTGCAGGTTATCGAAGTCGAGCGTCTTTAAGACTCGGTGCGCCTCGGATGAAACGGTCACGACCCGGGCCGGCGCGCTGGCCACGAGCAGATCCTGCAATTCCTCCGTGAGCAGGAAGGTCGCGAGATGATTGACCGCGAACGTCTGCTCGATTCCGTCCGGCGTCAGTCGCCGTTTCAGGTTCACGCCACCGGCGTTGTTGAGCAAGACATCGAGCCGCGAGTGCCGGGAGCGCACCTCCGCGGCCAGTTCGCGCACCGCTCGCAGCGAGGCGAAGTCTGCCTGCAGAAACTCCGCCGTCCCGCCGCGATGCAGAATCTCCTCGACCGCCGCCTCCCCTCGCCCGCGATCGCGACCAGTCAGCAGCACAGTCGCCCCCATGTCTGCCAGGGTCGTCGCGGCCACGCGCCCGATCCCCGAGGTCGCGCCCGTGACAAGACACACGCGATCACGCATGGCTGGCGGAAGTCCAGTCGAACCGGCGGAGTCAGTCATAACTCCACGAACTGGACGCAGGGCCGCGCCAAATGCAAAAGAGCACTCATGGACGGACGCCAGCCACTTTGCACGAAGCGATACCGGCCAAAGCCCGCGAGACCGGCACGACCGCCGCTACATCGAGGATATGGGACGACGCCCGCCGCGGTCGGCAGGCTCTGGTCCTCCCTCCACGGGTTGACCGCATTTTGCGAGCGAAACTGTCTGCGCACGAACGTAGCTGTATCTGGCCAACTCCAGCGGCTCCGGTTTCTCGATCGACTGCAGATGGTGCAAGAGCCGCTCTCGACGCGCCTTTTCTCCCGGGTCGGCGCCGCTCGCGGCGATCAGTTGGCGCAAGTCCTCTTCGGTTTGCTCTTCGGTATTTTCACCACAGACATTCAACGCCGGTCATTCACGGAGCGGCCCGTCGATTTCTCCGATAAGCGACAGCGAGAATCCAAAAGCAGGATTATTTCGTGGCTAGCTCGGCGGCGAATTGAGGCAAAAGCTTCTGGAAGCGCGGGTCACTCCGCAGTGAATCGAACATTGGATCGAGCCGGAGGAGCGCGGGAGTGAGCGGGCGGACCCAAACCAGAGGTCCGCGGTATGGGGTCAAGGGAAGCTTTTGCAAGGCGCCCAAGGCGCGATCGGGCTCCTTCATGCAGGCAGCCACGCGGGCCATAATCTCGTACGAGAACGGACCATACATGGCATCTTTCTCGACCGGATCCGCCGTCGCGGCTTTTTCCGCCAGGTCAAAGGCGGCGGACTTGTCCCCGAGGCTCATGCTAACGAGGGCAAGATCATCGAGCAGTGCGAAATTCTGCGGCTGCGATTTGAGATAGGATTGCAATTCGGCGCGGGCCTTTTCCCAGGTTTCTTTCGCGGCGGTCGTCTCGCCGGCTACTTCCTCGGCCCAACCCAGCCAAAAGCGCAGCTCGCCGTTGAAGTAACCCAGTGCCGGGTCAGGATTGGCCACGATTTCCTTTAGCCTAACGACCATGGGTTCCGTGCGGCGCTCGAGGATCGCCTGATAAGTCTGGGTCTCGAGCGCAAAAGGGTCGTTGGCCGCAGGATGAAGTGGCGCGAGCAGGGCCGAGGCGCCGGAGAGATCGCCTCCCGCCTGAATCAGGGCCGCCTTGAGCGCGATGGTATCGATGTCGTCCGGCGTGATATCGAGGATCTGATCGAGCATCCGCAGGGCGGCGGGAAACTGTCGCAGGATCGCGTAGGAGAGCACGTGCTGGGTGAGCAGATCGGTATTGCGCGGATCGAGCCGCTCCGCTTCGTTGAAATAGGATTCACTCCTGGCCCACTGCCCGCGCCGGCGAAAGACATAGGCGAGCGCCTCCGGGATACGGCTGCTATTGGGCAGAAACTTCCTGGCCTGCTCAAAGTAACGCTCCGCGCTGTCGTAGTCCTTGAGGCATCCGTAGTAATAAAACCCCTTGGCCATCAGGGCCTCGCCGAGGTCGGGCTGCAAGGTCAGGGCAGTCTCAGCGGCCACCCGGGTCTCGTCGCGGAGCGCGGCGGTCGGTTGCAGGGTTTGGGTGATGTAACCGATGGCATCGACATTGGAGAGGAGCGCCCAGGCGCGGGCGAACTTTGGGTCGAGACGCACCGCTTCCCTGAGGTAGCGTTGGGCGCCGAGAGACTTGGCCGGCGTAATTCCGCCCGTCTTCAAGGTATAGGCCAGGCCGCGCAGGTAAGCATCGTAGGCTTCGCTGTTAGTTGTCGGTTTGGCAGTGATAACTTCTTTTTCCACACCGGTAAGCTTGGCGCTTAACTGGTCGGCGATGGCTTCGGCGACTTCGCTTTCGACAGTAAAGATATCGGTCAGTTTCCGGTCGTAAGTCTCAGCCCAAATTTGAGAGTCATTAGCGGCTTTGATCAGTTGCACGCTGATCCGCACCGTGTCGTCGCTTTTTTGCACGCTGCCTTCCAGGATGTTTGCCACCCCGAGCTGGCCCGCGATCGCGGGAAGGTTTTCGGGCGCCGCCTTGTAGTGCTGGGTGGAGGTGCGGGAGATAACTTTGAGATCGGCGATCTTGGATAAACGAGCCAGGATCTCATCCTGTATGCCGTCGGCAAAGTAGGCGTTTTCCTTGTCGCTGCTCAGATTCTCGAAAGGCAGAACCGCGATCGATTTGCCAGAAATCGCCTCCTGCGCGGCGGCGGCGTCAGTCCGATCGCCCGTCGCACCGGGTCGCGCCAGCCGGTAGGCGAGGAGACCGGCGGCCAACAGAGCCAGGACGACGGTGAATCCAACGATCCTTCGGCCGGTATGGTGTCTGATCGACTCGTGGGACAACACCTCTTCGGTACGTTTGATTCCTTCCGGTGTTAGTTCGAAGACCCAGGCAAGAACCAGCGCAACCGGAAAGCCAATCAGGAGCAGCACTACGACGAGACGCACTGCCCAGTTGGGAATATCGAAGAAGGGAAAGACCTGGGTCGCGATCTGAATGAGGAGCCAGGCCACAACCGCATAGGCGGCCGCCACCCGGTAGACGTTGCGGCGCTTCAGCTCAGTGAAGAAAGCCAGCAGGTTCATCGTCGTTCTACCTTGACATTATCGGCGCTCCAGTCGGCGCGCCAGTCGGGAGCGAAAGCAAAAAAGAGAGGCGTCGAGGTAACGAATCGACCAGACAGGTATCGAAGAGTCGGGTGAAAATCGGCGACGCCTGGGCACGCATCTCGCGCTTCTAAAATTTCCTGCGCCGATCCCGGTGTTCCCGCCGCTTGGGGGAAAGTGTTGTCGAATGGGCCGGTGCCGTTATTTTCAAAGCGGATGAAATGCGCAACGACCGTCATCTTCCTGGTGCTGTTCGCGATTGCTCAGTTTGCTCAGGCTGGCAATGAGTTGACCGCGGATGAGAACATCCCGATTCCGAAGATCAGTTTCGATGAGAAAGGGAACTTGAAGATCACTGCTTCGGCCACGTCGTCGCCGAGCGACTTCGATTTTCTGGTCGGCCAATGGAACATGCACAACCGCCACCTCAACAAGCGACTCGCCAACTGCAAAGACTGGACGGAATTCGATTCCACGGATGTGAACACCAAGATCCTCGGCGGCGCGGCGGATATGGATACCTATTCCACGACCCAGTTTCCCGGGATGGAAGGCAAGCTCTTCGAAGGTCTCACCCTGCGCCTCTTCAATCCGAAGACCAAACTCTGGAGTCTTTATTGGATCGCGAGCAATACCGGCACGATCGAACCTCCCGTGGTCGGCTCCTTTGAAAATGGCGTCGGGCATTTCTTCGGGAAAGACACGCTCAACGGCAAACCCATCATCGTCGTCTTCCGCTGGGACGCGCGAAACAAGGAGCGCCCGCTGTGGGGTCAGGCGTTTTCCTCCGACAACGGCAAGAACTGGGAGTGGAATTTCTTTAACGTCTCGACGCGGCCGTGATCGGTGGTCGACGACCAGGCCAGTTTCCAGAGCGCATATTTCTCGCGCGAGTTTCTGGATGGGAGGCGGTAGCTGTGCCAGTTACAAAAACGTGGTGTGGGTGTAGACTCCATCACGAACACGAGGCACCGTCACGGTTGGCAGCCTCAACAAACTGCGGGAAATGATCGTGACCAAGACGCCCTTTCAAAGAGTGAAATTCCTGCACCTGCGTCGGCTTGCCTGCGGAAGAGTCAACCTCTGCCTTGGAGCACCGTCGAATAAATGAAACCGATCATTTCAAAATCTGGTGAAGGTATCCTAATTCCGCTGGAGCCGGG